>JBCAWZ010000119.1:0-514 GCA_038534315.1 Pseudomonadota bacterium | reverse complement strand
CGCGAGTAGGACTCGAACCTACGACCGGGCGATTAACAGTCGCCTGCTCTACCAACTGAGCTATCGCGGACCAGCAAGAAGATCGGCTTAATACCAGCCCGAAGTCACCTGTCAAACCTATGACTGTACGGTGGATAAAAAAAGGGCGGGAGCGCCGCTCCCGCCGAGGCGTTGGGTGATGGTGGGTGTCTCCAATAGAAGACGGATTAACCAATGCCCCGGAATGGTTAATGCGACGTAAACCGATTTGCGAAAGTTCGCCGGTTTCTGTCAGGAAACAAGATTAACCATTCCGGGGCATTGGTTAATCCGTCTTCTATTGGAGACACCCACCATCACCCAACGCCTCGGCGGGAGCGGCGCTCCCGCCCTTTTTTTATCCACCGTACAGTCATAGGTTTGACAGGTGACTTCGGGCTGGTATTAAGCCGATCTTCTTGCTGGTCCGCGATAGCTCAGTTGGTAGAGCAGGCGACTGTTAATCGCCCGGTCGTAGGTTCGAGTCCTACTCGCG
>JBCAWZ010000118.1:0-583 GCA_038534315.1 Pseudomonadota bacterium | reverse complement strand
GCAAGTCAGGTTACGCGGCCTGGTCGAAAAGGCGGCCGATAGCGTTTCGGACGCCTACTTCAATCAACGAGCCGCAGAGAGTCGGATCGCAGCGATTGCATCACGCCAATCGCGACCGCTCGCCAATCGCGACGCGTTTGAGGCGGAGATGAAACAGGTCGCGGACTCCTATGCAAACCCTGCCGACATTCCTCGCCCTTCGCATTGGGGAGGATATCATATGTCCCCGATAGAAATCGAGTTCTGGCAGGACCAGAAGTTCAGAACGCACGATCGGCTTTCCTTTGTATTGCGAGATGGCAATTGGGACACAGCGCGGCTTTATCCTTAAGCACCGGTATCTCAGCCCTGGAAAAAGACATTGCAAACCGATATGGCGGCGCAATGACGCTTAAGCTCGTAATCTTTGATCTCGATGGCACCCTAATCGACAGCCGAGAAATCATTCACGGCGCAATGGTGGATAGCTTCCAGAAACACACACTTCCGGCGCCCAGCTTTGACGAAGTTCGGCAAGTCGTTGGGCTGGGTCTCGAGGAAGCCTGTCATAGACTAGCGCCCGACCTGTCGCGGAATGAATTGG
>JBCAWZ010000117.1:0-662 GCA_038534315.1 Pseudomonadota bacterium | reverse complement strand
CTGATACCAGAATGAAGCAAAACGCAGGTGTCCCTAATCCAACCCAGCTATGAGAAACATTGCCGCCTGTTGGGTGTACTTTTTCCAACAATGGAAAACCGCCAAGGTATACGGACGCCAGATACACACCCAGAGTGACAACTATCACGCTGAAAACAGGATAGGTCAAAAATCCCGTGGAGTACCTCTGGCGAATCACCACGCTCCCCCACTTCGCAAACAGATAGCAAACGGCAACGTACAAAAGTATCCAAGTGATAAGGCCAGCGGAATTACGCACCGTGGGATCGGCTTCGGCTGTCGCAGTGTTCGTAACGTTGAGAATTTCTGGGTTAGCAACAAACAAGGCCAATACGGCAGCGATTGCGCCAAGCGTTCCGATTGGCGAGCGCTGAAACTCATCTCTAATCGATTTCAAGATTGACTTCATGACCAAACCCCACCCACGACGCGCGAATCAATGGCCAAGTATACCGTCGGTTAATAGGTTCTGATCAAGCCGTTTCGACACAGAACAGGAACAGAACCTGTAAACCAAGGTGTAAACTGAGAGGGAGGGTCACGCTCGAATATGCGCTAACCCCCTGAAAAGACTGGTGGGCGGTAACGGGCTCGAACCGCTGACCCTCTCGGTGTAAACGAGATGCTCTACCAACTGAGCT
>JBCAWZ010000116.1:0-735 GCA_038534315.1 Pseudomonadota bacterium | reverse complement strand
CATGACCCGAATGATGCGAGGTTTGTCGGCGGAATTCCTTTCTCCGTCCAAGGCATGAATCTAGATCAAGATGCCGTCATTTTGACGGGAATGAATGCGGAATTGGATGAACGTGTCCTTTATAGCCTTCCTTTGGGTGGGGGCGCACCGACCGTCATCGTTGAACGCGAAGGCCGTGACATAGAACGCGTTCTTGGAGATGACAATCGACGTATCTTCGCGGTCGAATTCGCCGGCTTGGAAAAGGATTACGAGTTTTTCGACGAACAGATCGACGCGGCATTTGAGACGCTCAAGAGCAAGATGGATGGGTTTAACTTAGAAATCCTCGATTGGAGCCGGGATCTTAGTCGCTTCGTTTTGAAGGTGTCGGGCAGTGGTGAGACCGGAAGCTACTATTTGTTCAAAGTGGAAACCGGGTCGCTCTCCATGATCGCAAAAGGGTATGAGGTCGCGCCTGAATGGATCGGCCAGACTCAAACGCTCGAATACCTCGCCTCTGATGGATTGAAGATACCCGCAATTGTGACTTGGCCCGCAGGAACTGCCGAAGAGAACATTCCTCTGATCGTTCTCCCGCATGGTGGGCCGCACAGTTTAGATACTCTGAAATTTGATTGGATGGCACAGTACTTTGCCAGTCGCGGCTATTTGGTTTCCCAACCAAGGGAAATCAGGCCGCGCACGCCATCATGGATATCGGTTTGCATCTTTTGGCCCCATTGGCCGTAGCCC
>JBCAWZ010000115.1:0-772 GCA_038534315.1 Pseudomonadota bacterium | reverse complement strand
AACACCGCGAAGAACGCGAAGAATGCGCCGACCACGAACGCCCCCACACCGATCCACCAGAGCACCCAACTTATACGCCGCAAACGGGCGCATGCCTTTGCCTTGGCTGGATCCGCCGGACATGGAAGCGTCCTCGCATGCCACTGCCATGCGCCAGACGCGGCAAGGACCAATCCGGCAACCGTGAAGACAATCGGCTTATTGGCACCCATCCATGTGATGCCCGGAACCGTTTCGATCAATCCGGCCATGACCGCACCCATCCCGATGCTGACAAGCAATGCGGGAAGCGCACAGCAAATCAATGTTGAGACCGACGTAAACAGCGCCAGCGTAGCGGGCAGCACGCTTGGCGGTTTGATCTCACCTTCTAGGCTACTCATAAGACCTCACGCTCGACAGAAACCATGGCATAGCCAGACTTCTTGACGAGCTGCTCCACATCCTCATCGCTGAGGTTCATGCCGGGCTTCAAGCCAACATGAATTTCGCCTTTGTCGAGATCCACGTGAACGCCGTCGACGGCGTCCTCCTTACCAAACACCTTGGTCACGGCGCGGGCGCAGAAGTCGCAAACCATGCCTTTCACATTGACTGTGAGCATCGTGGCTTCGCGCATTGCGGTCTCAGCTGTTTCCGTTTGGGCGACCGCGATCGGTGCTGCGAATGTGAGCGCCATTGCGGTGAGTACAGTTGTTATCTTTGTCATGGTCATATCCTTGTTAAAATCTCACGATCCAATTGGCCATGAACCTTTCGGTTTCTGGCGTGT
>JBCAWZ010000114.1:0-1304 GCA_038534315.1 Pseudomonadota bacterium | reverse complement strand
AAACCGAATGAATGTGCTTTAGGCGCACTTCATCGCCCGATTCAAAAGACAGCGATGCAGCATCTGTTGTGCTCTCGGTTGCCCGCAGCGCCCGAACAACTTCCTCCACCGTTGCGGGTTTGGGCAGGAAGTGATTGGCGCCAGTTTTGGCCGCCGCGACCGCATTCGGCAAATTGCCGTACCCCGTTAGAATGATCGACCGAGCTTCTGGCCGCTTTTGTTTCAACGCTTCTATGACTTGGAGACCCGACTCACCGGCAATGTTGAGATCAATCACGGCATAACGTGGAGGATTGTACGTCACGATATCAAGCGCATCTGCAACGGAGGTTGCCACGGAAACGATCAAACCTTGCTCGAGCAAGGCCTTCGCAAACCGTTGGGCGAAAACGTTGTCATCATCGACAAGCAAACAGGATTTGTCGTCGGTCAAAGGTGCTTCGTCGAGGTTCATGTCAGGTGAGGTCATTGGGGTCATCTTCCTAGCGGGCTGGCCATTCGGGCGGTGTGAGGCCGACTTTAAGCGTCGACCATTTCTTTCGTTTTGGTCTCGGGCGACGCTGGTTTCGGTCCGGTCTGAAGCTCTTCGTAAGCGTCGCGCGTGATGGTTACCGTTTCGACGTGTGGTTCGGTCTGGCCAAGTCCGCCAAACAGCAAATCCACCCAGACGGTGAAGAGGGGGGCTTTTTTGCCTGGCTTAGGTTCTGGCGCAAACAAGGCAGATACTGTGTCTCGGTCGGTTCTCATGGCGAATGGGCTCCAAAAATTTCTGTTATCAGAACGTCATACGAACACCGCAGCCAAACAGATGACGGGCAAGGCGCGACATTTTCGCCCTCCTAACAGCTCAACCGATCCAGAGCCGGCAGCGCCTAAGTCTAGTTGCGGGACGGAAACAAGCCGTAGATGACCACACAATAATTGACGCTGAGCGTTCCGGCGCTGTGTTGAGGGGCGGGTTCAACCTCCGGACTTGGCGCGTCGCTTTCCATTACAGGCGGCATTGGTGCTACGGGCGCGGGGGGCGGCGGCGGTGGCGCATCTTTTACGACGCCCGGACGCTCTGTCGCATGCACCGGGGTCCTGTCTCGCAAATCAGGTAGGGCAAATGTTGTTCGGCCGTCTCCGCCATACATTGTGCCAAGTAGCGAAAAGAGCGCGGTATGCTCTGATACCTGCAGCAACTGACCATTTGCCGGCATCGTGCCGCGTGGGCAAAAATTCGTGCCAACCATGATGATCTCGGAAATGTATTTTTCCTGCGCTTGTGCCGGTTGCGCGGTGCCCAGAAAACCTAGGGCCAG
>JBCAWZ010000113.1:0-2011 GCA_038534315.1 Pseudomonadota bacterium | reverse complement strand
CGGCGTTATGGTGACACCCTCGTCGATTTGCGCTGTTCCGGAGACGTCGATCGTTGCGCCAGTCGGCTCAAACGGGTCAATAGTAAAGATCAGATCAGAAGTCCCAGACACATTAAGCGAGGCGAGGTTCGCCTGACTTCCCACATCGAATTGGACTTGCGAGTCGGTTACCGAAAGTCCAACTGCCGAATTTTCGGCTTCGATCGTCCCAACGAAGGTTGAATCAGAACCGAAAGACACGATCCCGGATGAGTCTGTAAATCGCAAAACGCCGCTAACATCGGAGGATGCGAAAACGAAATCTTGAATGCCATTTTGGACAGCGATGTTCCCTACCAGGCTGGCGTCATCCATCATTAGATTGGCATTACCTGAGCCGAAATCTATGTCGCCGGTAACACTCCCCGCCAAAATGTCGACGGCCTCATTTCCGGCCCCAAAAATAATATCACCGGCGATAAATGGGGTGCGAACATCATTTTCGTCAATCACATCGTCAAAATTGGTATCATCGGTCGCAGTTTGCCGTTGCTGCACAAATTGAACATCCATGCCCGTTCCGTGATTGCTCAAGTCTATCGCAATCTGTTCACCAGGAGTCTCGACCGTTTGGGCAGTAGCCGACAAGGTTGCGGAAATCGTGCCGTTATTGGTGATTGCCGAAAGCTGACCGCCGCGGTCGAGTATTGCGGTTGAATTGCCGCTTTCGCCGACTGTTTCTGCGCCGATTGTACCCGTATTCGTTATCGTGGAGATTCCGACATTTTGGGCGATATCGACAGCAATCGAACTGTGCTGGTCGACTGTAAATGTTGTCGCGCTGATGCTGCCATCATTTTGCAATCGGGTCAGCTCTACGCCTTCCTGCAGTGAGAGTGCAGTGGCATCTGCTTCAAAAGCGGTGGCCTGAATGGACCCCGTATTCTGGATGCCGCCACTAATGTTGACGGCGCGCCCGGTGCCAAGATCACCTTCAATACGTATGGCCTCTGCGGCAAAACCGACATTCTGCCCGTCAGCCGAGATCGTACCGCGATTTATCAAGCCGAATTCATAGTCGAACACTGCGAGGGTTTCGCTCGTATCCTCGTCTTCATCATCATCGAGTGTGTCCCTGACCGTTTCGACGACAGTTCCAAACGTCAGGTCCCCGCCCGAGGTGCCTGGCGTAATAAGAAGCGCCGGTCCCGGTCCGAAACTGCTGATCGAGCCGAATTCGCGATTCTCGTCGAAGTCCTCTATTGTGTCTTTGGTTTCGTCATCCAAATCATCTTGGCTGACAAAGTCATCAACTGAGCCGTTGATCAGCAGCCCATTTGCGACGCTACCGGACACGATCATACCTGCGGAATTGGGCAATAGCGCTTCGGCATCCAAGCGTTCTTCTAAGGGAAGTGTGTCTTCGTCTGTTTGGCCGAACGAAACGTAATTGGTCAGCACGGTGCTTGTGAAGCCCGTTGATTGCAATGCAGACTCGACGGTCAATGCGCCGCCAATGTCGCCTATTATTTCGACTGCAACAGCGTCTTGTCCAGTTGTCGCAACAGTACCGCTCAACAAAACATTGCCGCTCGCGCCTTGTTCGAAAACGACACCTTTGGCGCCATCTCCTGTGACAGTTACAACGCCGTCTAGACTAGCATTGCCGTCTAGAAAGGACGCAAAGTCTACGCCGACTGACTGATTGCCCTCAACCAGAATTGACGAGCTCGTTCCGGTTGTCAGATTCCCGGTATGGGTTCCGCCGGATTCGAATGCAATTCCGGTGCGTCCGCTTCCAATAGCGAGGGGGCCGTCCAGATCATCATCTTCGTCATCATCCTCTCGCGTGTAGTCCTCAACAACGGAGATGACGCCATCGTGGCTGAGATCGCTTGTTCGATTAGCGGTTATGCGAACGCCGGTTGCGTCGTTGCTATCATTGATGGTGATCTCACCGGCATTGCTGAAGGCATTGTCAGTATCGATCGTTACAGCACTCGATCCTTCCTGCTCTGAAAGCACGATCGAT
>JBCAWZ010000112.1:0-2303 GCA_038534315.1 Pseudomonadota bacterium | reverse complement strand
CTCCAAAGCTAGATTGCACATTGTGGACCTTCGAACATTCTGCAGCATCGGTCAAATTGGGCTCCGAAGGAGACCTTCGCCGCAAGCGGCATCGATGACTGCAAACGGGACTTTGCTGACCTTCCAGATCAGTTTGCGGACGTCAGGTTTTGTCAGGTAGTGTGCAACACAGCCCAATGCAGATCGCGTCAAACGAACGCCGGAGTGCACACTGTTGAACGTAACCCTGATGGCAATCTCCAGAGACACTTTCGACGACGTCATCGAACTGGAATTGGAGACCTCTCAAGAAAGCAATCTGCCTTCGAACGTCTTCTCGATCGCCGAGTCGACATTGTCTGAAACCTTTCACCCGAGAGCCATCTGTCTAGACGGACGAGTTGTTGGATTCTTAATGTACCAGTTCGGTGAAATCGGCGATTTCGACCAAGACGAGTGCACGATTTGGCGTTTTATGATTGATCGAAGCCAACAGAACAAAGGGATCGGCAAGACCGCCATGAGCTTGGTTCTTGAAGAAATAAGATCGCACAACCGGTGCAAGTTGGTGGACATCTACTACGGTTCAAAAAATACCGCCGCGAAGAAGCTCTACGCCAGATTTGGATTCAAAGAGGTCGGGTATAGAGACGATGGGGACATTATAGCAGAGCGTCCCATATAGGCCGCGCAGCATCAGGCACTCTGGGCTCCTTCGCGGCCATCGGAGGCAATGCGGCATCTGCACCTCGTGGCTATTGCTCCACCTTGGAGGACGGCCCAGACCGGACCTCCGCGACTACCTCGGAATGCTGCAACCGCGTCCCCGGCAACAGTCATTCGCGGCGCTTGCGAAGATCACGGCCGGGCAATTCACGCAGTGCGGACAAACCTTCCGTCAGCCAGAGTATTGCCAATGGCCGCTTTGTCGCGGCGATCAGCCGGTCGGTTCCGTAAGATGGTGTGCCCGACCTTGTTGAACGACGCGTTTGTACCAAGGGATGAACAGCAGTGTCGCAAGTTCAAAAGCAATGATGCCCATCAAGGCTGGCTCGGGGGCGCCATATTTGAGGGCAGCCGCCACACGTGCGAGGCCGCCCGCTGCGGTGGCGCCGAGGACGATGACCAGAATTGTAAATGCTCTTTCCATATTCATCACGATCCAGATTGCCAAAAAGAACGGCAGCATGGAGCGGATGCCCCAAAACCGCACCTGACCATCAAGTTCGGTCGTAACGAGGTCTGCCGGAACCAAGCGTTCCGCACCTTGGATCAGCGACATGGCACCCATAAGAAATGGAATGAAAGCGACAAACAGGAGCGTGATCTGGAATGCGCGTCTCATGGGAAGCCTTCACATATCTAAACGATGTTAAGATGTACTTCTAAACGCTGTTTAGATTGAGTCAAGCTAACACCTGTGGTTGAGTGCCTTGCATGCCGCAAGACCCGCAAACGAAAGCCACCTATCATCACGGCAACCTGCCTGACGCCCTGATTGAAGAAGGTGCAAGGCTTCTGGCCGAGGGGGGAACGGATGCTTTCAGTTTGAGGACGCTTGCAAAGCGCACAGGTGTAACCGTCGCCGCCCCATCGCATCACTTTGGCAATGCGAGAGGACTTCTGACAGCCATAGCAACAAGGGCGTTCGAAAAGCTAGCGCTCCAAATGGACGTGGCGGCCTCGTCAGCGGAGCCTCCGCAGGACGCAGTCCTCGCTATGTGCCTTGCCTATTTCGAGATGCGAACGACGGAACCGGGATATGCCAGCGTTATGTTCCGTCTTGACCTGATCAACCCCAACGATGCGCACTTCAGAAAAAGCGCTTATCACGCATTCGGCTTGTTGGAAGAGATGCTCACTCGGGCCGTTCCTATAACGGTGGGTGCCGCAGAGATTTCGACCATTGCAAAGGCGCTTTGGGCAACAACACAAGGCCTGACCACATTGCCCATGATTGAGCAAAATGAAATGGAACAGATTATCCGATCCTCTGTCGCAGCTCATTTGAACCAACCGCAGTAAGCGTCAACGTTGCAACGCAACAGCAGACTTAAACCTTCAGGTAAATTTTGCGTTTCGACCCCTCGGGTGGAATGGTTGCGGGACGAAGCGGGCTTTCGCTGCGGTTGCGCTAACGTCCGCTTCTACCTTCTACTTTGAAAGCTCGTCTATGAGTGCCTTCCTTAAAGTGTCGTATTCGCGTTGCGGGATACCTTGCATCGCAGCATGGCGATCAGTCAGCTGATCCTCATACGGATTTGGAGCAGCGAAACGCGCGCCTGGCCTCGTAAATTGGCTGTCAGTCAGGTCGCATCGCTTCC
>JBCAWZ010000111.1:0-2838 GCA_038534315.1 Pseudomonadota bacterium | reverse complement strand
CGTTTGAAACAAGTCCGCTTTTTTCAGATGCAGAGCGTGCTGCGCTGAACTTTGCGCAGGCAGCAGGGCGCGTGCCGAACGAGGTGACAGAGGCGCATTACAACGCGCTGCGGGCCCATTTCAGCGATGATGACATCGTGGAAATGGTCGGCGTGATTTCACTCTTCGGATTTCTCAACCGTTGGAATGATACGCTCGGCACCGCATTGGAAGATAGCCCGCTGGCCTTTGCCGAAGCGCACCTTGCTCAGACAGGCTGGACACCGGGCCATCACCGCTGATGGATCAGTTTCATGCCCGCGACGGGTGATCTCGCTTTCAAGACATAGTCGGCGCGGATCGAGCCGACATAGAGATCCATCATGTCAGCGCCGCCCCAGGTCACATTGGTCGGATGATTGACGATCCCGCCGGCCGGATCATGCACAACCGTGATGACGTCTCGGCTTGGCGTTATGGCGACGATCTTGTTGGCAGCTGGCAGCGTCACCCAGAGATTACCTTCGACGTCGAAGCCATTGCCATCCGTGTAGCCAAGGTGCTGCATCACTTCCGGCGGTGCAGGATTGTCAGGATTGACCTCGCCGGTGAGCAGCGGCCCAAGCTCCGGGCCATACGCTTCAGCGGGCCCCAATTCGCCAGCGCCGGTGATTTCATAGCGCAATACATTGGCGCCGCTTGTCTGATTGACGTAGATGTGGCGCTCATCGGCATCGAGGCAGCAGCCATTGGCGAACTTTAGACCTGTCGCAGCGACCTTGACTGTACCATCGGGCAAATAAGCGAAGACAAAACCATCGGCCCGCCCATCCAGCGCTTCCGGCCAGGTCGGCGCCCAAGTGGAATGCGTGCACCAGATCGTGCCGTCCCGTGCGACGATCGGATAATTGCACGACGACAGCGTCTTGCCATCTATCTCTGCGACCAGGGTTTCATGGCCGCCATTCGCCGGATCGAACCGTTCCAACGGACCCGGTTCCTGATCATAGATGCCGAAATTGGAAATGATCACGCGACCCTGGGCATCCATATTGATGCCATTCGGCGCGCCGCCCTTTGGCCCCATCCTTTTGAAGCTGCCATCTGGGAAGATCTCCGCCACGCTGGATTGGTGGTCAGAGGCAAACACACGGCCATCCTTGCCGACCACGACGTCTTCTGGCCGGTCTATGCCGACCGCGATCTTTTCGAAGTCTTCTGGTGTCAGTCCTGTAAGTGCCATGATCTTCCTCCCTGCCGTTTCGGTCTTTGTGTCTTGTCGGCCCGCTTGTTAAAGGCAGAAACTGAACTCTGCCGGAAACAAGGTGCACGCGATGACCGACCCAAGCTACTCTATTGTCGCTCAGACGCCAGCCATAGACGTTTATCTTCGGCTGAGAGAGATCACGGGATTAAGCCCATTTGCGGCCGAGGCCGCACAGATTGGCTTGCAGGGCGCGCTCCATTCGATCTGTGTGGTTTGCAACGGAGAGACAGTCGGAATGGGTCGCGTGATTGGTGATGGCGGCTGTTTCGTGCAAATCGTCGATATTGCGGTCGATCCCGATCATCAGGGAAAAGGTCTCGGCAAAGCCATCATGTCGGCGCTTATGACCTATGTTGATGAGCAGTTGCCCGCCTCAACCTATGTTAGCCTGCTGGCCGATGTTCCCGCCGATCAGCTCTACGCGCAGTATGGCTTTCAAAACACGGCGCCGCGAACGATCGGCATGTCGTATCGGGTGAAATGATCAGCTTTTTGTTGATCTGTCGAAACAGCCAGATCCGCGCTAAGCGACCATGTTCTCGATCGGTTCGAACGTGCCTGTATCAGACGCATCTAACAGTGTTTTGACCGCTCGAGACCTAAAGAACTCATGCATTTTGGTGGCAGCGATCGGCTTGGCGAACAGATAACCCTGAGCGTAGGGACAGCCAATGTGTTTGAGCAAAGCGACGTGGCGATTGGTTTCGACGCCTTCGGCAATCACCTCCACATCGAGCACTTTGGCCAATTGCACAATTGTATGCATCACTTTGGTGTTCGATGCCGAGCGACACTGTAGCAAAAAGGTCCGGTCGAACTTGATCTTCTGAACGGGGAATTGCGAAAGATAACTCAGCGAAGAATAGCCGATACCAAAATCGTCCAAGACGATCCGAATACCCTCTTTGCGCATACGATCGATATTGCGCCGGCATGTTTCCCAATTCTCGATCAGCGCCGTTTCCGTGATTTCGATTTCGACTTGCTGGGGTGACAAACCCGAATTGGCGATTTCCTGGATCAGGAATCTGCAATAATCGGCTGAGACAACCGTGTGCCCTGAGACATTGATCGAAATCGTTTGATTTTTGGCGAGCCAAAGCGCTGCTGATTTCAGTGACTTTCGCGCGATCATGCGATCGAAATCATGGATCAGAGCAGACTCTTCCGCGACACCGACAAACTCATCTGGGCCAACAATGCCGAGTTTCGGATCAGACCAACGCGCGAGGGCTTCAAACCCAATCATTTCAGCACCTTTTAAGCGGAACTGCGGTTGGAATGCGATATTGATATCGCCCCTTGTCAGGGCGGTTCTTAAACGGGTCTCGACATTTGTCTTGCGAAGGATCGCACTCTTCAGCTTGGCGTCATAGGTCACGACGTTTGACCCCATGGCTTCCTTTGCCGCAAACGCGGCGGCATCCGCCTGCGTGTAAAGTCTGGCGATCGACGCGGCGGATCCGTCCGACATCGCAATGCCGATGGAAAGATCAATAACGGGGCGGCCGCGGCTTTTCTGTTCGCCTTGCTTCACAGCGGCAACAATATTGGCAGCCACGTCCCCTAAGACTTCAAAACCTGCCTCATCT
>JBCAWZ010000110.1:0-3039 GCA_038534315.1 Pseudomonadota bacterium | reverse complement strand
ATTGTTAAAAAAATTTGCACACTTGCGAAATTCTGCTAGAGATCGTTGTGACAAAGATCGCGCAGGGATTTTATAAGCGCGGCACTGGCAGTCAGGGAGGCAAAAATGGCGGAACCAGCAACCGTATTAGCGCACGCGACAGAAGTTGCGTTTGTGCGCTTTCAGCTACCCGATTTTGCACTTCAGAAGACCTTTCTAGAAGACTTTGGGCTGACAGTTCTGGACGCATCGTCTTCCAATGATGGGAATCTCTACGCTCGCGGACGAGACGGGCGTGCCTTCTTGTATATTGCTGAACTCGGAGAGCCGAAATTTCTTGGTCTCGGGTTCCAGATGTCCTCACGGGCCGATTTGGAAGCGCTCGCAATGACCGAAGGCGCTTCCGAAATTATGCCGATCGATGGACCGGGTGGCGGCGAGTGGGTGCGGCTAGTTGATCCCAACGGTCTTCTGGTGGACGCAGTCTACGGTCAAAAAATAGACCCGATGGAACTCGTCGAACCCCGTCCCCCGATGAACACAACCGAAAACAAAGCGCGGTTCGAAGAACCCGTACGTCTAACTCCGGGGCCATGCTGTGTTCGGCGGGTTGGGCACTGCGTGCTGGAAGTCCGGGACTTTGACGTGTCCGAAACATGGTACAAGGAGCGCTTTGGTTTCATTACCTCAGATGAGATTTTTGCCGGAGAAGAATCAAATACGGTCGGCGCATTCATGCGCTGCAATTTGGGGACCACCCCCACCGATCATCATACTCTGTTCTTGATCGGCGGCCGGGAGCCCGGCGTGAATCATGTCGCGTTCGAAGTCGACAATTGGGATAAAGTTATGCTGGGTCATGATCACATGAAGTCTGGCGGCTACCAAGCCCATTGGGGCGTCGGCAAACACATCCTTGGCAGCCAGGTGTTCGACTATTGGAAAGACCCCTACGGGAATGTTGTAGAGCATTATACCGACGGCGATCTCTTCACGTCGTCAATACCGCCCAAGAAAGAACCGGTTGAAAAATTATTGGCTGTGCAATGGGGGCCGAATATTCCCCACTAACGCTGAATTCCTCCAATCTTTCAATTTGGCAAGAAACGAAAACCGAAATGACCGATCAAATTGTGCAATCAGAACGCAAACCGCGCCGCAGAAACGTACAAGAGCGTGGCGATGTGACCAAGGGCAAACTGCTCAACGCAGCCACCCTGCTTTTCACCGAATTGGGTTATGATGGCGTGACAGTTCGGGACATCGAATCCAAGGCGAATATGCAACGCGGATTGGTGAAATATCATTTCGGCACGAAGGAAGATATGTACAAAGCTGTCGTCGAAGACACACTCGGACGGCTCTATGAATACAGAAAAGCCCGCAAGGACACCGAGCGCGATCTATCACCAAGAGAGCGATTGAGCTTCCGAATTCGCACATTTGTTCGATACAGCGCGGAACGCCCGGAGCTCAACCGGTTGATGGCTCAAGAAGGCAAGCATGACAGCTGGCGTCTGAGATACATCCTCGACAAATTCTTGCGGCAGATGGTCTTGGACCTAAAGGATCTGACATCCGCGCATTTGAAGCTCTCAAGCGCGGAATTTTGCCACTGGTATTACATCTATATCGGCGCGGGTGCGTTTATGTTTTCGATGGCACCCGAAGCCCAAAAGCTTTTTGGCGTTGATGTAACATCTGAAGAAATTGTAGACCGTCATGCGCAGATGGTTGCTGACCTTCTGTTGACCAAACTCGAGAATGGAAGTTCTGGGGGCGAGCGTCATGACTGATGCTCCCGTCATTATCGCGGGCGGCGGCCCAGTAGGACTAACGCTCGCGCTCGAGCTCGACCACCATGGCGTTGATTGCATCCTCTTAGAGCGTAATCCGACAACGACACGTCATCCGAAGATGGATATTACAAATGGCCGCAGCATGGAGCTGTTCCGGAGGCTCGGCGTAGTCGACTTGCTTCGGGCAAAAGCGGTGCCGCCTGACAATCCGTACTCCGTCATCTGGTGTGACAGGCTTTCAGGCTGGGAACTCGCGAGCTTCGACTATCCGAGTGTCAACGAGAAACGCGCCAATCTTCGCAAGGAGAATGACGGCAAAAGTGCGCTAGAACCTGGAATGCGGGTTTCGCAAATTTTGCTCGAACCCGTGCTCAAGAAAAAACTCGAAGATGACTGCAAACATGTGAGCGTGATGTTTGGCTGGGCGCTTGAGGGTTTTGATCAGGACGCGGACGGCGTCACGGTTCAGATCAAATCGAGTGAGACCGGCGAACAAAAAACACTACGCTGTGAGTATTTGGCCGGCTGTGACGGTGCGGGAAGTGTGGCGCGTAAGGGGCTTGGTATTCCCCTGCATACCATATCCCAACCCGGGGCCCACACGATAGATTCGGATGAGACGATCGATCTGGATCCCGCAAATCCGGGGCCGGACCGCCGCCTCTACATGATCCATTTTAAGTCACCTGAAATTGATCGGATCAATCAATTCGGACCCGCCTGGCACCTTCAGTCACCTTTGGGTTGGTCACTAATCGCGCAAGACGACGTTGACACGTGGACCATTCATGTGCCGGTGCCGCCTGAAGCCGATCCAAGCACTTGGGATCCCAAAAAGGTCCTATTCGATGCCTTGGGCTGCGAAATCGAATGCGACATTCATGTCGCCAACCCTTGGACACCTCGTCTGTGCTTAGCGGATAGTTATGGAGAAGGACGGGTTTGGCTCGCTGGGGATTCCACGCACCAAGTGATTCCGACTGGCGGTTACGGCATGAATACCGGCATTGGCGATGCCACAGCACTCGGCTGGGTGCTCAGCGCGATCGTGAACGACTGGGGGGGGCAAGACCTGCTCAAAGCCTACGAGATTGAGCGACGCCATGTCGGCGAACGCAACCGGCACGCATCATTTCGCCATGCAAATCTAAGGATGCGGATCCGTGCCAGCTACAATGAACAAATTCATGCTTGCGGAGCTGCGGGTGATGAAGCTCGCAGACACTATGGTCAACTCATCCAGGATCTCGGCAATCTCGAG
>JBCAWZ010000109.1:0-3163 GCA_038534315.1 Pseudomonadota bacterium | reverse complement strand
ACCATCATGCGGTCTACATGTTTGATTTTCACTGGAGCGGAATCATTGGCGGGAAGTCGGCTTCGGGCGCAGGACGTGGAACAGCTGTCTTGGTGAAAGAAGGCCACTGGCAATTGCTCGCAGAACATCTCGGCCCGAAGCCAGTTTAGTCCAGTCTACTCTTCCCGCGCTTCTGCCATCGCGTCATAAGCGACCAATCCGCCTGCCAGAGAGTAAGTCTCAATTCCGAGACCAGAGATATGATGAGCAACTTTTTGGCTGACCCATTTACCCTTCACGCAGTACACCGCGATCGGGGTGCCCTTGTCGAGCGTTTGCCAATGCGCACCCGTCTCAGGATCAACCCGGAGCGCGCCGGGAATTAGCCTCGGGTCTAAATGAAAGTCCTCCGCCAGGCGGACATCCAACAATACCCCGCCATCCGCGACAAAGGCGTCTATTTGATCAGCAGCGATCGTGTCTGAATAGCTGGGCCGCGCGTCGTCGCGAATGTTGAATTTGGGTTCGGCGCTGGCGCAGGCGACGAGAGATGCGGTAAATATTATCGCCCTTATTGATCTGAAAAGCATAAAATAGTTCCGATATAGCCGGAACGGGTGTCGGCGAATTCTGACAAGAGCCATCCTCCCGTTTCCGGGTTGGATGCGGTCTTGGGCAAACGCCTACAGGGGATCCGCAATTGCTCCCCAGTGTGACTGACGACATTGGTGCTGATTTGTCAAACTTGGATGTCTTCAGAGTAGAGGCGCACCACACTCACCCAAACGGTGTCAGCGCCACCGACATGCTCACGCGGCCAAAAGGGCGTTGCGTATCGGCCAATCCACCTTTGCCCCACCAATTGGTTCAGTTTGATTTCGTGAATCGCTTAGCCTAGCGCTTCTTTTTCACCGGGCGCATCAGGCCTTCTTGGGCGACGCTGGCGACCAACTCTCCCGTTTTGGAGAAGATGCTGCCACGATTAAAGCTGCGCGCGCCGCCAGCATATGGGCTGTCCATCACGTAAAGGTGCCAATCATCAAAGCGCAATGGGGCGTGGAACCAAATGGCATGGTCGAGGCTGGCTGACATCAGCTCTCCCGTCATCCAGGAGACGCCATGTGGGCGGTTGCCGGTGCCAAGCAGCGCCATATCGGTCGCATAAGCCATCAAGCAGTGATGCAACCAGGGTTCCTCATCAATCGGCCGGGCGACGCGGAACCAATTGGCATGGTGGTCATCAGCGACACCGGGCTTGAGCGGATCGAGGGGCTCAATTTCCCGGATTTCGATCGGACGCGGGCGAAGGAAATGATGGCGATAGGGCTCTGGCAGTTTGAGGGCGAATTTCTCGCGCCACTCTATGCGATCATCCAGCGTGTCCGGCTCGGGCGCCGGGGGCATGTCATGCTGGTGATGCCAGCCATCTTCTTGCTTGTGGAACGACGCGGCGAGATTGAAGATCTGCTTGCCGTGCTGAACGGCGATCACGCGGCGTGTGGTGAAGCTGCCCCCGTCGCGAGAGCGATCCACTTCATAAATGATTGGAATGTTTGGGTCGCCCGGCCGCAGGAAGTAGGCGTGCATTGAGTGGCAGGTGCGCTGCTCAGTGTCGACGGTGCGGTAGGCCGCGACCAAGGATTGCGCGATGACCTGCCCGCCGAAGACGCGCTGATTGGTTTCGTTTTCAGGGCTCTGACCACGGAAAAGGTCGACTTCAAGCCGCTCCAAATCCATCAAATGTAACAAGTCGCCGACAGGATCTGACATGATTTGCTTTCGGGTATTTTAACGTTCTCGGGGTATCCAGGCCGGAACAATTAGCGGCAGGGCAAAGCTCTGTACAGCACTGTGATGGAATTTGGGGACTGTGGGGCCGAGATGGGTTTACTGCAAAGCTTTTCGCGTGAGTACACAACAATAAATACGTTTCGTGGGTTACAGAAATGGACCAAAGCGCTGGGTCCGGACCGCGTCGAAACCGTTGCTGATGATTTGGAACAAGCCGTTGATGCGCATGCTCGCCGGATTGCTGTTCGGTTCGAGGGACAGGTCGCGACCTATGCTGAGCTTGACGCAAGGGCCAATAGCATAGCGCATTGGGCACTGTCTCAAGGCATTCGCGCAGGCGATACGATTGCCCTCTTCATGGAGAACCGGCCGGACTATATCGCGATTTGGTATGGACTTGCGAAGGTCGGCGTCATCACCAGCTTGATCAACACCAATCTAACTGGTGAAGGTCTCAAACATTGTATCGACACGTGCGGTGCTTCGCATGTGATTACGGGCGCAGAGCAGGACGCGGCGATGCACACAGTGCTCGGGTCATTGCAAGATGAGCCGACCCTTTGGACGCTTGGCGGGACTGCGGGGCTTGACCTTGAGGCGATGCTGCGACGCTTGCCAGTAGATCGGCCCAATCGCGCCTATCGCGCACGGCTGCGCGGCAAGGACACGTGTCTTTATGTCTACACGTCCGGAACGACCGGCCTGCCCAAAGCCGCAAAACTGTCTCAGCTCCGCTTGGCGACGATGATGCGCAGCTTCATTGCGCCATGCAATGTCACGGAGAAAGACCGGGTCTATGTCCCGCTACCGCTTTATCATGCGACCGGCGGTGTGTGCGCGATTGGTATCGCTCTGTTGACGGGTGCCACCGTGGTCTTGCGCCGAAAATTCTCCGCCAGCGCATTTTGGGATGATTGCGCCGACAATGACGTCACCGTCTTTGTCTACATTGGCGAATTGTGCCGCTATTTGGTCAATCAGCCCGAACACCGCAAGGAACGCGCGCACTCTGTTCGCGCCGCCTTTGGAAACGGCCTGAGCGGTGACATTTGGCAGACCTTTTCAGATCGTTTTGGGATCTCCAAACTGATTGAGTTCTACGCATCAACCGAGGGCAATGTTCGCTACATGAATGTTGACGGTAAGGTCGGTGCGGTAGGGCGCGTGCCGCCTTATCTAAAATTCGCCTTCGATCACATCGCTATCGTTAAATATGACCCCGCCACAGAGCAACCGGTCCGTGATGCCGAAGGGCGCTGTATGCTTGCTGCGCATGACGAACCCGGTGAAGCGATTGGGCGTGTCGGACAGGATGGGCGGTCCAGCTTTGACGGCTATAAGGACCCGGATGCGACGGAGCGAAAAGTGCTCAATAGCGTCTTCGAAGACGGCG
>JBCAWZ010000108.1:0-3604 GCA_038534315.1 Pseudomonadota bacterium | reverse complement strand
TAACGATCAGTATGGCTGGCGTGGGTAAAGCCTATGAAAATGGATTCGCCGAACGGCTCATGAGAACAATAGACATTTCGCAACCGAGTGGAGAACTTTGTCGATGAGGTGATGGAAACGGCGTGTGGATTGCACAACTTCCGCCTAGCACACCGCCGTTAAGCAAAATGAGATAGCCGGGAACCGCGAGTCAAGGCGGTAGACGACCATCTATCACTATTTCCTATAATGTCTATTCAATCGATCGGGTCCCAACGAGTTCTGGCCATCTCAGCCATTCTTCTCCCAGAGTCATTAAAGAGCGATAAGTCCGTATCTTGAGTAGACATGACTTTCAACAATAAGCCGTTAAACAGAACATCAGTCTTTAAAGAGTTCGTTTCGATACTCTTTCGGAGACAATCCGGTCCAACGCTTGAAGGCACGGCGAAATGCTCGGGCGTTTGCATATCCAAGAATTTGAGCCACGGTTTCAATAGTGATTTCGGAACTATCTAGAAAGTTTTTTGCATTGATCAAACGAATTTCATCGATAAGTCTCTGCAAAGTCGTATCATGCTGCGTCGCTAAGCGCTGCGCTGTCCTCAGACTCAGGTTTGCTGCTGCTGCCGCTGCTGCTGAACCATACTCACCGCGTGTAGCATTGTCCATAATGCTCCGCCGCAGTGGTAAAAGTGCCACTGGGTACGCATCAGTCTGCAGTTTCTGGCGCAGATCTTCAAATTGGCGCTGAATAAAATCGAACATCTCAGGATTGGCGTGACGGATCGGCACACTGAGACTTTCTGGAGAAAAGACGAGTGCGTTGCGCCCCGTTCCAAATAGGACAGGTGCTTGAAAGAAGGTTTCATAAGCTGCCGATAGCGCTTCTTTTTCGTACTTAGACTCAACTCTGATGAGAGGAATTTTTGAAGCGGTGCTTTCATTGAGCGCTCGCCAAATAACACCGTTGCATATCTCTATTGTTGTCCCTCGATCGATCGCCTCGCAAGGATGTGCGACGACAAGCGCTACTTCTGATTCAGACCGTTCGAGATGTACAGATGAGTGATCCGCAAGAATAGAGCGATTTTCGACAAACCAGGTGAGTGCTACATCGAGATTGGAGGCAAAGAGAGAACCTTGAGTGAGTCCGCCTAGCATCGATAAGGGCGCGCAGTTGGCAATCTCGATGGCGATCGCTCGCTCTGGCAACCTAGCGGTCAGCACATTCATTAGCTCACCTAATACGGCATCCGGAATCCGAGCATCTTGGTTGGCATAGTCAAGGGCTGAAATATCAATTTCTTGTGCCAGTTCTTCCAGCGTTATCCCTTGCGAGACCGCATAAGCAATTGCGGCGGTTGCCAAGCTACCCAGCGCCTCTGGTTTGAAAAAATTGGCACCAATAGTCCCTTTTTTGGCAATCATAGACCTTCCAGTTTCATGCCCACACTGTAAACATTATCGGCAGGTTGAACGCGATAAAAGACGCAGACTGGTGAGATTCTTGCTCTCATCTTAAAGACAGAGGGGGCATTCTCCAAATTTGATTTGAGTGAGCACTGATAAGGAGGCCAAATGCTGATTGAGAGCCATTAATTTCATCCAATCTGAAAACTGGAACTGGTGGCAAAGACTGCAATGGAAAAAACGACCTAGTGGCAAAGCATGCCAGGGCAGCGACTCAACACATGTCAACCTTAACCTTAAGTAGAGACATCATGCCCCTAAAAGTACTCAGACTAATCGTCATAACGTTTGTGACGCTTATGGTACTCATGATTGGCGCAGAAGCGCAGCAAACAGACCCCTTCGCGCCACCCACGCGGGCGTGGGAACAAGGGGCGATCTTTCAAAACACGATCCCAGAGAGCTTCGAGACGCTCATCCTCGCGAATACGGATGAGGAGAAAGCAATCGCGGAACGCGTGATCCGGATCTATGAGATCTTCACCGAGGGTCCTACGAACGAAAACCTCGCCCCACTTATCTCAGATGAATACATCCAGCACAGCATTTTCCTGCCCAATGGCCGGGCACCCCTGGCGGAACTCTTTGGCATGTCGGTTGAGGAGCGCACGGCCGAAGGAGCCAAGGTTTCGATCGATGTGCACCGGATTATCGTCTCGGGCAACTATGCTTTCGCGCATGTGAACTTCCGCAATCTTGACAATAGTGACCCGCGCGATCTGGGGATCGCGGCCGTCGATATGTACCGCTTCAACGCGGAAACGGGGATTCTGGAAGAGCATTGGGACGTTTTGCAAAATGTACCTTCCCACTCCCCAAACCCGAACGGCATGTTCCTCTTAGCTGAATAAGGAAACCCCTCCAATGCGTTTACACTCACTCTTTTCGAGCACCGCGCTGGTTTGCGCGACCTTTATCCCCGCCTCGGCTCTGGCCGATGTCGCGCCGGAACCGCCCGCGGCCGACCAGGCAATACAATACTATGATCGGCATCTGATAGATATCAGCAATCTGCGGGACTTCTACGAAGGCCTGATCACTGCCGATGCCATGATCCACCGCGACGCGTTCTTTGACAGTACTACAAAGTGGAAGCTGACCTTGCGCCAGATGATCCTGTCGGAAAGCGGTCACCACACAGCGCGCAGTGCCTATCAGCTGTCGCTGATGGGCGTGCCGGTGGACGAGATCCAGGCGATCTTCGACCCAGGCTATGTGGACGGTCTCGAAGACCCCCGCCTCAAGGCGGCATTTACCTATATCGATGTCATGGGCAGCTACCCCATCACGTCGTCTGCCGACATTCACGCGCTGCTGCGCACCAACTACACCGACCGGGCGATTGCAGAGCTGATGCAGCTTGGCGCCATCAACCACGCGTCTGCGACCCATGACGCGGTTTTGCCGATCGTCACCGACCAGGAAACGGTGGATTGGGCGACAGAGAACCTGTCAGCGGTCGGTTGGGAAGTGGGCCACAATGCCCCGACCTCTCCCGAGGAGCAGCGCGCAAATCCGTTCGTAGGGGATGCGCAAATCGGCGCGGTGGCGGAACTCGAGGCCACGTGGGCCCGCGACGACCTGGGCGCGATTGATCCAGTTTTTGAGACCGACTGGCTCCAGTTCATCACCGGCTACGATGTTCCGATTGTGACCTTTGATGGGGATCAGGACGGCATTGAACAACCCTTTGACGCGTTCCCGAGCACCTTCCTGCAATGGGAGGCCGAGGACGCAAAAGCCGCCAATCTGCCTCCCTCAGGCACACCAGCCTTTGACGTCGCCGCCTATGACTACGATTACTACACGGGTACCGTCGAAGTGGAATCGACGGTACCCTACAGCGACCGCAACATGTTCGACACGTTCTGGGAACGCGGCGCGGCGTTTGGCACCCTAGCGATGGACGAATACCTGCTGCAACGCGAGCGCACGATGGACTACGACGAGATTTGGTCGTTGTTCTTTGTCTACCAGCTCGCCTCGGGATGCGTGCACTGCCAAGCCCATGGCGCATTCGGCATCTGGGATTACACCGAGGCCGACAATCTGTGGGCGGAAATACCAGAGGACGAAAAAGCCCCACTCATCGCCTATATCCAATCGCTGATGGATTTTGAACGGTCCCCGCAATTGGAGGGCAACCCGGCGT
>JBCAWZ010000107.1:0-3751 GCA_038534315.1 Pseudomonadota bacterium | reverse complement strand
CGAGCGTAGCCGAGACCAGGCGCTTGCATGTCTTTCTTCGCCCATTTGTCCATATCATCGAAGAATTTCCGAGACTGCGTCTCAGTTGCCTGTGGCGCTGGTACCGCGATGACTTTGCCGCCACCTTTGATAATCTTGGCAAAGATGGAAAAGCCCGTCTTGGCGTCGTCTTCAAAAAAGCTGGTAACGTCGACAAGCTCGATCGGGTTGCGCAAATCCGGTTTGTCGGATCCATATTTGGCCATGGCTTCCGCGTATGGAATTCGCGGAAAAGGTCCATCTGGCACAGTCCGGCCTTTGCCTTTCCAATCGGAGAATTCTTTAAACACGCCGTGCATGACCGGCTCAATCGCACTGAACACGTCTTCCTGCGTGACAAAGCTCATCTCAATATCGAGCTGGTAGAATTCGCCAGGCGACCGGTCGGCCCTCGCATCTTCGTCACGAAAGCACGCCGCAATCTGAAAATATCGATCAAAGCCTGACACCATAAGCAATTGTTTGAACTGTTGCGGCGCCTGAGGCAGTGCGTAAAACTCACCCGGATGCAGACGTGACGGCACAAGGAAGTCTCGTGCGCCTTCGGGTGAAGACGCTGTCAAAATCGGCGTTTGGTATTCGGTAAAGCCCTGCTCCACCATACGGCGTCGAATCGAGGCAATCACCTCGGCCCGCAGAATCATATTGGCGTGGAGCGTCTCCCGACGAAGGTCAAGATAACGGTGCTTGAGGCGGATATCTTCCGGATAGTCCGGCTCACCGAAGACCGGTAAGGGCAATTCCGTGGCTTCAGAAAGCACTTCAACGCCACTCGCGACGACCTCAATCTCACCTGTTTCAAGATTGCCGTTAATCAGCTCTGCGTCACGCGCAACCACTTTGCCATCAACGCAGATAACGCTTTCCGCGCGCAAGTGATCGACTGTGTCAAAGCCGTCCACGCCTGGATTAAATACGATCTGCGTCAAACCATAATGATCACGCAAATCGATGAACATGACGCCGCCATGGTCTCGACGGCGATGCAGCCAACCAGACAGGCGGACCGTTTCGCCAACTGACGCTTTGCGCAATTCACCGCAAGTATGCGTGCGATAGGCGTGCATGTGAGGCTCCATTACAACCCGTTGAAACGGCGCTTTAGGCGACGATGGAGCGATCCTGTCAAGCCTCATACACATTGAGAATTCGGACCAAAGTTAACCGAGCTTCAATGGATGCCCGGTAGACACCCTTTTTATGTCTCAGCATGAACTCCCGGCCACAGCGGCCCAAGCGCCTAATGCACCAGAAGCTCGATCCGTCGGTCACGTCATCGAATGCGACGGATCGGAAGCACAAATTCACGCATTGTCTGGCCGTGATGGCCAAACAAGAGATTACTGGGCGGTCGGCCAATTAATCTCAATCGAAGTCGGCGACAAACGGCTCGTTGGCTTGCTCCACCGGGTTCAAACCGGTCCGCAAGGCTGGGTCGACGGCGAAGCGAACCACATGACGTTGTCCGTCGAACTCGCGGGGGAAGTTCGTCCGAGCGATACGGGGGGTCACTATTTTTCAAGCGGTATTTCTGCCTACCCGTTTTTGGGTGCGAAGGCGCACCGGATTCAAAAGGAAGACCTGGTCACAATTTACAAATCTGGTGACCAAGTTGCGATCCCGGTTGGCGTTTTGAGCCAGGCACGTGATATTCCTGCGATTGTGTCGGTCGACGCGCTCTTATCGCGACACTTCGCCGTCGTCGGAACCACCGGTACCGGCAAATCCACTGCGGTTTCGATGATCCTGCATATGATTGCGGAGAAGAAACAAGATCAACGCATCCTGATCCTCGACCCGCACAATGAGTATTCCAGCGCATTTGGGGAGAAGGCCCACACAATTACGGCCGATTCGCTCGACATGCCGTTCTGGCTGCTGAACCTCGAAGAATTTGCGCAAGTTGTGTTTCGGGGACGCGAAAGCACAGATGAAGAAGTCGACATTCTGCGCGAGTTCATCCCGAAAGCGAAAATGCTGTACCGCGACGGCGCTGTTGGCAAAGTCCTTCGCAAAGGCGGCGGCGGTGACGGCAACGCGATCACCGCTGACTCACCTTTGCCGTATCGCATAGCCGATCTGATCGCGCTGCTCGATGAGGAAATCGGATCCCTAGACGGTGCGATCCGCCGACTGGCCGTTCGCCAATTGAAGTCACGCATCGAAGCGGCAATGAACGATCCCCGTTTCGCCTTCATGTTCGGTTCGCATGACGCATCGGACCGTATAGACGGCGTGCTCGGGCAAATTTTCCGCGTGCCGATGAATGGCAAACCGATCTCAGTGTTCCAATTGTCCGGTATTCCATCCGAAGTCGTCGACTCGATCGTATCCGTGATCTGTCGATTGGCGTTTGAGCTCGCACTGGCGAGCGACTCTCAGGTTAAGACGCTGGTGGTTTGCGAAGAAGCACACCGCTATATTCCAACCGATCCCGACACCGCTTTTGCACCGACGCGCGCCGCAATCTCTCGGATCGCGAAGGAAGGCCGGAAATATGGGGTTTCACTCGCGGTTGTGACACAGCGTCCGCACGAGCTCGATCCCACTATCCTGTCGCAATGCAATACGATCTTCGCAATGCGTTTGGGCAATGATGCCGACCAAGATGTCATGCGCAAAGCGATCGCCTCTGGTTCCCGATCGTCAATCGCGTTTCTCTCATCGCTCGCGGATCGCGAATGCATCGCATTTGGTCGCGCTGTATCGACACCGATGCGGATGATGTTCAGAAGCGTCAATGTCGCCGCACGTCCGTCCAGCCAAAACGTCAAAGAAGAGCATGAGGTTGTTCGCCAAACCGCAAGTATGCCGGAGATCGTAATGCGATTGAGAGGCGAAGTGGCGACCCCTCAGGAACTCGAGACAACCCTCTCAGAGGATGAGTGGATCCTAGCCAATAGCACCTCGGTCGCGAAGAATATCGAAGACCCGATCGATCAGTTGCGCAATCGGTTGGCCGGAAATCGCCGTCGGGGATGACAAGGGCGCGGGCTTGGCGCAAGCTCTCGTCAATGGGCGCAAAACAGTTTAGGCGAAACCAATGACTACTGAGACCCTGGTCCCCGTGCGTGACCAGGCGGCCCTTCTTGCCGCCGTGGACGCCCTAAGCAAGGGCAGTTTTTTGTGCGTCGACACTGAGTTCCACCGCGAAACGACCTACTGGCCGGAACTGTGCTTGATCCAGGCATCCTGCGAGGGATTCGAGGTGATTATCGATCCGATGGAAGACGGATTAGATCTCTCCCCATTTTTGGAACTGGTTGATGATACAAATCGGATCAAAGTGTTTCATGCAGCGCGCCAAGACATGGAGATTTTCAACCGCCTTTTGTCCCGCCCACCGGCGCCAATATTCGACACGCAGATTGCGGCGATGGCACTCGGCATTGGTGACTCTGTGTCCTATGACAATTTGATCCAGAAGGTCCTGAAGCGTCACCTCGACAAATCCAGTCAATTCACAGATTGGAAGCGCCGTCCACTGACCAGCAAGCAGCTGACCTACGCGATCGGCGATGTCACGCATTTACGCGATGCCTACGTCAAAATGCGAAGTGAGCTAGAACAACGCGATCGCATGTCGTGGATCACCGAAGAGATGCAAGCGCTGTCCGACCCGGATCTGTATGACACCGATCCAGGCAAGGCGTGGCAGCGGCTCAAACTGCGAAGATCGCACCATAATCCTTTTGCGGTTTGCGCAGTTTGA
>JBCAWZ010000106.1:0-4165 GCA_038534315.1 Pseudomonadota bacterium | reverse complement strand
CAACATGCTCACGACCAGCATTTGGGTCCACGCTTACAGTTCCTGAGCATGTTGATGTACTGGTTCTACCAAAGCTGGAAAATGTCGAGCTGAGAGACTGGAAAGCATATGACGCGTCCGTCGAAGCAGGTTATCAAGCGGCGCGCGAAGCGCTGTCTCAGTCAACTTTGGTTGCCGCGGAATACCCACCCAGTTCGGCGGCGCCGACTGCCCCTGGCGCGCCTTTGCTCGACACAAAAATTAGGACCGGCTGAGCGCTTCTAACCCGTTTCTTCAAACAACTCTCGACCAATCAAGTATCGGCGAATCTCACTCGTGCCGGCACCGATCTCATATAGCTTCGCATCGCGAAGGAAGCGCCCCGTCGGATAGTCATTGATATAGCCGTTGCCGCCAAGCAATTGGATCGCGTCCAATGCGAGCTTGGTCGCAGTCTCAGACGCGAACAAAATTGCGCCTGCCGCGTCTTTCCGCGCGGTTTCGCCACGATCGCAGGCTTTTGCCACCGCATAAACATAGGCCTTTGCGGCATTCATTTGGACGTACATATCCGCGAGTTTGCCCTGAACCAGCTGAAATTCACCAATCGACTGCCCAAACTGCTTCCGGTCATGAATATAAGGTACGACGATATCGAGACAGGCTTGCATAATTCCTGTCGGGCCAGCAGCAAGAACCGAGCGCTCATAGTCTAGGCCGCTCATCAAAACTTCAACGCCGCCATCAACTGGGCCGAGTATATTCTCCTCTGGAACCTCGCAATCCTCAAACAAGAGTTCTCCCGTTTCAGATCCTCGCATGCCGAGCTTGTCGAGCTTTTGCGTGACCGAGAAACCCGCCATATCGCGCTCGATGAGAAAGGCCGTGATGCCGCGCGACGCCTTGTCGGGGCTGGTCTTGGCGTAGACAATCAGCGTATCAGCATCGGGAGAATTTGTGATCCACATTTTGGTGCCGTTGAGCACAAAACGATCACCTTTGCGCTCCGCTTTCAATCGCATGGAGACCACGTCTGACCCAGCGCCGCTTTCACTCATGGCGAGCGCGCCAAGATGCTCCCCAGTTACCAGCTTTGGCAGATAACGTGTCTTTTGCTCATCATTGCCCCAACGCCGGAGCTGATTCACACAGAGATTGGAATGTGCGCCAAAGGACAATCCGACCGATGCCGACGCGCGCGAAATCTCTTCCATCGCGACACAATGCTCAAGATAACCGAGCCCGCTGCCGCCCCACTCTTCCTCCACCGTAATACCGAGCAGGCCGAGTTCGCCCATTTTTGGCAACAGATGCCGAGGGAATTCGTCGCTCTTATCGATGTCTGCGGCGAGTGGCGCGATTTCGTTCTGAGCAAAGGCTTGAACCGTATCGCGCAGCAAGTCTGCTGTTTCGCCGAGGTCGAAATTCAAGCTTGGGTATCGATTGGATATCATGACGACGAGTTAGCCGATGCCAGATACTGCGCCAAGTCTTATTCTATTCCCCGAGAAGATCGGAGCGCTGGTCTTCTTGCCGTGTCTTGAAAAAGACCCGCAACAACAGCGATACAAATGAGCCCGCCAAGAATGTACAAACCACTCGGCATGTAAACTTCCACTCCGCCAGAAGATGCGGCGCCACTGAACTCGTTTTGAATGGCCCAACCGACACCGAACACAGCAATCAAAAAACCAACGAGGGCGAGACCGCCTCGTCGCATCGTTTCCGGTGAAAACAGCGTCAACGGTTGTTGCACCAGCCGCCTATTCGCTTCGACGGCTGCAAGAGCTTCCTGCTGCGTGATCTCAGGTGTTTCAAAATCATCGATCCGTACCTTCGAACCCGCATGTTCCGTTGCACGCGCCATATTGGATACGGCCTCGGCGATCATTGCACTGCTCGGCGCGGGTGATGCATCGTGTTTGGGACCAGATACTTTAGCGCCATTCGGACCCAGAATACGGGTAAGCTGCTTTTGAACATCTTCTCGTGTTTGCGCCCGGCTTTTCGGTACCGGCTGCTCTTCAACACGTGCTGCAAGCGGCGGTGTGGATATTTGAGCCGGCGATGACACGTCACCCATCCGAGACGGCGGATACAAAGCTGACGTAACGGTACCCGGCTGTCCATCGGGCATTAGAAAGAGCGCTTTTTCGGCTGCGCGCCGACGAATCAACGCATCTGCCGTTTGAACTTCGCCGTGCAGCGTCGCTTGCGTCCACTGATCCAATGCTGACGCGGCCTGAAGCTTCTGGCCTGCATTCAGCAGTTTGAGCACATCGCTGGCCTTGAAACGATCCTCACCCAAATTGAACGCAAACGACACCAACGCATCGAATTCATTCTGGTTAAGTGGCACCATCACCAAGGACGCGACCATAGCCTCAGTTTTTGGTAAATCTTCCCACCGCAATTGGTTGGTGGCCTCCGAGCGATTGATCCGTGAGGGTTCTGCACCAGAACGCACCTGGCCATAGCCGATCAACCAATCGCCTGACTCTAGACGTTCCGGTCGATCCCGAAACCCCTCAAATAGCTTGATCAGGTCCACACCCTTTTTTGAAGTTCGGAACTGCGTCACCCCATTGCCCCGTATTGAAACGTTCGTCGCTTTGAACCGAAGCTTAGCTGCAAGCGGCTTGCCGTTTACAGTAAAACGATTGTCGCCAAGCCAAGGAAACTCAAGAAAGCCATCGTATCTGTCAACGTCAGAACGAAAACGGACGACGCAACCGCGGGGTCCGCGCCAAGCCGTTTCAGGGTCAGCGGCACCAAGATACCCGACAAACCAGCCCAAACGAAGCTCACCAGCATAGCGACACCAATCACCAGAGCGAGAAGCGTATTCCCAAACCAAAGCCAGGCAATCAAACCAACACCGACGGCAAAGATGAGGCCATTGACGAGTCCTGTGAGCGTCTCGCGCACGATTGCGCGGCGCCCGGCAACACCTTCCATTTCCCGTTCCGCGATCGCCCGTACGGCGACAGCTAAGCCTTGGCTGCCGGCATTTCCTGCCAGCGCTGCGACCACCGGCATTAAAATAGCAAGTTGAACAATTTGATCCAAAGCGCCTTCGAAGACTGCGATGATGGCCGACGCCACGAACGCCGTGAAGAGATTGATCCCCAACCACGGCGCACGCGCCTTTACCGATGCAAGCACCGTGTCCGATCCGTCAGCAGAGGAAACGTTTGAGAGTGCGAGCAGATCCTCTGTGTTCTCGTCCTGAATCACATCGACCATATCATCGACGGTGATCATTCCGACCAAACGCCCCTCCGAATCCGTTACCGGCGCTGACGCGAGCGAGTATTTTTGGAACTGATAAGCGACTTCTTCTTGGTCCATGTCGACCTGAATATCAGAGGTAAATCGTTCCATGATGTCGGAGAGATTGACGTCTCTCTGCGTCCGGAGCAGTCGGGACAAGAGCACATAGCCCGTTGGTCGGTTCGTCGGATCAACAACGTAGACTTCATAGAAATCCTCGGGAAGGTCTTCGGCATTGTCGCGGGCAAAGTCGATCGTTCGGCCGACCGTCCAAAATTCGGGCGCCGACAAAAACTCCCGCTGCATGATCCGGCCAGCGGTCTCCTCTTGATAATCTAGATTGGCTGCGAGAACCGCTCGTTCCTTCGGCGCCAGCTCTTCAAGAATGCGCTCACGGCGATCTTCGTCGAGATCTTCAAGGACTGCGGTTGCGTCATCGGATTCGAGTTCATCCAGCGCGCCAACGACGGCCTGATCGGGCAGCAGGTCAACCGCTTCCCCGCGATACTCGTCCCTCAGCTCAATCAGAATTTCTGATGCCAATTGCCCGCCGAGCAAGTCAACCGCCTCAGCAAACTCATCAAGCGACAATTGCTCCAAAAGGTCCGCTGCATCCGCTGGGTGAAGGTCTTCGAGTGTCTCGCGCAACCAAGTTTGATCAGCATCGACAACCGCATGCTGAAGATCGCCCAACAATTGGGAGCTTGGCTCACCGATGCCAGCGTCGGTCTTGTCCTCGCGAGATTTGCTCATGACCGCTGATTGGCCTGATCTCGTCAGTGACGCAAGCGCTAGGATCCGAGTTTCAGAACACTGTCACAATTCCACCGGCATCGCCTGCCGTTTTGGGTGAAACAAAAAATTGGTGCGGCCGAGACGCACCAAAGTCAATGTCTCTGGATTGGGCTTGCAG
>JBCAWZ010000105.1:0-4392 GCA_038534315.1 Pseudomonadota bacterium | reverse complement strand
CAGCGATCAGGCCGTACTCGATAGCCGTAGCACCAGACTCATTCTGAAAAAACTTGCGCATTGGAAACCCCCACTTTGCGTTTCAATCCGTCCCGAAAGACTTTGTCTCTCCGGAACTCGCTCTTTGTAGCAAAGTACCGTGAAGCAATGCTCAAACCGAGGCGCGAAAACGACGGTAGCGATTAGGGGTTTGTTAAGTCTGAATTGGCCGGCTCAGAAGCCTCCGAAGCGGAGGGATCTGTCCATGGATCACACCGCAACGGCATGGCAAAACTGCCGCTAACAATTAGGGTCGCAACCGCTGTGTTTCGATCCAATTGCAAAGCAAGATCGGCAGGGCTGTCGGGCTGTGTACTATACGGCACGTCCTCGGCTGTGACCCAGTGAAACTGGCCGATTGTGGACGTACTTTGTAAATTGCCTTCCCAGCAGCCTGTATACGCGCATGCGCTGATGCGGCGCTCGTCAAAGTGGACATGCATCGGCGTGTGAACGTCGGAGACAGCGCATTGCTCTGCATCACAAATGATTTCTGCCGCGTCGTTTCGACAGGCCCATCCTTCCGCCATGCTGGTCGGAACGATGGATGCGGCGAGACTGCAGAAAACCCATATGCGGGACATAGCGATACTCCGTACACGGCGAGGATAGAGGGCCAGCTTATCTGGGGATAAGGGCCAGATAGAGGCGGTATAAGTCAGGTATCGATTTAGTATCAGATCCGTATGAGATGCCTGGTGCCGGGGTACGGGCGGAGTATCCAATTTGTCTATTTAGTGGGCTTCTGCCCAGCTCATGCCGGCTTCGGCCTCGACAACCAGCGGCACCGACAGATCTAGCGCCGGAAGCGGCGCCTTTGCCATCACCTCTTGGACCAATGCTATCGTCGCATCGGCTTCGCTTTCAGGCGCTTCGAAGATCAGCTCATCATGCACTTGCAGCAGCATCCTCGCGCCAAGCCCTGCTTTGGTCAGCGCGTTCGGCATGACGACCATGGCGCGTTTGATGATGTCGGCGGCGGAACCCTGGATCGGTGCGTTGATCGCTTGGCGTTCGGCAAATGCACGTTGGGCGCCATTCTTTGAGTCGATCCCCTTTAGATGCAGGATGCGCCCAAAAGCGGTTTGCACGCGCTGATGTTCTTTTGCGTAGGCCTTGGTCTCGTCCATATAGGCTTTGATCCCCGGGAACTTTTCGAAATAGGCTTTGATATAGTCGCTCGCTTCGCCGCGCGGGATTGAAAGCTGGCGAGCAAGGCCAAAGGCCGAGATGCCGTAAATGATGCCGAAATTGATCGCTTTGGCTTTTCGGCGGACCATTGGATCCATGCCTTCAATCGGCGTGTCGAACATCTCACTGGCGGTCATCGCATGGATGTCCAGGCCTTGATTGAAAGCGTCTTTTAGCGCGTCTATCCCGGCGATGTGTGCCAGCAACCTCAATTCAATTTGGCTGTAGTCTGCGCTGATTAGAACATTGCCCGCGTCTGGAATAAAAGCTTCACGGATCTTGCGGCCCTCTTCGGTCCGGATCGGAATGTTCTGCAAATTCGGATCATTCGACGACAAGCGGCCAGTCTGCGCGCCCGTCATCGAATAGGTTGTGTGTACCCGGCCGGTCCGCGGGCTGATCTCTTGTTGCAGCGCTTCGGTATAGGTTGAGCGCAATTTTGAGAGCGAACGCCAGCCAAGAATGGTTCGAGGCAAGTCGTGTCCTTCGGCGGCGAGATCCTCGAGCACATCAGCACCGGTTTGCCAGGCACCTGTCTTGGTCTTTTTGCCACCAGGAAGGCTCATCTCATCGAACAAGATTTCGCCGAGCTGTTTGGGTGACCCCATATTGAATTCTCGGCTGGCTTGCTCATACGCCTCAGCTTCGAACGCCGCCATTCTTTGTGCAAAGTCAGAACTCAGCCTAGAGAGGTGATTGCGATCGACTTTGATCCCCTCAGCTTCCATGTCCGTCAGGACAGAGACAAGTGGCCGTTCCAATGTTTCGTAGACTGTGGTGACTTTGGCGGCGTGAAGCTGTGGTTTGAAGGCCTGCCAGAGGCGCAGGGTGATGTCCGCATCTTCGGCAGCATAGCGCGTCGCCTTGTCCAACGGCACACGATCGAAACTGATCTGCGATTTGCCCGAGCCACAAACATCTTTGAACGCAATCGGGGTGTGGTTGAATAGGCGCTCGCTAAGCTCATCCATGCCATGGCCATGCATGCCGGCATTTTGAACAAAGCTTAGCAACATCGTGTCGTCCATTGGTGTGACCCGAATGCCATATCGCGCCAGGACAGAGACATCATATTTGATGTTCTGACCAATCTTGAGGACCGAATCATCCTCCAGAAGTGGCTTCAGTAATGCCATTGCCGCATCAAACTGAATCTGTCTTGGCGGATCGGCACCGAACATATCGCCATCGCCTGTCCCGTCCGGATCGATGTGTTTGAGCGGGATGTAACAGGCCTCATTTGGCGCCAATGCGAGCGACACGCCAATCAGCTGTGACTCATGGGGATCGAGGGCATCTGTTTCCGTATCGACGGCGACATAGCCTTGCGCCTCGGCGCGGGCCACCCAATCGGTGAGCGTCTCAACATCTCGAACGGTGATATAGGAGTCGAGATCAATCCCGACCAATTCCCGTTCACCTTCCTCCAATGCGCCTTCGAGTTCCAAAGTCTCGCGCACACGCCGCGTGATGGTGCGAAACTCCATACGCTCAAGAAAGTCGAGCAGCGTGTTTGGATCAGGATCGGCGACGGCGAGCGCTTCAATCTCGAGCTCGATCGGCACATCGTCTTTCAACGTCACCAGAGTTTGTGACATCCGGATCTGATCGGCATGATCGATCAAGGTTTGGCGGCGTTTGGGCTGTTTGATTTCTTCAGCCCGTTGCAGCAGGGTTTCGAGGTCGCCATATTCGGTGATCAGTGTCGCAGCGGTTTTAACACCAATGCCAGGCGCCCCCGGAATATTGTCGACGCTGTCACCGGCCAGCGATTGAATGTCGATGACTTTATCCGGCGAGACGCCAAATTTTTCCACCACCTCATCCGGTCCGATTTGCTTGTTCTTCATCGTGTCCAGCATGTGGATTTTGTCGGTGATCAATTGCATCAGATCTTTGTCTGACGACACAATCGTCACGCGCGCGCCTTTCGTTTCGGCCTGGCGCGCATAGGTCGCGATCAGATCGTCAGCCTCATAGCCTTCAAGTTCCAAGGCATGAGTGGAGAAGGCGAGTGCGGCTTCGCGGACCAAAGGAAATTGCGGGCGCAGGTCTTCCGGCGGTGCGTCACGATTGGCTTTGTAATCAGGGAAGAGGTCGTTCCGGAATGTGTAGGAAGATTTGTCAAAGACGCAGGCAAAATGTGTCGGCCGCTCGTCGCCCTTAAGATCTTCCAACAGCTTCCATAGCATATTGCAGAAGCCTGACACCGCGCCGACCGGCAGGCCATCGCTGGCGCGTGTCAGTGGCGGCAGGGCGTGATAGGCGCGGAAGATATAGGCGCTGGCGTCGATCAGATAGAGGTGGCTGTCTTGATTGAGCGGCGCGCTGGGCATGAGATCGTCCTTTGGTGAAGGACGTTTCTTAGCGGCGAGTCGCGGCCCTGGGTAGGGGGCGGTTGACGGAGATCGATCGGTTGGCGATCTTGCGCCGGCACATCAACGCGCGCTCCGGCCGCTCGTAAACCAGTTCGAATAGGCGCGTTGCGTAGGACTGAGGTGCAACAGCTGATGCGCCGGCGCTGGTGTATTGACCAGCGTGCCCGGCGTGACGCCATACTCGTTTCGTACGGCCCGGTTAAAGTTCGCCGCTGATGAAAACCCCCAGCGTTCCGCGACCGCTGCGATGTCTCCGCGTTTCAAGGAGCGCTGAGTCAGATCGAGAACAGCGCGCATCAGGCGGCGGTCGCTGATGTATTGCCGAACACCTCCATCCATGTCGAACAGGCGATAGAGAGAGGCTCGAGACACACCAAAATTACGCAAAATCGTGGTCACTGACAGATCCCAATCATCCAGATTCTGCTCGATGAAGGCTTGGATTGCGCGCGTCATTGCAGCGCGCGCAAGGGCGCGGACATCCTCTGCGTCATGGCCCGGATCGAGGGCCAGTTTGAGGCACGCCACGAACTCATTAAGCGTCCCAGTCTGAACCGTATGGTTCCGCATCAAACCATTGAAAAGGCCCGTCATAAGATAGTCTAGCAAACGTCCGATCGGTTGATCGCACGGATAGCTGATCAGGATCGGATGACGATCCGGATTGTATCCGACATCGGTGATCGGCAGGAAAATACCGTGTGAGGTCAGGGGCTGTTGCACGGCTTCGATCCGATTGTCCTGGTGGACCACGTGAATGGCTCCAGGCCAGCGATCGACATTT
>JBCAWZ010000104.1:0-4399 GCA_038534315.1 Pseudomonadota bacterium | reverse complement strand
TGCAGGCGTTCCTATCGGCTGATCACATCTAGGTGTGAGAGTCGGCGGGTCCGGAGTACCGCAAAGGCAATGTCTGGTTTTGCTCGCAAAGCGGACATTCGACCCGCGCCATCCCAAGTCCGATAATTCCCGAATATGGGAAGTCGCCGAAGACTGTTTCGCACTATACTGACGACGCCGCCACATCAACCACTGTTCAAATTTCAAATCGATGAGAATCGCCGCCCCCTCCGAAAGGCGTAGGCTTCTGGCTGGACAAGAGCCCCTACGCCGTAAGACGCAGGAGACTGGTTCGAGTTAGATTGACAGCAGACAATTTGCGTCGCCGGCCCTGACTCTAGCGAATGATCACCATTTCATAGGGGTGACTTGGCCTTGAGCGCTTCGATCGCTTCCCGGCGCATCAGAAGTTTGTTCTCGTAAAAGGCCTTCTGAGGCAGTTTGGCGAATGCGCGTGCGTGATTGATCGCCGCAGTCTCGACTTGGATGGGTTCATTTAGCTCATCCAAATAGCCCGCATTCAGCGCGTCCTCTGGGTCGAAGAGTTCACCTAATACGGCCGCCCTCGTAAAAAAGGGCGCCGCCAGTCTCGCCTTCGCCAAAGTTGGCCCGAAATGCCGGAGCGTCATGCCAATCTGGGTTTCATTCAGTCCTGTTTTAAATGTACCGCGTGCGCCAATTCGGAAGTCCGCCGACAAAAGAAATGCCGCCCCTTGAGCGATGGCGTGCCCCGTAGAGGCGATCACAACAGGTTTTGGAAAGGTGAAGAGGCGCTCTGCGAGTTCCCCTCCCTGTTCAATCAAATCTTCGACGGTTTCGTCGGATGCTTCCCGCAAGATCTTAAGCTCGAAACCGCCACAAAAAACGCCAGGCCTGCCAACGATCACCAGCGCGTCCGCATCGCGCTCCACCTTATCGAGATGCTGGTTCATTGCATCAATCAGCTCGAAATTGACGGCATTGGCCTTGCCGTCATCCCAGTGAATAATTGCGACGTTTTCTGACGAGGTAAGCGTGGTCGGCATGTGAGGTTCCTAAGCGTTGTTTTGAGATAGCGCGTAGCGTCAAGCCGCCGCACGGAACCGAGTCGGCATGGCGGCAAAACCTTGCAGAACGTTGTTCAAAATAGCCGTAGGCGAGTCCGTTTCTATATCTGCAACGTGCCGAACAAGCGCGTGTGCAAGCGCTTCCATCTCCATCCGCGCCAAATGCATGCCCGCACAGGCATGCTGGCCATGCCCCCAACCGACATGATCTCGTGGATTGCGATCGACCACAAACTGGTCCGCACGATCATAATGCCTTTCGTCCCAATTTGCGCTGGCATAGAGCATCGCAACACGTGCGCCTTCCGGGATGGTGCCATGATCGGAAACGTAATCGCTCGCCGCAAACCGCGTAAACTCGCGGATCGGTGAGGCGAGCCGGACGCTTTCATTGACAATGGATGGGATCAGGTCTGGATCCGCGCGCACAGCGTCGAAGGCGCCTTTCGTTGTGCTCAGCCGCCACAGCATATGCGCGCTGGCAAGGATGGTGGTGTCGAGCGCTGGAGCAACATAGTCGACCACCATCATTGCCGCTTCTTCTGGTGAGAGGGTGCCCGCCGGTACTTCTTTCAGAATCGCCTCTGCCCAACCACCAGGCCTAACACTGTCCGGAGACAAGGTTTGGACATAGGCTATAAGGCCCATCGCGGTCTCTAGCGCCTGCTCGGCACGTGAATTCATCGGCCCGAGCGCATCGAAAGTTGCAGCCGCCCAGGCGAGCATGTTTTCGCGCCCCGACTCTTCGAGCCCAATCAATTCAGCAACGATCGACACTGGGAGGTGTGAGGCGAAGTCTTTTACGCCGCACACTTCCTCTTTGGCTGATAAATCTTGCAACAAGGTATCTGCTGTCGAGGTGATCCGGTTCTTGACGGCTTGCAGCGCAGTTGGCGTCAAAGGGCGCATCAAGATCGACCGGCGTTTCCTGTGTAGGGCATCGTCGCTGATCAGCGTGGTGTGCGACGGCACGCCATTCATGAAGTCATTTGCCGCCACACCTTTGCCACTGATGAGCACAGAATCTGCCCGCAACGCCTCACGCAAAGGCGCAAACTGAGTGACCGCATAGAGATCGTTTTTGGGCAGTCGAACAATCGGTCCAGCAGCACGCAATTCTTGATAAACACGCTCCGTGTTGATCAGCGTGTCGTCGCTGAATAGGTCAGTGTTGGACTCCGGAATGGCCACTGTCATATGCCCTATTTGATCTCAACCGACTGACCCGAGAACTTTACGGTCAGATCCAGCGATCCCTCATTCATGGTCCACTTGCGCAGCGTGTAAGTTCGAGCGCCGCTCGAATGCATCGGATCAGCATCTGCAATGGCGCGCGCGTCTTCGAATGAGGCGGCGCGAACAATGATCATGCCGGCGACTGGTGGAAAGGGCGGCGCGCCTTCCTCTTGCAACGGACCGGCGCCAAACATGATGCCCTGATCCTGGAGCATGACTTGATAGTCGAGATGGGCCATCAGGTTGTCGACGACCAATTTCGGATCGCCTGCAACGCGTGTCTCATAAACATAGAGCGGCATGTTCAGAAAACCTGAGACCCGTTCCTGGATTTCAGGCGGCACTGGCGGTGGACCCTCTTGTGCTTGCCCTGTCCCCACTACGGCAAGGACCGCTAAGCCTCCAGCAATTGCGATACCGATAGTGCTTTTTCTCAGTTTCGGGTTGCCCATGGCGCTTTTTCCTTTGTAATTGGGTTAGGCGGCCTGATCGGCTGCCATACAGGCTTCGACGACGGCTTGAAGTTCTGCGCTTGCCGCGTCTTGCGGTGGCAATCCGCCGGCGGCTTGAATTTCATCCATCAGGGCTGGGTTTTCGGTGACGCCTTGGCCAAGACACTGACATGCGGTGTCGGCATTCTTCACAGACATTCCGGCAGCGGCCGATTTCTCAGTAATGTCTGCCACGCAAGCGGCATGTTGTTCGGCCTGCTCGGGTGACATCGCTCCGCCATGCTCGTGCGCGGAAGCTGCAGGAAAGCCGAGAATGAGTACACCTGCCAAGATCGATAATGCGCGTTTCATTTTGGTCTCCATTGGATTGATTTTCTCACTTTAATATCCGCCAAGTCCTGCGACTTGCGCCAGCGACTGGCCCTGCTTCGCTTGTTCGGCATGCATGGCTTCACGCGCGGCGACCAAAGGTGGCGGCGCTTGGACTTCTCTGGAAAATTCTGGGCGCGCGTCGAGGGCATCAAACCAGGCGCCCACTCGCGGGTGTTCGGCGTGGATCGGATAACCGGCATCCCGCAGCCGTGCTCCATAAATGTACCAGGCGATATCGAGCACGGACAAATCATCCCCGAGTAGGTATCTTGTCGCCGATAGCCTTGTCTCAAGTTTATCAAATGACGATTTGAACCGCGCCGCAGATTGGCGGACTTGATCATCCGGTACGCCCTGATTGGCGACCAAATCCTTGAAGAATTTTAGCTCTACAGCCTTGTGGGGATCGCGTTCGCCCAAAACCATTCCGGAACCGGAGTTCTCATACTGAGCCAGCACCTCTTCATTACGCTGCCCCGCGCCCGGACCAAACACATAGCGCATCGATAAAGCACGTAGATCCAAGTGAAGATCGTCTTCCTCTTTGAGCAAATCATGCGCAAGCTGTTCCATACCGGCTGGGATCAAGGATGGATCAGGGAACGCCGATTCGAGATGCTCCAATATGTCATTGCTCTCAATATAGACCTGCCCATCATGAACCAAAGCGGGGACGAGGCCGCGCGGATTGATGCCCATATACCAGTCGCCATAATTCTCATGTGCGGGGACATCGACATGGTGCGACTCCCATTCAATGCCTTTGAGATTCAAAAAGATCCGCGTTTTCTGAGAACATGACGACCCCATGAAATGGAACAGGTGGACGCCCTTCCAATTTAGGACTTCCTTGGTTTGGACATCGGAATCGAGGAGCCTCGGCATTGTTCTGACCTTTTCAATCTATGGGGTTTCGAGTTCAGCTGGCGCGTCGCCATACTCGGCTTGTACCCATTTGAGCATGACACGTCTGAACAGCAGACCGGCCTGATCGCCCGCGATTATCATCTCGTCGAATTCGATTTTGTCATTATTGAGCAATTCCTGCATGTGCTGGATGGCCCATTTGTCTTCATCAAACCCTTTATTGAGGTGGGGTTTCATAACCTCAAAGAACGGGTCATTATCTTGTTCGAAATCGCATGACATTGACCACCAATAATGGCTGGTTGTTTCTGTTTCTGGCGTCACATAATGCGCGATGCGCTGATTGAAGGCGCGCCGCTCTGGATCACCTTCCTCACCCACAAATATCGGTGCATTGCCAAGGAAGATGCCGGGCGTCAGTGACAT
>JBCAWZ010000103.1:0-4607 GCA_038534315.1 Pseudomonadota bacterium | reverse complement strand
TTTTAACAGCATCACCGCTGCCCGCCGCGAAATTTGTAGCTGGGACGGTTTCTCGATCTCGCCAAACTAGCTGGTCAATCAAATTGACAGATGCTTAGCTCCGCCAAGGCTCGATCAAAGCCTCAAAGGAGTGACCCATGCGCCGCAACATTCTATTCGTGACAACCGATCAAATGCGATTTGATGCCTTGGGCTGCAATGGTGGCAAAGTGGCCCAAACCCCGGCAATCGATGCACTGGCGGCGTCTGGCATCAATTATCGCCGGGCTCACAATCAGAACGTTGTTTGTATGCCGGCGCGCGCCACAATCATGACAGGGCAGCACGTTGCCACACACGGCGTTTGGATGAATGGCGTGTCTTTGCCGGAAGACACGCCAACCGTTGCGCATTGGCTCAAAGATCATGGCTATCGCACCGCCCTGCTCGGCAAGGCGCACTTTGAGCCGTGGCTGGGCAAGCCGGATGAATTCTTCGAAAACCGGATGGCGTCGGAAGGGTCGACGGGCCCGCATCGCGGTTTCGACCATATGGAGCTCGCCAATCATTTCCTCGAAGGTCATTCCCACTATGATCATTGGATCAAGGCGCGATATCCCGAACTTGCGAACGCCTTCTATCCGATGGTCGATGAGCGCGGCATGCAGAACACGATCGGCGCGGGACAGACCGGTGCGATCCAAGTTTGGCCTGCCGAGGTGCCGCGCGATGTCTACCATACCGATTGGGTCGCCTCCCGGACCATGTCTTGGCTCGATCAGCTTGGTCAGGAGGAACCCTGGTTTGCTTGGATGAGCTTTCCAGATCCGCATCACCCTTGGGATCCGCCGGCATCGGAAATGCACCGCCACGATTGGCGCGATGTGCCACTCCCGGACCTGTATCCCCGAACGCGCGAACAGGCGGTCGACTGGTTGAGTCGCAAACCGCGTCATTGGATGGGGTATTATGAAGGCACACACTGGACCAATCTGGAAAGTCCGCTTGGCTTTCGTCCCTGCGATTTGACCGACGATCAAGTGCGGGAAATCAATGCGTTGAACCATATTGAGAACGAGCTGATTGATGAGGCCTGCGCGCGTGTCTTCGCCTATTTGGAGCAGCGTGGCTGGGCCGAGAACACTGATATCATCTTCACCACCGATCATGGCGAATTGCAGGGAGATTATGGCCTCCTCTTCAAGGGCGCCTACCACACGGATGCGCTGATGCGGTTGCCGCTGATTTGGAAGCCCGCGCCCTCCGCGGAGATTACCCCCGCTAGCATCGATGCACCGGTCGGACATTTGAATTTGGCCAGCACATTTTGCGATATTGCCGGGATAGAGAGCCCAGATTGGGTCGAAGCTGGGAGGCTCCCTCAGAGCGAGGCTGAGGCCAGCGCAAGCGGGCATGAGCGGGTCTTAACGGAATGGTCCAGCGAGCATGGCGACGTCACTTTGGATCTGAAATCGATCTATCGCGATGGCTGGATCTGCACGCAATACGAGGCTGGCAGCTTATATGATGGGACCGAAGGCGAGTTATACAATTTAGGTGACGATCCCGGCGCACTCGACAATTTATGGAACGACCCGTCGCGGGCTTCGATACAGTCAGACTTGATCGCTGATCTGAAGGATAATCTGCCCCAGGCGCGCGCTCCGCGCTTAGACCGTAAGGCGCCGGTTTAGAACGCAGCTCGGGCGTGCGGGAGGTTTTTTCAATTAAAACAGTGCATGGCGTATGAGTGGCGGGCCCATGGCGGGTTCGTGGCGGCGTGCTGGCGTGGTTCAACAGGCAGATTTGCCTTCTGTGCAGTGCATCTGATAGCCATGACATAGAGGAGCACATTATGTCCTTCAAAGCAGACGCCGCCAAAATCAAACGCTGGCGCGAAGAACGCCAGTGGTCGCAAGAACACCTCGCTGACCTCGCAGGCATTGGCCTTCGCACAGTGCAACGCATTGAGACGGGTGAGCCCGCTTCGTCCGAATCTCTCAAAGCGCTGGCCGCCGCGTACAATGTCGATGTCATCTCCTTGTCAATTGACCAAGAGGCTGAGACCACGCGCAGAGTGGCCCAGCAAAACGAAAAAGCCCGCGCCGGCATGCGCTTGGCGTTTTGGATCCATCTCGCCAGCTACGCCCTTGGTGCTGTCGTCTTTATCGGTATCAGCCTCGGCGTTGGCGCATTTGTTATGAAGTGGCCACTGATTTGGTGGACCGCCGGACTCGTGTCACATGCGGCAGCTGTCGTCATAGTCGAAGTGTCGACCCGGTACACCGATCGGGTCGATGCGATGAATTGAGGAGTGTGAAATGACAACCATCCAACAAGGACGCCTCATCAGAACGGCCGTCGCAGCCGCCAGCCTGTTTTGGGTCACGGGCGTCTATGCCACGGCGCAATCCCTTGATCACGCGCCTCCGAGCGAACCGCCCGGCATGCACGAATTGGTCGCCGCGGTGTCCGCCGATCGGATCTATCGCGACATTGAGACCATGGTCGGTTTTGGCACTCGGCACACCGCCTCCGAAACCGACAGCGACACAGTCGGCATTGGCGCGGCCCGACGCTGGGTTCATGCTGAGTTTGAGGCGATCTCAGAAGCCTGCGGTGGATGTCTCGACATCTATTATATCGGCGACACCATTTCGGGTGAACCTCGTGTGCCTGACCCGGTTGAGATCATTTCGGTCGTCGCAGTTCAACGCGGGACGTTGGACCCCGATCGGATGGTGTTGATCGGCGGTCACCTTGATAGCCGGGTCACCGATGTGATGAATGCGGTGTCGGATGCGCCCGGTGCAAATGATGATGCGTCTGGCGTCGCTGGCGCAATTGAAGCCGCGCGTGTGCTAAGCCAGCGAGAGTTCGCCGGTAGCATCGCCTACGCAGCTTTTGCTGGCGAAGAACAGGGTCTGATTGGAGCGCGCATCGTCGCCAATCACGCGCTGGAGAACGATTGGAAGATTGTTGGCGTCTTCAACAATGACATGATCTCCAACATTGCCGGTATTGATGGTGTGATCGACAACACGACGGCGCGCGTGTTCAGCCAGCCGATCAAGCAGACCCTGACCGAAGAAGAACGCAAGATGTTCCGAACCCGCGGTGGCGAGGTCGACAGCCCGTCTCGCAACCTCGCCCGCTACGTTAAAATGATGGGCGAGCGGTTCGTACCCAATCTCAACGTCATGATGATCTATCGTTTGGATCGGTTCCGTCGCGGCGGTGATCAGACACCGTTCGCCAATGTCGGTTTTCCAGCGGTCCGCATCATGGAAACGCATGAGCATTATGACCGCCAGCATCAGGATCTGCGCACTGAGGATGATCGTGTTTATGGCGATACGCTGGACGGCGTCGATCCCGATTATGCGGCGAAGCTAACGGCGTTGAACCTGGTCGCGATGGCCGGTATGTCTGGCGCACCGCCAATTCCCGCAGACGTCACGATTGAAGGCGCGGTGAGCCCCGACACAACGCTGCGCTGGACCCGACCGACCGGGCTCGCAGCGAGCAATCTGCTCGGCTATCGTGTGCATTGGCGTTTGACCACATCGCCGGAGTGGCAGTGGAGCCGTTGGGTCGGCGACGTGTCAGAGTTTACGCTCGAAAACATTGTGATCGACAATTATCTCTTTGGTGTCAGCGCCGTTGCCGTAGACGGATCTGAGACCCCGGTGGTGTTCCCGGGGCCTGGCGGCGCGTTTTAGGCGTTAGCTGGTGCCGCCGGCCGCCCACCAGGCTTCGTCGGCAAGCTGATCATGGTAGACGCTGATCAATGCGGTGTTCAGCGTGTCTAAATCCGGCGGGGTACATTCCACGCCCCAGCCATCGCGTATGTGACCACCGGCAGCAATGAAAGTGGTTCGCTGGACTTCGTTCAAATCACCGCAGCTAACCAAAGCGAGTTGGACATTTCCTGCGCTCTGTGTGTCCGGTGTGCGCTGCCGTGCGACCACGAAAGTGTAGGTTTGATCCTCCAGGTCGAGCGCTTCCACGACAAAAATCTGCTGTTCGTTGATCTGCAGAAGCGGGGAAAACCGAATCTGAGCTGGTGTGTCCTGATGCCCTACCGGTAGCGTTTTGTAGCCGTCTCTGGATATCTCCATCTCGAAGCAGTCATCTGGCGCGTCGATGCAAAGCGTGATGTTGCTGTCACCCAACAGCACCGCTTCTCCCTCTGGAATCAAAGGGGCCTCAGACACAAAACAAGCGCTCAGCCACGCGGCACAGATGACGGCGAGTAGGGTGCGACCGCTTGAAATTCGGGACATTTACGTCTCCGCCAATAGAACTGGGTGCGAGCATGCATGTCGATTGTGCCGAGACGATGACCTTGAAAAAGCGACTTACTACCGCGACACGGCCGGCGAATTCGGTCATGCTTGGTTGCCAAAAGGATGAGCAAGAGGAAGGGGAGACTCGTATGATCTATCGATTTTTGATTGCCGGTGCAGGACTGGCCCTAGGTTTTCTGGGCACCGCGCAACCGGCACAAGCGCAGGAAAAATACATTTCCGAGATCATCATGGTCGGCACGAATTTTTGCCCACGCGGCACGATGCCGGCAAATGGTCAGTTGCTGCGGTATGCTCTGATACCTGCAGCAACTGACC
>JBCAWZ010000102.1:0-4738 GCA_038534315.1 Pseudomonadota bacterium | reverse complement strand
TTCACATCACAGTCTACGGCACCAACCAAATGATGGTACAGCGCGCGCTCGCGGCAAAGACTTTGGGGGATGCCATAGACTGTGATGTGAAACAGCGTCATTGCGAATACGCCAGCCCACACGGTCGGCGCCACAGAGAAGTCGAGTTCGGTTCGGATGGGATTGAGCTTGCCATCCTCGGCGAGCGTGCTCAGGGCTCCGGAGAGCGGGCTCACCTCGGCGAGCAATCCCCATAGGACAACGCCAGCCCCAAGGAACAGAATTACGCCTTGTAGGACGTCGGTCCAGATCACGGCATTCATCCCGCCCAGCATGGTGTAAACCAGCACCACCAAAGTCATACCGACAATCGCGATCCGCACATCAACGCCGGTTGCATACGTTATCACCACCGCAGTCGCGGTGAGAATGGACGCGCTGGTAATGGTCTGGGTCAGCAAGAACATCGCGGACATGGTTGTGCGTGAGGCAACACCAAATCTGCGTTCCAAATACTCGTAAATTGAGGCTACGCCGCTATTGTAGAAAAATGGCAGGTACAGAACAACGACAACAAAAATCACGAGTGGGTAGTTGATGTGGATTGCGAGCGCCGCCATGCCATCGCCATATGCCCAAGCTGGTCCACCTAAGAATGATAGAGCGCTAACATAAGTCGCAACGACGGATATCCCGATCGCCCACCATGGCGTGGAACGGTCGCCGAGTTGGTAGTCATCAGCCGATTTGACCCGCAGGCTCATGGCGTATCCGAGACCCAAATTTATCGCCAAATAGAAGATGACGATCGCCCAGTTCAACAATCCAAAATCAGCCAATGCATTCTCCTTCAATCCTGGGTCTTTCACAGATTACGCAAACAAAAAAGGAAGGAACCAGACGGTTCCTTCCTTCCTGTTTTTCAGCTCAAGAAGCCATAATGCGTGCTTCTTTTGGCATCCTGATTAGAACCGCGCCTTCAGCCGAACGCCATAATTGCGCGGATATAGGTAACCGGTTTGAACGACATCACTTGAATTGTTGTTACCACGGGCGAGCACCGCTTCATCGCTGGCATTTTCAACAAATCCTTCAACCGAGAAATCGCCAGTCGCTGAGTCCCAACGAACCCGAAAATCTGTCTTTGTATAGGCATCCTGGAGCTGGTTCGGATCCGGCGAATAGAGGTTTGAGGTAAAGTACTCATCGCTATAATAGACCGAAACGCCTGGCGTTACCGTGCCATTGTCGCCCAGGTCGAATGTGTAGTCGCCCGACAAGTTCAGTGTGATCTCCGGTGACCACGGCGTGGTCTCACCAACCACAGAAATGGTATCCAAGACAGCCCCATCAAACAATTGATACGGATTGCCTTGGAAGAAGCCGTCGCCAAATTCAGAGTCAAGATAGGCAAAAGTTGCACCTAGCCTCAGATTATCTGTCGGGAAGTAGACGATGTCCGCCTCAATACCCCAGGCATCAATTTGACCACCATTGTCCGAACTCGTCACCGCAATGCCACCGATGATCTCCTGAACTTGGCGCAGCAGATTGGTGTACTCCGTCACATGGACCGCCCCGTTGAACAACAAACTGTTATTCAACAACTGGCTTTTGAAACCGACCTCAACAATTTGAGATTCTTGCTCGTCGGTTGAAGCGCCTCCATTTGAGATCGCGCCAGATAAAAAGCCGGTCGATGCGGTTGCGTAAAGCATGACGTCTGGATTGAGGTCATACTCAGCGCCTAGCCGCCAGCTGACATTGTCAAACTTTACGCTTCCCGTGATTGCGTCCGAAGCTCCAGGATTGAGAACGAAAACATCGTAAGGATCGGTTGGCACAAACGATGGGCTTGGATTGTCCAAAACTGCCTGTGTCAGTGTGACCGGCGCATCCACCGTCATGTCGCCGTTTGTGTCTCCGGTGAAGTTAGAGCCAGCGCCAACAAGCGTCCGCTCCTCCTCATTATAGCGCAGCCCACCAATCAAGCGAAGCTCGTCGCTCACTGACCATTCGGCCTGTCCGTAGATGCCGATGTAATCGACCTCGCGCTGGCCCACATCTGCAAAGAAACCACCAAGCACAATGTCCTCGGAAACGATTGGTGTTCCGATCAGAAGATCAAAAGTGCCGCCACCAGGCCCAACCACCGAAGGCCTGTTTGCATCTTCAACGTTCGCATCAAAAATTGAGAAGCTGTAGAGGCTCTCGTCCTGGGAATAGAACGCACCGGCCGTCCATTGCAAGGCACTGTCGTAATCCGAGTTAAACTGGAATTCTTGAGAGAAGCTCTCGCTACGCTCGTCAAACCAGAAGCGCGTGTGATCGACAGGGCTAAAATCACCGTCAAACCCGATTAGGTTCTCAAAATCCGTGTTTGCGGTGATCGACTTCATGGTCACCGGACCGAAATCGTAATTCACTTCGAGCGATAACTGAGTCTGTTCGAGATCACCATCAGGTGCGAAATTCTGAGCCACGTCCCAGGGCCCAAGTTCGTCCGCGCTTGGGAAACCGTCCGACCCCTGCAACGGGTTCGCGCAGTCTTGGAACTCGCCGAGCGGATCAGTAAGGCCCTGATCGGTGACATTGCGGCAAACGAAGGTGTAGCCAAAAAGGCCGGCTTCAACGCCCTGCTCCGTCACCGAACTGACGCGCGCCAGAATGCTGAGATCGTCCGTTGGCTCCCAAAGCGCGCTAACGCGGATGCCTAGGTCATTTGGAGCGCCAAGATTGGGACCTGCGGAATTTTCGATGTACCCGTCTCCGTTCTCGGTGAACGCAGCGATCCGAACGCCAAAAGTGTCGGTCACAGGCATATTGGCGAAACCTTCGATCCGGCGGGTATTGTAGCTTTCAAAGCTTGCCTCAACACCAGCATCGAAACCTGAAAGATCTGGTGCATTTGTGTACAGATTCATTGCACCCGCAAAAGTGTTGCGACCGTACAAGGTGCCCTGCGGGCCTTTCAGGAATTCAAGGCGTTCCACATCAAAAAACCCTCGAGACTGCATTGAGGCGCGCGGTTGATACACGCCATCTACGAATGTCCCAACGATCGAAGACACATCACCAAATGTGTTTGTTGAGTTGGCGCCGCGAACATTGAATTTCGCGTCATTGCCCACAAACGCGAAATTGACACCAGAAACGATCTGGTCGAGGCGCGACACGTCATCAACCCCGGCGCGTTCCAAACCTGCTGCATCAAATGCCTGAACCGACTGCCCGACGTCCTGCGTGCTTTCCGTTTTCTTTTCAGCCGTAACAGTAATCACGCCGAGTTTCTTCTCATCATCCGCGATTTCCACGTCATCCTGCGCGGACGCAAGCGATAGGGTCGCAGTCAGAGCAAGTGCAGCGGTCCCGCTCAACAAGAACTTGGTCGTATTAGATTGATGGCGCATGGCGTGTCTCCTAAAACTTTCATCTCCACAACAAACGAATGCATTTTTTGACTTCGAATGCAATCTTCTGGGTTGGGCTGATTTATGGATGACGTCGGTTTTATGACGCCTGTTGCAATTTGGGCGCAGCGATGCATGCTTTTTAAGCACCGCAGTCTCCGGAGCAATCAGGCCATTGTTCGTCGAGATCGCCGAACAAGCTCCTCGTTGCTTTCAGGGGCACTTTTCGCTAGCCGTTGATTTCGAATGCAAACCAAGGATGCTGATATGGACACCACAACTTCAACTAACTTATCGACAACCGCAATGGCGTTCTTCGATGCTTGTGAAACCGGAAAAGGTTGGGACGTTTGTAAAGACTATTGTCATGACAGTGCGACGTTTAGCTGTCAGTCTGCAGCATTGGCCGACGTAGAGGCGCTTTCTGAATATTGCGAGTGGATGAAAGGCCTGTTTGGACCAATACCCTCAGCGAGCTATGACATGCTGGCATTCGCGACAGACGAGGCCCGCAACTGTGTTGTCGCCGCGGCAGTGTTCAAGGGCACGAACACGGGCGATGGTGGACCTGTCGCCCCGACGGGAAAAAGCACAGCTTCAGATTACGCCTACATCATCGAATTCGAGGCGGGCAAAGTCTCCCGCATGACCAAGATTTGGAATGACGGGTTCGCGCTAACCGAACTTGGATGGATGTAGAACCTTCGTCGTTGCTCACCTTACTCAAGCGCGGCAAGCAAACGGAAAGTGGTGTTATCAGGGAAGTGATGACAATGCCCAAGCGCCTTGTCGCACATTCTATTGGACTAGATTCCTAAGCCTGGCAGATCTTTTTTGCGGCAAGGACCAGACTGAATGCCAGAAAAATCACAACCTATCTTGGATCTATTCGACGATCCGGGGCACGCAGTCGATTACGCCGATGGACCCGCAACATTTGTCCCCGGCCTTGATGCACTACACCGCATGGCGAGTGTTTTGATCCGCGAAACTGCGGCGTCCGATGCTCATATTTTAGTTCATGGCGCTGGCGGCGGCTTGGAGCTGGAAGCATTTGCCGTCGAGAACTCTGATTGGCGTTTTGTTGGTGTTGACCCAGCGAAACCTATGCTTGACGCCGCTCGGGATCGACTTGGCGCCTTGAACGACCGGGTGATGCTTCATCATGGGTATGCCGAGGACGCTCCAACTGGTCCGTTTGATGCTGCGACGAGCTTTCTAACGCTTCATTTCTTGAACGCGATCGAACGCCAAAAGACTGTGTCAGAAATCGTCTCTCGATTGAAGCCAGGTGCACCTTTCATCACTGTGCATTGTAGTTTCCCGCAAGATCCCCGGATGAGAGCTAT
>JBCAWZ010000101.1:0-4840 GCA_038534315.1 Pseudomonadota bacterium | reverse complement strand
CATGTTGATTCCAGTCGTCCAGCGGGGGTCGTGTCATCATATGACCGGACGGTCAAAAGCAGCTTGGCTTGGTCCGGGATGATGTTGTGTTTTGCGCCAGCCTGGAAGGAGCCAACAGTGACCACCGCAGGACGTTGCGGATCTACCGTGCGGGAGACGAGCGTCTGCAATGCCGTCACCATGCTGGAGGCGGCGACAATTGGGTCCTTGGATAGATTTGGATACGCGCCATGCCCGCCGGTGCCGAAAACAGTAATATCGACGCTGTCGACGTTCGCGTAAGTAAATCCGCCGAGGAATGACACGACCCCCGCTGGACGACTGGAATCAACATGAAGCGCAATATTGTAGTCCGGCGTTGGAAATCGGGAGAACAGACCGTCACTGATCATGGCGACAGCGCCAAGCCCGATCTCTTCGGCGGGTTGGGCGATCATCACCAATGTCCCCGACCAGGCGTCTTTTTCCGCGACGAGTCTGCGGGCTGTTCCGATCCAACTGGTCATGTGGATGTCGTGCCCGCAGGCATGCATCACGCCGTTTTCTACGCCGGTCCAAGTCTCGCCGCGCTTTGTCGACGCATAGTCCTTACCGGTGCGCTCTATGAGCGGAAGCGCATCCATATCTGCCCGGATCATGACGGTCGGTCCTTCGCCATTCCGGAGTACGCCAACAACTCCATAGCCGCCGACCTGGTCGCGGACTACGCCTTGCTCAGCCATCGCTTTCTGTTTCACGTAATCGTCGCCAAGACGGGTGGTGACTTCAAACCCTAAAGTCTCGAGCTCAGCCGCCATCAATGCGGAAGAGTTCACTTCTTTAAGGGACAGCTCTGGATTGGCATGAAGCCAAAGATAAACATCTTCAAGATCCGCACCGGGGCCCGGCTTCTCTGCAGAGGCGACCGCGGCAAGTCCGAATGGTGCGAGTATTGCAAGCAGGAGGGAGATCAGGATACGTCGGCGATCAGATTGTTGCATGAAATTGGCTCGGCTTGCGACTAGGGTTTCTTATGAGTGACGAAAGCGCAGATACGCTTGTGAACAAGCAAAGCAAAGGGCTCATCCAGTGGAATGCCTTGGCTATCTGCATCCCGACCTACAAGCGAAATCAATCGCTCGAAAATTTGCTCGAAGCATTACTTGAACAAGCAATTCCTATCGCGAATGCGCCAAGCGTGTCCATCCTCGTGATCGACAACAATCCTGACAAGTCGGCGTTTCCATCGGTCGAGAAGTTCATGTCCGACGACGCCAAGTTTGAGGTGCGTTATTTCCACGAAGCACGACCGGGGGTCGTGCATGTTCGAAATTCGGCACTGGAACAGGCCGGAGATGTCGATGCGATCGCGTTTATTGATGATGATGAATTGCCCGGGCTGGACTGGATTGCCAGTCTTTGGTCCGTCTTTCGGGAAAGCGAAGCCGCAGTGGTTTGGGGCGCGGTCGACGCGCGCTATCCGGAAAACACGCCGAACTGGCTGATCGAGGGCGACTTTCACTCAAAATCAGTTGATCAGGACGGTCCAGGCCATGCAGGAGCGGCAACGAACAACTGTTTGATTTCACTGCAATGCGTCCGGGCTCAGGGCATGGCATTCGATCCGTCTCTGACACTTATTGGTGGTGAAGACATCATGTTTTTCGACGCGATGGCGCGTCGTGGCGAGTTGTTGTTTGGAACCGGACGGGCGGTCACGCACGAAATAATACCGCCGGAACGTGCGAATTTGTCTTGGCTGCGAGGGCGTTGGCGTCGAACAGGTTTGACGGATGCAATAATGATTTCGCGCCGAGATCAGGGTTGGAACAAACCGATGGCAGCCGCTCAAGGCCTCATCCGCATTGGCCTCGCTTCACCTGCGATCGCGTTGAGTTGGGTGATCTCTGGGTTTCGTGTTAGCCCTTCCGTCGCCCGCTCCTTTTACACGTTTGAGCGCGGTCGGGGCATGGTCTTATTCGCGCTCGGGAATGCAATCGAAGAATATGGTCGCAAAACCTGATTAGGTATTGGGTCGCCAAACGTCGACCTCACGCACGGCATCGATACTCGGCGCGCCAAGTAGTGCCATCGCGCGCTCAAGCTCGTCCCGAAGTAAGGATATTGCTTTGCTCACGCCGGCTTCGCCACCGGCAGCGACGCCGAACAGATATGCCCTGCCAATTGCGACACCGGTTGCGCCTAGGGCTAGAGCTTTAATAATGTCGGTGCCGCGTCGGATGCCGCCGTCGAAGATGATTTCGGCGTCTCCACCAACGGCTTCGACGATACCAGGTAGCGTGTCGATCGTGGCAGGCGCCGTGTCCAATTGCCGTCCGCCATGATTCGAAACCCAAACCGTATCCGCACCGCAATCAATGACACGACGCGCGTCGTCTGGTCGGGAAATCCCCTTGATCGCAAGTGGTCCACCCCAAGCTTCCTTAAGCCACTTCGCGTAGTCCCAGGTAACCGATCGGTCGAATTGGGAATTCACAAAACCCATAAGGCCGCCTTGCGCGCCTGGGTCTGGGAAGTTGGCCGGTCCGATTTTTGGGGTTGTCGCGAGATCCCACAAATAGCCTGGGCGCTGCAGTGCTTGCCACGCGTTTCTGTGAGTAACTTTTGGTGGAATCTCGAAGTCGTTTCTAGGGTCGCGTTCCCGCCAGCCCGCGACCGGCATGTCAACGGTGAGGATGAGACCTGTAAAACCGGCTGCCTTAATGCGTTCTAATATGGTTTCTACTAAGGCTTTGTCCCGCCAGACATAGACCTGGAACCATTTTGGTCCTGGACAAATCTCTCCAATCTCCTCGATGGATACGGATCCAAGCGTGCTAATGGAGTATATCATTCCAGCTTTGTGCGAGGCGCGCGCCACTGCTCGCTCCCCTTGTCTCGGATGGAAAAGCCGTGTTGCCGCAGTCGGTGAGATGACGAAAGGCAAATCAGTTTTGGCGCCCATCAATCGTGATTTCGTATTGATCTCCGAAACGTCGACCAATGTCTTCCAAACGAGCTTGTAATCAGCAAACCGACTGACGTTTTCGCGCAGGGTGATCTCATCGTCCGCTGCTCCATCAATGTAATCAAACACCATTTTCGGAAGCTTCTTTTTCGCAAGCGACCGCAAATCCGAAATATTGAAGCAACGATCAAGAGCCATTCCATATCGTTGCGTGTGCCGTGGCTCGGGTCAAACGCAAAAAGTGGATCGCGGGGGCCAAACGAAATTGATCCGTAAGGCAGACTTATCCGGCGAATGCCCTAAGTAATTTAGTCAAGAACGTTGCACTGGATCGAATTGAAAGGGTTGTATATGCGAGCCTTCGACTTCACCCGTTTTACCGAGCACATCTGTGCGGCAGTTTTGGCAACAATATGCCTGGCTTTACCAGCGAGTGGCGAAGTACCCCAGTTCGACGTTGTTCCGGACTGGATTCAGCTGCCTGAGAACGTTCGGATCGGTCAGGTGTCTGGCCTAACAGTCGACCAGCATGATAATGTCTGGATTCTCCAGAGACCAAATTCGTGGCGTTATTCGGAGGCAGATTATTTGCCTTTGCGCCCATCGCCCTCGTGTTGCCGAGGCGCGCCGCATGTCCTTCAGCTGTCGCCAGAAGGCGAGATCCTGACTGCGTGGGGCGGGCCCGGACGTATAGAGGATGATGGAAGAGAGTCGCCTCGTTGGCCGAACAATGTGCACGGCTTGTTCGTCGACCACAACGATACGGTTTGGATTGGCGGAAATGGGGATGATGACCATCTCATTTTGAACTTTGACGCCGAAGGCAATTTCTTACGTTTTCTGGGTGAGCGAGATGTGACAGCCGGAAATGCGTCGCAATCCGCGCTCGGCAATCCTGCAGACATGTTCGTCGACCCAGCTCGTGAAGAGGTGTTCGTCGCGGATGGCTATATCAACAAACGGATTATTAGTTTCGACTTGGACACGGGAGAGTTCAAGCGGCTTTGGGGGGCCTATGGTGAGCGGCCCGGATCTGAAACGCGCGACCAACCCTTCGACCAGAGCCAAGCGACAAGCGCTGCAGATGGTGGAGCGAACCCGATCTCTCGTAGCTTTGGCGACATCGTCCATTGCATCGAACAGGGACCAAAGGGGCGGCTTTATGTTTGCGATCGGCGCAACAATCGCGTTCAAATATTTGACATCAACAGCGATGGAAAGACCGTATTTGTTGAGAACTTACCAGTCGCACCCGACAGCGGCGGTCCCCGTTCAGCCACGGACATCGCCTTTTCCCCCGATGGGCAGCACATGTACGTCGCCGATATGGCAAATTCTCGCATTTGGATCTTGGATGCAGAATCCTATCAAACTCTAGGTCATTTTGGCGATGGAACCGGTACTGAGCCAGGTCAATTCATCTGGCTTCACAGCGTCGCTGTGGATAGCCAGGGAAATGTCTACACCTCTGAAGTGAATCGCGGGCGTCGCGTGCAGAAATTTGCGGTCAAGAAAAACTAGTTGCTACGCAAGTGGATCATTGTCTTCAGGCTTGAGCGGCATGGCACGCGGTAGTGGTGGTTTCCTGCTGCCGGATTTAGCGGCTGCAGCCTCCGCTTCGAGACGTAGCTTTTCTTCGTCGTCGATAAGTCGACGATCGACATAAGCCTCGCCGATATCGATGAGCTCGTCATGCTTGCCCTGAAAGAAATGATTGGCACCATCAATGCTTGCCCGTTCAATCTCTTCACCCTTTTGAATCCGAACTTTGGTGAGAGCGCGCTCAACATCTGACGGTTTGGAAATTGCGTCATTCTCCCCGGTCCGCAAGGTCGGATCGAAGCCCGCTATACACCGCCACCTCATGATGGCGCGTCTATTGCCCTTATTCTC
>JBCAWZ010000100.1:0-4827 GCA_038534315.1 Pseudomonadota bacterium | reverse complement strand
CAAGCTCATCAGGATCAAAACCCTGATCATTGTCGATGAGTGGATCTCGCAAGAAGTCATCCTTTGGGTTAACCGCGGTTGCGCGCGTCACCAGCATTCGACAAATTTTATCCGTCAGCGTCTTGTTCCGGGATGACTTGCCCGCCATCCAGACCATGAGTTTTGTCGACCGTTCCAGCTTTTTGATCTCTTTGTCACTGGCGCTCATTTCGCAAACTCCGCGTCTTCGCCGACGGTCGAGCCAACCTTGTTTGGCGCAAGTTTATTCACCCGACACGGCACCCCTTTCAGATGCGGGATGCCTTGCTCTAAATCGAGATAGTCTTCGTCATCTCGGCAGAGCTGCGCATCGGCGTACTTTAAGGCACCAGAAAGATGTCCCGCGCCTTGCTTCATTTCTGGCTTCCACCAGCCATGCGGAATGCGGATCAAGTCGTCCGGCATCGCGTCCTTGATGGCAACTTTGATTGAGATCTTGGCCAGCTCATTCTCGACCTCAACCCATTCGCCCTCTTCAAGTTTATATTTGTCAGCCGTTCCGGGACTCACAAACATGAGTGGCTCAGGGTGGCGCTTGCGCATCTCTTCAATGTGACGATGCCCGGTTTGAAAAAAGCCATCTTCACGGACGCCGGTGAACAGTTTCAACGGATAGTTCGGATCAATCGGCGGGTCTTCGCGGAAGTAAGGCAGCGGATCAAAGCCCATTTCTTCGAGCGCTGACGACCACAGCTCGACTTTGCCGCTCGGGGTCGCGAACCCCGTCTTTAGATATTTGCGGAACTCCGGTGGTCCAAAGTGTACGTCCGTTGTCGCAACAAACTCCTCCCACCCCATGCCGAGCTTTTGCAGCCGATAATCGTAAAAGTCTTCCAGCGTATCCCATGGCACAATTTCGGGGCGGTCGAGCGCGCCGGCGACTGATTTCCAGAACTCAAATGTAGATCGACATTCCCCGGGTGGCTCCATTGATTTTTCCGATGTCCTAACCGTCGACATCCAACCGAAAGAGTCCATCAACCAGGGACGCTCCAGCCAGCTATCTGCAGGCAGCACATAGTCTGCAAGCTGAGCCGAGGGCGTCATGAATTGCTCGTGCGCGACGATCAGGTCCTGGTTCATCATCGCCTTGATGATGAGCTTCATGTTGGCGTAGCTCATCATCGGATTATTCCCAAGGAAGAAGAACGCTTTGACAGGATACGGGCCTTCACCGGCCATCGCCCTGAAGAGCGAAGATGGCGGCGTCATATGACAGCCCATGACAAGATTGGCGTACTCTTGGCCCCAGACTTTTTTGGTTGGGCCACGAAAGCGTTCCTGGCCGCGATAGGTGAAGGCAGGGTGCTTGTCCGAACCGAGTTGTTTGGCTTTCTGTTCGTCTGACAACACCTCATGCATTTCAATGGCGGACTCGTTGATCACGTCTGGATTGAAACCCTGCAAGTGCTCACCGCCGGGCACATCCACATAGCCGCAAATCGATCTCAAGATCCCCTGCAAACGGATGGCAGAGGTGGAGTTGCGCTGCATGTCCGTGATCGGCGTCCATGGAATGATAGACGGCCCCTCTGTTGCATACATCCGGGCGGCTTTGGCGATCATTTCCGGATCACATCCAGTCAATTTCGCAACGCGCTCCAATGGGTACTCATCGACGCGCTTTTTCAACGCCTCGAAACCGATCGTCCAGTCAGCAACAAAGTCCTTGTCATAAAGCCCCTCGTCGATGATGACTTTTAGCCAGCCAAACATCATAGCGGCATCACTCCCGACTTTCAGCGGCAGCCAGATATCAGCCCGCTCCGCGCTGGAGCTGCGACGGGGATCCGTGACGATCAGCTTTGCGCCCCGCGCCTGAGCTTGCTTGATCCAAGTGTACATCGGCGTCCAGCTATGCCGACGAGGATTGTGCCCCATCAGTACGATGCATTTGGTGTTCTGAAAATCGCCAATTGGGAACCAGCCATAGGTGAAGCGATTGATTGCGGCTGTGTTTCCAGCGCATAGGGCGACGCCACTGGTCCAGTTTGGGGTGCCGATATGGTTCATGATGCGGCGGCCGAGTCCGTGATCGGTCGCAGTATTCCACTGACTTGTTGAAACAGCCCAAGCTTCAGGACCATGCTCGGCGATAATTGCTTTCAACCGTGCGCCAATATCGGCGAAAGCCTCCTCCCAACTTACTTGCTCCCATTCACCTGAGCCGCGTGCGCCGACTCGCTTCATCGGATGCATAATACGAGTGGGATTGGCGAAGCCTTTTGGAGCGATGATGCCCTTCATGCAGATATTGTCGCGAAAGATAGGATTGTCTGACGAGCGGACCCTCACGACCCGGCCTTTCTCAACCTCAGTGACGACTGAGCACGCGATATCGCAGGTTGCGCAAATCGTGCGCTTCGTCGTGACGCCCGGCCGCGTTTTGCGTTTTTCATATTTTGCATTCACGACATCTTGCGGATCAAACGGCATCGGTGCTGGCATTATGGTGTCCTCTCTATTCCATGCTGGGCAAAAACTGGATTCCAAATCTCAACATGGGCTTTCGTAAAATAGGCGGTATGAACATGGCATGGTCAGGCATCTTGATCATTCATGGTTCCACCAGGCGGTGTCTGAGAATGAACGCAAATCCAGCTCGTGCGTCCAAACGGAGCGGTGCTGGCTGGCAATATGGTAATAGGTTTCGGCAATCTGAGTTGGAAGCAACAGGCCGTCATTCGAACCGCGAGTGTCTCGCAGCTTTTGAAACGCTTCTTCTCCCAACATTTTGCCAAGCGTATCAGGCGCATCTACCGCTCCATCGATCAATATGTGCGCAACGTGAATACCCTTTGATGCAAACTGGGCGTTCAGTGTCTGACACAGCATACGACGTCCACCCATTGCAGCAGCATGTGAGTGCTGGCCTGCATTGCCCCGAACAGACGAGGTTGCGGATGTAACGAGGATCGCGCCGCTTCCGCGTTCCTCCATCAATGGACAGACGGCCTTGGCAGTCCGAAACAAGCCGAATGTTGCAAGCCGCCAGCCCATTTCGAAGGCTTTATGACTTGTATCTTCCAATTTTCGATCGCCAATCTGCGCCCCCAGATTGAAGACGACAACTTCGATTGGTCCGATGTCTTTTTCTACCTCAGCAATCAGATCTTCGATAGCATTGTCATCAATCGCGTTGAGCAATCGCCCGCTTGCATTGCCACCACCCGCCTTGATGTCAGAAACCATTTTTTCCAGACCCTCGGCATCAGAGCGGCGACACAATACGGCATGATAGCCCTCGCGCGCGAATTTCGCGCCGGTGGTCCCGCCGATACCGGCTCCTGCGCCAATGACCAAGCAAACTGGTTTCATACCGAGCCTTCACAAATGGTTGCAATTCGAAACTAAATAGCATATTGGTTTCAAAACGCAACCGATTGGATCTGACCCAATGAAAAAGTCGCACAAAAATTATTGCCCCGTTGCTGGCATGTTGAATATCGTCGGCGATCGCTGGATATGGTTGATCCTTCGCGAAGCGTTTTACGGCACCACTCGGTTTAGTGAGTTCGAGCGCAATATAGGTCTAGCGAAGAACCTTCTAGCAGACCGCCTCGCTTTCCTGGTTGATGAAGGCATTCTGGAAAAGCGCGATGTCGGGGATCGCGGAACACGCTACGCCTATCAGCTTACGCCGAAAGGCACGTCATTGGAGACAACGCTGATCGCCATGCATCAATGGGGTCTTGAGCATCTTTATGAGGATGGTCTGGTGCCAATTGAGATTTTGGAGCGAGAAACCGGCAAGCCCATCAAAACGATGCGCCTGGAATCTCAAAGCGGACGTGCGTTGAATATGTCAGACTTATCGATACAGGCCGGCCCGTCGGCCAGCAAAGCCACACGCGCGCGCTTTTCAGAAGTTCCAACGAATGAGCCACAATTCGCCAACAGTAATTCTGACAAGGATTAAGATCGCCCTATGCCTACCACCATTGATTTTATCTTCGACTTCGCCAGCCCAAACGCTTACTTTTCACATCATGTGTTAAAAGGCGTTGCTGCACGCACCGGGGCCAAGGTCAAATATATCCCTTGCCTGCTCGGTGGCATTTTCAAAGCAACCGGAAATCAGGCTCCGATGCTGGCGTTTGCTGGGGTGGCCGGGAAGCTCGAATATGATCGCCTCGAAACCACGCGTTTCATCGAAAAGCATGGATTGACGAATTTTGTGATGAACCAGCACTTTCCAGTCAATACCGTCATGATGCAGCGGGGCGCTCTGGTGGCAGAGCAAGACGGTCAACTAATGGAATATATAGAGTCCGGCTTGGAGTGTATGTGGGAAGACTGTCTGAACATGAGCGACAAAGATGTGTTCGCAAAGGTTATGACGGACAAAGGCTTCGACGGCGGGGCTATACTCGAACGGACCCAAGATCCTGACATCAAACAGAAATTGATCAACAACACAGCAGAGGCTGTTGAGCGTGGCGCATTCGGTGTTCCGACATTCTACGTTGGAGACGAAATGTTCTTCGGTAAGGACCGTATTCGTCAGGTTGAGGAAGAGGTGCTGGCTCAAAATTAGCACTTCGTCTATTTCCGGCTAAAAAGCGGATACAATAAACTCTGCGTAAGCCTTAGCTGATCGAGATAAGCTCAATCATGATTTTTCGTGGGTTCATTTGATCTGCTCCCATCAGCCTAGATCGCCAAGCTAATGACCGCTTTTGCTCGCTTCTCAGCCGTCCAGAGCCGATACGATGTCCGGCACGAAATCGCCAGAAGCAGACTTTGCCACTAATTCGGTGAGTGTCTTAGAAGGTGGCGATTTAGATC
>JBCAWZ010000099.1:0-5143 GCA_038534315.1 Pseudomonadota bacterium | reverse complement strand
ATCAAGGATGGCGATCACCGCAGCGGCGCGATCAGGACATCTAGCGCCCGGTGGCGAGGTGCGCGGAAGTGGCAGGGTAGAGTTCGGTTTTAGTGGCGTGGTGATGTCTGCTTTGGGTCAGGTCTAGACATAAGGTGAGCGGCTTGGATGGGGCGAATTTGAGACGCTCGCCATACACATCCGGTCAGACCAAGAGCATTGATCAATTTTACTGGTCACTTGACCAATTTTTAATTCTCTGTATTCCAGATCTTACGATCAAATTGAGTGTGACCATAGTTTTCCGCCGAAAACGTTTCGATCCGGGGAAAAGAAAATCAAACGGTCGTCAACGAAAGGTTTCGTTGCAGAAGTCGATCAAGGAAGTATGGCGTGGCGGGACTCGGCAAGAACATCTCAGTTGCTACCAATCTTACTAACTCACTGGATCCAGCCGGTTCCCGATGGCACCAGCGCTCTCTTGCATTGCCAGAAATAAGAGGTGTCGAGCTATCATTCGACATCTGGGAAATTCTCGTAAGCTTGATCAGGCGCTCGTCACCTCGAACTCAAAAAATGATGCGTGCTAACGGTTTAGGTTTGGAATGACGCTATGATAGAGGTGAATGGCTATTGCGACAACCGGTTTGCGCCAATCAAAGATGTCTTCAAAGAAAATTTCATAAGCCACGGCGATGTTGGCGCGTCGGTCGCCGTCTTTAGGCACGGCGAACCCCTGATTGATCTTTGGGGGGGGCATCTTGATCTAGATCGTACCGAGCCTTGGTCGGAAAACACCCTGGTCAACATTTGGTCGACGACAAAAGGTGTCACGGCGACATGTTTTGCAATGGCGGTTGACCGAGGTGCACTCGCCTACGAAGACAAGGTCGCCAAATATTGGCCCGAATTCGGTGTCGCCGGAAAAGACAGCGTGACCGTGGCGATGCTGCTTTCGCACCAAGCGGGATTATGCGGCTTCAAAGACCCGGCCGCGTTGGAAGACTTCTTCGACATAGATACTGCCGCTGCAAAATTGGCCGCGGCAGAGCCATTTTGGACGCCTGGAACGCAATCCGGATATCATGCCGTCACCATGGGTGTGCTAGCGTCAAAGCTATTGCAACTTGCGGAAGGCCGTACTGTGGCGCAATTCGTTGACGATGAACTTCGGAAAGGAATGGGGCTAGACATATTCATTGGTGCACCGGAATCCGAAAGATCGCGGGTATCAAACATTTTAGCGTCGCCAGATGTAGAGTTGGATGACCATTTGCCGACGCCCAACGCGGTTCAAATCGCTGCCTTGGCAAATCCTCCGTTGGAACCGGCCATTGCGAACTTGTCAGAGTGGCGTGCCGCAGAAATCCCGTCCGGGAATGGGCACGCAACAGCTCAATCCCTTGCGAAACTTTACAGCGCGCTCGCGTCTGATGGCGCAATCGAGGGTCGATCAATCGCGAGTATGGAGACGATCAAACAAGCGATCAGTCCGCAAATCGAAGGTGTGGACGCTGTCCTTTCAATTCCTACAAGGTGGGGGTGCGGGTTCATGCTTAACTCCGACGGACTGTACGGAACCTCACCTGGCGCTTTTGGGCACTCGGGTTGGGGGGGATCTTTCGCATTCGGCGATCCCGGGACAGGCCTCGGTATCGCTTACACGATGAACCACATGGGCGCGGAGCTCGCTGGTGATCCGCGAAGTGTCGCCTTAGTCGAAGCTGTATACAGCGTAGAGGCGCGATAAGCGGCACCACCCCCGCCATTGGAGTTTTAGCTTAAAAAAAGAAAAACTTGTTCTAGAGGAAACACAAATGTCTGCACACAGAACACCGCGTGAACTTATCAACCTGTATTGGGAAGAGGTCTGGAACAAAAGAAATGTCGCATTGATGAGAGAGATTTGCGCGGATCCGATCGTTCGTCACGACGCCAATAGCGTTACAGAGCTGTCGCTAGAAGATCAGATTGCCCGCGTATCGCAACAATCCGAAAGTTCTGAACCCCAGTTTTCTCACGAGATTTTATTGGCTGATGAACACTTTGTTGCGTCAGTTTGGAATATGCGAACGCGCAAAGGGCCAGAAAGAAAGCTCTGCGGCATTGAAGTGTTCCAGGTCGAGAATGGAAAGTTCACGCGTTGTTGGAATTCCCCCTATACCAACGGTCAGTGGGGACGCGATGGCGACTCATCGGTGATTGCAGAATTACCAAAACCGGGACTGATTTCGGACAGCGCTCAGATTACACCGGAATGGATGCAGGCTGTGTTTCAACATGCCGGCTTAGACATGCCGCGCATTTCGCTCACATTCGCGGAGCCTATTGGCGAGGGAAACCTGTCCAGAGCTGAACGCGTTGAAGTGACCTATAATGCGAATGCGGACAATGCGATCCCATCGGTTATCTGCAAATATACGACAGATATTGAGGGCGCTCAGAGCCTTGCCAACGTCCTGAACGTTTATAGTCGGGAAGCCGCCGTCTATGAATTATTTGGCGAACGCCCTCCGGTCTCCGCGCCGCGCGCATATTTGTCCAAAGCAAGCGCAGACGGAAAAGATCTTACACTCGTATTGGAGGATCTCTCGCAGCGGACGCGGCCTGGCAAACAAGCCGATGGCTGTTCCATTGCAGACGCGAAGGCGGTTGTTACAGAACTTGCCAGCTTGCATAAGGCATTTTGGGGCGAAACCGCCCTTCAGAAAGCGCCTTGGCTCTATGATCGTCATGCCGCCGCGCCGTCTACGGTCGAGTCGTTCCAGGCTGGCGCAGCGGTCATGCGCGAGCGATTTTCCAATGTTGTGAACACGGATTATTTGGATCTCGTGGACAAATTTACGCCGCATGTTGGCGATTGGGTCGCGAACAATCAGTGGGACCATACGCTCATTCATGGGGAATTGCGGGTAGATAATGTTCTGTTCGAGGATGCCGACACGAACGTGCGTGCTTGGCTGATCGACTGGCAATTTTCTGGTCTTGGCTCGCCAATGTTCGATACGGCGTATTTCCTTTCTGGTGCCCTCAAGCAGGACGACAGGGCCTCATGCGAGAAAGAGTTCATCCAAACCCATCAGGAGCATATCGCGCAAGCTGATCCGACCTATACGTTAGAGGTTGCGACGCGAGAATATCGGGCGTCATTGCCTTTCGGTCTTATCACGACCGTCGGCGCCGCCAGCGTGATGCCGTCTAATGAGGCAACTGATGCCATTTTGACAACTCTGCTAGAACGCAATGTCGCCGCGATATTTGATTGGGGCCTTGAGCAAGAGTTTTGAACGAAATCGGACCGAGGACAATTCGGACCCGAACATATCAACCGACATAAGTGCAGGACGACGTGCTGAGGAACATCGCTTTTTTCGTGTTCTGAACGCAAATGGCGCAATCTGGGGATCAAACCTTTCTGAGCAACGGCGAAGACAAGACAAGGCAGCGATTGTCTCTAGAACTCTCGCCTTTTCAGAGTATTCCTCATACCCCTAATCGGGTGTTTTGAGCGTCCGTTTTAGGGCGACTTGAGCCGCTGGGCTCATGTCCCCTCCGACGCCGACTGCGGACCTGTCGAGTCACTCCGTTGCCGCCCGCCCTATGCCTCTACCGCGCCAGCGCGTCTTCGATCAGTGTCGCCGTTTCTGCCACGCCGTAGAGTGCGATAAAGCCGCCAAAGCGCGGCCCTTGGCTTTGCCCGAGCAGCACTTCGTAGAGCGCTTGAAACCACAGCCGGAGATTTTCAAATTCGTGCTCTTTGCCAATTGAAAAGGTCAGCGTCTGAAGCTCGCCTTGGTCGACGTCTTGGTCCCAAGCGCGTAAGCGGCCGGCCAGGTCTTGCATGGCTTTGCGCTCTTGATCGTCGGGCGCTCGATAAGTCTTTGTCGGTTTGACGAAGTCCTCATAATACCGGATCGCATAGCCGACGAGATCGTCCAATACGGGATGGGATTCGGGGCTTGCCTCCGGCGCGTAGCGCGAAATGAAGCCCCAAAGCTGGTCTTTCGTCTCGGCGTTGGCCGCGCTCACCAGATTCAGCAATAGCGCAAAGCTCACGGGCGTATTCCATTGCGGAGGACGCCCTTGATGGATGTGCCAGACCGGGTTTTCGATTTGCCGCTCTGGGGCCTCTTGCGGATATTTGTCCAAGAAGGTGAGATACTCATCAACCGCTTTGGGAATGACGTCGAAATAGAGCTTCTTGGCCGCGCGCGGTTTCTGGAACTGAAACAAGGATAAGCTTTCTTGCGGCGCATATTTGAGCCAGTCTTCAACCGCGATGCCATTGCCCTTTGTTTTGGAAATGCGCTCACCTTTCTCGTCTAGGAACAGCTCATAAACATATTGCTGCGGCGGCTCGACGCCGAGGATACGGCAGATCTTGGAATAGATCGGCGCATTGTCTTGATGGTCTTTGCCGAACATTTCGAAGTCGACCCCAAGGGCTGCCCAGCGCATGCCGAAATCCGGTTTCCATTGCAGTTTCGCTTTGCCACCAGTCACCGGCAATGTGACGTCGGTACCATCTTCATCCTCAAACGTGATCGTGCCGGCGCTCGGATCGGTGGCCTTCATCGGCACATAGAGCACACGGCCTGTTGTTGGTGAGATCGGCAAGAATGGGCTGTAGGTCGCCTGACGTTCTGCACCAAGCGTTGGCAACATCACCTTCATGATGTCGTCAAACTTCTCCAAGGCTCGCAGCAGCATCGGGTCGAATGTGCCATCCTGATAGCAGGCTGTTGCGGACCGGAACTCATAGTCGAAACCGAAACTGTCGAGGAAGGCCCGGAGCCGCGAATTCATGTTTGCACCATAGGACTCATGCGTGCCGAACGGGTCGGGCACCGCCGTCAATGGCTTTTGCATGTACGGTTCCAGCGTTTCTGGATTGGGAACGGTTGGTGGGATTTTCCGCATCCCGTCCATATCGTCTGAGATACAGATGAGCTTGGTTTCAAAGGCTCCATCGGTCAGCGCTTCGAACGCGGTTTTGACCATTGTCGTTCGGACCACTTCGCCGAAAGTTCCGATGTGCGGCAGTCCGGACGGGCCATAGCCAGTTTCGAACACAATCGGGCCGGTTTTCGGTTTGCCACGCTTCTCCAGATTTCGCAGACGTTTGAGCAGGGCGCGTGCTTGTTCGAACGGCCATGCTTTTCCG
>JBCAWZ010000098.1:0-5286 GCA_038534315.1 Pseudomonadota bacterium | reverse complement strand
AATCAAGTAGAGTCTCGCGATCCCATTAATCTTTTGATCGCAAATTCGAGTATACGCTTTTGCAGTCTTGAAGATTAATGGGATCGCGAGACTCTACTTGATTCTGACTTCGTTCGCATTTGACGCGATTGGACTATACAAACACTCTCAACAGCGTTGGACAGATTTCGGTTCCGGCCACCCGGCGAGAACGCGCATCGGCATCTCCATTCGACGTTGAGATGAATACGCTGTACGGCAAACACGTAGTGAATTCAGCGGTAATGTAAACCGGCTCACGGAAGAAGCATGCGTCACTTGTGGCTCAAATCCCCGTTAGCTGGCAGATTATTTTGTCTTCCTCGTAATCTGCGAAAGAAAATTGTTGCAATGCAGCATCGCAAAACCGGCGGGTCCGCCGACGGCGTCATGTCTCGTTTGTGCCAATCTTCTGAGTGTCACGTCGCGCGCCGTTCGGCCCGTTAAATATTGGACAAAGTATAGATCGTGGAGATTGGCCGGATACGGATTCTCATCCTCTTTGCGAACAGCAGAATCTTTTCTCTTTGCGGGAGAAAATGGTGGTCTCCGTCTTCATGTTGTTATTTAGATCGTGTTAAGACTAATGCAGTTGTCGAGTGTGAGGGACATTTAAAGACACCCCCGGCCGGGACGTCAGTTTTGGGGACCAAGTGCAAGTCAACGTGCGGCGACAACTCGCTGCATATCGGCGCACTTCGCGAGTGTGGTTTCCGGCTGCTCCCATCAGCCATTAAAGCACGATGACCGCAAAAGTAGAGTGGCGCAAAACTTGTTTGTTCTGTTTCAAAACGGTTCAAACAGGGAATTGGGACGGGTTTGATGAAGTACGAGTCTGCTGTAGAAAACGGCGCAACAAGAACCCTGGTCAGCACGGGCGATAATAGGTCGACCGTTTTTGTCCCTGCCTCTGTCCCCGCTTCGAAGCGGGCGATGGACCTTCTGATCGCCATTCCGGCACTTCTGTTTCTTTCACCAGCCATGTTGGTGATCGGCTTGCTCATCAAAGTGTTTGACGGCGGGCCAATCTTCTTCATTCAGCCGCGGCGCGGCGCAGGCGGCGAATACTTCTTTTGTATGAAGTTCCGTACAATGCGGACTGATGCCGCCGAGATGCTAGCCCATATTCTGGCGACCGATCCGGTTCGGGCGGCCGAATGGCGCGAGACGCAGAAGCTCACCAATGATCCGCGCATAACAGGCATTGGTCACTTCCTTCGTAAGTCGAGCCTTGATGAGCTGCCGCAGCTTCTGAACATCATTAGTGGAGAGATGTCGATCGTTGGGCCACGGCCAATCGTCGACAGTGAAGTTGAACGATATCAAGATGATATCGCCTATTACGACTCGGTTTTGCCGGGCGTCACGGGCCTTTGGCAAGTGAATGGGCGTAGCTCGACGACCTATGCAGAACGTGTGGCGTTCGATCGCGAATATGCTGAAACCCGCACCCTGCTCGGAGACGTGGTCATCCTGTTTCAGACCATTCCAGCAGTGTTCTTAGGACGCGGCGCGGTCTAGCCACTCAGCCATTTACGGCTTCAGATCTGACGGACTGTCTGGCTTTATCGCCAAGCCGATTGCGTGAGCTGCCGGAGAAAACCTGCGCCCCAGCCTATGTGCATGGTGCCGGCGGCGAGGCCCGAAAATAGTCCGCACGCGCTTCTTTTGGAGATGGCCACATAGACCGACGCTGCAATCAAAAGCAATGCATAGAGCGCTGGAAGGGCGAGAAATGCCGGCGTTAAGACGGACAGAATGGCTGACCCGGCAAGCGCAAGAATAACGCAGACGGGGGCGAGCTGTCGAAATTTGGGTCGTGTGCGGTGCTTTAGAATATTCCGAGCACGCCCCTTTCCATAGTTGAAATACTGCTTTGCCAGTGCGCGGACGGTTCCGCGTGGCACATAATCGTGTCGGATTGTGGCGTCGAGCCAGATTTTGCGGCCGGACGCGATTAAGCGCTGGTCGAACTCGGCATCTTCATTGTGGGTGAACGTCTCATCATACCCGCCGAGCGCCCGGAAAGCCTCGAGCCGAAATCCAGCATGATGTCCGTGGTCGGTATACATAGACTTGCTGCCACCGCGGTGCGCGGAACCGCCGGACCCAAGCGGTGTATCAACAATCCAGGCATTGGCTTTCTGAAAGCATGTGGTGCCAACCGCATCCATGCAGACGACGACGGAGGCTGCGTCCCGGTTGATAAGCGAATCGGCAATCTGCGTGACATATCCGGGTGGGTAGAGGGCGTGAGCGTCACAGCGGACGAGGATCGTATGGTCTGCGTCTACAGCTTCCGAGGCGACCTGGTTGATCGCCGCCGCTTGCACGCGTTTCGGATTGTGGAGGAGGCGAACGTTTTCAAGGTCTTTGGCGAGTTCTTGGACAATTGCCTGGGTGCCATCATTGCTGCCACCGTCCGCGACGACAAATTTAATGTCCGCAAGCCGGGGGTCTCCCGCCATGAGGGACCTTAGGCAGGCGTCTATATGTTCGGCTTCATTCAGCGTTGGGATCGCGACGATGATCTCCTTTGCCGATGCGCGTTTTGGCCCGTCACCAGGGGCGGGCTGTGCGGCGGCATCAATGTCGCGAGGCAAAGAGGCGGACATAGACTTTGCGCATTCCTGTCTTGGACGTTTGTTTACAGCGTGCTTGCAAGGGATGCGCCGGTCGGCGGGTCGGGCCGCGACCAACCATCAGAACACTGCGGATGATCGATGTCGCTTAGAGACTGATAGGAGATACACTGATAGCTCGCCCGGTCAGCAGCGGCGAAACCCGGTTCGCCGTGCCAGTCATACTGGCCTGGTTGCCCAGTCCAGAGATTGACGATGATGCGGCCCGGCGTCACCGGGACATCCAGGCTGTCAGAGGGCCGCTCATAGATGAGAGTTCCGTCCACAAACCATCGAATGGTCTCCGGGGTCCATTCGAAGGCGTAGAGGTGAAAAGCGTCTGCGGCGTCGAACCCAAGATCAATCCAACTGGCCGCACCGCTTTCCCCATTTGTGAACCAGTTTACGTAGACTTTGCGCGTGTCCTTGCCGAGGATCTCGAAGTCGATCTCGTCATGCGGCGTGTCGAAATAGGCGTCCGTATGCGTGAAGAAGGACGATACAAGTCCTGAGCCTTGAGCAGCGCGCATGACGACTTCGAACCGGCCAAAGCCATATCTCCCGCGCTTTTGATATTCGGCGGACGTGTAGGGATTTGTCTCGCTGGGTTTGTTGGTCAGCCAAAGATCGAGCCTGCCGGCGTGAAACGCCATGTTGTCGGGTGACCAACCGACTTCCATGAAGTGGTCGACATTGTCGAAGTCCGAGCGATACCACGCCGCGTCATCATGGCCTTCGGCAAACCACCTTACAAATGAGGTGCCATTTTCCCCATCACCGACAGAGCGGCGGTCGAACGTCTCAAGGGTTGGTTCGGGGCCTGGCACGCCAACCGTCTCTCTTCCTGGCACAGGACGGAGAGAGAGGGCTGAAAGAGCCGTGATTAGGCTGACTATGCCAAAAACCCAAAGGAAAGTGCCCGTGCGGGGCCCGCCAGTGCGCCCATATCGTCCAGCCATTCTGCGACCTCCCGGGACATCCTACACCGGCCATTCTGACCATTCACTTTTCATGCAAGGCCTGAACCAGCTTTGCAAGCGCGGTGGGCGCAAAGTCATTTCATGAACGTGCCCAATCTTCGACACAATACGACGCTTTAAGCGCGGCTTCGAATTTGAACGACGAAGAGCCTGGGCGGTAGGGTCCAGCTTGTCGTTCCAGGTGCATGGGGCGCCAAGTTTAGACGGCTTTGGCCGTAGAACGGGCAGCTTTTGGAGGATCTTCCTATGGGCTTTTCGGTCTCATCCTTTCGCCGAGGACTTTCAGCGATGGCTGCATTGGCCTTTGTCCTGCCAGGGACCGCACTCGCCGAAGACCAGATTCACATTCTCGGTTGGCTTGAGAAGGCAGAAATCATGTCGGCCGGGATTCGTATGGATGCGAAGCTGGACACAGGCGCAAAGACCTCGGCTATCCATGCCGAAATCCTGTCTCGTGATGATCTGTCGGAAAACGAGCTTCTCGAGCTCCGTGCTGAAAATGATGATGATGAGGAAATGGTCGAGCCGACCGAAATCGTCGCCACCGAAGAGGCGGACGAGCCAAGAACTATCGTTTTTAGGCTGACTAACGAGTATGGCGATGAACGGATTGTCGAACGTGAAGTGGTACGTACCGTACGGATAAAGCGCCGGAGCGGGGGCGTTGAACGCCGTCCCGTTGTTGAGCTCGATGTTTGCATCGCGGGCATCTCTGTCACGGGCGAGGTGAGCCTCGCTGACCGGACGACTTTCAATTACGAAATGCTTGTCGGGCGCGATATGCTTGACGACGCGAACATTGCGGTTCATCCAGACCTTGATTATACCGCGCCAGCGCGCTGCTAGTCGGTTATAAATCAAAAGTGTAGCGCTTTTTGTGGGTGCTTCTGATCGCGGGATAACAAATGCTACGCACGCAGGTCGTCGTTGCCGTTCTCGCGCTTCTTGCGGTGGCAGGGAGTATATTTTCCTACAAGGCCTTCACACTAGGCTTTCCGCTCGAGCCTGATGCGCGCCAATCTGAGCTCTATGTTGAGGCGCGGATCAGCTTCGAGGGGGGGCGTGGTCCGGTGTCTGTCCGTGCGGCCGTTCCACAGAGTGCCAGCCGATTTGTTGTTCTGGAGTCAGATGCGTTGGCATCGGGTTTTGGCGTGCTGGAGCAGGCGGATGAAGATGGGGACTACATGCTGTTCGAGCAGCGCTCAGCGCCCGGGCCGCAGAATGTGTTCTATCGGGTTCGCGGTTTCCGCATCGATTCCACCAATGTTCCCCGGTCTCGGGCCAACCGACCAGAAGTCGTGTCGCCCTATTCGCCGCAGTTGCGACGGCGGGCGCTTCGCCAAGAGCCCACCCCGTTTTTGATCGCGCTGGACGAGGTGATACAGCTTGCCGAGTCTCGGTCGGCCGATGAGGCAAACTTCGTGCGCAACCTGGCGCTGATTCTCGGCGATCCCCTGGACGAGCGGGTTGAGACCATTATTGAGGATTCAGACCCGGTGCTCCGTGAACCGGAGCAACGTCTTGTGACCGTTCTCCTAGCGGCCGATATCCCAGCACGCCGCGTGGTCGGACTTCCCGTGAGAGGGGAGGCGCGGACCATTTCACCGGAACAGGCCGTCGAGGTTTATCTCGACGGAAAATGGACGCGGATCTCAGCGCGCACTGGC
>JBCAWZ010000097.1:0-5287 GCA_038534315.1 Pseudomonadota bacterium | reverse complement strand
GAGCACGCCTGCCGTGCCTTCGGACAGACCATAACCGCGACTGTCGATGATAATCACCGCGTATCCCGACTATCTGCGCAAGAATGCGACGCCGGAATATGATTCCGGCACGATACGTGTGAACGAGTGGACCCCATGGGAAGCGCCAGATCCAGCCTATTGGGTGAGCCAGGGATACGCGGTGATTATCATCGACAGTCGCGGTTATGGTCTGTCCGAAGGCACGGCAGGCGTGCTCAGCCTTGAAGATCGCGATGACTTCCACGACGCCATCAGTTGGGCCGGGACACAAGATTGGAGCAATGGCAATGTTGGCCTGACGGGGGTCTCTTATCTCGCCATTGCGCAATGGGTCGCCGGCGCCGACGCGCCATCGCATTTAAAAGCGATTATGCCTTGGGAAGGTCAGAGCGATAATTATCGCGAAGTGCTGTTTCATGGCGGCATCCCGGAAACCGCCTTCACGAATTTCTGGCTGACCCGCGTGCGCAGCAAGGCCAACAAGACGAGCTTGCCGCCGCACCGGATCATGCGGTTTGCCGGCTCGCGCCCAATGCTGATGAAGCGGGTGTCGGCGCGGGCGGCGCCATCCGGCATTTCGCTGCCAGATATTACCGTTCCGGCCCTGATCTGCGCCAGCTGGTCCGACCATGGCATGCATACGCGCGGATCATTTGAAGGGTATAAGCAAATCTCTTCTACTCAGAAGTGGATCTATACGCATGGCCAGCCGAAATGGGATGTCTATTATAGTGATAACGCCAAAGCGGTTCAGACGGCGTTCTTCGATCACTTTCTAAAAGGTGAGGCGAATGGCTTTGACGCAACGCCGCCGGTCCGCTTGGAAGTGCGCGAAACGTTGAGCGAATACACTGTCCGGTATGAAGACGCCTGGCCGCTCGCATCGACCGTTGAGACGCCGTTCTATCTTTCATCAAACGGGTTGCTGAATGACACTCCAGCGTCACAGGCGTCCAGCGAATCCTATGATGCTCGCACCGGCGCGGCGGCATTCCGCAAGACCTTCGCGGAAGACACCGAACTGACCGGAAACATGAAGCTCAAACTCTGGGTCGAACCCGATGATGCGCGCGACATGGACCTTTTCATCGCGATCAAGAAATACAATGCTGAGGGCGAAGAAGTCACGTTTTATGGCAAAGCCGGATATACGAAGACACCGGTGGCCTTAGGGTGGCTGCGGGTGTCGCAACGCGAACTCGACCTCGAGCGTTCGACGCCATTACAGCCCTATCTCTTGCACGAGCGCAGCGTGAAACTAAAGCGCGGTGAAGTGGTGCCGGTCCAAATCGAGATTTTGCCGAGCAGCACGCTGTTCCGCGCTGGCGAAACACTGGAAGTCGGTGTTCAGGGCCACGACCATTTCGAGCACCACGCTCTTGCGCATGACAAGACGGTCAACAAAGGCGCTCATATCATCCACATGGGCGGCGACTATGATTCGCACCTGTTGGTCCCGGTGATCCCGGCCGCAGATGACCTATGAGCGAGCATTATGAGACATACTCTCAGGGGTGCTAGGTATCCTAAAGCGGTTGTGGGTGATGTCATCTAGCGAGTAGTGATCGGGGCGACGCGAGTTGAAATCTACACTTGGCCGACGTTCATTCCTCATAAAGGAACTTTCGCGGTGCGACTACTGACACCGCGAAGGGAAGCACCGACCAAGTGATCAGAATAGCATAGTAAATTCGGGGAGAAATCAGCCCCCACCAAGTGGACGCCATCATACCGACGGCCATGATGATATGCGCCAACACCGCCCAAACAATGCTCAACAATAGCGCCGCCTGCCGCGCTGGAATGCGCAAGTACGTCAAAGTCGCGAGTGGGACAAAAACGATAATCGAGGTTAATAATCCTGGATTATAACTAAGCGTTAGTACGCCGCCAGCGATGTGAACGAAAGCATTTATGATCACGATCGACGCCAATGCGAGCGTCGGAAAAACCCGTTGAGGCGCCTGCCATATGGCGATTGCTGCGACCAACCAAACCAAAGATGTATTAATGACGAAAATCGCCTCCGCCGTTAGAGGTCCGTTTTTGTCTGGAGAGGATGATAAAACGCGTTGAACAAGTGAGTTGATGCTACCCTGAAACGCATACTCATTGCCGAATACATCAATCCAGTGTTCTTCAAACTGATGAATGAGATAGGCGCCGAACAGGAAAAGACCGAGGAGTTTCGGTGCTCGAAACCATTCTTCATTTCCCGGCTCTTGAAACGTGATCGCAATAAAAAATAGCATGGGCAGCACGAAGGTGCCGAGTTTCATCCAATGCTCTATGAGAAACGGGATTTGGCCAACCGGGATCCACAAAAAGGCAAAAATGATTGAAATCGCGATACCTTCGATCGTCTTTATCGCCATCGTTAGCCTCCATTTACCCGTGATGAAAATCAGCCGCACAGGCTTCAGGCCGCCCAAAGATCAGATTCTGCATTTGAGTGACATACACCCATCACGGATCTTCGGATAACGCACCCATGCGCACGATATGCGCAAAGCGCTGCCTTCCGCAGTTGGTTTTTTAAGCACAGAATTGACGTTCAAGGCATCGATCCGGCGATGTGAAATTGGAGTTTCAAAGCAAATTTGAAGGAGTACCAAAGTGCTGATCCGCCCACTCAAGACTATAACTCGCGCATTGATTTCAATGATGGTTATCTTGGCGTGTGCCACTGTGGCGACGGCCGACAACTCTCCCCACTCACAGCACTACACGTGGACAAAGGGCTCATATGAACCTTATCCTTTTCCTCAGTACGTAGATGACGTCAGCCGATATCCAGAGGCGGTGCCACCGCCCGAGGCCGTAAATCGGCACGGCGAGATTGAGTACATCGGGAACGGTCATTTCGGCGCGCATTGGTTTGTCGATATCGAAGGCGCGGTTTGGCATATTGTCACTGCGGGAGATCCTTCGAAGAAGCCGGTCCTATTCATTCACGGTTATCCGGACACCTGGTTTGCGTATCACAAAGTTATGGGCGATTTAGCCGACGACTATTATGTGATCGCGGTTGATACATTAGGGTATGGCCAGTCTGACAAGCGACCCGAAATAGACGTCAGCTATGGCGCCGTGGCCGCCAGTCTTATAAAACTGTTGGACCGTTTGGATGTCGATCATTTCAATTTGATCTCTCACGACAGAGGAAGCGTCATCAGCGATCATTTGATCGCATCCGATGGCATGAGCGAGCGCATCAACGCGTTCTTGCGCATGCAACAGTCTTTTGACCAACCCCATGGTTTACCACGGCCGCCGCACGCGCAAATGTCGACACCGGAGTTTCATAGTGCAGAAAACATGATCCGAAATATGTATGCAGGAGATTACGTTTCCGTGGTCTTGCCGGAGAGCGAACTTGCCAGGCTCGAATGGGAGTGGGGCTTTGCGGGCACAGCCGAGGCCTCAGCGCGAACTTTTCAACGCACAAGTTTCGATAAGGAGCTGGACTTTCGCATGGCAAACACTGTTCCGAAGATGACGATGCCCGTCCTAATTGTTCAGGGCATTCGAGATCCAGGGCAGCATGCGGAGGAGTATTTCCGGTCCGCGGATGTGATCCCCAATGGCCGGGTTGTTCTGGTCGATGCGAACCATTTCATACACACGGAAGATCCAAAACTCGTCGCCGAACTAGCTCGTGACTTATTCGAGAATCTCAATGCCAACCGGACACGAAAGATATCAACACACCCCGTTGAATTCCTTTACCCCGAAAAGGATCAGTGAGATTATGCTCCGACCAAAATAGGCTAACGAGAATCCCATCCACTGACAGCTTACATTGAGTCACGTCCTTTAGTGTGGATCTGAAACAACCCTTGCTTGGCTTGCTCTCTTCCATGCGAGTGTTGAGAGCAAAACGGCACTGACCAATAAGAACGTGAAAACGTTTCCGTCCAAACCGAGCACCTTGGCCTCAATTCCGTTTGGATCGGCCAGGCTTCCTCCGTATAGCGGCGCCAGCAAAAACGCGACCCAGAAACCGGAAGCGAACATCAACCCCACGAAGCAGGGGATATATATCCAATCTTTGACCCAAAGGAAGAAGAGGCTCATCATCGCCATCGACCAGCCAAAAAACAAAAACCACGCTCCATGAACGCGTGCGTGCGGGCTCCATTCTGGATTTAGCAGGTGTGTTTCATTGACGTCTGCAATGGCTGGAACAACACCGTAAATGACTGTGGCGATGGTAATAAGAATCTTCATCGTGATTGGATTCTTGTTGTCAGACATAGCGAGTCTCTCTCTTAGAGTTTAACTGGTAAGGTCCAGCAACACTCGAACCTTGAACGGCGCATTCAAGGCTCACAAGCATGCTTCACGAACATGTTATGTGCGTTGATTTAGCAATGAATAACGCTAGTTCGCCGGCATGGAACTTTGGAATGAGCTTCGGACAGCAATGGTTGTTGCCAGGTTGGGGACGGTCAGCGCGGCTGCCTCAGAACTTAACGTTCATCGCGCCACGGTTATGCGACAAGTGGATATTCTAGAAGCTGCTTTTGGCTCAAAATTGTTCCTGCGGCACTCTCGCGGTTACACTCTAACCGAAGCAGGCGAAGAAATGCTCGAAATTGCCGGTCGTGCGGAAAACATGTTCACCACCCTTCAGGCCCGCAGCAGACAGCGCGCTGTCGATATTTCTGGGGATCTGATCGTAACCTCTTTGGTTGATCTATCGCCTTTGGTAATGCAGGCAATTAGTACGTTCAGGCAATTACATCCTGAGATTAAACTCAACTACATCGCTGATGATCGATTGTTTCGATTAGAACATGCTGAGGCCCATATTGCGATCCGCGCAGGCGCGAAGCCTAACATGGACGACTATATCGTGCGGCCCTTTCGGAGAGTCAGGTTCGGCTTGTATGGTCATAAGAACAGATTCCAGCCACCAAATGGAGACAAGCCTCACCGCCTAAAGGACCTGGAATTCATCTCGCCATCTGATGATAATTTGCATCAACCGTTTGCTAGATTCATGGAACAAATGGATTTCGATCCCAAGACCGCACTTTTCGTGAACGATCAACGGGCCGTGCTTTACGCCGTGTTGGCTGGGATCGGCGTCGGATTCTTGGCCGAGCACATCGCACATCCGTTCCGAGAGCTGACGCCCATTCTGCCACCGAGCGAAGACTCGTCCGTGCCACTATGGATAGCAACACACATGGATCTGAGACATGTGTCGAAAATTCAAAAGTTTCTTCAACACATAAACCAGTATCGCGCGACTTCAGTT
>JBCAWZ010000096.1:0-6159 GCA_038534315.1 Pseudomonadota bacterium | reverse complement strand
ATTGTCCGAAGTCAGCGTCGGAGAGGTCCCATATATTTATACTGCAACGCTATCCGTTAATGGGACGGATCGCGATCAACTCGATCTTGCCTTTGACGTTAAGACAGCAGAAGAGCTTGGTTTCGACTCAAACCAGTCCGCGGCGTATGTACCATTGCTCGACGTGTTCGCCGCTGACGCTGAAATTGGTTCCGCAATCAGCGAAATCACGGAAGAAGCAGCGTTCAATCAGACGTTCAATTTGTTGCTACCGCAACGCACAAACTCTTCAACGGAGTTCTTGGTGTCGCAGTCCAATGCGTCGTTTGGCGCGCTTGCAGACCGGCTAGACTTGCTCGCTTTTGAAAGCGGTCAAAGCAGAGGCTTTTGGATTCAAGAGCACGCAACGGTTGTCAACCGAGACGATACTGCAGACGGGCCCGGATTCAACGGGACTGGCCTCGGCTTCTCGATTGGTGCCGATCAACGTCTCATGGGCTTAGATAATGTTGGCGTGATGCTAAGCTACTCTTCGGGTGAGTTTGAAGAGAAAACCGGTGGGCGCAATCCGGTCCGTAGCGCCCAGCTCGGTTTTGGCGCATATGTACAAGAAATGGTCGGTCCGATCAGCGTGCGGGCCGCCGCACAAATCGCCAACAGTGACTTCAGTTCCAACCGAGATGTTACGCTCGGCGACCTTTTCTATCAAATTGAAGCGGAATGGGGAGGTAGCAGTGGAGCGGCGTCACTCGGCGCCAGCACCCAATGGGATGCAGGTCTACTCTACGTTCGCCCCGAACTCAGCGTCGATTGGTTCAATCTGAGTCAAGATGGTTACACGGAAACCGGCGGCGGTGGACTGCTCGAAGCGGAAGTCGGCGAAGTCGAGACTAGCCGTTCATCATCCAGCGTGATGATAACGCTTGGCCGTAACGTCAATATCGGCATCGCGGATCTAAAGATTGAAGCCTCGGGTGGTTATCTCGACGTCTTTTCCTCCGAGACATTCGAAACGACGGTTCGGTATCTTGGTTCCGACGAAAGCTTCACACTGCTCGCCCCAGAAGATCCGGACAATGCCGCCTTATTTGGCCTGTCTGTGTCGAGCAATTCTGAATATGCGAAGCTGCAATTGGGCTATGATATGGAGAGCAGTGAGCTCGGCGAAACACATTATATCGGCGCCAGCCTTCGCCTCTCTTTTTGAGTGTCTCTAAAGGCAATGCTGGTCTAATGCGAAGCAGCGTGGCGAGCGATGTCCTAAACTAGCAAAACGGACTCATGATTATCCGGCGAGGCTACACTTGATTCCGTTGAGCTTAGTACCGGTGACACTTTCCTGAGCGCTCATTGATCAGCCGCAACAGTGTTTTCGGAAACGAATAGGCTGTAAGGATACCGCCGCGAGGCGCTTTCTCAAATGGCACACCAAGGCGCATTGCCTCCGCTTCTGCGTTTGCGAGCCACGTCTCGGTCGTCTCATTGCCAGCGAGGACGACTGAGGGAATATTGAAGAACAACCCGTCTCTCAAAAACGGGTCTTCCGCTAGTGTGTGAAACACCTCATAAAACAAGACTTCAGGAGTGATATTCTCTACATATTTTGCCGCTGCGACAAAGTCTTGTTCATTTTCCTCTCGGTATTTCAAATCAGCCGAACTCTTCGAATAAAACTGGTCATAGAATAAGATCGGATTGCGCTTGATTTTGAACCTGAGTCCTTTGGCGACCAGATTACAACCTGCTTTGGTGAGAACGGTTTGCCGCGCTAACGGCTGAAGCCAGACTGGACGCACCGTCGCGAAAGTATCTTGATTGAATATCGGATGGGAAAAGACCGTAAGGCTGATTTTAGGGTAGAATTGGCACAGGCGGTAGCAGATGGAGTTCGCGCTACTTACGCCCAGAAGGACGATATCTTCCAATTTCAGCATCGCAATAACGCGCATGATTACAGCTACTTCAGCCATCATTGCAGCGCCAACATTGAAGTTGTCTTCGGTTAACAGCCGATCCGGCAAAGCCGGGGTGCCGCCAAATCCGCGTCTGCGGATGTAAATGACTCGAAACCCATTCCGCTTCATGAATTCACAGAACCCAACCGACGGCGGAACCGGAAAATCGATTGGGCTGAGTATGAGAAGGGGACGAAGGTCTTCGGCACCTTTCGCATAATCCATCACTTCGAGCTCAATAGCGTCCGGCCCGAGTTTCAGCTTCTCAATGGTTCGCGGGTCTTGCAGTTTTGGAGCGGGATTTGCGCAAACATTCGTAGCTGAATGCCGGGAGGATTGGTGATCGATTAGCTCGCCACTCTTGGGTTCTACGCCGCTCACTATGTCCCCCTGCTCGGTAGAGAGTGCTCTATCACTGTTGGTTTGGCGTATTCAACCATCGAAAGACCCATTCCGCTGTCAAAGGCCCGAGAAAGCGAGCTTTATTTAGCCGAAGCACACCTGCGCCAATCCCCGTATTTCCAGTGTATACAGTAACGATGTCTCGGGTTTCAGATCCGGATCCAATCCGCGCCCCTTGGGTATCGAAATGCGCAAAACGGGGACGGTGATGCGCACGCAGTGTGCGCTCATGCAACAAACCAACAATTGATTTTTGAACAGTTGCAAGCACTAGCTTTACGGACCAGTTCAAAACATACGGATTGAACGGCGAGGCAAATGCAGTATTGGCAGGAATTCCGGACCGCATATTTGCTGGCTAAACTCGGCACAGTGTCCGCAGCAGCGGATGAGGCCCGCATTCATCGGGCAACCGTCATTCGCCATGTCGATACGCTGGAAGCCGCGCTCGAAACAAAACTCTTCTTACGGCACACACGCGGGTATCAACTCACCGAAACCGGTGAGTATTTTCTGCACACCGCCAAAGATGTCGACGGCCTGATTGGGGGGTTCATAGGGCGCGTACGAGGTCAGCGAGACCTGGTCAGTGGAAAATTGGTGATTACGACGATACCCGCATTCTCATCGATCATGATGGAGCCGATCAACAAGTTTAGAAAAGCACATCCGGAAGCGAACGTCACATTGCAGACCAGCTTCGAGCTGCCACCACTCGAACACGGCAAGGTGCACATCGCGTTTCATCATGGCTACGAACCGACACATGATGACTACGTCGTTCAGCCTTTGGCGCCGATGAAATTCGGCCTCTACGCCCACGAATCCTACATTGAACGAAAGGGGGTGCCGCAGTCTCCGGACACGTTCGATGCTCACGATTTTGTTGGAAACTCTTTTTACCGAATGTCCTTTGAAGTTTGGCTAACGGAGCATGTCGCCGAAAACCGGTTCTTGTTGATGTCTTCGTCCCCCGAAATCACCCATAGTGTTGTGTTTCAGGGGCTTGCCATTGGGTTCATGCCGCAAAGCATCGCCAAACAATCTGATGACATTCGAGAAGTGATGGCACCACAAGAGGGGTGGAGCTGTCCTGCTTGGCTCGTAACCCATGTGGATCTGCATAGAACGCCCAAGGTCCAAGCCATGCTCGACTATCTGAAGGAGGTTAGTCTATGACCCCTCTTCCTACCCCCCGGTACACGTTTTTGTCGTCTAACCACGCCATACTGCGGTTGACATGACTCAGCACACGAACGGCAAATCGAACGGGAACGCCAACGACGCTTGGCAGCGTATTCAAGACATCGATGCGCTAAATCGGAAATACATCGCATGTCCGGCGTGCGATGCACTTTGGGAACGCCCGTTACTCCATCCCGGCGAGCGCGCGACCTGCAAACGCTGCCACTCGACGATCCTGACGAACAAAACGCGCAGCGCAGAGCGGACTGTCGCATTTATGTTGGGGAGCTTCATTCTCTACATCATTGCGATCAGCTTCCCATTCATGCGGATGGAACGGTCTGGCTTGTCGAACGAGATTTCAGTGATCGATGCGGTTAGCGTGCTTGCCAATAACTCCATGCCGCTTCTCGCACTCCTGTGCGCGGCACTGATCCTCGTCTTCCCGCTGACGCGAATTGTACTGCTCTTTTTCATCGGCCTAAGCCTTTTTCGGAAACAACCCACCGCACGCCCTCATGCCTTATCATTTCGGCTCGCTCAGCAATTGGAGCCGTGGACAATGGCGGAGATCTTTATGATTGGGGTGATCGTCTCACTCGTCAAAGTCGGTAAGCTCGCAGATATTTACCTTGGCCCGGCGTTCTGGGGCATGTCTGCCCTCATTGTGATCATGGCATTTGGTGCGTCCGCGGTCTGTCGCGATACGATTTGGCACGACATCAGAAAGAGCACGCCATGAGGACGGCGCAAGAAGCTGGACTGGCGTTATGCCGAACGTGTCGGACGCTCACCGATCGTCCAGGAGAAAAATGTGTCGTGTGCGGCGCCAAAACGGCTTCTCGATCACCGCAAAGCCTACAATTGGTTTGGGCGTTTTGGGTCGCAGGCATTATCGCATACATACCTGGCAATTTGATGCCGATTATGATCACTCAGTCGGTTGCTGGAGATAGTCCATCTACGATTATGAGTGGGGTGATCTCGCTGATCCACCATGGCAGTTTTGAAATCGCGGCGGTTATTTTCATTGCCAGCATTGTTGTTCCGGTGTCAAAATTCATCATTATCGCTTGGCTGGCTTTATCGATTCAATTCCGATGGTCTCTCAGCGAACATAGGCGGCATTTCGCTCATGAAGCCGTCGAATTGATTGGGCGCTGGTCGATGATAGACGTGTTCGTCGTCGCTGCCTTAGCAGCGCTTATTCAAGTCGGCGCGCTTATGTCCATTCTTCCCGGAGTTGGCGTGAACGCGTTCGCATTGTCCGTAATCTTCACCATGCTGTCAGCGATGAGTTTTGATCCAAGACTCATTTGGGACAGTCAACAAACGCTGACGGAGCCTGAGCATGGCCGAACCCGAACTTGAACGCCCCGATATTGAATCTGACCGGAAATGGGGTATCTCGCCGGTTTGGATCGTTCCGGTACTGGCCGCGATCATTGGCGCAGCGGTCGCGTATCGATCGTTGGCCAATCAAGGTCCTTTGGTTGAAATTCGGTTTGAAGACGCCGGCGGGATCCAAGCGGAAAAAACTGAAATCAAACATAAAGATGTGGTTGTAGGGGTCGTTGAAGATGTGCATTTCGACGAGGGATTGGATGGGGTTTTGGTATCTGCCCGCCTCGACCCTCAGATCGAGCCATACCTTGGCGAAACGACGGATTTTTGGGTGGTTGGCGCAAACATATCCGGCACGGACCTCTCCGGCCTTGGGACACTTCTGTCGGGTTCGTACATTGAAGTGGATTGGTCTGACATCCCGAATGAGCGGAGGCGGCGGTTTGACGGCCTTGAGAAACAACCTCTTACGCCACCAAGCGCGGAAGGCCGCCATGTGCGTTTGCAGTCGTCTCGAGCCGGATCCGTTAATATTGGTTCTCCGGTTTACTTTCGGGGCATCCAAGTTGGGCGGGTGGAAAGCCGTGAATTGAGCGCGGATTATCGATCCATCGACTACTCGGTTTTCATCGAAGCCCCGCATGACACGCTCATTCGACAGACCACGCATTTCTGGAATGTTTCTGGCGTCAGTGTCGAAACCGCCGCGGACGGATTGGCAGTGAACGTTGCCTCTTTAGAAGCGTTAATCAGTGGCGGTATCGAATTCGGTGACATTGGCCAAAATTTATCGACCGCGTCGGTTGACCCGGACTTTGTGTTTACCCTGTTTGATGACCGGAATGCCGCAGATGAAAATCAATATTCCAGCGGTGATGAAGAGAGTCTGCTATTTAGCGTCGAGTTCCAAGATTCAGTTGCTGGGCTGGAACCTGGCGCACCTGTTGAGTGGCAAGGTATACGCATCGGCACGGTCAATGACCTACAGCTCAAATTGGACGGAGAACCGGGCGAAATTCCCGTATCGGTCTTGATCGCCTTGCAACCGAGCCGCATCGGTTTGGACTTCGTTTCGCCCGAAGAGGGGCAGGATTCGCTACAGGCCTGGGTCGATTCCGGCATGCGTGTTCGTTTGGCGACCGGCAACATATTGACCGGGAAGAAACTCGTTCGTTTCGTCGACGGTATTGGAACAACGGACTATTCAATCGATTTCGCAGGCCAGCCAATCCCGACGCTTCCTACGGCGCCATCAAACATCAACGCCATCACGCAGGACGCCGAAACACTTATC
>JBCAWZ010000095.1:0-6196 GCA_038534315.1 Pseudomonadota bacterium | reverse complement strand
ATGCGACTTGGGAAATTGTGTATCGCCCGATTCCGTCTTCGTGGCGGCCCCAATCGCCTTTCGAGGCATCGGTTTGCCGAAAATCAAATCGTACGGCTTAAATGAAAGACAGCAGAGGTTCGTCCGTGGCGTTGAGAATGATGGTTGAAACCGATCATCTGTATCTGCCTGCCTTAGTAGAGATCATAAGCAGAAAACACTGGCAATATGTCCATTTGGACACGGACCTCACCTGCGTATTGGAGCGCGCGCATTGCTCCGGACATTCGACGAAGCTAACATCTTGTCGTGCCCACTCTGATTTCATTCTCTGGTTTGCCCGGCGTCGGCAAGACAACCATCGCCAAGAAGCTGAGCGAGCAAACCGGCGCGATATTTGTTAGAGTGGATGTCATTGAAGCCGCCTTGCAGGCGAGCCGCCTGAAGATCGATGAACCTGAAGATGCTGGCTACCTCGCTGCGAGCGCAGTGGCGCAAAGCAACCTCTTGCTCGGTCACTCAGTGATAGCAGACACTGTAAACCCGCTACAAGTCACTCGAGACCTCTGGGCCAATACGGCGCGCCTCGCGAATGCGAGTCTCCTCAATATCGAGATTGTGTGCTCGGACGAGGCGACGCATCGCAAACGCGTTGAAACCCGACATAGTGACATTGAAGGGTTTTCCGTTCCCAGCTGGCAGAAGGTTGTCGATCGCACTTATGAGGCTTGGATCGAAGTCGATTTGCGCATTGATACGTTTTCGACCTCGCTACCGGACGCAATACGGATGATCCGGGACCGCTTGGAAGGCTCAACCTAGTCCCCTCTCGCAAGCCGTCCTTGGGTTGAGTTCGCCTACACTTACTGATTTTTCCATGATACCCATGCTGCAAAATACAGCCCAAGAGCGATTAGGACGCAACGGCCTCCCTCCTCGATCAGGCGGCACGAGCCTAATGGAAAAGTCCCGTTGTAATAGACCGACGACCTGACCCTACCGAGGGCTGTCGGCCGACTGAATCTGACTGTGCCTTTGATGTATGCATTTGACTCAAAATCGCTGTGATCGAGTCGCATTCTCTTGCCCTTTCCTTACGGAAACACATCCCTATTCGTCTGTGCAGGGATGAAATCGAGTGAAAAAGTCGAACAAGCGACACTATAAGGATGACCAATTGGATGCGCTTTATCGGCAGCATTTCGATGAATTGTGCTTGAGCATCAGGCGGTCATTCGGGACGGGCCCGCCGGATCCGGAAGACGCTGTACAAACCGCATTCGCCCGCTTCGCTGGCTTGAAAAATCAAGACAAAGTCCGAAATGCACGATCCTTTTTGTACATCATGGCGCGGAACATTGTTCTCGATTTTCGGCGGTCTCGAAAAGTATCGGACGCCTATATCGACGAACAAATAGCACTCGACCGAGATTCGAAATTGGAAGGAATCACGCCCGAGCGCGTCGTTATCCATAAGCAAAGATTTGAAACCCTGATTGAAGCCATGCGAACGCTGCCGCACAAACAACAGAAGATTCTTTATATGAGCCGGATTGAGGGTAAAAGTTATCGTGAGATCGGACAAGAAACGGGGTGGTCAGCGGGCGACATTAGCAGAAACATGAATGCCGGAATCTCAGCCCTTGCAGCAGCACTGGAACGACGAAAAGCACGTCAGGATAGTCAACAATCTAAGATAGACGACGGGCGGGATAACCGATAAATCGACAGTCATGAGCGCCAAACCCCAAAACCATGATCTAACAAGTCGTGAAGCCGCTGATTGGTTTGCGACCATGCATTCAGGCGACGTCCCGAAAGACGTGCAGCGTGCGTTTGAAGATTGGTTGCACAGCGATATCGCGAACAAACATGCCTACCGGGAACTGGAACAAGTGTATCGGGATCTCGACTTTGTCGCTGTCGAAGTCGGTCTTGGTCAACCTGCAGGAACAAGCCTGGCGGATCGACTTTCGGCGTCGATGGCCGATGCATTTGCCTGGCTAAAACGACCTGTTGTCGCTGGGGGTTTGGCGCTTGCTTGCATCGCAATGGTCGTGTCGCAAATACCGATAAAGCTGGAAGCGCCAGCGATCGATAACAGTGTCGCAGAGCAGGCTCCAGAATATGCGACCAAGGTTGCTGAGATCAGAGAGGTGCATTTGTCGGATGGGTCGCGGATCACCTTGGGCGCGAAATCTCGAATCGAGGTGTCGTTTGACGAAACGCGGCGAGAAGTTCGGTTGTTGGACGGCGAAGCGTTCTTTGACGTGACGACCGAACCAAACAGACCCTTCTTTGTTGCTGCGCAAGACACACTTGTGCGCGTGGTGGGCACCAAATTCGACGTCAAGCGGAGCGCCGAGATTGTCCATGTATCTGTCCTGGAAGGTGTTGTTGAGGTCATGAAAGCCGATGGCGCTGGCGCGATCAGCGATGTGGTTGAAAACGAACAGATAGAAAAGCAGATTCTCACCGCCGGCGAACGGGTGAGTGCGGCGCGTCGCGTTGACCTTCCAAAAACACGCCAAGTTGATCAAGTCGAACCTGGCGCGTGGCGCCAAGGCCGACTGGCCTACGAAGACGCAAGCCTCGCTGAAATTGTTGCGGATCTGAATCGCTATCATGACCGTCCGATCAGTATCGGCGTTGCAAAACTCGGGGACATGCGTTCCACGATTGCCTTTAGCACATCGGAAATTGACCAGGTCTTGGCTGTGATCGAAGCCATTCATCCTGTCGAGGTGCGACGCCTTTCGAGCGGCGAGATCATCATTCTCGAGGACTAAGACACAGGATGGTGTCGAGCGCCGATTATGCTCTTTAGGAATTTGTAAACTTTCCTTCAAATTTTTTGGAACACTTCTGTCGCCTGCCCGTCTTTTCAGTAGGGGGCCCAGAGGCAGTGGAATGGTACTGCCCCAAAGTGGCCACTGACATTGGATCTGACTGCGATTCCAGAGGGGTAATATAATGAAAGTCCGAAATTTTGTGAGACCGGGTTTGAAAAGTGCGGTGTCATTATTGGCATTGAGCATGGCTGCTGGAACAGCGCATGCAGAGTCACAAATGTTCCATATTGACGCTCAATCACTCGATAAAGCGTTGCTAACATTTCACGAACAATCTGGTGTGACTGTCGCTGCACCTCGTGACCTGGTGCAAGGAAAATCGGCCCCAGCCGTCCACGGTGAGATGGATCCCGAAGAAGCGCTGGAGCAAATCCTGTCTGGCTCAGGCCTGGCGTCGAACCGGCTGCAAGCTGGCGCGTACACGATTATGACGGCATCGCTCGAAACGGAGGCGGACGAAACACCTGCACCCTTTCGTACCGCCCAATTAATCCAAGAAGCAGAATCGACTCCTGCTGAACCGGTTGAAGTGTCTGACGCTGACGAATTGCAACTTGATGTAACCGTCGTCACCGGTGTGCGCGGTGCACCGCGCACGGTCACCGATAGCCCAATCCCAATCGATGTGTTCTCAGCCGACGAGCTAGAGCAAATCCCACTGACTGGCGGCCTCTTCGAACAGTTCCGGTATTTGGTGCCTTCTCTCAATCTTCCACAACGTGCGGGTGGCGGCACAGCGACCTTTATCGCTTCAGCAGGATTGCGCGGACTGAACCCTGACCAAACACTTGTTCTGGTCAACGGAAAGCGTCGCCACAAAACGTCACTGATCAACACCAGCACTGGGTTGTACAGTGGTTCTGCCGGTGTCGACCTAAACATGATCCCAAGCTCTGCTATCGCACGCGTTGAGGTTCTGCGCGACGGCGCGGCCGCTCAGTATGGGTCGGACGCGATTGCCGGTGTGATCAATATCATTCTCAAGGATGACGCCGAAGGCGGGTCCATGGCGGCCACGCGCGGGGCGAATTTCGATCGCGGGGATGGTGAGTTCTTCAGCGCCGGCGGAAGCACAGGTTTCGCCCTTGGCCAGGATGGCTTCTTGCATGTCTCGCTCGACTATCGCACCACGGAACAGTCCGAACGAGCAAGCCCAGTTCCAATACCGACGGTCCCAGGTGAACCCTTCCGGTTTTACCCAGATGTCGATAATGGCGATGGGACGTTCTCGGTCGATCCGCGTGAATCAATCATCAATCGCCAGGTCCGTAACTTCGGTAACTACCCAACTGAGCGTCTCTCCGGTGCATACAATCTGAGCTACGATTTCGGAGAGATCGATCTATACAGTTTCGGGACTTACACGGATCGCGATTCGACCCTGTTCTTCACGTTCCGCCGCCCACGCGATGGTAGAAACAACCCTGAAATCTTCCCGAATGGTTTTATTCCTGAAGAAGAAATTCGCGAACAGGATTATGAGGTCGTCGGCGGTTTGCGCGGCGTCGCAAATGATTGGAATTGGGATCTGTCAGCCGGCTACGGCAAGAACATTGCGGACTGGTATAACAATCGCGGCGCGAATGCGAGCTTGGGTGAGTTTAGCCCAGACTCCTTCTATCTCGGCGCGTTCGAGGTCGATGAGCTTTCTGCCAACCTGGATGTAACGAAAGCGTTTGATCTTGGTGAGCAGGGCGACCTGCAAGTGTCCTTCGGTGCGCAGGCGCGGACGGAGGAATTCTCAATCAGTGAAGGCGACCCAGAAGGCTCGCTCACTTTTGACAGCCCGCTTATTGTTCAACCGAACGATCCATGCGGTGCACAAGGCTTCCCAGCGTTCGGTCCGGACGATGTGAACTCCTTGTCTCGCGACAATTTCGGCATCTATGGCGAGCTTGGCTGGCAAGCAAACGAGAAGCTCTATTTGAATGGCGCGGCGCGCTATGAGAATTACAGCGATGATTCTGGTGACCAAACGATCGTCAAACTGACGGGGCGCTATGACTTCACCGACTGGTTTGGCCTGCGTGGTTCTGCGAATACCGGTTTCCGCGCGCCAAGCGTTCAGCAGCTGGGCTTCAAAGGCTCCCGCGGTCAATTCGTTGACCTGGACAATGATAGCATCGCAGAAACGATTGTGTTGCGTTAGACTTTGCCAGCGACCGATCAAGCAGCCGCAGCGCTCGGCGCAGACCCGTTGGTACCTGAAACCTCTACCAATTTCAGCGCAGGTTTCACGATGACACCGGCCAATGGCCTGATTGTCACCTTTGACGCCTATCAAATCGAAATTGAGGATCGCATCGTATTGTCTGCTCAATTCAATCGCGGCGATACGCGCGCGGCTGAAGGTGGCGGAACGATTGGGGATCAGGTGAGCTTATTGCTCGATTCAGCCGGTATCCCACCGACCATTGATGGAGCCAACTATTTCACAAACGCGCTCGATACCAAGAGCACCGGCCTCGACTTTGTCGTCACCTATCCAATGGCGACGGAGTTCGGTGATTTCGAGTTCAGTGGCGCGTTCAACTATAATGAGCTCGACATTGAGAGCATCGACCCGAATCCGCCAGAATTGGCTGGTTTGGTCCTAGAGGGTGGCGAGCCGTTGCAACAGTTCGATCGGGCACGCCTAGGGACCTATACCGACGAAATCCCAAATACGAAGCTGGTGCTGTCGACCAATTACAACAACGGTCCGTTCAGTATGCTCGTGCGGGGAACGCAATTTGGTGAGTTCACAAACATCACCAACAATCCCGATGCGGATACAGAAAACCCGGCGAAATTCATCTTCGATCTGCAGATGAGTTACGAATTTGAAGGTGGTTTCTCGATCTCTGCGGGGTCGAACAACATCTTCAATACGTATCCGGATGAAGTGCGCGCTGAGGGTAATTTCGGCGGTGGACAATACGACACCTTCTCGCCCTTCGGTTTCACCGGCGGGAACTGGTTCGTCTCTGGTCGGTACGAATGGTAACATTCGACCTGGCCGCGCTGGTGGCTCGTCCTCCGCCAGTGCGGCCGCTCCAGGCGAATAGGAGCGGACGACCGTAGAACCCGACATCAAGCTGGACCCCGCACAGTGCAAGAAGAAGGTCTGAAGTATGAATTCGAGTACCATTGCCAGCGTTAGCGTACTTTGCATCGCCGGCTTCCTAGCGGCATGCGGTCCTGCGTCGGACAACGAGGCGCCGGACGTGACGCCAGATTTCGTTGACCCGGCGGTTGTTGATGTCGGTGATGTATCGCAGGCGCAGTCTGAACGCCCTCAAGAGGCGGTGTCATTCGGTGGCAAACCATTGCCCCGTTAAACTGCCCGGCATTTACGTATAAGTAGCCGAGATTGATGAAGTCTA
>JBCAWZ010000094.1:0-6255 GCA_038534315.1 Pseudomonadota bacterium | reverse complement strand
ATCCTTGCGGAGCGATTACTCAACACAACGCTCACGCCAGAGCCGATTGTCAGAGCCGCGCATGAGTATTGCGGCGGCGCTGTTTGGGTCTTGGGCAAAGCGCCAATCACAGGCTTCATTCTGTCTCTGCCACTTAGTCAGGCTGGCGAAGCCGCGATGCGCGATGGCACGTTCAAACCAACCGACCCGGATTATGCACACATCGCGCGCCACGGTGAGACCATGTATGGTTCGTATTGCTGGGTGTATGGCGGCGAACGCCATGAAGACCGAAAAGCCGTTATGATGGCGAGCGGAACCGTGCGGCTGGAACTTGTCCCAATGTTGCCTGTATTCGCACGTGGGGCCACGGATGATGGTGTCCGGTCGGCTTACAGTCTGGGCATGGTACCGTTCCACGACTCCTTGCCAGACTTATTTGTCCAAGAAGCCCTTACAGTGCTGGAAGAGGCCGCGTGATGTCGCTGCCGCAAATTGGGCTGCAATCGCTTCGAAGGCAGCCACCTATAGACGCTTGGAGCACCGTTCAGGTGCGGCCTGTTCGAACACTGGATGATTTGCACCGCGCCTTCTCGATCCGAACCGCTGTTTATATGTGCGAGCAAGACTGCCCTTTTGATGAAGAGTTTGATGGCAACGATCTCAATGCAACGCATTTAATCGCCGAACTTGATGGTGAACCCGTCGCCACATTACGCATGCGATGGTTTGCCGACTTCGCGAAGCTTGAACGAGTCTGCATCTTGCCAAAAGCGCGCCGCAAATCGGTCGTTCAAATCCTGGTCGCGCACGGATTTGAGATTGCCGCGCGTAAGGGCTATCGGCACATGATTGCGCAAATCCAAACCCGTCTCTGGCCAATGTGGCAGAGTGTGATGGTGTGCTCTCTCCGGCGCGACCGACCTGCCTTTTCATTTTCCGATTTCGACTATGTCGAAATCGATATTGCACTCGCCGAGCACCCCAACAAATTGGGGCCGGACACTGAACCGTTTCAAATCATTCGGCCGGAAGGCGATTGGGACCGGCTTGGCGTATTGGATGCGTCTCAAGGTCGGTCGGTCGAAGCGGAGAAAGAGGCAGCCTAATGCATCTCACCTGTTTGATCGTTTCAACTGCACGGACTTCCAGCTTGGTAGACACTGCATTTTGGAAACGTTGCCATCAGAGCGTTGCGCTGGCCCGCGGCGCCGACTGGCCAATAATTCATATTGTGCCGCCGGAATTCGACGACACCGCGAATCTGGAACTGGCAATTCGCGTTCTTCGCGACGAACCCATTTTGACGCCTCCGAGGTGCGGACGGTTCGAATGGCCCAGTCTCAGCCTGCATTTGCGGGCGACACCGCTTGAGCGTGTGCAATTGGCTGGTCATTTCGAACCGGATGACCTTTTGACCATTTTGGTCCAATGCAATGCCCGTCGCCTTCCCGTCAGGGTCGGACCCGAAAGTTTTCGAACGAGCATTCACGAAAATGACGCAGAAAGCGTGATTTCTTTTCTCTCCAATGCTGCCGACTTTGCCTTTGTCGACACCCCACTCTCCATTGCTTCAGGAGCCTGATTAAATGACTCAAGCCACTTATCGCCCATCGGAAAGGGATCTCATTGTTGCTGAGCAAGACCGCGGTGAGTTGGCATTGATCGCTGAAACACTGTCTGTTTTGGATCAATGGGTGCGGGCGCTGCCAAGCCAGACGCGATATGTTGAATTGGCAAAACAGTTGCGCCTCGCGGAAATCGAGGTTAGGCGCCTGATCGACGATGAAACGGTATAGGCTGGGTCTCGCCTAATCGGCGCGATGCACGTCTTCTGAAGATTGGGCCCGAGCAGACTCCATCGGCAGAGTGGTTTGCTCTGCCCGCGCCGCCAGTTTCGCCACACCCATAATTAAGTTTAACGCTTCAAGCGATGACAGTTCATCAATCTGCTTGCGCAAACGCGCTTTGACCTCTCGCGCTTCAACCGCGTTCAGTGCGCTGCTGGCAGATGATGTCCGCAGTCCGGAAGGTGGAAAACAATCGGCAATCGCAAGATCGAGGATGAGGGCAAGCTCGTGCAAGCGGCCTGCTGGGATCCGATTGTAGCCCGTTTCATACTTCTGCAATTGCTGCGCTGAAATGCCGAGGCGACCGGCCAATTCCTGCTGCGTCAGCTTATTCGCTTTGCGAGCTCGCCGGAGCTGCTCTCCAACATATTCATCGGTGTCGGAGGGGGATCGTGTAGACAAATCTTATCTCAATGTTCTTTTGGGTGCTATTTTCGCCCGAACATACCGATAAGTTCCGCATTTGCAATTGGTTAAGCCTATTGCCCTTTTAGCTTAAGCCTCTCGCTATCTGAGCGGCAGAACACTTTTACGCCCTGTCAGGCGCAGCGCTTAAGTCGCGATCTGTAAGTTTCTCTACACGTTTAGCTTCAGAGCGAACCCGTTTTTCGATCGCGTTCCAACCGCTCAGACCGACAAAAACGCGCTCAATTTCTCCATGATTGTACAAGACGAAAGACGGATAGGAGATCCGGCGCTTATTCCCAAACGCCTCCTGAAACACATCATTATGGGCGCCATATCCCCCTCTAAAGGGATTGCCATTGAGCCGCGCCAATTCAAGCTCTGCTGTCTTCGAGGCTGGGTCACGCTGCCATTCCGGCAAGACCCTTGCTTTCCAATGCTTGCATATCCCGCACGTTTTGGACCCAAGATAGACGATCCGATAGTCCGCCGGTGGCGGCGGAAACAGGGCATGGTATCCAGCCATTACACCGAACACGATCAGGGCAATCGCGGCGAACACAAAATGCTGTTTCATCCGACCTCCAAGCATCGAGTGCGGCTGTGCGCCGCGAGTTCAAGATTACGCGATTAGCGTTTCGGATCGGTTAGGCGTATCTGTCCAATTTGCGGCACCGCAGACAGAAACTGGGGGTCTGAGCACCGGTTCTGGCCCACAAAATGGAATGCCAAACATGTTGGACACCGATCAATATCACATTCTGAGCTCGGCAGATGTCGCATTTGTCCTGGACGGCGCCATCGGCGGCAAACCGGTCTGCCTGTATTGGGGGCCCCGCGTCGCTGATGTGTCACCCGACCAAATGAAGCAGCTCAGCACACGCCAGCGTGTGCATGGCGGCGCGGATGTCGCGATTGAGCCTTCCGTATTTCACGAATTGGGCTCGGGTTTTGCGAGCCATCCGGGGATTGCCGCACATCGGAATGGCTTGGACTGGGCAAGCCAGTTGCGCATTGATCGCGTCACACGGACGACAGATGACACGATCGTTCTGCATTGCCGCGACGACCGCACCGGTCTCTTGGCAACCTACTCCGTCTCGCTCCATCCATTCAGTCAAACCCTGTCATTCCAGACGACACTTTCGAATGCCGGGGAGGACTTTGTGAGCCTTGATCAATGTGCCGCCGCGACTCTACCGCTTGATGCTCGCGCAGAGCGGGCCTTTGGGTTTAGCGGGCGCTGGGCAGGTGAGTTTCAATTGGAAGAGATCCCCAGCTTCACAGGCAGTTATGTTCGCGAGAACCGCTCTGGCCGAACAAGCCATCACAGCTTTCCCGGACTGATCCTCGCCGCCAATGGCACCACTGAACACACAGGACTTTGCTGGGGATTTCATCTGGGTTGGAGCGGCAATCACCGGCTCAATCTCGAGCGGACCGCGAGCGGTCAGAGTTTTGTACAAATGGGTGAGTTGCTCTTGCCGGGCGAGATCAGACTGGCACCGGGCGATTCGTATCACTCGCCCGTCTTGTATGCCGCAGTCTCTCAAGCGGGTTTCAGCGGCTTGTCGCAGCGGTTTCACAGCCATGTCCGAAACACGGTGATGGATGGCCGGATCAAACGCAAACCTCGCCCGATCCATTACAACACATGGGAAGCGGTATATTTTGACCATGATTTGCAGACGCTGAAATCGCTCGCTGACAAAGCCGCGCAGGTTGGCGTCGAGCGCTTCATCTTGGATGATGGCTGGTTTGGCAGCCGCCGCAACGATCAATCGGGTTTGGGCGATTGGGTCGTGTCACCGGACGTGTATCCGGACGGTCTGGCGCCACTGATCGATCATGTGCAAGATCTCGATATGGAATTTGGGCTCTGGTTTGAGCCAGAAATGGTCAATCCCGACTCAGACCTGTTTCGCGCGCATCCCGATTGGGTGCTTCAAGTCGACGGTGTTGAGCACATCCCTTTCCGCAATCAGTATGTGCTGGACCTGACGCGCGATGAGGTCAGCAACTATCTCTTCGAACGGCTGGACGCGCTGTTGTCAGAGTATGCCATTGCCTATGTGAAGTGGGATATGAATCGGGACATTCACCATCCCGGCAGCAATGGGCGCCCTGCCGCCCATGCGCAAACACGTGCAGTCTATGCCCTGATGGATCGATTGCGCGCGGCGCATCCGAATGTCGAAATTGAATCTTGCGCATCTGGCGGCGGGCGCGCCGATTATGGCGTGCTGCAACGCACCGATCGGATTTGGACCTCAGACAGCAATGACGCACTCGATCGCCAGCGCATCCAAAGCGGGGCGACTCATTTCTTCCCGCTCGAAATTCTCGGCGCACATGTCGGCCCACGCACTTGCCACATCACCGGGCGCAAGCTGAGTATGTCCCTCCGCGTCGCGACGGCCTTTTTTGGTCATATGGGTCTGGAACTGAATCTGCTGAAAGAATCGGAGCGCGATCTCGGCACGCTGGCCGCCGGTATCGCTCTGCACAAGGTGTATCGCGATGTATTGCATGCGGGCGACTTTTTTCGGCTCGACACGCCGGACCATGTCAATGCCGTCAGCGTGGTCGCGCAGGATCAATGCCAAGCTTTGCTGTCTTGGTGTCAACTTACGGGCCACCGCGAAACAGAACCGGGCCGCGTTTATTTCGTCGGTCTGGACCCAGAACGGCGCTACACAACGCGGATTATTTGGCCCAATCCTGTCCGATCCCAAACAGCACCCTCGATTTTGGAAACAGCCGATTTGACCGGCGATGGGACAATCTTCTCTGGTGCGGCTCTGATGCAGATTGGATTGCAATTGCCACTCCTGCTGCCGGAAACCTGTCTTATCTTCGACCTGACGGCGGTGGACCACTCGGATTGACGCAGGACTCATCGCAGACGCGATTGCAGTTCACAACGAAATGGGTTAACTGGTCTTATATCGAAACCAGGTTGGTCACTTTGAAAACAAAATCTTTTTCAGACATGCAATGCTCGATTGCACGAACGCTCGAACATGTCGGCTCGTGGTGGGCCCTGCTCATCATACGCGACGCGATGATGGGTGCCCGCCGGTTCAAACATTTCGAACACTCGCTTGGCATCGCCAAGAACACACTGACCAGCCGGCTCAATGAGCTGGTCGCGAGCGGCATTATGATGCGGGTCGCGGCTGAAGATGGCTCCGCCTATGAAGAATATGTCCTGTCTGAGAAGGGCCGCGAGCTGGCGCCTGTCATGATGTCGCTCGCGCAATGGGGCGACAAATGGGCCGCCCATCCGGATGGCCCGCCGCATGAGTTTATTGACCGCACGACGGGCGCGCCGCTCGGTCGGATCTGGCCGCGACATGAAGATGGCCGTCCGATGCAGTTAAAAGATGTCGGCCTGAAAGATCTCACCACCACCGATCCATCGGATTCCTAACCCCAGCAAGGACACTTCCTTCCATGACACGCTTTGTAGACAAGACCGTTTGGATCACGGGTGCCTCGTCCGGCATCGGGCAGGCTCTGGCCGAAGCCTTCGCCGCCGAGGGCGCACACATCATTCTGTCCGGCCGTCGGATGGACGCGCTCGAAACCGTCGCCTCGGGCATAGAGACCGACACGCTGGTGCTCCCGTTTGAGGCCACCGACTATGACGCCTTACCGCAAGCCGTTGACACCGCATGGACCTGGAAGGGCCGCGTCGACATTCTCGTGAACAATGCCGGTGTCAGCCAACGCAGCCTCGCCATCGACACGGACCCAGAAGTGTATCGTGACTTGATCAATATTGATCTCATCGCGCCGATCTGGCTGACACAGCTCCAGCTTAAGCGCATGTCGGAGGCTGGCGGCGCGCATATCATTGCCATCAGTTCTGTCGCCGGCCGTATCGGCGCCCCAATGCGCACAGCCTATTCTGCCGCAAAGCACGGCTTGATTGGCTATATGGACGCGCTGCGCGCAGAGGCCGCCACGGTTCACAACATCAAAATCACCAATGTGCTGCCCGGCTCAGTTGCGACCA
>JBCAWZ010000093.1:0-6429 GCA_038534315.1 Pseudomonadota bacterium | reverse complement strand
GACGACCTTGCCCACTCTCCTCGCCGCCTGACATTAGACCGTTTCCGGTGCGTCTCCACCGGTCTTAGCCTTCTTCGCCGGGCGTTTGTCCTCGATGAATTCAAAACTCAGCTTATCAGGATCAGCCTCGTCGATATCGATCTTCACGGCGCCGCCCTTTGCGAGTTTCCCAAAGAGTAATTCCTCAGCCATGGGCTTCTTCACATGCTCCTGGATCGTCCGCGACAGAGGCCTGGCGCCAAAATCAGCGTCGAAGCCGCGCTTCGCGAGCCAAGACCGCGCCGCGTCGCTAAGCTCGATCGTCACGTTCCGGTCAGCCAATTGAGCTTCCAGTTGGAGGACAAATTTCTCAACGACGCGTTCAATAATCTCAGGAGTGAGGCCACCAAACTGGATCACCGAATCCAGACGATTGCGGAATTCCGGCGTGAACAGCCGTTTCAAGGCCTCTTCTTGTTCATCATCCTTCTTGCCGCGCCCAAACCCGATCGAGTTCTTCGACGCATCCGCGGCGCCTGCATTCGTGGTCATGATCAGGATCACGTTTCGGAAATCTACCTTGCGGCCGTTTGCGTCCGTCAGCGTACCATTGTCCATCACCTGGAGGAGAATGTTAAAAAGCTCCGGGTGCGCCTTTTCGATTTCGTCGAGCAACAGCACGCAGTGCGGATGCTGGTCGACGCCATCGGTCAGCAAGCCGCCCTGGTCAAAACCAACATATCCGGGCGGCGCCCCGATGAGTCGGCTCACCGTATGACGCTCCATATATTCGGACATGTCGAAGCGCAGCAGCTCAACTCCGAGAATAGATGACAGCTGGCGTGCGACCTCGGTCTTACCGACGCCGGTTGGTCCCGAGAACAGATAGGAGCCGATGGGCTTGTTCGGCTCACGCAATCCGGCCCGGGCCATTTTGATCGCGGCCGACAAGGCATCGATGGCTTTGTTCTGGCCGAACACCACACGCTTCAAATCCCGCTCCAGCGATGCGAGCAGCTTGGCGTCGTCTTTTGTGACCTGTTTCGGGGGGATCCGCGCAATCTTCGCGACAATCGCCTCAATCTCGGAAACGCCGATCGATTTGCGCCGCTTGTTTTCAGGCTTCAGCCACTGCGTTGCGCCGGCCTCATCAATGACGTCGATCGCCTTATCCGGAAGCTTCCGGTCGGTGATGTAACGGGCCGACAACTCGACTGCCGTCTTGATCGCATCACTCGTATATTTCAGCGCATGGAAATCCTCGAATTTGGGTTTGAGGCCCAGAAGGATCTTCACCGTGTCCTCGACCGTCGGCTCAACCACATCGATCTTACGGAACCGGCGCGCCAAAGCACGGTCTTTCTCGAAATGCTGTTTGTATTCCTTGAAGGTCGTCGAGCCCATGCAGCGCAATCCACCGTTTTGAAGCGCGGGCTTCAGGAGATTGGAGGCATCCATTGCCCCGCCCGACGTGGCGCCTGCGCCAATGACAGTATGGATCTCATCAATGAACAGGATCGCTTTGTCTTGTTCTTCGAGTTCCTTCATGACGGATTTGAGGCGTTCTTCGAAGTCGCCGCGGTACCGCGTGCCAGCGAGAAGCGCGCCCATATCGAGGGACCAAATTACGGCATCGCTCAGGATTTCCGGCGCTTCGCCGTCTACGATTTTCTTGGCGAGGCCCTCAGCAATCGCGGTTTTTCCCACGCCAGGATCACCGACCAAAATCGGGTTGTTTTTCTGTCGACGACACAAGACTTCGATGCACCGGTCGATCTCCAAGTCGCGGCCAATCAGCGGATCGACTTTCCCCATCCGTGCCTTTTCATTGAGATTGACGCAATAGGTCGTCAGGGCCTCTGGTCCGTTGGCAGCGCGGCCGTTTTCAGCATCATCCTGCGTTCCGCGCGCCGGTTGAGATTTCGACATGCCGGGCTTTTTCGCCACCCCATGGGAGATATACGTCACCGCATCATAGCGTGTCATATCCTGCTCCTGCAGGAAGTACGCGGCATGGCTCTCCCGCTCGGAGAAAATGGAGATCAGGACGTTTGCGCCCGTTACCTCTTCCCGTCCGGAGATATCCACGTGCTGAATGGCCCGCTGAACAACGCGCTGGAACCCAGCGGTCGGTTGGACGCGTCCATTGAAATCTTCGACAACAAGGCCCGACAATTCTTCATTCATATAGCGCGTCAGGTCGAGCCGAAGCTTTTGCAGGTCGACCTTGCAGGCCTCCATAACTTCGGCGGCATCTTCATCGTCAATGAGCGCAAACAGCAAATGCTCAAGCGTCGCATATTCCTGCTTGAGTTCTGCCGCCAGTTGGAGGGCAGACTCGATCGCAGTCTCAAGACTTGGGGTCAATGACGGCATAACTAGTCCTCCCTTTCGAGGTCACATCTGAGCGGGTGCTCGTTTCGGCGGGCAAGATCGCGCACTTGTGCGACCTTGGTCTCCGCCACTTCATAAGTATAGATGCCACACACGCCGATCCCGTGGTTATGGACGTGCAGCATGATGCGGTAAGCGTCTTCATGATTCTTGTTGAAAATGCGCTCGAGAATAAAAACGACGAACTCCATCGGCGTGTAGTCGTCATTGATGATAACGACGCGATAAAGCGACGGTTTTTTGGTTTTGACGCGTGTCTGCGTCACCAATCCAGCGTCGTCATTGTCTCCGTTGCCAGGTCCTGATGGTTCACCAGACAGTCGGGGCTGTTGGCGGAGTGCATGAAGGTCGAACGTCGTCATCTCGCTAGACATAGGTGGTTTCTGAGCCAGTGGAAGCCTGACGGTCTCTCGCCTGGGTTTCAAGTGGCAACGTGCACGTCTTTGAGGCGATCAAGGAGTTGACGGACACGTTTTTTGTTGGCGCCGAGATCAGAGTAGCCGACCCGCGACCTCGAATAAATCGCGAGCTGCGACGCCGCTGCGCTCTCTGCAGCCCCGGCCTCCGCCGAGACCACGTAAATGTGCACGTCGTCCTTGAAGCGCAAGAGCGCTGACGTCGCCACGATGTGCATTAAACCGCGATCAGCATCCGCGGTCTTCACGCGCCAACTCGGTTCAGCGTCGACCACGCTGGAGATCAGGCAATAGAGCGTCGCCGTATCAACTGGAAAAATAGGCGACACGTCATCGATTTCGCATGTCTCGCAGAAGCCTTCGGGCGCCAAAAGATAGGTATTGGGAGAGGCAGGACGTTTGAGTTGGCGAAAATCCACAGAATCCATCATGGACAATAGCTTAGCACCGAGAACACCGCGCTTGCAGCTGCTTTTTTTGCCAGGACCGAAAATGGAAAAGCCGGCGCGTTGGCCGGCTTCTCACACACTCTACAAAACCGTGACGACGTCTTAGGAAGACGTTTGGAGTTTTTCGACCATTTCGCCAGCCTGTGCGTTTATCGGTTCAACCGTATCACGCATCGTCGAAGCAAAAAGCTCAGCCATTTGGTTCATCTGTTCGACATAGGATTGGAATGCGGATTTCGCATAATCGGCTTGTAACTCGCTGAACTCACCAATCGACTTTACGCCAGCGAGCGCGCGCGAGGCCTCCATGCCCTGCTCCATCGATTGCTTCATGTAGGAGAAGGCCTTGGAGTTCATCGCTTCAATGCCCTTCGTCATCGCCTGTGCGCTGTCTGCGAAGGCCTGCATATTTCTCTGATTCACTTCGGAGAAGTCACCGCCAAACGACATCATACGTTCAAAACCCTTCTTGAACGCTTCGCCTGGGGCCCCTGCCATGCCCGCGAAAGGGTCGGCGCCTGATTTCGCTTTGCCGTTTGCTTTAGCCATACGCAACTGCTCCTCAATTTTCACCCTTTATATATCAAAAACTCTTCGCGAATGCAAGATTTTTTGTGCACTGCACAATGATAAGAATACTTGGCATGGTTAAGCGCAACACCCAGTTCGTTAACCAAGCGTCAAGCCAATCAGGCGAGACTGCGACTGAAATAGGAAACTCATCTTTGTGACCCGAACCTCGGAGCTCCTTAAATGTCGCGTGCCTCGTTCGTCCTGAAAACCGTCGTCTCGGCAGCAGCCTGGCTTACCGCCTCTGCCCTGTTCGCGAGCCCGGCAGACGCCGAGGAGCGTTATGCTTCCTATGTGATGAATGCCACGACAGACGAAGTGCTCCATGCACGCTTCGCCGATGATGAACGCTACCCGGCGTCGCTGACCAAAGTCATGACGCTGTATATGCTGTTCGATGCTCTGAAAGCCGGCACATTGACACTCAGCGAGCGCTTGCCCGTGTCTCGCGCCGCAGACCGGATGCCGGCCTCCGATCTAGGCGTCGCAGCCGGCACCACCATCAGCGTCGAAGACGCGATCTATGCCTTGGTGACCAAGTCAGCGAACGACGTCGCCGTTGTCGTCGCCGAACGCATTGGCGGCACCGAGGACCGCTTCGCCGCGCTTATGACTGTCAAAGCCCGCCAGCTCGGCCTGGAAAATACACGTTTTTACAACTCGTCCGGCCTACCAGACAGCCGCCAGATTACGACCGCACGGGATATGGCCACACTTGCCGAAGCCATTCTCGATGACCATGGCGACTATTATCACTACTTCTCGAACGAGCGTTTCACGTGGGGACGGAAGACCTACAAGAACCACAATACGCTGCTCGAGGACGTTAACGGGGTTGATGGGATAAAGACCGGCTACACACGGGCGTCTGGGTTCAATCTCATGGCGTCTGCGACCCGCGATGGTCAGCGGATTATTGCGATCATGCTTGGTGGCAATTCGGCCCGCGCCAGAAATGCTCATGTCGAGGATCTGATCGAAGCGGCCTATATGACGTTGGAAACGCGTCCATCCGACCGACCAGCCTTGCGCACCCGGATCGCTTTTACGGACGTCAATGAGCCACCACTGGCAATTTCTGGCATTTCGGCCGGCATTGCTGAAGGCGATACCGAGGGCGTCGAAGGCGCGGCGGAAGCTGCGCTCATCGAGTGAAGCGCGCCTCTACCAGACCAGCGCTTTTTTAAGAGCCTCATCCAGCCCGGCAGGGACATCAGCGGCCGCGTCGCCGGATTTCAGGTCTCGCGGCGCGTCAGCAGGTTTTAAGTATCGCCAGCCCTGGAAGGGCCGTTTCGGTTGAGCATAAGTGCGCACCAGCTCGGGGTCGAAGTGTAACTCGCAAAGTTTGCGACCATCGACATCTGGGATTTCAACGATGTCTATGATCCGTTGGCGAAAGCGAATGGCATGCTTCACGACCCAATAGATCGATCCCCCTTTGAGGAGGTCACCGGCGCGCTTCGGAAACATCCGAGTGTGATGAACGGGATTAGGCAATGTGCGCATCTGGCGGGTCTGCCAGGCGACCATATCGTCTATCGACTCCGCCCCGACGCAGAGTTTGACCATGTGAATCGTCATGATTCGGAGGCTAACGCGTTTCGACTGGAAAGAAAGCGCGTCTCCTCTTCGCGCGTGGCGAAAAAGACTTCGGCCTTTAATATGCGCGCACGATAGTTTTTTGCGATTCTCCGAAAGCCACCCCGCGCTTCAAAGTCGACAGAGATCGCGGTAATGAGACTCACGCCAAATTCAGGATCGTTCTCCAGAAAATAACTCTGGTCAAACCGGATCAGCCGTCCGCCTTCTGGCCCACGCACTGGGCGCGGCAAGGCATAATCGATCCGTAGGAACCGGCCAGCCTCCGGCGAAAGCCACGCCGTTGCAGACAAGCGTTCAGCGGCCCAAATGTCGAACTCACCATCATTGGCGGACGGAGAATGGCGAAAGCGTAGGCGCTGGGCCGGACCAATCGTATCAATCTCCAATCCATCGCCAATGCTCTCGCGGAGATCATCTGGAAAAAGCCGGCCATCCGGGGCGACTTCTGCGCCCCAGGTCGCGGCCACTTCATCCAAGAAGGCATCCTCGCCTTCGTCTTCCAAGAGTTTCCATTGGCGCCCCTCCGGCCAACGGGGATCAAACCGAAAAACCTGCCGCGCAGCCGCGCTTGTAAGTTCAACATCAAAAGCCACACGCAGAGAGACTGGTGCCTCCGTCGCCGCGAGCGCGTCGCTGAGCGGGTCGGCGCTCGCGGGCGCTACAAGTATAAGCGCTAAGGGAAAAAGGCGGACGAAGGATCGCATAAGATCGATATAGGACACCCAATTTGTCAATCATGGGGCTCGCTGGATTGGGCTGTGGAAGACTCCACATCAGCAGACGGCGCCAGCCTACAGCCAAAGGGCGACGGCGCGCTCAATCGCCCAGTACATTCCCGCCGTCCCAATCACATAAGCACCCACCATTTGAACGACAGGAAGCGCCTCGGTCCTCAAGCGCGTAATAAGCCAGCCAGCTAGGAGGAGACCCCCGATGACTGCCAACTGTCCGACCTCGACGCCAACATTAAAGAGAAGCAGTGACGATGCTTCAGTTCCCCGCGGCAATCCAATCTCTGA
>JBCAWZ010000092.1:0-6522 GCA_038534315.1 Pseudomonadota bacterium | reverse complement strand
ACCTGTGGAACCGAACCGCGGCGAACATGTCCTGTGTGGCCATGGCACCGGCAATCGCGAGTTCATTGGCATCGAGGGGTGCCTGTCCGAGGACGCGGTAGTCCATCGTGACACCCACATAGCCACGACGGGCAAACTCCTGAGCGATCGGTTCAACAGATGCCCGCTCTTGTTCCTGAAATCCGCCGCCGGAGGCCGCAACCATCACCGGTCGGTCCGTCGCGGCGTCGCCTTCAGGCGTATAAATTGTGAGCAACAAGGTCTGACCATCGACCGTGGCGAAGGCGACATCCTGCTCAACTTCAAGCCGGGAAAAGACGCGATCGCGATAGCGCACCGGATCGCCAGCCTCCATCACATTGGTCACGGCGGTGCTGATCGGTAGCGTTGCGCTCAGCCCGCTGGTGTCGCTGACGCGCAGAGTTGCTTCATAGACGTTGTCGCCATCGAGGTCGCCAGGCGCCTCGAAGTCGGGCGCTGCAGCAAACATGAGCGCCCCAGTTGTTGGATCAAAGACAAAGACGCTGGCATCATCGCCCGTCAAGGAGAAGGTCAGCGGGTCATCGTCCGGATCGGTGGCTTCGATTGTGGCAAATGGCTCGCTGGTGTTTTCCGCAACGCTCGCATCCACCGGGCTCGTCGAAAAGACCGGCGCGCGGTTCTGCGGCCCAGACGAAGGACTATCGCCGTCACCGCTGCTGGAGCAAGCAGCGAGGCTGAGGACTAACAGAGACGTGCATGTAAGACGCTTGGTCATGAGCTTGGAGCTTTCATTGTCTGTATCAGATAAAACTCTGTGGAAGCGGGTCAAAGTTTCCAAGGCCGGGCAGGGCCGCTGAGAGCTCGCTCATACTGAGGCCGAACCAACGCCCAAGCTCAGCGGCATATTGTTCGACGGCCATAGACGGGATGAGACGTCCGCTTCCACTGTCGGCCTCGTGTCCAAAGGCAGGTGGCGGCAGGGTTCCATAGAGCTCGCCGCCATTCACCGCCCCGCCAAGGACGAAATAGTGTCCGCCCCAGCCATGATCGGTGCCATCGCCATTCACCGCCAGCGTTCGGCCGAAGTCGGACGCGGTGAATAGGGTGACATCTTTGGAGAGGCCGAGCTCATTCATCGCAGCGTTGAAGGCGGCCAGCGCGCCATCCATCTCTGAAAGTAAGCGTGGCAAACTCCCGGCCTGTCCCGAATGCGTATCGAACCCGCCAAGGCCGACAAAGAAGATTTGCCGATTGGCGTTTAACTGGCCGCGTACATGGATCGTATCCGCAACGGCTTTGAGTTGATCGGACAAGGCGCCGGCTGGGAACTGCGTTGCCAATGGGGAGCCGTTCTGCCGAGCGGCGTCAAACGCTGTATTGGTCGCAAGTCCAGACGAGAATGCCGTGGCCATGTCCTGTTCGAGAATATGGTTGCCACGATACGATGAGGCGGACAGCTGTGTTCGAACGGAGTTCAAGAAACTCATCTGCTGCTCACGAACATCAAAGTAATAATCGTTGAGGAATTCGAGCTCAGCAGCACCACTGGTGCTGATCCGGTATGGCACTGCGTTGCGACCGGTTAGGAACGGTCCGACCTCTTCGGTTGAGATGGTTACGAATTGCGCGGAGCCATTATTGGCGCCAGATGCAAGCACGGCATCGGCAAACAAGCCGCCCCATCCGAACTGTGCGCCTTCCGGCATGCTGGATTGCCAAGTGGCTTGCTGATCATTGTGAGAAAAGAGCCGCGGCGGCAGTCTTGCCGACCCATTCTCGAACCCCGCGCGGGTCACAGGTTCAATCAGAGGACCGACATTACCAACAATTGCGAGGCGGCCTTGGTCGAAAAGACCTTTGAGCAGCGGCATTTCTGGCGGCAGTGCCACTTGGCGGCCTTGAAGCACGGTGCTCGTTGCTGGCGATAAAGGCAGCAAAGCATTCCGCGCCCGCGTCGTGCTTTGTTGCCCGATGAGAGAGGATCGCAAGCTGGCAAATTGGTCATAGCTCGGCTGGTCATAAGGAAGGATAACATCGTGATTGTCCAAGCCGCCAAACAAAAAGACGCACACAAGCGCTTTGTAGCCGCTGGTGTTCGCCGCATGGGCGCTAAACATGCTGGGGGCACCACTCATAGCAGACGCGACAAGGGTTCCCGCGCCGAGGGCTTTGATAAAATGTCTGCGGGTCGAATCCATTTTGAGCTCCTAGCGCTGAACGAGGTAATCGGGGGAGGTCATGACGAGCGAAATGGCGAGGCCAACACGATCACGTAGGCCTTGCGTGTCACCAGGTCCCTGGACCGGCGCCAGTTCGAGTGATGTCACGATTGCGTTCTTGGTTTCGTTCGACAGGCTGCCATAGGCAAGCAAGTCATCGAGATGATCGACTAAGGCTGAGGCATTGTTCGCAAGCGCTATCTCATCCGTATAGTCCGGCGCGAACGCGCTTTCCAGTTTTGCGCGATCAATCGGGATCTGCAGCTCCCGTGTGATCTCTCCCGCGATCTCCTCATAGTCGAGCAGAGTCTGACCGCCATAGGCCCAGAACATGATGAAGTTGATATAGCCCGGGGTCGACGTAGCATTGACGATTTGCAGCTCGGGCACCGTCATGCCGAGCGCGCCGGAGGCCGTCCCAGGCGCAATATAGCCGGGTCGATAGAAGTTGAAGACAGAGCGCGCTCGATAAGGGTGTTGGGACAAAGCGCCTGGCTCAGACAGGTTCCACAGTTCGGTGCCATATTCAGGATTGGACGCATCGGCATCAAAAGCCCGAGCCCATTGGGTGAAGCGCAGCAAAGGTTCACGAATTTTCCCGAATTGCGTGTTCTGCAAAGCAGAGTCTGATCGCACATCGGGGTCAAACAGAATGGCGGCAAGTGTCGCGCCCAGATCGCCCTTGCGGCCATCTCCGATCACAGTGCTGTCCGGCAAGACATAGCGCCCGGTATCAAAGGCCGCAGCGACCCGTTGCACATAGTCCGGATCTGGATTGCTGGTGGTGAAACGTTGGATCAGTTGCCGCGAAATGAATGGGCCAACATTCGGATGTGCCATGATGCAATCCAAAGCCCGATCAATGCTGTCCGCCGTATTTGTATTGGCTGGGATCGAGCAATTCAGGAACTGTTTCGGCTCGGCCGAGACTGATTCCGGATATTCGACCATTGGCCTGAGCCAGATTTCTGGAAAGGAGCCGATATCATCGGGGTACTCATAGACGTTGAGACCAGTGAACACGCGGGCCAAACCAGTAATGTCCATATTATCATAAAGCTCGATCGGCTGACCTTGAGCATCGAGCACCGGTTCGCCATTCGGCCCGAGCTGGATCACGCCCACCGTGAACAGCTGCAACAGTTCCCGGGCATAGTTTTCATCTGGCATCCGACCCGTCGCAAGATCAGCTTTTTCATTGCCCATATAAGTCAAATAAAAGCCCATGGCCGGCGAATAGGTCACCTCTTCCAGCAGATCGCGGTAATTCCCGAACGCATTCCGGGTCAGTACATCCTGATAATAAGAAATGGCTTCTGGAATGTCCGACAGAGTCTCCCCGCCGAAATTCGACACCACCAAGATTTGCGATAGCGCAAACGCCATACGCTGGCGCAGCTGGTCATTGCCTTCAATGGCGTTCCGCCAAAACGAGAACGTGGTGCCAAAGACGGCAATCGTCGGATCACCGTCTTCTGGCACTCGGGCGCGATAGGCCTGCAATTGTGGCACATTTAAACTTGCCGGCTTGGCGATTTCGGTCGTGAACCAGGCCGACGCGCTTGTCCCGGTTAAGCGAGCGACGTCTTGTGAGGTAGGTCCAAAGGTCGATTGGGTTAGAAACCGGGATGTGCCGGCCTCAGTCGCAAAGACACCGGTGCCGGTTTGCGGAAGCGGCGGAGGCGGAGGTGGCGGCGGAAGATTTGGAGGCGGCGGTGCTATGGGCGGCGGTTCAGACGGGCTTCCAGCACCGCTGCAGGCGCCAATGGCAAAAAGAGCGATTATGCCAGCCGCGGAAATACGTCTCAGTTGAGAACGCTGAAAATGGTAAGCCATGGCGGTATCCAATCCGGTTCTTTGGAACTTAGATAGGACTCTATCCGGAAACCGTGGGGTGCGGATTTACATCTCTGCCTGCTCCGCCATACAGATTTGTATGGGGATCAGGTCGCCGGTTTTAACGGAATCTCAACTTCGAAAACCGCTCCGGGGTCGGAGGCAATCAAGCGCGCTTTGCCATCATGCAGTTCAGCAATGGAGCGGACCAGGCTGAGCCCTAATCCGTTACCCGCTGTGGTCCGGCTCGCATCCAGGCGGAAGAAGCGTTCAAACACATCTTCGCCGTTCAGAGCCGGCAGTCCTGGCCCATCATCTCCCACTTCGAGATGCGCATGTGTCTCCGATGCCCGCAAACGTATCCAGGCATGCGCACCGTCTCGAGCATGTTCAATCACGTTTTCAAGTAAATTTGTGATCATCTGCGTGAGCAAATCGCCGTCGCCGTCAATTTGAATCCTCGGCGTTGTCCTCACATCGATGGTTTTGTCCGCTTCCTCGAATACCGGCCTAAAACTGTCGCCAATCTCTTCCACAAGGTCCGACAAGTCGACTAAGCCGAACGCAGATTTGCGCTTACCGGCTTCGACTTCGCCCAAACGAAACAAGGCATCGAGTGTGCGTAGTAAGGCCGAGATATGTCTCTGCGCAACTTGGATGTGTTCTTTCGTGGCACCAGGATCATTGAGATCTCGTTCGATCAGTTGCAACCGCCCGGCCAAATTTGAAACCGGCGTTTTCAGATCGTGGGCAGCGCCAACTGAGACCCCTTCCAAGTTCCTAGCAAGGGCTCCGATTTGCGCCAACATGTCGTTCACCGCAGTCGAAACACGATCGAACTCATCCCCATTTCCATTGATCGGAACTCTGGCCTCGAATCGGCCTTGGCTGACCTGTTCAGCCGTGTCCGAAATTGTGCTCAAGCGGTGGAACACAGAGCGGCTGGTGAAGAAGCCGGTTATCAGTGCAATCGGCAATATTGAGAGCGACAACAGCCAGGTCCCACGTGTTAGAAGCTCCCGCAACACCAGCAAGCGATCTGGAACGAACTGCCCGATGATTAGTTCGGCGTCATCGGCATCCAGGCCAAACCGGTAAGAGACTACCGGATGTCGATCCAAATCCTCGTGTTCAATCATGGTGGTTGACCACCCGCCGCGCGGATCGATGCCATCGAATCCAGCAATCGTCTCATCATCTTCGATCAGAAGCCGAACGATAAACTCATTCTCTTCGAATATGGCAAACAGCCAATCCGGGTCCCATTCGGATCGACCATCGAAAGTGAGCTCGCCCTTCAACCGGTCGAGGCCGCCGGTCTTATATGCCGTGAGCAGCTCGGTCTCGACCGTTTCGATCGCGGCCCGGACGCGTCCCGTCTCTTGCCAATAGTGAACTGCGAACAGTCCCCAAATCGCCAGGAGTACGGCGAACAGCCCTGACAGAATAGCGAACACTGTCCGCCGAAACACTGTGGACCCCACAAAACTCCTAGGCGGCGGCGATGACATAACCGGACCCTCTGACGGTGCGAATGAGCTCAGTGCTGAAGGGTTTATCGACCTTTGCCCGAAGCCGGCTCAAATGCGTTTGAACCAGGCTGGTTTTGGGATCGAACCGATAGCCCCAAATTTTCTCTAGCAACATGGTTCGTGTGACGAGCTGTCCTTCATTCTGCATCAGGTACTCCAGAATGCGATACTCGCGCGGCAGCAAGTCGAGGCGCTCGCCGGCGCGGGTCACAGTCTGGGTCGTGCGTTCCATAGCAAGGTCGCCGACCACAAGGCGCGTTGTCTCTGCCTCAGCCAGCGGCTGGCGCCGGGCGAGCGCGCGAAGCCGCGCATAGAGCTCAGCAAAGGCGAAGGGTTTGGTGAGATAATCATCGGCGCCGGCCTCCAGCCCGTTCACGCGGTCATCTATCCCATCGAGCGCGGTCAGCATCAGGATCGGGATGACAATGCCCGACTGGCGCAGCACGCGCACTGCGTCCAGCCCATCCATACCGGGCAGCAGCCGGTCGAAAATGATCACATCGAAAGTATGGGCCGCCGCCGCCAGGAGACCCTCCTGCGCGGCAGTCGCGATGGTCACCGCATCTCCCGCCTCCTCGAGACCGCGAGAGATGAACGCCACGGTTTCCTGATTGTCTTCCACCAGAAGGATATGCACTCGCCCGACCCGCACTTGAATGAAGCAGCTTAAACAAAGCCGGCGGCAAAGTCTTCCATACAGTTCTGTATGCTTCGGCTCGGTTGAACTGCGACGAACCCATCTCCGCGTTGATTGAAAACGTCTCTTGCGGTTAAGCCCGCGCCAGCCAGCCGCGCCAGGTGAAAGCTGAGTAAAACATGGTGACCTCTTTGAGCCCAGCGCCGCGCAAAATCTGTTCGTCCAGTTCGGGATCAAATGCTTCAAGGTTCTCCGAAATCGATTTTCGAGCGGCCTCGGCGTCTTCAGGGTCGACACCTGATGAGATAACAAATTC
>JBCAWZ010000091.1:0-7359 GCA_038534315.1 Pseudomonadota bacterium | reverse complement strand
GGTGCAAGCAACCGCCTTGTCGCAATCTGGACGCTACGAGACAGCGACTTTCACCAACACAATCGGAGTGGATCTAAATTTCGGCGAATGGATCATGGAACCGCGCCTGACCTATTCGGAGAGCACCAATTATGGTTGGCTGCCCCTCGGCTTCTGGGATGCGACAACGCCGATCGATGGCTTCTACGATATCACGGACATTAATGATCCTGCCTTTACCCCTTACGCGCCGGGAACAACGACCCCGATCAATCTGTTCGACGATCTCGAATACGGGGGGTTCATCTTCAACCTCTTAATCGACGACACCACGATTGAACAAACGCTTCTGCAAAACGATGTTACCCGCGAAATGGAGCTCTTTGGCCGCGATACGGAAATCAAATTCGGCGCATCCTATGATCGCCGCGAAGTTTCCGGCACGGGCGACGCACGGGAGATCATTGCCGGGGATGCTTTGACCGTCAACATAAGCGATTTCGTCACAACTGAGCTTTGGGAACAGGATTTCGACAATACCATCCCAGCTTACTACTTTCGCAACGAGGCCCTTATTGCTGCGTCGGGTGTTACGCCTCCGACAGTCCCAACCCCAGATGAGGTCATCGAACTCGAAGAAGATCTGATGAGTTTGTATGCACAGGCGAAGACGGATTTTGCATGGGGCAATGTGGTCTACGGCGTCCGGGTGGAATCAACCGATTTCTCAACCGAAGGCATCACCTTGGACATGGCGGGCGCAGACGCGACGCAAACGCTCTCAAATGACTATGTGAATGTGTTGCCGAGTGTCCATGTCAACATTGATCTGACCGACGATGTGAAGCTTCGCTTCTCAGGAACAACAGGCATCAGTCGACCGAACTATGCGGAGCTCCGTGCGTCACAAGACATCGATCCAATTGAGCGCGAGCTTTCTGGTGGTAATCCCTTCCTGGACCCTGAAGAATCGATTGGTATCGACGCGTCGCTCGAATGGTATTTCGACGAAGCGAGCATCCTCTCCGTCGGTGCATTCTATCGCAGCATCGACAATGTGATCTATGAAGGCGCAACACTTGTCGATGGATCGCAATTCTCCGATTTCTTCGATCCAGGTGAACAGGTTCTCGCCAGCACCTTCCTGAACGGCGAAGATGGCGAACTGTCTGGGCTAGAAATCAACTTTCTTGGCCAAGCCACCTTCCTGCCAGAGCCATTCGACGGCTTCGGCGTGTCGGGCAACGCGACCTTCCTAGACAGCGAATTCTTTGCACCCACCGCCAATGGCGGCGAGGGCGAAACCCTTGCGATCCCCGGCACGTCCGAGCTGATTTACAACGCATCCATCTTTTACGAGAAGTTCGGCCTTTCTGCCCGCCTTGCTTATCAGTACCGCGATGAATGGCTGACCACGACGGAAGCGGGCCCGGGCGAACCTCTATTCTGGGGCGAAGCCGAACGGGTCGACGCGAAGGTTCAATACGAACTGCCAATTCAATTCGGCGGCGGCACAACCGTCGTTTTCGCTGAAGCGAACAATCTGACAGACTTCAAAGACGAACGTTATGTCGGGGAGCCTCAATTTGCTGACCAAATCGAAGGGTATGGCCGCTTCTTCTTATTTGGTGTCAGCTATGACTTCTAGAACTGTCGTTCGAACTTCTCTGCTGACTGGAGCTGCCACGCTGTTTATGGCGGCGTGCGGCGGCGCCCCGGTAGGCTCCGACTCGGACGCAGAGTCCGTTGCTCTAAAGGTATCTGGTGACGTCCTTGCGGTCACAGTCCTTCATGGCGACGATGCCGGGCATTACCAGATCGCTTGGGATGCGGAACCCGCGGATACGACGGTCCGGATTGAGGTTTCGACGGACCCCAATTTTGCACCTGGAACCGGTCAGGTGATTGAGGTTGAGGATGATGCCCTCAACACGGATTGGCACACGGACGGCGCGAACGAACGGCGTTACTTCGCGTTCATTCCTGAGGGGGGTGAACTTGTGCGCTCTGCGGTTCGGTTGTTGCCGTTGGAAGGCGGACGCAATTTCCGAGATTTGGGTGGTTATGAGACGGAGGATGGGCGCGTCGTCAAATGGGGTCAGGTGTATCGCTCAGGCGTTATGTCCGGCCTCACCGATGCAGATTATGACTATCTGAAATCGCTTGGTGTGCGCGTGATTTGCGACTTTCGGGAAAGCGATGAACGTAGTCGCGAACCCACCGATTGGCGGGCGAATGAGGTCGCTTACTTGACCTTCGCGGATCCAGAGACTGGCGGAGATCCGATCGCCAATCCGATGTTCGAAGCGCTGATGTCTCCGGATGCAACCGCTGAAGATGTTGCCGCCGGTATGGCCGCTGGCTATGTCAGCATCGCTAAGGATGAGCGCGAAGGTTACACCCAGATGTTCGATCGCCTTGCAGGAGGGGACATCCCGCTCGCTTTCAATTGCTCGGCGGGAAAAGACAGGGCTGGCACGGCTGCGGCGCTTTTGCTGACGGCGCTCGGTGTACCTCGTGAAACGGTCGTCCACGACTATAGCTTGTCAGACGATTATGTGGACTTCATGAGCGAGTTCCTCAATGAAGAGTCTCGCGCTCAGGCGGCGTCTGATCCAGATTATCCTTATGCGTTTCTGTTCCAATTGCCGCCGGAGAAAGTGGCGCCGCTGATGGCCTCCGATCCGATCTACATTGAGTCGACCTTCACGGCGTTGGAAGCGGAATATGGCTCGGTCTTGAATTACATTCAGACCGAACTTGACGTGACCGATGAAGAGCTCGCTTCCATTCGGGCTGCTTTGCTCGAATAGTCACAAAAGCGAGCGGGCGCCGCGTTTGAGCAAATATCGATCCGGATGGGTCGCATCTAACATGCGTCATGTATCCATTTTGTATGCCACTTTTCGAGAAAATGGGGATACAAGTAATGGGACAAGAAAACTCTGATAAATCAGGTCGTTAAATGTATTCCATTTCCGTAGAAATGGCGCGAGTGACGGGGCTCGAACCCGCGACCTCCGGCGTGACAGGCCGGCACTCTAACCAGCTGAGCTACACCCGCGCATTCTCTCCGGCGAACTGCCCGAAGCGAAGCGCCCATGTAGACAGGGCGCGGCGACGGGTCAAGCCGCATTTGCCATGACTTTGACATGAGAAGCGGCTATGTCTCAAGCAAAGAATTCAGGAACCCTCCCAGCCATGAAACGTCTTGCCATAATTGCCGCGATCATTGTTGCCATTTTGATTGGCGCACTGCTCATTCTGCCAAATCTCATTCCGTCCTCGGTCTACAAGAATCGGATCGAATCGGCCGCAACCAATGCGCTTGGCCGAGATGTCTCACTGCTCGGTGAGGCGCGTCTTTCGGTCTTTCCGAGAATTTCGGTCAAGCTCGGCGGCATGGAAGTCGCCAATCCGGAGGGCTATACCGGCACCAATATGATTGAGGCGGGTGCATTGCGGGCGGATGTAAAATTGCTGCCACTTTTGTTCCAGCGCGTAGAAATTGGCGAAGTGACCCTGGAAGATGCCACTATTCGTCTCGAGCGACTGGAAGATGGCACCGCAAACTGGGAATTTGGGGACGCGTCAGACGAGGCCGCATCCGATCCGGACACAAGTACACCGCCGACCGATGTGGAGCCCGGGGAACCCAGCCAAGTCAACGCCACGCTGGACCGAGCGCGGATCACGAATGGAAATATCTTCTACACAGACCGCCAGGCGGAAACCTCACTGGCGCTAACCGAATTCAACGCCCAGGCTAGAATGCGGGCGACGACGCAACCCTTAACGTCATCAGGCAGCGGCGTGTTCAATGGCCGCGCCTTTGAATATGACGTCATGGTAGATCACATCGATGCCCTCAGCGCCGGCGAAGAAACGGCCTTTGAGCTCGATTTTTCAACGGAGTTTGCGTCCGTCAACTACAATGGAGCACTGACGCTCGGCGACGCGCCCATTCTCGCAGGCGCTTTCGAGCTCGGTGTCGACCAAGCGCAATCTCTGTTTTTGCCAGCCAATCCGCTGCATGCGCAGTTGGCGGCACTCGGCAAGCTTGATTTGTCTGGCGAGGTGTCTGGTCCCATTGCGGCGCTTCAGTTCTTGGATCTCGCACTGACGCAGTCGAGCGACCTGCTCGATACCCGTTTCAATGGCGCCCTCGCCCTTGGCACTGACGGCAATTTCAGCGGCGCGCTCAATACATCGAGTAAAGATCTTCGAACTCTGCTCAGCGTTTTCGGTGTTGAGCTGGCCCCTGGCGACACTCTGGAGAGCTTTTCATTAGACGGCGATCTGGCGGGGTCGATGGCCACGCCTCAATTCAACGAGATGCGTTTGCAACTCGATGACACAGTGGCCACTGGATCCCTAGGAGCAGACCTCTCTGGCGACATTCCGGCGATCCAAGCCACCCTCAATACAAACGGTTTGGACCTAACCCCTTTCTTGGCCTCTGATGACAGTGCGCCCGATACCGAGCCGAGCATGAACGAAGATTGGAGCGACGAACCTTTGGCGTTGGACAGCTTGAAACTCGTCAATGCCAATATCGACATTACAGCGGACTCGGTGACGCTGGATCAAATCACGCTCGACGATGCCCGTCTTTTGACGACTTTGCAGAATGGCGTTTTGACGGCGGTGTTCCGGCGCGACGAGAACGCTCCAGGTTTTCGTGCATTTGATGGCAGCTGGTCGGGCGATCTGAGATTGGACGCCTCTCGGACCACGCCATCTCTTGCGGCGAAGGCCGACGCATCGGGTGTTGCAGCACAGCAAGTGTTGCGGGCCTTCACCGGATATGAAGGCCTCACCGGTGTCGGTTCACTCAGCATCGACCTCGCCAGCACCGGCAACAGCTTAAAAGCGCTGATCAATGACCTCGATGGGTCGCTCGACACGGAGCTCGCCGATGGTCTCGTTGCCGGAATTGATATGGCGCAAATGGTACGCTCGGCAGACGCGCTCACCTCTGCGCTGCGGTCAGGCGATCTCAACGTTGGAGCTTTCCAGGCCGCCTTCGAACCCTCCGCTGAAACTGATTTCTCCGAAATGCTGGGGGATTTGCAGTTCAATAATGGTGTTGCCACGGTTCAAGATCTCCGCCTGGTCAATTCAATCTTAGCCGTTGAGGGCGCTGGGACGATTGATCTTGGGGCACGAACGCTCGACATTCGACTGACGCCTAAAATCGATGCGACGGGCTCAGGGACACAGTCGACGCTCGGTGTGGCCGGGATTCCTATCCCCGTTCGGATTGCCGGGTCTTGGACGTCACCGTCTTTCGCACTGGACCTGCAATCAGTTCAACAATCACTGGCGTCAGGTTTCTCCGATCAGCTCGACGGCGAATTGCGCAACCTGCTTGGCGGGGCGCTTGGGTCCTCCTCCAGAGAAACAGACGACGCTGACGCAGAAGAAGAACCTCAGGATTTAGAAGATGAACTTCGCGATCGCGCGCTCGATGCTCTGTTCGGCAATCGCTAAAGCTTGCCGTCGCGGGTAAAGGCCGCCTATCACCAACCGGTCATGACACTGAAACTATCTGTCCTCGATCCTTCGCCGATCTTCAAAAACCGCAGTGCTGCCGACGCACTCAACGAAACGCGCGCGCTGGCGCAAGCGGTGGATGAGATGGGATATCGCGCCTATTGGGTGCAGGAACATCACAACGCGGCAAGCTTTGCGGGCACCAGCCCGGAAATTTTGATGGCCGATCTCGCGGCGCGCACCTCTCGGATCACACTCGGATCGGGTGGCATCATGCTGCCCAATTATTCGCCGCTGAAAGTTGCCGAATGGGGCAGCACGCTGAGCGCGCTTTATCCCGGCCGGATCGAGATTGGGTTGGGTCGTGCGACGGGGGCGGATCCGCGCACGTCCGCCGCACTCCTTGGTCCGGGCGCGCAGGCTTTTCCCCAAATGCTGCATCTGTTGATGGACTGGATGCTGGATGCAAGCGGTGACGTGCCCCTCCCTACAGATCACCGCGCCGCTGGCATCGCCGCCAATCCACCCGCCCAACGAGCCGGGCTTTGGATGCTATGCTCGTCGCCCGAAAGCGCCGCTTTTGCAGGCGCTATGGGGTTGAAATTGGCCTTTGCCGACTTTCTCAATCCGGGTGGCGCTAAGGCGGCGCTCGATGCCTATCATGACGCGTTTGAGCCCTCTGCTTTTGCCTCCGAACCCTATTGCGGGATTGGTCTCGTGGTGCTCGCAGCCGAGACCGAAGCCGAAGCCAACCGACTCGCGGCGCCCATCAAGGTTTGGGCGCTGACCCGCGGCACCGGGCAATTCAATCCTTATCTTAGCACTTCGGATGCTGTCGATTATCTCGCGAGCGCCCCGCTCGAGCCGCCGCAACGCGGTATCATTGGCACAGGCGCCTCGGTAGCCCAGCGCCTCCAGGAGATCGCGAACACCACCGGCGCAGATGAGTTCTTCTTGCTGTCGATCACCGATCAAATCGACACCAGAATCAATTCCTATCGTTTGATTGAACAGGGCATCGCTGCGACTAGCGTAGATCCGGCAGCACCGACAGCAGCGGCTTAAGCGCATCGCTGCCAAGTTGCTTACACCGGTCCGGCGACCAGCCACGTTCTAGGTCCGGGTGATTGGCGTCGTCTTTGAACGGCATTTCTAGCGTCATGGCGAGGCAGTTGTACCGTTCCGCCAGAGCATTGCTGCAAATCCCTAGATTCGCCTTACCGGGCTTATTGACCGGATAGCCATGCTTCGTCTGAAACGCCTCATTAGAAGACTCAACATAGGCTGTCTTGAAGCTGTCGAGCAGCCCCGCTAGCCGGTTGCTCCAACTTGGAATACCTTCGGTGCCAGCGATGAAATTGAACGGTAGCGCCTCGTCGCCATGCACATCGAGGACGAGGTCACAGCCGGTCTCGTCCATTTTGTTGCGGACAAAATAGACTTCCGGACTCTTGTCCAAGCTCGGTTCATTCCATTCGCGGTTGAGATTGGTCCCCACTGCATTTGTCCGCAAATGGCCGCGCGCACTGCCATCTGGGTTCATATTCGGCACAATGTGGATCACCGCGCGCTCGAGAAGTGCTGCCGCGTCATCGGAATCCCGATCGAGCAGTTTGTCTAACAATCCCTCAACCCACCACTCTGCCATGGTCTCGCCGGGATGCTGGCGCGCCGTGATCCAGATCGTCCGTTTGTCGGGGCCTGGTTCGCCAAGTGTGATGAGGTCGAGATCGCGTCCATCTAAGCTCTGTCCCAAGACGGTGCCGCGGGCGCGTTGATCCTGACGCACACGGGCAATCAAGCGCTGGTGACGCTCCGACGAATAGGGCGCGAAGTAAGCGACATAGAGCGCGCCGGTGTCGAGCGTCGCCTCAATCGTCAATT
>JBCAWZ010000090.1:0-7532 GCA_038534315.1 Pseudomonadota bacterium | reverse complement strand
GGTGCCATGAAGATGCGCCAAGAAATCGATGCAATGACCACGCTCGGGCTAAATCCAGTGGATGTTATCGTGGCGCCGCGTATCATTGCGATGGTGCTGATGACACCGGTCTTGGCGTTTATCGGTGTGCTTGCGGGATTGGCTGGAGGTGTCGTGGTGGGTTGGCTGGCGCTGGACATCAACCCGACGGTCTTCTTCAATCGCATGCAGGCCTTCGTACCAATTCAACACTTTTGGGTCGGCATGTCTAAGGCCCCGGTCTTTGGCTTTATCATCGCGCTGATTGGCTGCCGGCAAGGCCTAGAGGTCGGCGGCAGCGTTCAATCGCTTGGTGGTCATACCACCAAATCTGTCGTGCAGGCGATCTTTGCCATCATCGTCGTCGATGCGATGTTTGCGCTGATGTATTTGGAGCTCGACATATGAGCGAAAACATCGCCATCCGAGTCCGGGGCTTGAAAACAGCCTATGGCAGCCACGTTGTTCATGAGCATCTCAACCTCGATGTTCGCGAAGGCGAAGTCATGGGCGTGATTGGCCCGTCTGGGTGCGGAAAGTCAGTGCTGCTGCGGGCGATTGTCGGTCTCAAGCCTCCGGCGGCTGGGCATGTCGAAGTGTTCGGCCATGATATTACAGGCATGGACCCCAACGATACCGGCACATTGCAAAAGCTATGGGGCATCATGTTCCAGGATGGCGCTTTGTTTTCCAATTTGACCGTGCAGGAAAATGTCATGGTGCCGATGCGCGAGCATACGGATCTGCCATTGGCGCTTATGGCTGATCTCGCGGATCAGAAGATCCGAATGGCCGGGCTGGAAACATGGGCCGGACAAAAATACCCGTCCGATCTGTCGGGTGGCATGCGCAAACGCGCTGCTCTGGCACGAGCAATGGCATTAGATCCACCCTTGCTCTTTTTAGACGAACCGACAGCGGGCCTTGATCCGATCACGGCTGCTGGATTTGACGCGCTGGTCCGGGAGTTGCAGGAAACACTAAAATTGACGGTCTTCCTTGTAACCCATGATGTCGACACGTTACGGGACACGTGTGACCGCATTGCTGTTCTAGGGGACAAAAAAGTGATTGCATTGGATACAATGGATGCGTTGCGCCAGCACAGCCATCCGTGGATCCAAAGCTATTTTGGAGGGCCGCGCGGTCGGGCTGCAATGGCGGGAGTTCGGTAATGGAAACACGCGCGAATTACGCCTTGATCGGTGCGTTTGTATTGTTGGCCACCGCTGCTGTGGTCAGTTTCGTTCTGTGGCTCGGCTCGTCCCAATTCAACCGCGACTATCAGATTTACGACATTGTCTTTCCCGGGCCCGTTGTGCTCGAAGAGGGCGCGTCCGTTCGCTATATCGGAATTACGGTTGGCGAAGTTGAAAGTGTTCGGATCAACCGGAACGATCCGTCTCAAGTGCGGGCACGGATCCGCGTTGACCGCTCGACGCCAGTGAAAGCCGACTCGACTGCTATTATTGACTTCGCCGGCATTACGGGCGTGACCTTTGTTCAAATCACCGCGGGTTCCGACGAATCTGGCCCGCTTTTACCGGCCCCTTATCAAGATGTTCCAGTAATCGCCGCCGGCCCAACGCCTTTGGCCGCTCTGTTTGATGGCGGCGCCGAGATTGTTGGCAAGGCGTCCATAACAATCGATCAACTCGCCAAAGTCCTGACCGAGGAGAATATTCAAGCGTTTAGCGGCACACTCAGCAGCGTTGAAACCATTACGGGGGCATTGGCTGAGCAAGACAGCGAACTATTGACCCAGACCATCACAACGCTGCAATCGCTCGAGCGCGCAGGCACCTCTCTGACAACCGCATCTGACTCAGTGTCACAAACCTCGGATCAATTGCGCGACGAGATTGCCACGCTGAATGTCGAGCTTCAATCACTGATCGCGGAATTGAACGCCGCGACGGGAGAGGCGCAACGGACAATCAATGAAAGCCGAAAAGCGATTGAGGCGGCGGGTGCTTTGCTGACGGGTCCGGGATCAGAAGCACTTACGGACACTGGGCTCGCAGCGCAGGAGCTCCGCATTTTGATGCAGCGGCTCGACCGCGTTGTCCGAGAGATGGAAGCAAATCCGCAGGGGCTCGTCCTTGGCCGTCCACTGCCTTATGAGGAGTGAGCGAAATGGTTTGGACTGCATTTCTATCCCTACCGGCAATCATTGGCTTAGCGGCTTGTGTGTCTGTATTGCCCGAACCGGAAGCACCCGGCGGACTTTACTCCGTTTCCGCCGCTGATCAGCGTGTCGCGCTTTCAGACAACGTCGTCATTCGAGAATTTGAGGCCCCGGAATTGGTCGGCGGTATGGCGATGGTTGCAGAAGGGCCCGATGGCGCAAGACGTTTGGTGAGATCGGTTGAGTGGTCTGGCCGGCTGACGCGTGAAATGCAGATGGCTTTGATTGACAGCTTTGACCCGAATGCGACGGGCACGGCATTGTTGCCGGAATTGGGTGTGTCCGCGCCGTATCGGATGGTTGGGCGAATCCAGACGCTATTGCTGCGTGGCGAAGTGGCGGAATGTGTTGCCACGGTGAGTGTCACCGATGGGGCCGCGCGCAATCTCATAGGGCAGCAAACGGTTCGGGCCACGGCGCGTGCCGAACGCGATCGAGGACCAGAGCGCGCGCAGGCCTTGAAAGCGGCGGCGGAGTCATGCGTTCAGGAATTGGCACGAGCGACGGCAAATATTCTCGACATGGCCGAGGCTTCTGAGCGGGCCGATTAAGCGGCGAAATATCCGGTCTCTGATTTTTGATCAGGAAGTGGCAAGAAAAAGCAGACTTGAGTTCCACGTCCTTCTTCGCTTGCGATCGTTAAGCGTCCACCATGCATTTCGGCAAACGACTTCGTCAAAGCCAGACCAAGGCCGGTGCCTTCATAATTACGATCCCGTGTATCGCTGACTTGTTCAAAGGGTTCGGCGAGCCGCGGAAGGGCATCCTCTGGAATGCCGATACCATTGTCGCGTACGGCAACCCGAACTTCGTCTTCTTTGCGATCGATGCTGACGCGGATCTCTCCGCCCTCGTCGGTGAATTTGATCGCGTTTGAGACCAGATTCAAAATCATCTGTCGGATGGCGCGATGATCGGCTTCGACCGGTGGGACGTCCTCATTGGTCACCAATGTTAGGCGAATGCCCTTTTCCTCTGCCTTGCGGCGGATCATCCGAACAGCGGCATCGACGGGGTCGATCAACTCGATCGGGCGCAGGTCGACCGTCATTTTGCCGGCTTCAATTTTCGCCATGTCCAGAATATCGTTGATCATGTCTAGGAGATGCTGCCCGGACGTTAGAATGTCTCGAGAGTATTCACGGTAGCGTTCATCTCCGAGGGGGCCATACATCTCGTTCGACAAGATTTCCGAGAAGCCATTGATTGCGTTTAAGGGTGTCCGCAGTTCATGACTCATATTGGCGAGGAAGGCGCTTTTTGAGTTCGACGAGTTTTCCGCTCGGATCTTCTCTTCATTGAGTTTTGCGGCGAGCTCTCCGGCATGGCCTTCTGAACGCTCGAGCTCCAAGACGAGTTTGCGCAGTTTCTTTTGCTGCGCCATCAATTCGACTTCGTTTCGCACGCTGCTCGAGACATCGAGCCCCATTGTGATCATCCCGCCGGAGGGGGTTTCCCGTTCAACCAATTTGTACCAGTCGCCGGTTGCAACACGAACGGTGTTTACGCCGTCTTCCGTGTCATGTGGGCGACGATCAACTATACCGGCGGTTTGTGCCAGGGTTATGGTGGCGTGTGTCATGCCGGTCCGGATCGTGTTCTCCAAATTGAATACACGCGCAAATGCATGGTTCCAATAGATGAGGCGCTTGCGGGAATCCCATAAAGCGAACGGACCAGAAAACCCTTCCAACGCGGCCTCAAGTCGACGCTCAGCCTGGCGTGATCTGGCGATCGCCCGCCGGATGTCCGTGACATCGAGCATAACGCCCGCGAGTTCCCGGCTCGAAGGCTCGTAATGACCGCGCATGTCGAACCAGCGAGACTGGTCCGGATTGCTCAACGTCATCTCCAACTCACCTTCTCGGGCGAACTGGCTAATCGCGATGGTCAGCTCTTCAGATTGATCTGAATGGAATAGATGCGACAGTTCTGTAAGATCGCGCCAACCTGAGTTTTCAGCACCGATCAGTTCGGCACATTCCGGACTGAGCCAGATGCGCTCATGATCGACGTCAATAGACCAAAAGCCCGCTTTGGCTTCACGCAGCACAGTGGCCAGCATGCGGCCGGTCTGTGTCGCTTGGGTCTGGATCTCATAAGTCCGCTCCTCATTACGCTGCAGCAAGGAGATGAGACCGGCCAAGCCGAGCGCCGGCCCAGCCAAGAGAAAGGCGTAAATCAGGAGGCTGAGCGCTTCTTCGCGGCCAAAGGCGGGGCGAGGTGCGGTGACACAAGATGAGAGCCCGGTGGACCCGAGAAGGGCGCACGCCGTCATCGTATGCTGCGGCGTGCTTGGCTGCGTGGATTGCGGTAGGAGCGCAAATCGTCGGGATTGGGATTGCGTCGGCACTAGCTGATTAAGCGGTATGATTGCGAACAGATCCGCGGCTCGGTTATCGGGTGCAACGACGACAATGTCGTTCTGAGAACTTAGTGCGATACCGTGGGCTTGCGCTCGAGCCAGGGACGCCGCCTCTCCCGCGACGAGCAACCGACTGCCTTCCGGGGCAGTCAGCGCATCGGCAAGCGAGGATGTGAGCTCAATATCGGGGTTCAGCTCCTGCAAACGTTGAGACGAGGTACCCGTCTGTAGAAGCATTGCGGCAGCGTCGAGCCGGCCCGAAATATCGGCATTCACGGCGACCGCTTCGCGATGCAACAAACCTTCTGTAGAGGCGAGGGATCGCGTGCGGTCATCATAGGCTTTCAAGCCAAGCGCGAGGGCTTCAATTAAGACAATAAAGCTCGCAAGGCGTGCGAAATCACCACCTGGTCCCCGTCGGGTCCGACGTCTCTGTCGCCCGAACTTATTTGTTTTTCCAGAAGCTTTCACAGCCCCGCCTTAAATCGCACTCGCTTGATCTATGACAGATTCGGAATGGAAAGTTCAGGTTCGGTTAACTGCTGGCTTTGATTTGCTCACAAGAACCCTATGCGAGTGCGCGAGACACAATATCTGCCGCATTGGAGGAGAGGTCGCCGTCGAGCAAATCCTTCAGGACCTGTTTGGCGCTATTGCTGGCATTGGGTTCGAGCAAACGCCACTGATCATAGGTTTGCAGCAGGCGAGCGGCCAAAGCAGGATTGCGCTTGTCGCATTCACCGATAATGCCGGCGACCAATTTGTGGCCGCTGCCATCTGGAGCATGAAAGGCTGGCAGATTTTGCATCGCAAAAACGGCGACAACTGAGCGAACGCGATTTGGATTGCTCAGATCGAAATCGGGGTGCCTCAGCAGCGTTTCGATGTCCGTGTGATCTCCGGTGCCGGCTTGAACAGCAAACCATTTGTCGATGACCAGTTCATTCTCGGACCAGGCATCGTAGAATTTCGAAACGGCAAGGCGTTTGTCATCGCCGCCAACTTCGCAAAGTGCCCGTAGCGCTGCCAGACGCTCCGTCATATTGGTCGCGGCGTCATAGATGCTGACCAGGCGCTGACGGTCCGTTTCGGTTGCGCGAACACCGAGCAGGCCGAGATAGGCGCTCCGCAAGGCGCGAATGCCAGCTTGGTCCGCCATTGGCGAAAATGGGCTTGGCGACGGCGTGTCTAGCAGTGCTGCACTGTCCGCATCCAGCGCGTTCAGCAGGGCCACGAGCAGGCGTCGCCGGCTGGCATCGAGCGCGACCGGATTGGCGGGCTTGTGCTCATGCAGCAGCTCACCGACGGCCGGCAGGCGCAGCAGCAAGGCAGCGAGGGCGGGATCGTCTTGCTTCTGGCGGACGGCATCGGCAAATGCTTGGACCAATGCTGCGTCAGGTTCCGTGACGTCGCCATAGGTCATGGCCAGCAGCGCATCTCGCGCCAATGTCTGCAGCGTTTCCCATTGATTGAAGGCGTCGTCGTCAATTCGCGCTAGAGCGAGCCGCTCATCTGTGTTTTGGCTCTGCTCGAGACGGACCGGGGCGGAAAAGCCGCGATTGACCGACAGCAAGGGTTTGTCCGATGCCGATTTGACCGACCAGCTCGCAGACTGGCCTTCGAGCATAATCACCGCGTCGTCGATCTTGTCGCCATTTGGGTTGAAGGCTGCAATCCGGATCGGCATGGGCAGCGCGGCGGGCGCGTCATTGCCTGGCGTTGTTGGATTGGACTGCTCGATCTCGACGGTGAGCATCTGGCTCGCCGGATCCCAACTCTCTTCGACATGCAGCGTTGGCGTGCCTGGCTGGCTATACCAGCGTCGAAACGCACCGAGATTCTGCCCAGAAGCGCTTTCGAAACAGCTATAAAAATTCTCGATCGTTGTGGCGTCACCATCGTGTCGGTCAAAATAGATTTGCATGCCATCCGCAAAGGCGTCCTCGCCGATATAAGCGCTCAGCATGCGGATCAGCTCCGCCCCTTTCTCATAGACGGTTGCAGTATAAAGGTTGTCGATGCTGGCATAATGGTCTGGCCGCACGGCATGCGCGAGTGGGCCGCCATCTTCCGGGAATTGCGCCGCGCGCAGCCGGATCACATCCTTGATCCGTTGCACCGCTGCAGAGCGCATATCGGCCGAGAAGCGCTGATCGCGATAGACAGTCAGCCCTTCCTTCAGGCAGAGCTGAAACCAGTCCCGGCAGGTGATCCGGTTGCCCGTCCAATTGTGGAAATACTCATGTGCGACGATCGACTCGATGGCTTCGAAATCAGCATCTGTGGCGGTGTCTTCGCTGGCCAGCACATAGGCCGAGTTGAACACGTTGAGCCCTTTATTCTCCATCGCTCCGAAATTGAAATCGCGCACCGCAACGATGTTGAACACGCCGAGATCATAAGCGCGCTTGAACACGTCTTCGTCCCATTTCATCGAGGCTTTCAAGCTCTCCATGGCCCAAGCGGCCCGGTCCGCCTGACCCTTATCGACATGCACAGCTAAATCGACGGCATCGCCATTCATGGTGGTGAAATGGTCTCGGTAGACATCGTAATCACCGGCGCAAAGCGCGAAGAGATAAGACGGCTTCAAATGCGGATCATCCCATTCCGCAAAGTGGCGTCCATCGTTTAATGTGCCGGCCGCGCCCGGCGTGCCGTTTGATAACAGGATCGGATAGGCTGCTTGCTCCGCTTCGATGCGGACGAAGAAGCGGCTCATCACATCGGGTCGGTCTGGCCAGTAGGTGATACGCCGGAACCCTGTGCTTTCACACTGCGAGCAAAACCGCCCACCCGACATGTAGAGACCCGACAGTACCGTATTGGCAGACGGGTCAATTGTGACGTCCGTTTCGAGTACAAATGTATCGGGCACATCACTTAGGATCAGCTGCTCATCAGTCTGCCAATACGGTACTGTCGGGTCTCTACATGTCGGGTGGGCGGTTTTGCTCGCAG
>JBCAWZ010000089.1:0-7778 GCA_038534315.1 Pseudomonadota bacterium | reverse complement strand
ACATCGAGTCTCACTCCCCTACCCCTCCAAGCGCCCCACTTCTTCTTCGCGCCACAGCTCTGCGTTAGTTGCAACTCATTCTCATTAGCAATGTGTAATGTGTCGCAGGTCTGGCTTTGTTCCCCTGCCTCCGCTACACCGCCGCGATGAAATTCCTCGACCAAACCAAGGTGTATGTGAAAGCCGGTGATGGCGGAAATGGCTGTGCCAGTTTCCGGCGCGAAGCCTATGTCGAATTTGGCGGGCCGGATGGCGGCGATGGTGGGCATGGCGGCAATGTGCTGATCGAAGCGGTCGATGGGCTGAACACGCTGATCGATTTCCGCTACCAGCAACATCATAAGGCCGGGCGCGGCGGCCATGGTATGGGCAAGCAGCGCCATGGCAAACGCGGTGAGACAAAAATCCTAAAGGTGCCGGTCGGCACGCAGGTGTTTGAAGAAGATGGTGAGACGCTGCTCGGCGATTTGACCGAGATTGGCCAGCAAATCCTGGTCGCGCGCGGCGGCAATGGCGGTTGGGGCAATCTACACTTTAAAAGCTCAACCAATCAGGCACCGCGCCGGGCCAATGAAGGCGAGCCGGGTGAGGAGTTTACGCTGTGGCTTCGGCTGAAGCTGATCGCTGATGCTGGCCTGGTCGGTCTGCCCAATGCGGGCAAGTCGACCTTCCTCGCCTCGGTTACGGCGGCCAAGCCAAAGATTGCCGATTATCCGTTCACGACGCTGCATCCCGGCCTTGGCGTGGTCGATCTCGGCCCCGGCACGCGCTTTGTGCTGGCCGACATTCCGGGCCTGGTGGAAGGCGCCGCCGAAGGCATCGGGCTCGGCCATCGTTTCCTCGGCCATGTCGAACGCTGTAAAGTGCTGCTGCATTTGATTGATTGCACGCAGGATGATCCGGCCGGCGCCTATCAAACCATTCGCGAAGAACTCGATGCCTATGGCGGCGGCTTGGCCGATATTCCGGAATTTGTTGCCCTGTCGAAAAGTGACGCGCTGGATGAAGAGCTGGTCGATGAACAGGCCGCTGCGCTCAAGGCGGCCTGTGGGGTGACCCCGCTCCGCCTGTCGGCTGTGAGCGGTGATGGCGTGCGTCCGGCTTTGTTCAAACTCGCGCAGGAATTGCAAGAACAGGAGGCTGGCGAGACGGCCGGATCTGATACCGATTGGACACCCGACTGATGCCCGCGGCCTACCTCACCGATACCCGGGTTATGGTGGTGAAGCTCGGATCTGCTCTGGTCGCTGAGGGCAGTGCCGCACGCCAGTCTTGGTTGAATTCCTTCCTCGCGGATGTCGCGATTTTCCGCAATCGTGGCGTGCAAATTGTCCTGGTTTCGTCCGGGGCGATGGCGCTGGGGCGGCCGCTGCTCGGTTCAGACAAACCCAGAAAACTTGAAGAAAAACAAGCTTGTGCAGCGCTTGGTCAGCCACTTTTGATGGCGGCCTTGAGTGACGCTGCGGCGCCGCAAGGCCTCAGTGTCGCGCAGTCGCTTTTGACGCTTGAGGACACCGAAAATCGCCGTCGCTGGCTCAATGCCCGGGCGACGCTGCAAACGCTGCTGAAAGCGCGAGATATCCTCCCTGTTATCAATGAAAATGACACGGTCGCGACGGATGAGATCCGGTATGGCGACAATGACCGATTGGCCGCGCGCGTGGCGCAGATGATCGGGGCGGACACGCTGGTCCTGCTGTCGGATATTGATGGGCTGTATACCGCAGATCCGCGCAGCCATGCCGAGGCGCGCCATGTCCCGGAGGTCACCGCGCTGAGCCAGGATGTGCTGGATATGGCGGGCGGCGCCAATGCCGATACCGGTGTCGGTTCTGGCGGCATGGTGACCAAGCTGGCCGCGGCCCAGATTGCCTGGTCGGCGGGCTGCCGCACAGTGATCACCAAGGGCTTTACGGAGCGACCTTTGTCGGCGCTGGATGGCGGCGCGCGAGCGACGTGGTTCAAGCCGCCCCTGACGCCGGAGACGGCGCGGCAAGCCTGGCTGAGCGGGCATTTGTCGCCCGAAGGGAGCGTCCATGTGGATGCTGGAGCGGCGGGCGCGTTGCGCCAGAAAGCGAGCTTGCTGCCGGTCGGCGTGACCCAGGTCGACGGCGGATTTGAGCGCGGCGCGGCGGTGTCGATTCGCGATCCGCACGGGCTCGAACTGGCGCGCGGCATCACCGCCTATAGCGCGGAAGACATTCGACAAATTGCTGGGCTGCACACCGACGAGATGGCCGATGTGCTCGGCTATCGCGGGCGCCCAGCGGTGATCCATCGCGATGATCTGATCCTCACCGGCAACGACAATAGCGGCTGATCGGCGGGTCAGGGCGGCGCTGCACATCGTCTTGCACGCGCAATCGCTTGACAGATTTCGCCGCATTGCCTCCATGAGGTATGGGAGAAACGTCACTGAGTAAAAAAGTCGGATTGTTCCTCGGTCCGTCCGTCGCCTTGCTGATGCTGTTGATCGGGCCACCCGCTTCGCTGGCCGAGAGCCTGGTCGATGCGGTTCAGTCCGGGCGTTTGTCGATCGACATTTTGGATCCGACCAGCGCGACCGGGATTGATGCGGAGGCGTTGGCAACGCGGGCGATGATTGCCTGGGGCGCCGGCGCACTGCTCGTCTGGATGGGCATATGGTGGGCGACAGAGCCGATCCCGATCCCGGTGACGTCGCTGCTGCCGCTGGTCGTGTTGCCGCTGCTCGGGGCCAGCAATGTCGCTGCGGTTGGGGCGAGTTATGGCAGCCATATTGTGATCTTGCTGCTGGGCGGCTTCATCATTGCCCTCGGGATAGAACGCTGGGATCTGCACAAGCGGATAGCGCTGTATCTGATCAGTGCGGTGGGGACGTCGCCCAAGGCGCTGATTGCCGGCTTCATGCTGGCGACGGCGATCCTGTCCATGTGGATATCCAACACGGCGACGACACTGATGATGGTGCCGATCGCTCTCTCCGCCGCCGCCGCCCTAAATGATAAAGACGGCAAGTTCGTCACCGCCCTACTCCTCGGAATCTGCTATGCAGCCAGTATTGGTGGGGTTGGTACGCCGATTGGCACGCCGACGAATTTGATCGTAATCGACTTTTTGAGACGCGAATCTGACATTGGAATCAGTTTTCCGGAATGGATGGCCTTTGGTCTTCCAGCGGTCGTCATGCTGATCCCGCTCGCTTGGTTCGTTGTGACACATGGCCTGAAGACCATGCCGGATGGCGCAAATGCTGCCAGTGAGATCGGTGCGCAGCGTCAGGCGCTTGGCAGTATGTCACTGCAAGAAGCGCGGATCGCAACGGTGTTTGGTTGCGTGGCGATGTTGTGGGTGTTGCGCTTGCCGCTCAGCAATGTGCTGGCCGGTATGGGCTGGGACACACCGAAATCGCTAGGCGGTCAAGCCGACGCGATTATCGCAATAGCCGGGGCAATCGCTGTCTTCCTAGTGCCGGCCGGTGGCGAGCACAAACGCGCTTTATTGTCCTGGGAGGAAGCGGTAAAAATCCCGTGGGGCGTACTGCTTTTGTTTGGCGGTGGAATCGCGCTGGGCGTGTCTCTACGAGCAACTGGGACGTCGGTCTGGATCGGAGATCAATTGACCGTGCTGAGCGTATTGCCGACGCTGTTATTTGTCGCCGCTGTGGTCGCGATGGTGATCTTTTTGACGGAGCTGACAAGCAATGTCGCGACGATGACAACCCTTGCCCCTATTCTCGGGTCGCTGGCGGTGGCGATTGGTGCCGCGCCGACGAGTTTACTTGCTCCAGCCGCCGTCGCAGCAAGTTGTGCGTTCATGCTGCCTGTCGCAACCGCACCGAACGCTATTATCTATGCCAGCGGCAAGATCACGGTTGGACAGATGATGAAACACGGGTTGAGATTAAATCTGATTGCGATCGTGGTGATCACAGGTATCGGCCTTTGGCTGGCGCCATTTGTGCTTTAAGCTGCGTCGTCTGCAAGCTCGCCGAAACCGGCCTCAATCAATTGGACAACAGCGCGTACGGACTGTTCCGCACCTTCACCTTCTGCGTGGATTTCGATTATTTGTCCGCATGCCGCGCCAAGACATAGTAGGTCCATGATCGAGCGAGCATCCGCAACTTCGCTCTCGTGTCTTATCTGAATCTTGGCTGGAAGGGTCAGCGCTAGCTTTGCAAGCTTTGCAGAGGCTCGCGCATGCAAGCCTTTAGCGTTTATGATCCGGGTACTCCGGCACTCTACGACGGTCATTTTGATTTACTCACTATCTCCGAACCGATCCGAATATAACGCTGCCCCGCATCACATGTGGCGCGGACAGCGTCCGACAAGGGTAATTCTTCGCGGATTTGAACCAAATGGATCAGCATTGGCAGGTTGACTCCACCGACAACATCGACCCGACCAGCAGCCATGTTCGAAAGCGCCAAATTCGACGGAGTTCCGCCAAACATATCAGTTAGGATAATCACACCGTCCCCATGGTCGCAGTTTTTAACTGTTTGGCGAATTTCCTCACGCCTCGCATCGATGTCGTCTTCAACCTCGATGGAAATGGCCCGAAACGCGGGTTGTGGCCCAACAACATGCACGGTTGCCCGTATCAGTTCTTCGGCGAGTTTGCCGTGGGTTACTACGACGATGCCGATCATCCGTCTTCCTTCGAAAACAAGTCCGGCCAGAATGCTGACAGTAGAAACGTTACGGTCAAGTAGGTTTCGGTGCAGTTAACCACTATTACGCAGCGGCAAGCTCAACGATAAAGCGCGCACCGCCCTCTGATCGGTTTTCTGCGGTTACCGTACCGAGATGAGATTCGACAATTTGCGAAACGATCGACAAGCCCAAGCCGGAATTCTTTCCAAATGCGGTTCCGGCCGGTCGGTCTGTATAGAACCGATCAAAAATCTTCTGGAAATTATCCTCAGGGATACCCGGTCCACTATCTTCAACAATGATCCGCGCCGTGGTTTGCGGGCCTTTTCGCCCCTGCTCAATCCGAACTATGACAATGCCTTTATCGGGAGAGAAAGATTTGGCATTATCGATCAAATTGCGCACAACCTGACCTATCGGCCCTTCGCGCCCTCGAACCATCAGATCAGCACCGCTAGTTTCGTCTTGGTACTTTACTGTAATCCCGCGATCCGGTTGATGCCGTTCGTAAGTTGCCACGACATCGTGCACGAATTGTCCGATATTCATAAGCTCCGTCGGGATCCTCGTCATTTCCGCTTCTAGCCGGGATGCGTTTGAAATGTCTGTGATCAGCCGATCAAGGCGTTGAACATCCTTCGCAATTAATTGCCTAAGTTTTTCTCGGGCTACCGGATCATTTTCTAAAAGAGCTGATGTCTCAACCGCTGAACGAATGGACGTTAAGGGGTTCTTCAATTCGTGCGCGACATCAGCGGCGAAAGCTTCGTTGGCTTGGATGCGTTTAAACAACGCATCTGTCATCGACTCCACCGACTGTGCGAGTTGACCGATTTCGTCGTGACGCTTTGTGATCCGTGGTAACTCGAGGGCCTGACTCTTTCCCGCCCGAATGTCGTCGGCGGCAGCCGCAAGCCGTCGTAATGGTTGAGCGATGCCCAGCGTTAAAAGCGCAGACGTCACAAAGGCGACAAGGATCGCGACCGCGATAAAGGGCACCAGAGCTGTACGCTCCGCGCGAATAATCGCGTCAATATCATTCGACTCGAGAGTTAGAATTCCAACAACAGCTGACACGCGTTGAATGGGCACTGAAACCGAAATGATCCTTTGTCCTCGATCATTGAAGCGCTGACTCGCAGCAACTTGTCCTTCCGCCGCTTGCCCGATCTCTTCGCCGAAAGTCTGTGTTCGAACAGCATCGCCGCCGCGTTGCGGTGTGACCGCGTCGAGCAATCCGATCGCCCATTCCGATAGCCCGCGGCTCCAAAGGCTTACGCGGCCAGGCTGCCTTAATGGCGGCAAGTTACTGACTACAACGCGGTCAGACAGAAAATAGCTATCGCCAATCAATTGCGCGACCGGTGTGTAAATTTTACCCCGCATCGTGATCGGCAAAGACAACGAGGCCAAGGTGTCCAACGCCAAGGTTTCGTCAAGGCTCGGTTCAGGTTGGCCATAAGTCGCGGCGTCGGCGATCAAGTTTGAAAGCAGTTCAGCCTGGCCGACCAAGTCTTGTTTCTTAGACACAACAAAGCTAGCCCGCATTTCATTTAGCACCATGGCGCCAATGATCAGAATAGCGAGCCCAGCTAGGTTCGACGCAAAAATGAGCCGCGCGATTCGCGACCCGAGAAGTGTGTGCTCCCTGAGGTTTAGACGTTGATTTTTCGTCTCCTTAACCATCAGCGGATCACCGTCTCTGCTCTGTTAAACCACCATTCAAGCGTCAGCGGCAACAGACATTGAAACGATTGAATCCGGGTCTTTCACCGGCTCACCCTTTTTGATCTGGTCGATCACTTCCATGCCATCGATCACTTTGCCCCACACCGTGTACTGACCATCAAGAAACTCGGCATCGTCAAAGCAAATGAAGAATTGGCTGTTGGCGCTGTTCGGTTGATTTGTTCTCGCCATGGAGCAAGTGCCACGAACATGCGGCTCAGAGTTGAATTCTGCTTTCAAATTAGGTTTGTCCGATCCGCCCATACCGGTTCCATCTGGGCAGCCCACTTGCGCCATAAACCCGTCTATCACACGATGAAATACGATACCGTCATAGAAGCCGTCGCGCGCAAGCTCCTTGATCCGCTCGACATGGTTTGGCGCCAGATCCGGACGCAGCTCAATCGTCGCCGTGCCCTTCGTCGTTTCTAAGATTAATGTGTTTTCGGCGTCAGCCATAGTGATCTCCGTTAATCGTCAGAGTCGAAACTAATCACTAATTCGTTGGATTGGAACGGGGTCACTGTTGCCGCCTTGGCGAGATCACAGTTTGTCCCGCACCCACTCCCGCGTCAAAAACCCGTCAATGACGTCACAGACGGAGCCCATTTCTTCGAGTGCTGTGACATATCGGTCGGAATCTACCAGGGATTTCCAAATCGATCCTGCTTCAAACTGGTCCTTGGCTTCAAGCGCCAAAGTTAAATGGTCACCCTCAAAGATACCGCGCAGTTTCCCGCCAGAGAAATGCCGCTCTAAGGCGATTAGTCGCTCCATTCGATCAGGCGTAAACAGGGCCCGCGCCTCCACTTGGTCATTTGAGTAGATCGTGAAGGCGTCTTCGAGCTCTTTCGACACCATGTCGACCTTTTGCAACGAACCATCTCCAAAAAAGCCTTTCCACCATCCTTGGCGTGCGATCAACGTGCGCCCCAAGAAACGCTCCGGATAAGCGATGTGGAAGAGCAAGCCTTGAAACTTGGTCACCGTTCGCCGGTTCTTTCCAGACCCCTGCTCCTCAGTGAGTTTGCACTCTACCAGGCTAAATGCGGCATCGGCGCGCTCACCCTCAATTAAATCCTCGAATTCACTATCATCATAGCTGGGCAGCAATTTGGCCGTTTTCAAACTGTCAAATGCTGGCGTGGGCGGAGCACTCTCACTCGTCTTCAAATTGAAATTGGTCAAAGAGTCGCCTTTCGCCTTTTTCAGCCAATGACCGGCACTTCGCCAATCCGATATGCCCGAAAAATCACGATGAAGCGTTTGATAACGAAAGCCGAACGCCTCTGCTGCAGCACCGACAATGAGCTGTTTCGTTTGAGCTTTCATCGTCATCAGCGGCATCCAAGAGACCGCACTCCAAAACGCACCCGCGACGACGGCAAGGACAACGACAAAAATGAAGCC
>JBCAWZ010000088.1:0-7878 GCA_038534315.1 Pseudomonadota bacterium | reverse complement strand
TTGAGCCTGATGAGACCCTGACGCCCGTGAGCCATCCGGATATCGAGGAGATCTTTACCGTGGCCGATGATGGGCGCTACCAGCTGCGCGGCACGATCGCGAACTAGGTCGCATCCGGTTGGTTTTCCGGCGCCGCCGCCTGAAAGGCCGGGAGCGCCACACACGCCGCATCGGCCGCCACAAGCCGCGGGAACGGCGATAAATCAACGGAGAAGCGCCGCGCATTCCAGATCTGCGGAACGAGGCAAACCTCCGCGAAGCCCGGATCATCGCCAAATAAGAAGGGTGTTTCCGGCCCGTTCGCGACCATCGCTTCGAGTGCGGTAAAGCCCCGGATAATCCAGTCAGCATACCAATGGGCGATCGCGGCATCATCCGCGCCGAAATCAGCCTTCAAGGTTCGCAAGACAGACAAATTGTTCAAGGGGTGCACGTCGCAGGCAATCGTATCGGCAAAAGCCCGCACGACCTGGCGCTGATAAGAGTCTGCCGGCAGAAGCGGCGGCGCCGGATACGTCTCCTCGATCCATTCAAGAATTGCCATGGATTGCGCCATGACGTGGTCATCCACTTTTAGGAGTGGCACTCTCATTTGCGGGTTCAAGGCTTTGAACGCGTCGCCCAGCTGTTCGCTCGCGGCCGGCGCAATGTTGACCGGCGATTGCTCGTAAGCAACGCCCTTCAGATTGAGAGCAATTCTCACACGGAACGCCGCCGATGAGCGCCAATAGCCATAGAGTGTCAGCATCGCGAACCCCTTACCAGATCGTCAGATTTTGTTGATCATACCGGGCTTGCACCCGAGACCGAAGTGGCCCATCTCTAGAATTGGTTTCAAATGAAACTTTTCTACTGGCTCACCTACAGAAGGTTGGAGACCCCCAATGGCCGCGCATGCAACCGTTTCACCTGGACCGAATGGCGACTACACCATTCCCCAGAACTGGCAACGGTATACCTCCGAGGAGCATGCGGTTTGGGATCTTCTCTATGATCGCCAAATGGAGGTGTTGCCCGGGCGTGCAGCCAATGAGTTCCTCGAAGGACTGGCCGCACTCGATCTGCACCGCGGCGGGATCCCCAATTTCGAAGAGATTTCTGAAGAACTGATGGCGCTGACGGGATGGACCGTCGTGGCGGTTCCAGGCCTTGTTCCAGACCATGTGTTCTTCGACCATTTGGCCAATCGCCGCTTCCCTGCGGGACAATTCATTCGCAAGCGGGAACAACTCGATTATCTTCAGGAGCCGGACATCTTCCACGATGTGTTCGGCCATGTCCCGATGCTCACCAACAAGGTCTTCGCCGACTATATGGAGGCCTATGGCAAAGGCGGGCTTCGCTCATTGGACTGGGACTGTCTGAAAAACCTGGCCGCGCTTTATTGGTACACGGTCGAGTTCGGTTTGATCGACACGCCCGAGGGCCTTCGCATCTATGGCGCGGGGATCGTCTCGTCCCGGACCGAGAGTATTTTCAGCCTCGAAGCCCCATCGCCGAACCTCATCGAGTTTGACCTTGAGCGCGTGATGTCAACGGATTATCGGATCGACGATTTCCAACAGACCTATTTTGTCATCGACAGCTATGACCAGCTGTTTGATGCGACCGTGAAGCGGGACTTCGCGCCGATCTATGAGCGCCTTCAAGGCAAGTTCGCCCAGAAACCCGGCGAGGTGCTGGGCACAGACGGTGTGCTGAAGAGAGGCACTCAGGCCTATTTTGAGGCCGGCGGCCGGTTCGCAAAAGCCTGACTTAAAACGGTCTAATCGTGGGCCGCTGGCCGTTTGGTCACGTCTGACAGAGCGGCCGAGCATGGCCTATTGTCTCGGTGATGATCCTCCGGTTGCGACAATGTCTGATCTCAAACGATCATTAAACTCGGGCGCAAAAGCGGACCTATCCAATTCTTTTGTGTTCGCCGGCAAAGGCAACGCAGGCAGAAGAGCGATTGGACAGAGTTAGAAAATGCGACGTGATCAGTTGCCTTAATTATGGCGATGCTGAGAATGGAGGTCACAAGGAAGCGCTCAAATTAGCGCTCTTGATCCAAACGGGAGGGAGCCTTTTATGGAAATCAAACGCATTACACTGCCTCAGCAGCATTACCTCTATGTCGAACGAACAGCGACCTATGAAGGGTCAAGCATCGCGGAGGCTATGGGGTCGGGCTTTGGAGAAGTCACTGGATTTGCCGAACAACACAGCATTGAACGCCTTACAATGCCAAGTTCGATCTATGTCGATATGCCAGGTCCAAACGGTATGACGTTTCGTGCCGCGATCTTTGTGAAAGCCGAAGATGCGACGAAGGCAAACGGAAACATCAAGGCCGGTGTCATGCCGGCTGGCGACGCCTACACGGCGACGCATCGTGGCTCTTATGCGACCCTGAGCCAATCCCACAATGCGCTATGGGGACAAATGGATACAGATGGCGTCTTAAAGGCGATGCCGATCTGGGAAGTCTATGCTGATGATCCGACCCTGGTGCCTGAAGCCGAGTGTCGGACAGAGATTTTCCGGGCTGTTGGTTAGAAGGGACACGTCGCATTCCGAAACAGAGCGATAGCAAGTCTCGGCGCTGGGTAGCGTGTCGTGCGCGCGTCCGAACCGGGCAATGATCAAAAAAGTGTGCGAGCTGGAAACCAAGTGAGTATGACGCGTTCGGCTCTTTGTTCTTTGGTCTGCGCGGGCATGACGCTTTCAATCGTTTCGGCTTGCCAATACCCGTCAGCAGTTGAATCAGACGGTCATTGTGTGGAGGCCTCGAACATGATCAATCCGGTCTTCTACTTCGAAATCCCCGTGACAGATCTGGATCGCGCCGTTTCCTTTTATCAATCCGTGTTCGAAATCGAATTGCGAAGAGATCGCGTAGACGGCTACGAGATCGCGTTGTTCCCGCGTGATGATCTGAAGCCTGGTGCCAGCGGTGCTCTCGCCAAGGGCGATGTGTATAAGCCCTCATTGGACGGGTCGCTCATCTATTTCGATGTCCCGAATATTGATGCTGTTCTTCAACGCGTTTTGGCCTCTGGGTCGCGGGTACTCTACGAGAAAAAAGACCTCGGCGAGGTTGGGTACGTCGCAGAGTTTGAAGACAGTGAGGGCAACCGGATTGCACTTACACAGCTACCCGACTGAGGTGATACGGCACAAACGGGCGCGAAAGCGGACGACCCCAACAAGTGACGCTTCGTGCAGCCTATTGTTCACCCATCAATCAATGCTTCGCTAATCGTGAGACCGCGCTTGCGGAACTCAGAAATCGGCGCTCAATGCTGGTATGCAAGATAATGCCGCACTCCCAGCCCGGCCACCAAAAGTGCGTATCGGGGACCGATACCGTCCTGACAGGGTCAAGTCCTTCTATGATACGATCATCATCGGATCAGGCCCCGGAGGTCTCGCCGCTGCGTCGACGCTTGCCAAGATGGGGCAATCCGTTCTGGTGTTAGAGCAGCACTATACGATCGGTGGTGGAGCGCACACCTATGCCCGGGCAGGCTTTGCCTGGGATATCGGCATCCATTTTTCCAATGATATGATCACGCCGGGCTCGCCCGCGAAAGCCATTGCAGATTTCGTCGGGGGTGGACGATTGCGCTGGGCGAAGATGTCTAATGATTTCGTCTACCGCATCGGCCAGACAACGTATCGCATACCTATCCTGTGCGGTGCGCAAACGCATGATTGGTTCAAGGCCACTTTTCCGGACGAAGCTGAGAATTTCGATCTTTTTGTCGCTGATTATAGGCGTCTGGCCCGCGGCATGGGGGTGCCAATGGCTTTGCAGCAACTGGCACCGGCAGGCGCGCTCGGTGCTCCGCTTCGAGGTCTAGCACGGCGACTGGCACCCGAAGGTGCTTTGCGACCCGCAGCTCAGCAACTTCGAACCTACTTCAAAGATGAGAACCTGATTGCCTGCATCACAAGTCTCTGGATCGCCTTTGGTGTACCGCCGCGAGATCTACCGTTTTTTACCGTATGCGGTCTTTCGGTTGGCAAGAACCAGCTCAACTATCCGGACGGCGGCGGGGCTATGATTGGGCGCGGTCTAAAGGATGAAATCGAAGCGCATGGCGGCGAGGTTTATGCCTATGCCAAAGTGGCGGACATTCTTGTTGAAGCCAGCCGCGCAGCAGGCGTGCGCATGATTGATGGAACAGAGATCCGATCAAGGTCGGTCATCAGCAATGCGGGTGTTCGCAACACTTATGCGGATTTGCTGCCGGCGTCTTCAGCCCGAAAACTCGGCTACGCGGATCGTCTGGAAAGTGTGCGCCCGTCCATGGCACATCTAAATCTCTTTGGCGGGATTAATGCGAGCGCTGACGATCTCGGCTTGCCGTCCGGCGAGCACATTGTGGACGGCTCCCTGGATCTTGACGAGGCTCTACAAGCCTTTGGCCTCGACATGGAAAGCGCTGTCGTCCCGAATGTATTCTTTGCGTTCCCCTCGATGAAAGACCCGAGCTTTCGGCGCGCCTATCCAAATAAGACCACCGTTTCTATGATCGCATTCATTGAGAACCATGATGGTTTTAATGCTTGGCGTGATGGGGCTTGGGGACAACGCGGTGCTGAATACCAGGCCTTGAAAGACCGGTTATCCATAAAATTGCTGGATGTGCTCTACGCGTCCTATCCGCAACTGCGTGACCGTCTCGATTTTTATGAACTTTCGACACCACTCTCGACCCGCCATTTCCTTAATGCACCCAACGGCGAAGCGCTTGGCGCTGCCTTCAATATCGATCGATTTGGCAGTTCAAATTGGCTCAACAGGAAAACCAAAGTGCCAGGTCTGTACCTGACAGGTCAGGATACCCTCGCCATGGGGTTCACGCCCGCGCTTATGTCGGGAGTGCTAACAGCAGCAGCTGTCTTGAACTGGCGAGACAAGTACAAGCTATTTCGCGCAATCAAGAGTGCTTAGACATACCCCTAGAGGGCGTAAGAGCCGCCGCTGACTTCGCGCTCTAGACGGTTCAAAGTGCCCGCACGCCCGTATCTTTTTCAGGTTCTCATTCGTCTTTTATAGAGATTGAGATGGAGAACGCGTCCGCACCGGATTTCCGCCCCAAGACGGCCACCCGATACTTCTGTCACACAAGGTTTGGCTCATTAGATATCAAGAAGCGCGTTGCTCTCGTCCCAAAGAGACGCGCTCAATCCCGTTTGCCGCGCGAGTTCGGACGGCTGGACCTCCACCGCCTCACCGCCGCGCATCGCAATGTAGCCGCCATTCTGCTCCGGCAGGCGCTCGCCAAGGACGAGACCAGCATAGGCGGGCGCTGTGGTCGCGACGCTACCTGTGCGATCGCGCGGCATCGTCAAGGGGATGATCCGTTTAACGAGACCAGCAAGGGCGGCGGGGAACTCCCTGGCAAGATTGGTCTCCGGCAGGAAACCGGGGTCGAAAGAGGCCACGCGTTTTTTCGGTTCGCGGCGAGCGATCTCCATAGCCATCAGGATGCAGCAGAGCTTCGATGCCGTGTAGGCGCGTCCTGCGGCGCGCGGGCGAAAACGGTCGCGCTCTGGGTCACGGCTTGGAAAGGCCAGCCATTCCGCTCTCGCGTGGCGAGGCGCAGGCGGCGGCGCGCCTTCGTCGGGGTCATGGGTGCCGCTGCCGGTGCTTAGCACGACGGCGTCCGACGTAAGCTGGGCCTGCAATAACCGGTACATCAATACGTGGGACAGATAGTTGACTTGGAAGACCCTTTCGAAACCGTCCACCGTCGTGGTGACACTCCTTGAGGTGATCCCAGCATTCATGCCGAGCGTACCGATGGAAACACCCTCAATCGCCGCGCAGAAGTCTCTCACACTGGACAAGCGCTCTAGATCAAGCGGGACGGCCTGAACGCGTGTTCCGAATTCGCCTTGCACACGTTCGGGCGACCGCGCACCCACGATAATGTCGCGGTCTGTTCTCTCAGCAAGTTCCTTGAGTGCGACGACGCCGAAGCCCGACGTTGCGCCGGTCAGGACAATCGCGTCAGACATCGCTCAATTCGCTCCGTCATTTGAGGTCCCGCCCAAGCAGTAGCCGCTCTTCAGATGCATAGTCATGCGTTCAGGTTCCGTCATAGCTCCGAGATTTCGCTTGGCGCGTCACGCCTGTCCCGACGCAAAGAGAGGTCATCTCTATGGCTGAGAACAGGAGAAGCCGTTTCATACCGACACCCTTAATAACAAATCCGTGATTTTGTTATTATTGACTTTGAAGACTAAGATCAAGATGGAAATGGAGCGCTTGCACTTGCCACGACAGAACGACACGAGCGTCACCCGCACCGCGATACTGAGGCAAGCCCAGCACCTGACCGAGAAAGGCGGGGTCGACGCGCTGAGCGTGTCGAAGGTCGCGAAGGCGCTCGGCATGTCGCATAGCAACGTCTATCGCCATTTCGCTTCAAAAGAGGCGCTGACGGCGGAAATCGCGACGGTATGGATGGCTGACATGCAGGCAGCCTGCGAAGCCGCGATCTTGCGAGGCACGACAACGCGAGAACGGCTTTCAGCCCTGGTGCGCGCAATTCGAGCGGAGTTGTTCAAACGCGCCGAAGATTTAGGGGCGCTCGCAATTTTCCGCTTTGTCTTAGATCATCGGCCTGACGCTGCGATTGCGCACCACACCCACCGCCGCAAGCTCGTCGTGCAGGTGCTCAAGTCCGCGGGATGGAGCGACGGTCCGGAGGCCGATGAAGCTGCGCTAACCATTCTTGATGCATTCCGATTCTTCACCGACCCCCATGCGATCTCCGCCTATAAGGACATGGACTTTGGCGACGACGTCGAGAGGATGGCCGCGTTTTTGGCTGATTGGATCGACCAAACCGCACACGAACAGCGATAATTCTGTCCAGACCCTTTGACAGATAACGCGCAGGCAATACTGTATACAGTATGCAATTAAATGCGGCCAATATCAGCCATCAAGCGGCGAAGACCATCCGAGAGATGATCGTCAACGGTACCCTCATGGACGGAAGCCGCATTAATGAGGTCCACTTGGCGGACGAGTTAGGCGTGAGCCGAACGCCGCTGCGCGAAGGGCTCGGACGCCTCGTCGCTGAAGGGGTTGTAACCACAGAGCCGCGACGCGGGTTCTTTGTGGCACCGCTCACACTCACGGAGTTCGAGCAGGTCTATGATATCCGCCCCATTCTGGACCCAGAGGCCTTGCGCCTTTCAGGACTTCCGTCTGCGAAAAGCCTTGCCCGATTGGAGACGCTGAACCGCAAACTCTTGTCGGCGAAGACACCCTCATCAGCCATCGACATCGATAATACCTGGCATATGGAATTGCTTGCGGGATGCCCCAATCGGATCCTTGTTGAACTCATCCAGCAAATCATCGATCGAACGCGTCGATATGAGCACGCACTATTCCGCGAAACCCAGAATGTATGGGCCGCGGGTAACGAGCATGAACAGATCATCGCGTCGCTGAAGGATGGTGATCTGTCCACGGCGTGCGCCGCCCTGAAACAGAATATGCAAAGCGGCCGCGAGCCGATCGTACAATGGCTGACCGACCGGGCGGCCCGCAAGGAGACCTGATCATGAAACGACTAAGAACGGCCTGTCTGTGTAGCGCGCTGCTTGCCGCGAGCGTATTTGGCCCAGGTGCGGCGCAAGATCAGGTCGAGGTTCCAACAGATTGGGGCGGGCTTTGGGTGGCTGAGAAGCAATTTGGGCCGAGTATAGACGGTCCGGTGACGCTACACCGATCCGGCGATGGCTGGGCCGCTCGTCTTCAAGGCGACATGATCCCCATAGAACGCAGCATCGGTGAAGACGGCGCGACGCAATGGTCGTTCTCGGTCTTTGATCAAGGCTATTTTGTTGGTTCTCAAGCGGCGGATG
>JBCAWZ010000087.1:0-7933 GCA_038534315.1 Pseudomonadota bacterium | reverse complement strand
GTCGGTCCACTATCGAGGTGCCGGACCGTCCGGGTACTTGCTTCCACCGCAAAATCATGCATGCGTCCCGGCCGCGTTCTCCCCTAATTCCATAAAGCGAGAAGGTAGGCAATATAAAAGAGCTTGGGCCGCATACATGATTTTGCGGTGGAAGCAAGTACCCGGACGGTCCGGCACCTCGATAGTGGACCGACGGCGCACTGAAGTTTCAAAAGTGCAGCACATACAAGGCTTTGAATTTTTCTAACATGACCGACGCTCGATACGACGTGATAGTTCTCGGTGCAGGCGTTGCCGCTTTCTCTGCGCTAAACACTTTAGCAAATGGCTCTCAGAGAATTGCCTGTTTGGAAACGTTCGACCGTATTGGCGGGAACCACCGGTCTCAAAATATCAATGGATACACGTTCGATATTGGTAGTTTCATCTTCCACGAGGGCTACCCAATATTTCGGTACTTCCCGAAGCTCGCGGAGCTGTGCGTACCTTTTTCGCCATCAAATCAACGGCTTTCGCCAAACTCGCAAGTGCAAAAGTATCCCTATGATCAGGCTGAACTCCTTTCGAGCAATCCGCTAAAGACCATGTCTTATGGATTGAGTTTTATCAAAGGACGGATGTTTTCTCGCGCTGACAACGCGGAGTCATATATAATCAAGGTCGTTGGGCGCGGCTTGTATGACGATCTGGGTTTATCCAATTATGTGCGTAGATTCTACGGAGTTTCTCCCGACAGGATCGACCGTCGCTTCGTCGAAGATCGCATGCAATTCATTTTGAATGCGGCGCGGCCGACGGCTTTTTTGAGGTCCCTGATTAAATCAAGATTTGGCAAGCAATCGACTTCCGGACTGGCTAAACGAGTCGCCTATGCGCGTCCGAAGGAAGGATTTGAGACATTCTACGCGCCTGTGAAATCGGTCTTGGAGAAGCGTGGTGTTGAGTTTCATTTTGGCGTCCAAATCAAAGGTATTCTGAGAGAATCTGAAGGTTTTCTAGTTGAGACCTGCAATGGAAAGATGCACACGAGACGCCTCGTAAACACGATGCCACTGGTCGTCCTTTGGCCCAAGCTTCAAGAGCCTACGCCAACATTGCATCTGAGCTCCAGCCGCTTAATTAGCCTCTACGTGAGCTTCGAAGGCCAACGAAAATTCGATGCCACAGTGTTTTTTAACTTCCATTCCGATGGCCGTTGGAAACGGCTGACCGTTCACTCGGATGTCTACGGCAAAGTCGGAAACCGGGAGTATTTCAGCGTCGAAGTTCCGGAGTCCTCGCCTGAAGCGTCATTAGGCGAGACCATGTTTGAGGATTTCAAACGACATACTCAGGCGAACGGCCTATTTGACGGCGACATGAGGCTAGAAGGGTTTGAAGTGTCTGAACACGCCTATCCTGTTTACGAAATCGACTTTGGTGAGAGGCTGAATGCCGCGACCGATCATCTAGAATCCATCGGCATCGAAACCGTAGGCCGTCAGGGTCGCTTCGAGTACCTTCCAACATCTCACGGCGTTATGGCTCAAGTTGAGCGTATTCTAACTGGAGGCTCAGCGAATGATCGACGCCCAAACGAAAGGCAACAAAAGAGCTGCTAAAGCTGTCACGCAAGCGAAATCAATCGCTTAGACACAAGAAAGCCCTTATTTGCATACTGTGGAAGCGCGCGCGACGATTGTGTCTTTTTTTATGCACAGTCTATCGATAGGCACTAGGGTAATCACTTTCAGGTTTTTGCATGCTCTGTGCGTCGGTAAAGACTTGGACGCCGCGTGGGGACATCGACAAATGCGGATACTGCTCAATAATTCGACGGTCGATCCAGATCTGGCCACAATCGCCAATGCTCGACGAGTGACTATAAACGGTAAATATCTGACCGCTCCACTCAACGGTGTTCACAGGGTGGCAGGAATCTTGACGCGCTCGCTCTTGTCGAACTCGGCAGACCAGCTCGGAACATCTATAGAGACAAGGGTACTCGCGCCGCCGCAGGCCGCTGATGCGCCGCAATTTGTGGAGTTCAGCGCGCAATCGGTTCGCGGCCTACTCACTTCGGGCCAATACTGGGAGAATGTAACCCTCCCGCTTCATAGCTGGAATGACGTTCTTATCAGTTTTTGCAATTTGGCGCCTGTGATTCATCCCAACTCAGTGGTTATGATTCATGACGCCCAAACTTTCCTAAAGCCTGATGACTATTCCGACCGACAAGCGAAGGCTTATCGCAAGCTCCTGCCAATCGTCGGAAAAAGTGCGCGCTTGGTGCTGACCATATCCAATTTTGCCAAACAGTCACTAATCAAGTACGGCATCGCGCCGGCAGAGAGAATACGAATAGTGCCCAACGGCGGTGATCATATTCTTTGGCAACAAGCAGACGACAAAGTACTAAAAACCAACAAACTTACGGGCTCTCGGTACTATTTCGCAGTTGGCTCGACCAAGAGATACAAGAATATTGCGCGTTTGTTCGAAGTATTTCGACAACCAGAATTCGCAAACCGTCGTCTTGTACTGGCCGGTGGGGCTGACGCCGAAGCTTACAAAAGAGCGGGACACACAGCTCCACCAAATGTTGAATTTACTGGAATGGTAAGCGACCCTCAGCTGCGTTCACTCTACGAAAATGCTCATGCATTTCTTTTTCCCTCGCAGACCGAGGGGTTTGGGCTTCCTCCGATTGAGGCGATGTTTTGCAGATGCCCCGTTGTTGCCGCAAACGCCGGTGCAATGCCGGAGATCTGTGCGACTGGAGCGCGGTTTGCACATCCGGAAGATACCGCTCAATGGGTCTCGGCGATCCTAGCACTAGACTCCGTCGAAAACCGATCCGAGCTGATCAATGCAGGCGCGGCTCGGTCCCAAGCTTTAACATGGGATCAGTCTCGAAATTATCTCATCAGAGCGCTCATGGAATTGGTTTAACACGTCTAGGTAATGCCAATAATCCATTTATTGCAAAGCGTGGAACTTGATCAAACCACCCACCAACGTGTGAATCTACCTCCCAAATGATAGCCAACAAACGCTCCGATTCTGCACGTTAAAGTGGGTTCACTAAAGGGGTTCCAGCGAAAGTTGCTGCATTGCACTTTATTGCACTTGATCATGCACCTCGATGAGTTTAACGGTAGGTTAACAGTGGGTTAATGCGTCACAGAATGAGATGCTTGATGGGGACAGAGAGCTATGGCTTTAAGCCATCTCCTGGAAAATGGATTCCAATCTGAAGCTCGATTGAAAACTACCGTGGGTATTTTTCAGCCGGTAGCGACTGGCTACATTCCAAATGATTGGCTTTTGACTATCGAGAACCGACTTGAGATCAAGATTGTCGACTTTTCGCCTATCAAAACGAGCGTTTACATCGATTTGGTCGATATTGAATCTGACGCCGAATGCGGCGGTCAAATAACTTCGTTCGACCCAAGTTTCCATCAAAGCGGAGGCTTCTACATATACTTCAACTCGATGCCTGAACAAACTACGAAAAAAGCGCGTTTTAGCCACCGAGAGAACGATGTCATTTTAGCAAACGCCGGAGACCTATTAGCAAACGCCGGAGACCTAAACGCGGAATCCGAGACTTGGAGAGACACGGACGGACATTTGGCCCGCTGCCATTGTCGCGACGGTCGCGATTTATGGCTCCACAGCAAGCCGTGGCTGATCACTTCCGAAAAGTTTTCCAAAACAGCGCGCGCGAAAGCAGGCAATCAGGACCCGTTCGAGTTGCCTGAAAAGCCATTTGGATTGACTTTTGATGCTGCCAATGGCTCCGCATACTTCGAAATAACAGATGCGTCGGAACAAGGCGTTCAACGCGCAATTTCCTCCGAAGACATTTGCGCGGCCCGCGCCGCAATCGAAGTTTCTCCTGAGAAAGCTGAAAGATCGGAGTGCGTCGAGTTCCAGGGTAAACCGGTCATGCGAGATCATACCAGCCTTCAAAAGACCAAATTGGATATTGATCGAAACAAAGACCAACTAGCTGCCAACGCTTATCGGGTCCAGCCCGCAGATATTTTGGATAGTGGGCACGAAAATTCGTGCCCCTGGGTTCCGCGAAACGCACGCTCCGACATAATCGCCCCACAACATCTTCAACAGAGGCGTAGCACAAAGTTTGTGATTGCAGCCACAGAGCGATGCACAACAAAGCAGCGGAGGCTTTTTCCACACTGCAGATTACGCATTGTACATAAATCTAGCACACCTGACGTTATCTCAAGACCTACAAACATTGAAAAGTCATCGCCACCGCGCCATAGGAAGTCACAGAATGAGCACTCAACAGTTGCCTAGAACAGGCGGCAAAGAAGTTCACGAAACTTCGACCCCAGCGACGATGCCAAACCCGGATGCCTCGGGCATTGAGGTATTTTCGGAGGGCGATGCAAACCCAGACGAATTTTGGTGCGTTGCTCCAGATGCGCCGTTGGCTATGATTTCAAGCCATCAGATGGTTTGGCCGGATAAGATCAAAGGCCAGCGATTCAAACGATTCTGCGATGTAGCTATAGCTTGTGGTCTTCTTGCCGTTGTATTGCCGGCTTCCATTCTAATATGCATTGCGATTCGCATTCAGGATGGCGGCCCTGCGCTCTTTGGCCATCGGCGCATCGGACTGCATGGTCGCGAGTTCAAGTGCTGGAAGTTCCGCACCATGATCCCCGACGCAGAAGCGAAGCTAAAAGTGCTTCTGGAAACTGACGCCGCAGCCGCAAAGGAATGGGAAGAAACACGAAAATTACGAGCCGATCCTCGTGTCACAAAACTTGGTCACTTCCTACGCAAGTCGAGCTTGGACGAATTGCCACAACTTTGGAATGTCATTCGAGGGGAAATGAGCCTGGTCGGCCCCCGTCCAATCGTAAGGGAAGAGCTCGAACGCTACGGTCTCAACTCAATCTTTTATTTCATGGTTAGGCCGGGCGTCACTGGCGCTTGGCAGGTCAACGGTCGCTCCAATGCGAGCTACGAAGAGCGCGTGAAACTCGATAAAGACTACACTCTGCGTAGGTCGTTCTGGAAAGACGCCTTGCTCATCGTTCAGACCGGTGGGTGTGTATTATTTGGAAGAGGCGCGGTCTAGATGTGCCGAAGAACTTCAAGACGATATAGGATCAACCCGTCCAGTCGATTTCCTCTAAAGATTTCGGGTTTTCTGTCATGAAAGTCGCTATCGTGCATTATTGGCTGCTGGGTATGCGCGGCGGCGAAAAGGTCATCGAATCACTTTGCGATATTTTTCCAGATGCTGACATATTCACGCACGTCTATGATCCTAAAAAGATCTCTTCAAACATAAACCGTCATGCAATTCAGACTTCCTTCATTCAAAGTCTTCCGTTTGCGAGCCGTCTTTACAAGCAGTATCTCCCGCTTATGCCGTCAGCCCTAGAGGGGTTAGATCTTACCGATTACGATCTGGTAATTTCCAGTGAGTCTGGTCCTGCAAAAGGGGTTATTGTAAGACCGGATGCGCTCCATATTTGTTATTGTCATTCGCCGATGCGCTATTTGTGGGACCAATATCACCAATATTATACGGGAGCGGGATTTTTTTCCAAGGCAGGGATGGTGGCAATGAGTGGTCGCCTACGACAGTGGGATTTCGCATCGGCTGCTCGCGTTGATCATTTCATCGCCAATTCAGAGGCCGTCGCCATGAGAATATCCAAGTATTGGCGGCGAACCGCGGAAGTGATTCCACCACCGGTTGACACTAAAAAGTTCAAAGCGCGTGGGGACCGGGACGATTTCTATCTCCATGTTGGCGAGTTCGTACCATATAAGCGCGCAGATATCGCTATCAAAGCGTGCTCAATGCTTGACAAACGCCTGATCGTTATCGGCGACGGACCCGGCATCAAATCCCTGAAGGCGCAGGCCGGTCCGACGGTTGAATTCCTTGGTAAAGTACCTGATGAGGTTTTAGCCGATCACTATGCCAAATGCCGGGCACTCCTGTTTCCGGCAGAAGAGGATTTTGGAATCGTGCCTGTAGAGGCTATGTCCGCAGGCGCTCCCGTGATCGCATTTTATCGTGGCGGCGCGCAAGACTATGTCGTTCCGGAAGTGACCGGACAGTTCTTTGAAAAGCAAACCGTTCAAGGGATGATTGAGGCAATTGTCAGGTTTGAAATGAAGAAGCCCGGATTCAACCATCAAGAGATTGCTCGTCATGCCCGCAAGTTTGATCGTTCAATATTCGAGCAACGCATTAAGCAGATGATCGTTTCCAAAATTGGTGCTGACGACGATCGGCACGGTTTCTCATCCCAGCTACAAAAAGACTGGAACATCCAAAAACCTGCCCACCCCATGCTTTTAGGCAAATCCAACAACGGCGGAAGATTAGAGGTATCCTTGTGAATCAGCGGATACACTTTATCGGGCGAGCCTGTTAGTTTTTCTCTGCGGTTTGGGGAGAAATTGAGGTGCGGTGGAAGGGCACCTTTCTTCTGTTTTTATTGGCGTTTTTATTTTTCGCATGTTTAGCAATGCTAATGATTCGTGGACGCATTTTTTTATTGACGTGGCCCGGTGTTGACGTCATGCCCAGCCATGCGTTGTCCAAAGCTTCCCGCAGCCCCTTTGAGGTTCTTGTCAGGGCTTGCTGCCCGCTTCGGCTTTCTCTGCCGCCAGACTGACAGACAAGGCGACCGTCTCGTGAGACGATCCTATCGAGACCCTTGCCCCCCCCCATCGATGAGCGGCGTGGAAATGTTGGTTAGGTCAATCATTGCGCGCCTCTTTAAAGTTGTGTGAAAATTTAATGTCACCCATTGAGAAATTCACTCGCTTGTGCAATTGACGGTTATCAAAGTTTAGAAACGAACTTTTGCACTGGGGACACCATGATCAGAACGACACTTGCGAGCGCACTCGCCCTAGGAACCTTTGCAGCTGCGCCATTGGCGGCGAGTGCTGCGACTTTCGACCTCTTTGGTTTTCCACTTGGGACAACATCACAATCGGTTACGGAAGACGGTATCGAGCTCGATTTCTCAAGCGAAGGCGGAAACCTCCACTTCAATGGCAGCGGTGTGGGCGTCACCGGAGGTGTCAGCAATCTTTGGGAAGAAGGCGAAGCACTGATTTTCGAATTCACGCCATCAACCTGGGACCGCGTGCGAATAGAAGCTTCGGTGTTTTTCGAAGTTGGTGGCGGCGACCAAATTGTCAGAGTGTTTGACGCAAGCAACACCGAAATTGCGAACTTTCTGGTTGAAAATGCTGCATCGAACAATAACACATTGGTGACGCTTGCGCTGGATGCCCTGGAAGGCACGTTCTTCAAATTTACCACGGAAGAAGTCGGTAATGGGAACCCTCGCGGAAATCCCGGGCTACGGATACAGTCATTCGAAGTGGCCGAAGTCCCGCTCCCAGGTGCGGCCTGGCTGATGCTCACAGGCTTGGCAGGCTTTTTCGGCTGGCGCCGGCGCAATCGGAAAAAAGAATTGGCGGCCAGTTAAGCCCCAAACACCTTCGACAAAAAGCCAAAAGCCCAGGCAGATGCTTGGGCTTTTTCAGTTTTTTTGGGTCCTATTTTGGTAGACCCGCCCAGGGCCTGCATGGGTATCGCCTCAAACGGATTGTATACGCAACATTTACGGTGGGATGGCTCCGATGAATGACCTCGACAAATCGGGAGCCGAAGGCGTTCGAGCGAGGACATTCCTGATTTGGCGAAGCAGCCAATACAAGGTCATAGAATTGCATGTATTGGACTATACGGCGAAAGAGCTTGGCAGGGACCCGCCAGCCCTCAGCCTTCTACCAGCTGTTCTGTAATGCCCACGCGGTGTTCAGAGTGTTGCGCAAAAGTTTCGCATATCTCTTAAGTTGTAAGAAAATGGTCGGTCATCTCTTGTAGGGCCAACAAAAACCGAGTTTAAGCCAATTTGGACTTTAGAAT
>JBCAWZ010000086.1:0-8076 GCA_038534315.1 Pseudomonadota bacterium | reverse complement strand
CCTGCTCCAATATCGAGGACTTTTGCCGGCGGGGTTGGAAAGAGATGCAGCCAGCGCTTGTGGACGTCTTCGGCAGCACGTGCCTCATACCGTCTGAATAGGTCTTCCGCCTCTTGGCCATAACCGGCATTTGACGCCTGCTCACTCATTCTGCTGCCTGGACGTCATCATCTCCATCTAGCGCCTCGAGCATCGCCACCGCACTGTCTGCAATGACGGTCCCTGGTGGGAAGATAGCGGTCGCACCCGCAGCATAAAGCGCATCGAAGTCTTGCGGCGGGATGACGCCGCCGACCATGATCCGGGTCGCCGCTGCGCCTTCATTGCCGAGTGCCCGTTTAAGCTCAGGCACCAGGGTCAAATGTCCTGCGGCGAGCGATGAGGCGGCGACGATGTCGACGTCTGCGGCGCGGGCATCTCGAGCGGCTTCTTCGGGGGTTTGGAAGAGCGGGCCTATCTCAACCTCCCAACCAAGGTCCATCAAGGCTGAGGCGACCACTTTTTGTCCGCGATCATGCCCGTCTTGGCCCATTTTTGCGATGTAAATCCGGGGTTTGCGACCGGTTCTTTTCTCAAAGCCTTCAGCCAGGTTACGCGCTTCCTTGGCGCGATCCGTTTGGTCGACACCGGCGCCATAAACCCCTCGAATTGAGCGAATGATGGCTTGGTGGCGGCCTTGGCTGCGTTCGACCGCTTCTGATATTTCTCCGACGGTCGCCTTGGCGCGCGCGGCATCAACGGCGAGCGCGAGCAGATTGCCTTGACCGGTCTGCGCAGCTGTGGCGATGGCATCCAATTTAGCGTCCACCTCAGCTTGGCTGCGATCGGATTTGAGACGGGATAGCTTGTCCAATTGCATCCTGCGGACCGTCGCATTGTCGACCTTGAGGACAGGAACGTCCTCGTCCTGGTCGAGGTGGAATTTGTTCACGCCGACAACGGTCTGCGATCCACTATCAATGCGCGCTTGTGTGTTTGCGGCCGCCTCTTCGATGCGTAGTTTCGGCACGCCTTCTTCAATCGCTTTCGCCATACCGCCGAGCTTCTCGACTTCTTTGATGTGTTCCATCGCGCGCGCCGCAAGATCATAGGTCAGCCGCTCGACATAGTAAGAGCCACCCCAAGGATCGATGGTCTGGCAGGCGCCTGCTTCTTGCTGAAGGAAGAGCTGCGTATTGCGTGAAATCCGCGCCGAGAAATCCGTTGGCAGAGCGAGCGCTTCATCGAAGGAATTGGTGTGCAAGCTTTGCGTTTGCCCGCCAACAGCAGCGATCGCTTCGAGGCAAGTTCGGATGACATTGTTATAGACATCTTGCGCGGTCAATGACCAACCAGACGTCTGACTATGTGTCCGTAAAGAAAGAGATTTTTGGTTTTTGGGGTTGAATTCCGCCTTGACCAAATTGGCCCAAACGAGACGCGCCGCCCGCATCTTGGCGACTTCCATGAACGTGTTCATACCGATCGCCCAGAAGAAGGACAGCCGCGGCGCAAACTTGTCGACGTCGAGGCCCGCCCCGACTCCGGCACGGATGTATTCGATGCCATCGGCTAGCGTGTAGGCGAGTTCGAGATCCGCGGTCGCGCCTGCTTCCTGCATATGATAACCAGAAATCGAAATCGAGTTGAAACGCGGCATCTTCTCTGAGGTGTAGGCGAAGATATCAGAGATGATCCGCATCGAAGGCTTTGGCGGATAGATGTACGTGTTGCGGACCATAAACTCTTTCAGAATATCGTTCTGGATAGTCCCGGCGAGCTGTTCCGGTGCAACGCCTTGTTCCTCTGCCGCAACAATGTAGAGCGCCATGATTGGCAAAACGGCGCCATTCATCGTCATCGAAACAGACATTTGATCGAGTGGAATGCCCGAGAAAAGCGTCCGCATATCGTAGATCGAATCGATCGCCACGCCGGCCATACCGACATCGCCAGAAACCCTTACATGATCACTGTCATAGCCGCGATGGGTCGCCAGATCGAAAGCGACCGACAGACCTTTCTGGCCCGCGGCGAGATTGCGCCGGTAGAAGGCGTTTGAGTCTTCCGCTGTCGAGAAGCCAGCATATTGACGAACCGTCCAAGGGCGTTGCGTGTACATGGTCGGGTAGGGGCCACGACCAAATGGCGCCAAGCCGGGAAAGTCATCCAAAGAGTCCAGCGTTTTAGTGTCATCCGCCGAATAGGCCGTCGCCAGTGAAATGCCTTCCGGCGTCTCAAGACTGCGCGCAACGCTTTGCGCCGAGTGAGGCTCCAAATCTCCAAGTGGGATTTTGGTGAAATCAGGAAACTGAGCCATTATTTTACCCCCAGTTCAGCGAGTGCCAGTGTGAGTTCGTGCAACACATCACAACCCATAAATATTTGTCGATCCACGGCCTCGGCTTCATGCTTGCCAGCCAGCCAAACGGCAACAGAGCCAGCCTTTTTTAAAGCATCTGACGCCTCGGCGGCTTCGGCCTCATAGCGTTGGTCAGTGCCGCACAAAACGGCGATTTGGCAGCCACTTGCCGCAAAGGCGGCAACCATTTCGGAAACCGATTTCGGCGGCACGGGCGCACTCATTGCTTCGACGCCACCGGTTGCAAATAGGTTCCGGGCAAAGTCGACTCGGGCATTATGCTCCGCCAACGGACCAAGCGTGGCGAGGAAAATGGATGGACGCTTGCCGGTCGATTCCAAATGCGCTTCGGCGCGGTCTCTCAATGCTTCGAAGGGTTCGCTGAGCGAAATCCACTCAAGCGCCTTCGCGATTGTATCGGGGCCGGCCTGTTCAGCGAAGTCTGGAAGCAGGGTGGTGAGGCCGAGGGGATCAATCCCATCACCTGGAGTTGGACTTGCCACATTAGCGATTGGCGCCCCGATTTCATCAAGAAGCGGAAACTCGCTGACACCTGTGACCGGGACTTTGCGGCGTCCGATGTCTTTCATCAACGCGTCTCGTTTTTCGGAAATGCGCGTTTGCAGCTTGCCCGCGACCAAGCTTTCGACCAAACCGCCTTCCGCCTCAATCTGCTGGAATTCGGCCCAGGCAGCCTCGGCGAGATCCTCGGCCAGGGTTTCAGTGAACCAAGCGCCGCCGCTTGGATCGGAGATGCGCCCAAGCCCGCTTTCTTCCATCGCGATAATTTGCGTGTTGCGAGCGATCCGGCGGCCGAGCTCTTCGGGCACACCGAAACGCTCATTAAAGGCGCGCACGGTGATCACGTCAGCGCCGCCTGTCGCGGCGGCAAAACAGGCGGCTGTACCGCGTAGCATATTGGTCCAGGCATCATAGCGTGTCTGCATACGTGCACTGGTCACCGCTTGGAGTTTCATCGGTTGGATCGGCAGTCCGAGTGCGTCTTGGATTTTGGCCCACAGCCGCCTTGCCGCGCGCAGTTTCGCGATCCCGATGCCATAATTCGCATCGACGGCGAGCTTGAACAGGATTTGCGGCGCGGCCACGTCGGGAGCTAGCCCGGATTGATCAAGGCGGCGCAGCAAATCGACGGCGCCTGCGACCAGCCCGCCAAGCTCTTGGGCTTCGCTGCCACCAGCCTCATGAATCGACTGCGCCCCAACGTCTAGGCTGGTCGCTAACGGGAATTTCGCCGTAAGCGCTTTGGTCAAAGCAGCGGTCTTGGAGATCGCGGCATCGATGCCGCCATCGATTTTGCCTGTGACCATCAATTGCCGGATCGGAGAAATATTGAAAGCGAGTGTTTGTGTCTGGGTGTCACCCTGTGTGTCAGCCCACAACGCCAGCAGGGCTGCGGCGCTTGCGCCGGAGCCTGCGCCTCGGTGCGCCAGGGACACAGCCGCAATATCTGCACGCACGCCCGTAAGTGCCGTGCTCAACTGGTCGAGATTGGTGATGACGCATCCGGTCTTGCCGGAACAGTCGATTGCAAGGTCGATCGAGCTTACGCCGCGCTCGAGGTCGCGCAGAATTTCGCGATTGGTTTCCGCTGGATCGGGATGCGAGAAAGACTGGCGGATGTCCCAAGGCAGGAAGGCGTTGGGCGCTACGCTGGCGCCACGCAAATAGGACGCGTCGCCAGGCATGCCGCGCAAATTGTCGGCGCTCGCAAAGTCGCTTTCCCTGTACAATGGACGGACGGCAATGCCATCTCGCGTTTTCCGCGTGATCCGCTCTATGCCACCGCCCTTTAGAGCTTTTTCGACCTCTGCTAGCCAGTCTGCCTCGGTTGCTTCTGGAAAGGCCGCTGAATAGGAATTCATTGTGTCCGACATGCGCTTCACTGTTGCTATACTCGTGTTTCGGATGACATGCGCGGCGCAGCCGGACAGGTCAAGTCTCGCCAAAACGAGTTCATTCGTACCTGACCTAAGGTGACCCTTGCCTCAACCCGCCTAGAAAATAAGTAGTTCAGGTGTATCAAAAGGAACGCTCAGACCATGGCACTGCCTCCTGTACTGCAAAATCTACGCTTGCCGGTGATCGGCTCCCCACTTTTTATTATTTCGAACCCAGATCTCGTCATCGCTCAGTGCAAGGCCGGCGTTGTTGGATCGTTTCCGGCACTGAATGCGCGACCGGAGCCGGTTTTGCACGAATGGCTCGACAAGATCACGACCGAGCTTGCCGAGTATGATGAGAAAAACCCAGATCGCCCATCAGCGCCCTTCGCGGTAAATCAAATCGTTCACAAGACGAACAATCGCCTCGACCATGATGTTGAGGCGTGTGTGAAGTTCAAAGTCCCGATTGTGATCACCTCGCTTGGTGCGCGCGTTGAGGTGAATGAAGCGATCCACTCCTATGGCGGAATTGTTCTGCACGACATCATCAATGTCGTCTTTGCGCATAAGGCCCTGGAGAAAGGCGCCGATGGTCTGATTGCTGTTTGTACGGGTGCCGGCGGTCATGCGGGTACACTGTCGCCATTCGCATTGATCCAAGAGATCCGGCAATTCTTTGATGGTCCATTGGCCTTGTCCGGTTCGATAGCGAACGGTGGCGCGGTCGCGGCGGCCCAGGCGATGGGCGCAGATCTCGGCTATATTGGATCCGCGTTCATCTCCTGTAACGAAGCCAATGCTGACGAAGGCTACAAGGACATGATTGTCGATTCGAAAGCCGGCGATATTGTCTACTCAAACCTGTTTACTGGCGTACATGGCAACTATCTGGCGCCGTCGATTTCTCAGGCCGGGTTGAATCCAAATGATCTTCCGGAAAGCGATCCGAGCAAAATGAATTTCGGCTCTGGCGGCAACCAGAAGTCAAAGGCTTGGAAGGATATTTGGGGCTGCGGCCAAGGCATTGGTCACATTAAAGCGCGACTCTCAACGGCCGAGTTTGTCGACAATCTCGAGCGCGAATACCTTGATGCGATTGCAGCGCTCAATAAGCGTCAGGCGGCACCGATTGTGGCGACCGCTGCCGAATAAACAGGGTCAGAGTGCGGGATAAGTGTCTGCTTATCCCATGCTCAAAGCTCACAAGATAGGGCCGATCAGCCAGATCTATCCGACCGATTCCTAGGTCAGCTTAGGCTTTGCGCGTCTCGAATGAGGAGCGCAAATGAGTTTTTCGGATTTTACGCCCAGACTTGGTCTACCTTATCTGCAGGCCAATCAGGCGCAGAAGCATGTCACTGTGAATGACAGCCTGCAGCAGCTAGATGCGCTGTGTATGGCAAGTGTTCGTGCCAGCGACGTGACACAACCGCCAGCAGACAGGGAAGATGGCGACGCCTGGCTTGTGGCCGCCGAGCCACAAGGCGAGTGGACCATTGCGCAAGCGCATGATTTGGCAGTCTTTGCAGATTCGGGATGGCGGTTTTTCACGCCGATGCCGGGTTGGCGAGTCTGGGACGAAGCGGCGGCTAAGCTTCGAATTTACGATGGGTCTGACTGGGCTCCGCTGAGCGCCGGATCGTCAACGCCGTCGGCATTCCAAAACCTGAGCCTCGTCGGGGTGGGCACAACGGCCACTCCGTCAAACCCTCTGGCCGTTGAACTGAATGCGGCCGTGTTCAATGCGCAACCCAGCTCAGCCGGTGGAACAGACGACCTGCGCATCACTTACAATAAGCCAGGTGTGTCAAACACCGCTTCTTTCATGTTCCAAAGCGGGTGGTCAGGTCGTGGCGAAGTTGGCCTGACAGGCGATGACCGTCTCTCGATTAAAGTCTCAGCCGATGGTCGAAGCTGGCGAGAGGGTTGGGTCTTGGACGGTGCCAATGAAACGGCTGAGACAGCGCTGCAGATCATTCCTCAGCAAGCGAACGCGCAAGACATTGGAAGCGGCGGAAAACCCTTTCGCTCGCTTTACCTCACCTTCGATCCAATGATCTCAAGTGATGTGCGGTCAAAGCATAGCGTTTCTTCTCTGACGCAGGCGACGGAGCTGCTCTCGGCCCTGCGTCCGATTCAATACGTTCACGATGGAGAGGCTGATATCCGTTTCGGTTTTCTCGCGCAGGATGTGCGTTCGGCGTTGCACGCATGCGGATTCTCGGAAACCGCGACCTGGCGGTTGTCTGATCCCGGAGACCCCAACAGTGCGCAGATGATCGCGCCCACCCAGTTGATCGCGGTCTTGGTATCTGGGTTCAACGCGCTGCGCGACCGGATTGAAAAAATCGAAGCGATACTGGCCCCTCGACCGAAGGAGTAGAGTTAAATGGAAAATATGATCGGACTTGCGGCGAGTGCTGCCGGCGGCGGTGTATTTGGACTGATCGGCACTGCGATCGGCAGAGTCGCGGGCTTCGTCGAACGGCGGCAATCCTATGCACATGAAGCTGCGAAATGGGCCCATGATCTTAGGCAGTTCGAACTGAAGCAGGCCGCAACTTTGGCACAAACACAAGCGGACCTTGATATGCGAACTATAGACGGAAGGTGGCAAGGCCTCGAGGCATCAATCCAAGCGGAAGCTGCGATTGCGCCCTCCTATCCATGGGTCGACGCGATCCGTGGATTGACCCGTCCAGGCCTGACCTTTCTGCTATGGTTGATTTCGGCGGGCATCTGGTTGGGCGCTGATCCAGATGGTCGGGCGGCAATTATCGAGACGGCGAGCTTTGCAGCGACCGCCGCAACCCTTTGGTGGTTCGGTGATCGGGGACCGCGTCAAGGCCTCTAGGTGATCCGAATACTGTTGAGCGCCGTATACCTAGCTGAACAGAAAGACGGAGAGCGTCATGTCAGAGCCAAATCCAATGATCACGTGTAGCCTGGACGAAGTGCTTGGTGTCTTACAGCGTATATCGGGCATTTCGGATCGCGACGCCGCGCTCGCAGAAGCCGTTGAAAGGGGTTGGCTCGATGATGCATCTGAGCCAACCGATGAAGGGCGCGATGTGGTCGCAGCCCTACGTGATCAAGGTCAGACTCGCACGGCTTTTCGAGGATTTTAGGTCAGCTTGCTGATCGCGCGCCACTCCGAAGGCGGTTGGCCGGTCCAACCCGTAAAGGCGTGGGTAAACGCCGCCGGTTCGGCATAACCAAGCCGATAGGCGATTTCTGAGACCGACAATCTTGTCCGGGTCAGAAGGGCTCTAGCCCGTTGCAACTGAACTTCTGACAAGAGTGTTTGGTAATTTGTCCCTTCCGATTTTAGTCTCCGGGACAAAGTGCGTTCAGACAGTTTAAGACTGTTGGCGATGCCCGCGCGATCAAGCGGTGGGGCATATGCCCAAAGCCAACGCCGTACCTGTTCAGCAAGTGGAATATCATCTGCCAACATGAGGGAGAGCTGATGAACAATTTTTTGCTGGGCACGGAAGATCAGCGGGTTGGCGCGTAGGGGTTCAGCCTCTGCTATATGTGCTGGATAAGTCACCGTCGCGGCCTCAGCGTTGAACACGACGGGACAGGGGAGTTCATTGTTTCCGGGCCAATCTGCGGGTTGAGCGTCTGGGAGCGTAATGTGCAAAGGGCGACCTGCCGCGCCACCCAGCAGATCTTCCGTCACCCTCACTAAGCTTAGCAAATCGATCAAGCGGCAATAACTAATCAGCTCGGCGCGCGCGGCTTCGTCGCGGACCAGTCCAGGCGGTCTTTGCAGGGTAAAGCGCAAGCGAAAATGTTTCTCGCTACGATGCAAAACCAGGCGGCAAT
>JBCAWZ010000085.1:0-8189 GCA_038534315.1 Pseudomonadota bacterium | reverse complement strand
GGAATAAAAGCTCGTAAGCAACGCGGCACTGATCCCGAGCCAGAATGCGACTTGTGCGAAGGTCACCCCGGCCAGGCTAGCAGAATATGCACTTTCGATAATCGCGTCCTTGGAAAAGAAGCCCGCAAAGCCAAACGAAGTGTGTGGCAAGCCAAGTCCGATGATCGCGATCGTTCCGATCAACATCGCCCCATAAGTCAGTGGCATATAGCGCGCGAGACCGCCCATATTTCGCATGTCTTGCTCATGATGGAAGCCGTGAATGACGGACCCCGCTCCGAGGAAGAGAAGCGCCTTAAAGAAGGCGTGCGTAAACAGGTGGAACATTGCGGCTTCATACGCCCCTATGCCCGCCGCAAAGAACATGTAGCCGAGCTGCGAACAGGTTGAGTAAGCGATCACGCGCTTGATGTCGTTCTGCGCCATGCCAACCGTCGCCGCATAGATCGCGGTGATCGCCCCGACCAGAGTGACCATAGCTGACGCGAAAGGCGCGAACTCATAGATCGGCGACATCAGACAGACCAAGTAAACACCGGCGGTCACCATGGTCGCAGCATGGATTAGCGCTGAAACAGGGGTCGGCCCTTCCATCGCATCTGGCAACCAAACATGCAGGAAGAATTGGGCAGACTTACCCATCGCCCCAATGAAAAGGAGCACGCCAATCAGCTCAAGCGCTGGCACCTCAAGCCACAAGAAAGGCAAGACCAGATCACGTATTTGTCCGGCCTCAGCGAGCGCCAGCGGAACGACTTCAGCATTGGCACGAATGGCATCCAGTACCGGTTCAAATTTGACCGATCCGAAGACGACAAAAACCGCCATAATGCCGAGCGCTAGACCAAAATCGCCGACCCGGTTTGTGACAAAGGCTTTGATCGCCGCTTCATTCGGCGCGTCTTTCGAATAGTAGAAACCAATCAAAAGATAAGAGGCCAATCCGACCCCTTCCCATCCGAAGAAGAGTTGGATGAAATTGTCTGCGGTCACCAGCATCAACATGGCGAAAGTGAACAGCGACAAATAAGCGAAGAAGCGCGCTTTATGGGGATCGTCGCTCATATACCCCCCGCTATAAAGGTGCACGAGACCAGACACCGACGTGATAACCGCCATCATCACGATCGAAAGCGCATCGATGCGGATCGCCCAATCGGCTTGGAACTGCCCGACATCAATCCACGGCATTAGCGTGATGATGTGTCCGCCGGGTACGCTCATCGCCGTGTGCACAGCCTCATGACCGTCACCGCTCAGGCCGCCAAACGCATAATTGAAAAGCTGGAATACCGAAAAAACGCCGGCGAGAAGAACGGTCGCAGTTGTCACGACCATCGCCCCCCGATCGCCGATATAACGCTGCAGCAATCCCGCAATGAGCGCAGCAACACCCGGCGCCAAGACGATGTAGAGTAGGAATTCGTCGCTCAACATGGCTCGCGCTAGCCTTTCATCAGGTCAACGCTCTCGACGGCGATATCGCCACGATTGCGGAAGTAAACTACGAGGATGGCGAGGCCCACTGCGGCTTCTGCAGCGGCGACGGTCAGGACGAGCATGGCAAATATTTGTCCGGTGATCGTTCCTGAAAAGACTGCAAAGCTGACAAGATTGATATTGACCGCGAGCAACATGAGCTCAATCGCCATCAATATGACGATAATGTTCTTTCGATTCACAAAGATCCCGACCACACCGATCGTGAACAAAATGGCTGAAACAGTCAGGAAATGATTGACGGTCAGATCCATGATCAGAGCCCTTTCCCGGAATCTACCATGACCTTCTCCGTCGCCTCGCTTCTGCGTCGACTGGTCTGTTTTGCAATATTCTGCCGTTTGACGTCCGGACGATGGCGAAGGGTCAAAACGATCGCGCCGATCATCGCCACAAGAAGAATCATTCCGGAAAGCTGGAACAACAGAAAGTACTCAGTGTACATGACGGCGCCGATAGCTTCGGCATTTGTGTCGGCGCCCGGCGCCGCGTCGAAATTGGTTTGCCCCGAAGACTCACGCGCGAAGGCCGCGATCGCAATCTCAGCAATAAACGCAATGCCAACCAGTCCTGCGAACGGCCAATAGCGCAGTGTACCTTGTTTCAACTCCACAAAATCGACATCAAGCATCATGACGACGAATAAGAATAGAACCGCGACAGCGCCGACATATACGACGACAAGCAGCATTGCGAGGAACTCCGCCCCGATCAAAACAAGCAAGCCCGCAGCGGTAAAAAACGCCAAAATGAGCCACAAAACGGAGTGCACCGGGTTCCGCGCCATAATCACGGCGACTGCGGACACAGTGATGACGGCCGCGAGAATGTAGAACGCGATCAATGCCAATGTTTCGCCCCGTGTAAATCGAATCGGCAGGACGCCGATCCGGGTTCGTCTGCCGCCCTAACGATAAGGCGCATCAAGTTCAAGATTCTTAGCAATCAAACGTTCCCAGCGATCGCCATTCGCCAGGAGACGGTCTTTATCGTAGTAGAGTTCTTCTCGTGTTTCTGTTGCGAATTCGAAGTTGGGTCCTTCGACAATGGCGTCGACGGGACACGCTTCCTGGCAAAATCCGCAATAGATGCACTTCACCATATCAATGTCATAGCGCGTCGTTCGACGTGAACCATCCGCTCGAGGTTCTGCTTCAATTGTGATGGCTTGCGCCGGGCAGATCGCTTCACACAGCTTACACGCGATACAACGCTCCTCACCGTTCGCGTAACGCCGTAGAGCGTGCTCCCCGCGAAACCGTGGTGAGAGTGGGTTTTTCTCGAACGGGTAATTCACGGTCGCTTTGCGCTTGAACATCTCACCCATCCCAATCGCAAAAGCGGAAAGGAAATCGGTAAGCATGGCGCCCCGAATGGTCTGCATCAGGCTCATGCTTGAACTCCTGCATAAACGACGTAACCGCCGACCAAGACAACGGCCACAAGCGCCGTCGGCAAAAAGATCTTCCACCCCAAACGCATCAGCTGATCGTATCGATAGCGCGGGACCACGGCTTTGGTCAGCGCGAATAAGAAGAAGAAGAAAACAATTTTCGCCATAAACCAGGCGAGATGCCCAAGATTGACGATCCATTCCGGGAATTGGTTCACAAGGTCCGCGCCGAGCGGAAACGGACCATGCCAACCGCCAAGGAACAAAATTGTCATCATCGCGCACATCAAAACAATGTTCAGATACTCGCCGATCATAAACAGCAGATAGGGGGTAGACGAATACTCTACCTGATACCCAGCAACCAATTCTGATTCTGCCTCAGGAAGATCAAAGGGCGGACGATTTGTTTCTGCCAATGCCGAGACGAAAAACATCACAAACATCGCCACCATAACCGGGAAGAGCAAAATGTGGTTAAAGCTGAAGACGTGCCAGGTCCAAAAACCACCATCTTGATTGTTGACGATCACGGACAGGTTCATCGATCCCGCAAGAAGGATTACAGTGATGATGATCAAGCCGATCGACACTTCATAAGAAACCATTTGCGCGGCGGAACGCAGGCTTCCGAGGAAGGGGTATTTTGAGTTGGACGCCCAACCACCCATAATGATTCCGTAGACACCCAGCGACGAGACTGCGAACAAATACAGGATCCCAACATTCAAGTCGGAGATCACCCAGCCGGGTGCGACCGGGATCGCCGCCCACGCTGTGAATGCCAAAGTCAGCGTCAGAATCGGCGCCAACAAGAACACCGTTTTGTTCGCGCCGGATGGGATAATGATTTCTTTTAAAAGGAATTTTCCGAAGTCGGCAAAACTCTGCATCAGCCCGAAGGGACCAACCACATTCGGGCCTTTGCGCATCATCACCGCCGCCCAGACCTTGCGGTCCATCAACAGCAGGAATGCCAGCGAGAGCAAAAGAACAATGGTGAAGAGCAGTATTTGGCCCAGCACCAAAAACCAGCCCAGCAGCATTCCATTTTGTTCAATCAGTCCACTCATGCCGCCGCCCTACTCCGCTGCCAGGGCGGTTTCAAGACCCTGTTTCTGCTGCGAGCATTCTGCCATCGTCTTAGAGGCCCTCGCGACCGGATTACTCAGATAAAAATCTTGGATTCGTGTCACAAAAGGCACGCTTTTGAGCGCCTCTGCTTCAGCTGAAACAGGCGCCAACAACGCATCGTCTCCGGCATGTCCCGGAGCGAAACCAAGCCCCGCGAGATGCGGCACCGCTTCGCGCATGGCGTTGCGCAATTCTTCAGCTGAATCGTAAGGCAATGCCGCTCCGGTGCGTGATGACAAGGCCCGGAAAATCGCCCAACCCTCGCGAGCGTCACCTTTCGCATTGACCGCTTGCTGGGTCATTTGCACCCGGCCTTCTGTGTTCACATAGGTTGCAGCCAATTCCGTATAGGCAACGCAAGGCAAGACGATGTCGGCACGTGACGCTCCAGCATCGCCGTGATGACCGACATAGATCACTTTGGTATCGCCAAGCCCGGAAAGATCGACTTCGTCGGCGCCCAGTAAGACCAGCGTTTCCAGTTCGCCTGACAGCATAGACGCCGTGTCGCGCCCGCCTTCCTTCGGAACGAAGCCCAGATCCAACGCGCCCACGCGCGCAGCGGCAGTGTGCAAGACGCCAAAGCCAGCCCATTCCGGTTTGATCGCCCCGATCTTCAACGCGGCGGCATGCGCCGCAGCGAAAACGGCATCGCCATCTTCGCGAATGAGCGCGTCTTCGCCGATGACAATCATCGGGCGCTCATGTCCTGTCAGAGTTGCCAGCTTTGCCATGGCGTCTGGGCCGGTGCCGAGATGCTCATAATCAAATGTCAGGTCGACGGCTTCGCCAACAACATAGACTTTCAAATCATTCCAAAGCCAAGATTTTCGGATCCGCGCATTCCAAACCGCCGCATCCTTGCGCGGGTTTGTGCCGATTAGGATTACGGCATCGGCGTCTTCAACGCCCATGAAGGTCGGATTGAGAATATAGTGCTCGCGGACGCCGGACGTGCCATAGCGCGCGCCGGCCGGCCGACAATCAATGTTGGGGGTTCCGATCTGTGCCGCCAAATCCTGCGCCGCTTTGAGCTGCTCCATCTCGACCAAGTCGCCAGCAACAAAGCCGGTTTTCCCAGCGGGCCCAGACAGCGCTTGTGCGGTGGCCGCCAAAGCATCGTCCCATGTGACCGGCACGAGGCGGCCATCTTGACGAACATAAGGCGTATCGAGCCGCTGCCGCGCCAAACCGTCCCAAATGAAGCGGGATTTGTCGGACAACCACTCCTCATTCACTTCTTCATTGACCACCGGCATGATGCGCATCACCGCGTTGCCCTTGGCATCAACCCGAATGGCCGAACCCATCGCATCCATCACGTCGATGCTTTCGGTTTTGCGCAATTCCCAGGGCCGCGCATTGAATGCATAAGGCTTGGATGTCAGCGCACCGACCGGGCAAAGATCGATGACATTGCCCGACAATTCCGAGGTCAAACTGTTTTCAAGATATGTTGTGATTTCAGCGCTTTCACCGCGCGAAATCATGCCGAGCTCTTCGACCCCAGCAACTTCTGCAGCGAAGCGCACGCAGCGCGTACACTGAATGCAGCGCGTCATGATTGTCTTGACCAAGGGGCCCATATTTTTGTCTTCGACAGCGCGCTTGTTCAACTCATACCGTGAGCCCGAACGGCCATAGGCGACCGCTTGGTCTTGCAGATCGCACTCGCCACCCTGATCGCAAATCGGACAATCGAGCGGGTGGTTGATGAGTAGGAACTCCATCACACCGCTGCGGGCTTTTTCGACATAGTCGCCGCGCGTGGAGATGTTGGGCGGCGTACCGTCAGGGTTCATCCGCATGTCCCCAACCGTCTGCGCGCAGGACGCGATCGGCTTTGGCGCGCCATGCCATTGGACGAGACACATGCGGCAATTGCCCGCAACAGAGAGGCGCTCATGATAGCAAAAGCGTGGGATCTCCGCGCCGGCTTCTTCGCAGGCCTGCATCAGCGTGTAGTGGCGGGGGACTTCGATATCCTCGCCGTCAATATTCAGTTTGAAGAGATCGTCAGACATGCTTCCAGTCTTCCCCTACTCCGCTGCGACCGTTGCGCCCTGAACCAGCGCGCGCGGCGTGCGATACAGTGTGATTCGGTCTTCAATTTCGTGGCGGAAATGCCGGATGAGCCCCTGCACGGGCCACGCTGCAGCATCGCCCAGCGCACAAATCGTGTGACCTTCGACCTGACTGGCAACATCGAGCAGCATATCAATCTCGTCATGCTCGGCCTCGCCCGCCGCCATACGCTCCAGCACACGCCACATCCAGCCCGTCCCTTCCCGACACGGCGTACACTGGCCACAGCTTTCATGCTTATAGAAATAGGCAATTCGCGCGATCGCTTTGATCAAATCCGTCGACTTGTCCATGACGATAACAGCGGCGGTACCAAGGCCTGATTTGAGATCCCGCAACGTATCGAAATCCATATACGCGTCGATGATCTGCTCAGCGGGCACCATTGGCACCGACGAGCCGCCCGGAATCACCGCTTTGAGATTGTCCCAGCCACCCCGAATGCCACCGCAATGCGTATCGATCAACTCCTTGAAAGTAATAGACATTTCTTCTTCGACATTGCACGGCGTGTTCACATGACCGGACACACAGAACAGTTTCGTTCCAGTATTGTTGGGACGACCAAATCCGGCAAACCATTCCGCGCCGCGCCGCAATATCGTTGGCACCACAGCAATCGATTCAACATTGTTCACCGTGGTCGGGCAGCCATAAAGACCGGCGCCAGCCGGGAAAGGCGGCTTTAGACGCGGCTGCCCTTTTTTACCCTCAAGGCTTTCGAGCAGTGCGGTCTCCTCGCCACAAATATACGCCCCCGCACCGTGATGCACATAGAGATCGAAATCCCAGCCATTAACATTGTCCTTGCCAATCAGCTTCGCCTCATAAGCTTCCTTGACCGCCTTCTCGAGCGCATGCCGTTCAGCAATGTACTCCCCGCGAATGTAAACATAGCAAATATGTGCCCGCATGGCGCGGGATGCGACCATGCAGCCCTCGATCAGAAGGTGCGGATCATGCCGCATAATCTCACGGTCTTTACAAGTGCCGGGCTCGGATTCATCAGCATTAACAACGAGGTAGTGTGGTCGAGTGCCGACCTGTTTCGGCATAAATGTCCACTTCAAACCTGTCGGGAAGCCAGCACCACCACGACCGCGCAAGCCACTTTCCTTGATCTGCCCACTAATCCATTCGGGTTCTTGAGCGAGCATTTCACGCGTCAGATGCCAAGCACCACGCTGCTTTGCCGCTTCAAGGTCGGGCGAATGCGCTCCGTACAGATTTGTGAAAATACGATCTTTATCCTGAAGCATGGTTTTGCTCCCTCAATTCACGCAATGCCGGCAGCATGAGCGGCAATCCAATCCCCGTCCCGATGGCGATAGCAAAGACCAATAAAAGCATGTTGCCCGAAACAATTGCCGCGACACAGCCCAAGCCAAAGAATGTGGCCTCGATCGCAGCGGCCAATAAGATACGAGTCCTTGGGGTCAATCTCGGGTCCCGCGCCATCAGTCTTCGCCCTCAGTCTTTGAGGACTCGACTTCTCCGGCCTCGACACGTTTCGAAAACTCGGTTTCGTCGCCAGCAGCCAATACTTTAGCTTGGGCAATCCAGTCTTCGCGTTCGATACGACCCGGGAAAGACATAAAGTCTTCAACCCAATCGACATTGGCCGGGGTCCAAGCAGCAATCTGACTGAACTTAAAAATGCCAAGTTCGTTCAGTGCTTTCTGATTGGCCGGGCCAATCCCTTTGATCTCCTTCAAATTGTCTTCTTCGCCCTCGGCAATATCGACAATTTCTGGCTTATCTGCTTCCTTCAGCGCAGGCTTCGCATCTTTGATCAGCGTCGTCTTTTCAACGCTTGGAGCTGGCGCAGGCGTTTCCGGTCCATCCGTCGGCAAGTTTGGAAGCAGCACAATGTTGTTGCGCGTTCCATCGAACAAATCCGCTTCCAATAGGCTTGTTAGACCACCCGCTGGGCCGGAGGTTTGTCGATCGATTTGAGGTCCCGGCACCGTTTCCGCACCATTCTGAAGCTTGTCCAGCAAGTCTTCGAATTGCTGCGGCGTTAGATCTTCGTAATAGTCGTCATTGACCTGGACCATCGGCGCATTGACGCAAGCGC
>JBCAWZ010000084.1:0-9526 GCA_038534315.1 Pseudomonadota bacterium | reverse complement strand
CACAGCGGTTGGCAAAGATGAGGATGGTCGCGGCGGACTGGATTTTGGGCTGACCGGTGTGCCGGAAACCTTCGTGATCAATTCTGAAGGTGTTGTGATCCTTCACATCCGAGGACCGTTAGAAGAAGATTCGCTCGAAGCGGTGCGAACCGCATTGGCGCAGTAAGCTATTTTTTCTTCTTCTTCTTTTTCTTCTTTTTCTTTTTCAGCTTCTTGTCATCTTCTTCGTCTTCCAGCTCGTCACCGGCGACAACGGCAAGTGCACCGATCAAGCTATCGCGGCGAGATTTCCGGAGATCTTCCAGCAATTCCTGGTCTGCTTCAGCGACAATTGGGGCAGAACCCGCATAGGCCGTTTCGCCAGCGTCGGTCAGCGACACCGCCTTTGCGCGTCCATCCGAGTTTGATTTCACTCTCGCGACCAGACCGCTTTTCTCCATACGAGAGACCATGTCGGCGAGAGTCGAGCGATCAATCCCGGTTGCGTCAACAAGGCTGGATTGGCTTTGGCCGTCTTCGTCGTGAAGCGCCGCCAGAACGGCGAATTGACGAATGGTCAGACCTTTTTCGGCCAGACCCGCGGCTGAAATGTTGACCGCAACTTGCTGCGCACGGTGCAGCAAATGCGTGGCAGACATTGCCAATGTAAACTCTAACGCAGACTCTTCTTTTGCCATCACAACAGCCTATACTTACGATCTGTTCTACGATGCCTTGCCAACAGACAGTAGGCAGATCAATTCCTTTCTCCCATAAAGCGAGAGCCTTACAATAAGATGACAGACCTTTTGGACCAAGAATTCGCTCTCGGAATCCCACATGGCGACGATCGAGAGAGGCGCATGTGCCAGCGCTGCGATTTCATCGACTATCAGAATCCGAAGATCGTGGCGGGATCCGTCGTGTTGAAAGGCGATCAGATTTTGATGTGCAAGCGCGCGATTGAGCCACGCAAGGGGTTTTGGACGCTGCCTGCTGGTTTCATGGAGCTCGGTGAGAGCGTAGAGGAAGCGGCTCAACGTGAAGCCCGCGAAGAAGCTTTGGCCGATATCGATATCGATCGAACACTTGCGATCTATTCTGTTCCGAGGATCGGGCAGGTCCAGATTATGTTCCGAGCTCACCTGACAGGCGATTTCGGCGTCGGACCAGAAAGCCAAGAAGTCGCGCTATATGATTGGAAGGATATTCCGTGGGCGGAATTGGCCTTTCCAACGGTGGTTTGGGCGCTGACGCATTTTGCCGAAACCCGACATCAAAATGACTTCGCGCCTTTCGGGAACCCGCCCGGAACAGACCGTCTGACGTATTAAGTGCTCGCGGCTTGTTCCGCCTCTTCGCCGTCGCGCAAATGCTTTAGCGTAAACGGAACGTTGAGGCCCCCGAAGACGAGCGTGATCGCCATATTGCCGAGTTTCCAATTGGCCCAGGTATCCTCTGAGAAATTGCGCCATAGAAACTCGTTCCAGAGCGCCATGGCGACAAAGAAGAGCCCCCACCGGATGGCAAGGGTTTTCCAGGCATGTTCTGGCAAGTCGAACACAGACTGAAACATCACCCGCCAGATATTGTGACCCATGAGCAGGCTGCCAAAGATCACACTGGCGAGAAAGAGGTTCTGAATGGTCGGCTTGATCAGCAAGAACTGTTTATCTTGCAAGACAATGCCGAGCATGCCGAAACCACCCACAATCGTCGCCGTGAAGACAAGGAAGAGCGGGACTTTTTCGCCACGACGCAAATACCGTGCGACCGTGATCAGTGTTGCGACAATCAGAACGCCGGTCGCCCAGTAAAGGGCGGTGTCGGCGCTAAGCCAAGCAATGTCGAGCTTCACCTGTCGAAGGCCGTTGTACACCAAGATAAAGCCGACAACTGGAACGAGGTCACCCCAGATCTGATTGGCTTTGTCTGCTGTCTTATTGAGTGCGCTATTGGTTTCGGTCATGTGCTCTTTCTACGGGTCCGAGCCTGAATTGGATGCATCAAACACGAAAGTGTGTGCAGCCGATGAAGAGTGCAACTGTTTTGCAGCGAATTTATCCCGTCACAGCTCAGGTCAGATTCAGCAGCACCAGACCGGTCGCTAAGACGGCGGCGGAGATGATGCGGCGACGGCCAAACGGTTCTTTCAAGAGCACGGCGCCAAAGAAGGCACCAAACACGACAGATGTTTCCCGCAAAGCCGTAACAGCTGCCGCTTCGATCATGGTAAATGCCCATAGTGCGGTCGCGTACGAAACCGATCCTAGAATCCCGGCAATGATGCCATCTCGTAATTGTGGGCGCACATCCCGCCACATTGACCGACCACGCGTGACCGCCATGGTCAGGGTGATGCCAATCCAGTCCAGCATAAACAGCCAGACGATGAAGGTAGGGACGAAATCTGCGGTGCGCGTGCCATTGGCATCGGCGACTGAGTAGGCGCCAATGCCAATCGATGTCATGACAGCCCAGAACAGCGCTGAGCGTCGGACGTTCGCCGCATCAATGCTTTGATCTTCCGGCAACGCAAAGACGAGCAAAGCCGCACTTGCGAGCAACAGTCCGAACCAACCAAGCGGCGCCAAGACTTCGCCGAGAAAGATCGTCGCAAGAATTGCTGCAGCAAGGGGTGCAAATCCCCGCATCACTGGAAACACCAGAGATAGGTCGCCGCGGTGAAGCGCCCTGACCATCGCAAATTGATACCCAGCGTGCGCGCACAAAGAGATGCCAAGTGCAGCCCAGACGGTCGGTGTCGGAAGCGGAACAAAGGGCGCGAAGGGGACCGCAGTTGCGGCCATGGTCAAGGAAACCAGCATCCGCGTGCTGAGGACGTCGCCGCCCTTTTTTACAAACAGGTTTACGGCCGCGACGGTGATCGCAGAGACTAAGCACAGTGTGATGGGGAGCAGAGCGTTGAACACGGACCCGCTATGGCGTTGTGAACAAATGCGTCAAGCACCTCTTGTGTTCGAACGCTGCCATTCGTAACCAGCAGAGATGCTGACCATTGAGGGACTTTCGTTCAATTACAGTGATCGTGTTCTGTTCGAAAAAGCGGACGCGCAGATTTCGGCTGGCTGGAAAGTCGGTTTGGTCGGCCGGAATGGATCTGGAAAATCAACTTTGTTGAGGCTGATTGTTGAGGCGTTCCAGGACCCGACAGAGTGGCCGGCCATTCGATTTGCCGCGCAGACCCGTTTGGGTTGGGTGGCTCAAGAAGTCTCGCCGACCGACACACCATTGCTGGAAACCGTGCTGGCCGCCGATGAAGAGCGCCACGCATTGCTGCAGCAAGTGGAAGACGAATCCGATCCGAACGCGCTTGCCGATGCACATGCGCGGCTGGTCGACATTGAGGCTTGGTCGGGCGAGGCGCGCGCCGCACGGATCTTGGCTGGGCTTGGCTTTAAGCAATCAGACATGCAGCGTCCAATGCATGAGTTTTCGGGCGGGTGGCGCATGCGCGCGGCCTTGGCGGGGGTGTTGTTTTCGCGGCCAGACCTGCTCTTGCTCGACGAGCCGACCAATTATCTCGATCTCGAAGGCGCGGCGTGGCTCGAATCCTATCTCAAAACCTATCCTGGAACCGTTATCACGGTCTCACATGACCGGGATCTGTTAAACCGGTCTGTCAGCCATATTTTGGCTCTTGAGCATGGCAAACTTCATCTGAGTCCTGGCGGATATGACGCTTGGCTTCGGCTCCGCGCGGCGCATTTGCAACGATTGGAGGCCGAGCGGACCAAGCAGGAGAACGAGCGGGCACATCTGCAATCCTATATCGACCGGTTCCGCTATAAGGAATCCAAAGCGAGGCAAGCCCAGTCAAAGATAAAACGCCTTGAAAAGATGAAGGAAATCGATATTCCCTTGGCGGAACGAACCGTTCCGTTTGTGTTTTCAAGCGGATCTGAGACTTTGGCGCCGCCCATGCTCATCCTAGACGAAGCGTGCCTTGGCTATGGCGAAGATGCGGTGATTTTGGATGCGGTTTCGCTGCGCATCGACCCGGAGGACCGGGTTGCCATTGTTGGCAGCAATGGCGAAGGCAAGACGACATTGGTCAAATCCATAGCGTCGCGGTTGCAGCTCATGTCCGGCAAGCGCACCATCCCGTCTGAAATTCGCATCGCCTATTTCTCTCAAGATCAGATGGAGTCCTTGCGCCCGGAAGAGACCGTGTTGGATCATGTGCGCCGGGCTTTGCCGACTGTAGACGGTCAAGCGAAGCTGCGGGCCCGGGCCGCCCAACTCGGCTTTTCGCATCAGAAAATCGACACAAAGACCGTGGACCTCTCCGGTGGAGAACGCGTTCGTCTCTTGCTCGGCTTGGTCACTTTAAATGAGCCGCATTTGCTGATTTTGGACGAGCCAACATCGCATCTCGACCTTGATAGCCGGGAGGCTCTGATCCATGCGATCAACGATTTTGAGGGTGCCGTCCTCTTGATCACGCACGATACATTTTTGGCAGAAGCAACAGCCGAGCAACTCTGGCTCGTGAAAGACGGGGATGTCCGGCCCTATGACGGCAGCTTGGACGACTATCGGAGCTTGGTTTTATCGGCTGACCGTCCCGACGACTCGGTTGGGTCCAATGTTCGTAAACCCGATGGAATGCCGAGGGCCGATAAGACCGAACGGCGAAAGCGCGCCTCTCAGCGACGTCAGGCGGCCGCGCCGATCAAACGCCGAGCGGAGCAGGCTGAACGGGCCTTGGACAAAGCGGGCAAAGAAATTGCCGCGATCGATATCCGCTTGGCGCAACCAAATTTAAGCTCTGAGAAACGCCAAAAACTAATGCTGGACCGCGCAGCTTGGAACAGCAAAAGCGAAGAAGCAGAAATGGCTTGGCTGGAGGCGACCGAAGCCTACGAAACCGCTCTGGCGGAGGCGGATTAAAGCGCAGCTTCCACAGCGGTCACCTCGGGCACATAGGCTTTCAGCATGTTTTCAATGCCTTGCTTCAGTGTGAACGTGGATGACGGGCAGCCGGCGCAAGCGCCCCGCATGGTTAAATGGACAATTCCGCTGTCCGGCTCGAACCGTTGAAATGTGATGTCGCCGCCATCTTGCGCGACGGCCGGGCGCACGCGTGTCTCGATCAATTCGATTATTTCGCCAACGATTTCAGCGGCCTCGCCTTCATACTCTTCGGCCGACCCTTCATGCCCGCTAGTCTGCGACCCAGAATTGCCGTCCACAGCCAGAACCGGCAAGCCCGACATGTAGTGATCCATAATTGCCGCCAAAGCCATTGGGCGCAAATGCTTCCAATCGCTGGTTTCGTTTTTGGTCAACGCGATAAAATCATGCCCTAGAAAAACGCGGACGATTCCGTCAATTTCGAACAACGCTTGCGCCATAGGGCTGGTGCCAGCCTCATCGACGCTGATGAAGTCGAACGGGCCTGTCTCTCCGGTAACGGATTGTCCCGGAAGAAATTTTAGAGTTTCGGGGTTTGGTGTCGGTTCTGTTTGAATGAACATGCCGGCTCCTCACATCATGCTAACATCCAAGTGGCACCGCGCAGCAACGGATTCAAGTCTGATTGCTAACCAGCAGATGCGACGGACAGCGCGGCGTCCGACGGAGGTGTCAGCACATCACGAAGGTTCTGCGTCGCTTGCGCCGCCTCTGACATGTAGAATGACAGAGTAGCCGGATGGTCAGACAAGATTGATCCAGTACTTGCTTGGCTGGTCACGATAAGCGGGCTGAACTCCGCCGCGCGCCGCCAGGTGAAGAACACCCGATCGGCGGCTTGTGTTGCGCCTTCGGCGCTCAGCAAATTGGGTTCTTCAGTGAGCGCCGCCAAGATCATTTGATGGGCCACATGAGCATGCGCCCTTGCGTCATAGATGGCTTCGATATCCGCCTGTGATGCCGGCCATGCCTCGGCGCTATCGGCTTGTTTTTTGAGTTTGTCTGCGGCGTCGATTGCCCAGTCGCCATATAGGGCGAGCTTGGCATCGAAGACCGCTTCGCCATCCACTGCATCGGCCAAGTCGCGCGCGAGGCGTCCATCATAACGCTGCAATGCCTCTGCGGCTGCGTTCAAGCGGGGGATCGCGGTCACGCCTGCGGCCGGTGCTAGCAAACGGCTGGCTGCGTCCAAATCCTCATCAATTTGGCCCGCATCGTCGACGGTTTGCGTTGCCATGAGCCCGGCATAATCAGACAGTCCGGACGCGATGCCATTCTGCCAAGCGGGAAGCGCGGTAAGTCTGGATTGAGGGTGCCACGCAGAGCGGTCGGTGACCCAGCCAGGACCCGTCAATTCGCGTCCGAGCAAGGTCAGCGCGGTGCCAGCTTCGGCGGACGCCCAGTTGTTGGTTTGCGGCAGCAGGACCGGCTGGTCATTGATTTGATGCGATAAAACAACAGCGGCGGGATAACCGAATACCAAGAACGCGGCCAAGCCCATGCGCAGATAATTCATAACGCGGCCCCAGAAATTGGAGACGGCATTCATCAATGGGCTGGGTTCGGCATCATCGAGATAAGCTTCGGGGATATCCGCCCCGATCAGTGTGACAACCGGCGGGTGATCCGCAGGCGTACTGGGTGCGTCAGTTGTTTTTTGGGCAGCGTCCATGGGGTGTACTCTATTCAGACTTTATTAAGTCTCGCGCAAAATCCGCGCCAATTGCAAGCGGCTCAAAGCTAAAACATTTTCAATGCAACAATCTGATGCATCAAAGCCGTCCCGCTTTCCCCCCAGATTACAAAACAATCAGGCGCGAATGTGACGATGTTAAGCCAGACTCGGCCCTATTCAGGCGTTGAATCGTTAAGTGAATCGTCGCTCAAAAGCTCAGTCTCGACGGCGGCCTGATCAATCAAATCTGCCTCGGTATTGATCATTCCTTGGGTGATGTCGACGCCTTCGGGCGGCACAAAGGCTGATGCAACGCCGATTGTCTCCTCAGTCAATCGCTCACCCCTGCCGGATTCGCGCTTTTCATAGGACGCGACCAGCGACGTATAAGGAGGTACGTGCGTAAAGCCGATGTCTTCCAGTGGTGATTTGATCTCGAAATGGAGGTGATAGGTCGTTGGCGTACCGCCAAAATCATCAGATATATAGCCGATGAGATCACCGGCTTCGACTGTATCATCTTCGCTCACTTGAAGCGCACCCATATTGAGATGGAGATATTTGTACAGATTGCCCGTTTCAGTGCCTTTGAGATTGATTGAGTACGACCCGATATACTGGATCACGCCAGCCTCAGCCGCGACCACCTCATACAGCGTCGGTTTTGCCGGCCGGTCCGCAACCATTTCAAGACATCCCGTTCGGGTTCCGACCCGAATATCCTGTCCTTGGTGGGCATTGTTGCTGGGGCAAAGCGGCGTGTCTCGTTGGCGGCTCCGATGCTCGCAGAAATTGTCGCGCCAGGGCGTATCGCCATAATTTCGTGCATCACACTGGCCGCCCGTGCTCATGCCGCCGCCAAAGCCCCACACTTGCGAACCCGGAAACGCGGGATCGTCGAGGATCGGGAACACCATATCCGGCACGAAGACCGTGTCGTCTTGGCGACCTGTACCAGACCCCGGTGCGAGCACACCCGGTGCAAAATATTGGAACACAACGGGCAGCGGCTCTACTGGCGTTTCCGGGAGCTCTGGATCTGTATTTTGTCCGGCGTCGTTGTCTTCTGGATCCTCAGGATCGATTTCATCGCCGTCTGAGGGATCTGCCTCGATCGGAGGTTGCTCGGGTGTCGGATCCGCGTCCGTTGGCAGATCAGCCGTCCCGGTATCAGGATCTGTTTCGCCGTCACCATAAGGATCGCTGACGGGGGTGACTGGAGGCGGCGGACCCGGCGCGCCGTCTGGGATATCGACAGGTGGCTCGGGTGCGGTCCGGCCATCACCCGGCAAACGCACCGCATCGCAACTCGCCAATACCAAAACCGAAATGAGACCAACGCCACTGAACCAACGCATTACTGAGTCCCCGCGACCAACAAGTCTTGAACCGCTGCGATGGCCTCGTCCTCAGTGACACAGTTGAGATCGGGTCCGGGCGGTCGACCATTGCAGTTAAACTCCACCAGATATGCGGCACCAAAGCGTTTGAATGAGACTTGGGCACCGGTCACCGTTTCCTCGAAACGCAAGGCTTCAGGGTCCAGTCCCGGCTCATCAGCGCGGATCGGGGTGATCCGATCACTGCCATTGATAATCATGTCATAGGCTTCGCCATCAAACACGGCATAATAACCATCATTCATCGGCATGACTTTGAAGCTTGGCGTGCCGTCGGAGGATGCTGCTCGAATTGGCGCAGTCGGCAACAAGACGGGTACAGACGGCGCGCTACCCATTGAGGCAATGCCGAAGGCATCCGTCTCCGCTGGCAGCGGTTGACCCGCATACTCTGCGCGCGCGGCGGCCCAATCGATATCCGCTTTGCGCGCCGATGCGACCTCAATTGACTCTTCGGCAGACGAGTCCGGCTCCATTTCAGGCGCCGGATCGGCAAAAGTCATCGTGTCTTCTGGCGTGAGGTCTGAGGTCTCTTCTTCTAGTGGAAAGCAACCCACGAGCAACGCGCTCGCAGCAATCACGGCCAATGCGGAGTGATATGTCATTTCTGATCCCTCGAACTTGGATAGGCGATCGTATCGAGCTCTGCATAAACGCAGGAGTCCATCGCTCGAATCGCCTCTAAAACATCTTTTGGGCTTCGATTCAGTGGATCATTCGCCGGCAAAGACAAAATCAGCTCACCCGAATAGCTCGCACTTGTTAGGATTAATCCACGCAGAGCTCTATGGGATTGCGCCCATTGCGCAAATTTCTGTTGTGCCCCCACGCGATCCTTACGAAACGAGCGCGCAAGCGCAGTAACCTCCGCCTGGTCCTTAAACTTAACGATGAAGGAGGCTTGCAAATCGGGCAGTGCCTCTTCTTGAATGGGAATGTACTCCCCTGAATTTAATGCCACCGTGCGAAATTCTGGTATCGGGGATTGCGCGGTCTCGAAAACGGCCTCTTCTCGGATCCCGGTTTGCGGCAGAACCAGGCCGCCCGACAAGACCAGGCCGAAACACCACGCCAGGCCAGACGATGTCTTAGGGGGTGATCTTCGCGTCGTGTCTGTCTGGATTCTTGCCACGAAGGCCTCACTTTCAGTTCTGTTCGGGCGCCAGATCGGACGCACTCAGATCGAGTGCGCCAGCGCCGCAGGGCCGTAAACACATGCCCGGTTCGTCTGGTAGGCGTCTCGAACCGGGAAACTGCGTACATGACCCTTTGCAGTTTTGATCCGGAATCGCGCTCACCCGATCCATCAATGCGCTGACCAAGTCCGATCCCGAAAGGGTCGGTTCCTTCGATTTGAGCAAAACCAAAGCCGCACTGACATGTGGCGCGGCCATACTGGTACCTTGCTCAAACGCGTAAAAGCATGTCTCCACCGCCTCGCCGCTTAACGGGTCGAAGCAGTTTGAAGCCATCTTGCTGGACAAAACGCCGTCTGGATTGCCATCGCCATTATCATCGCGGGTCAGATCCCCAC
>JBCAWZ010000083.1:0-9862 GCA_038534315.1 Pseudomonadota bacterium | reverse complement strand
AGTCCACCCGGCTTTCTGTCGGACGGTCAAGTTCTGGTAAAATACGTAGCTTTCGCAAGATCAATTCTGCTTGCTTAATGACCATTCTTTCTGGCCCTTCAGGGAAGCCGCTAATGGTCCAGAAAACCAGTGTTGTAAGACCATAGGCCGCCAGCCCTGCAGCCACTTGCGCTCCCAAACTCAGCCAACCCTGCACGTGCCCATCCAGCGATGCCGCCGTCAGTAGGACAGCAGGTATCATCAGCATACTTGCCGCAACGGGGCGCCATACATTCAGAAGCTGGCTGACATATGTTGCATTGATGAGGTGTTTCACGACCTGCATCGCAATGACATTATTGATTGCGACTGCAACCACGCAACCGACAAGAAACCCCGGAATACCATAGGTGATAATCCCAATCAGCTGGGCGGCCAGTCGAATGCCAAGTGTGACCACTGTCCGCCAGAACAAAAGCCGTGTCTCCGCAAGCGACATCGCCAAGGGCCAGGAAGGGCCCGGCAAAGCCATGATCAGTGCGATCAAGGCTGTGACCTGGCAGAAAAGAATCGACATTTGCCACTTCTCGCCAAGAAACGTCAGGACAAACGGCTCTGCGACCAACAGCAATCCCATACTGGCAGGCACCAGCAATGCTGCCATGGCAGCGTGCGCGCGTTTATAGTTCCGTTGCAGACGCTCAGGATCATCCTTTACCTTGCTAAAGCCGGAATAGAGCGCCCAATTGATGGGTTGCTGCAGAGCCTGAATAATCTGGTCGATGATCCTGACGGCCATCATGTAGTAACCGAGCATGACAATGCTGAAGCCGATCCCTAGAATAAGGCGGTCTGACTGAGACATGACTGCGCGCGCGAGAGCAGCAAGACCAAGCCATGCTGAGAACGAGAAAACGGTCTTAAACGAAGCAAGGGACCAACCGGGTCGCTCTTTCGCCATTATGAATGTAAATGCCGAAGATGCGATCGCCGCAGCCAAGACACCGCAAAGCAATGCCCAGTAGGTTGGATAAATCAATGCGACACCAACAGTCCCGGTAAATGTGGCAACCTTTACAATAAGATCGAGAACGGTTGATGGGACAAAACTGACCTCTTTCGCATACTTTTCGAAGTATGGATTTCTGATGCCCATGATCAGAGGCTGAAGCGCATGCGCCAACAACAGAGGGAACAGTCGTTGATCATCGAGAACAACCGCCAAAGGCCAAGCGGCCGCGGCAATCACAAAGAATAATAAGCAGCCACGCAAGATATTGAGCGTAAACACCGTATCGAAATCTTGCTTTTTCGGATCCTTCATTTGGATCAGAACCAAAGACGTTTGGAAATCGATCGCAGCGGAAAACACGGTGACGAAGGTCGTTGCTAGCGCAAACAAACCGAAGTGTTCGGGTATCAACAACGCCGCAATGATCAGCGTGCTGACCAGACCGATCGCGTTGCCGAGAACGCGCCCGATGGTCATCCACGCAACACCGCGGATTAGGCGATCACCTAACATATAGAGGACCGGCGCATCTGTCCTGAACGGCCGCTGATGATTACGTTTGGCGTCCTAAAAAAGACCATAAGAACTTTAAACCTTGATCCGTTCAATCATGAGCCATCCGAGCTGCACGGTTGATGTAATGAGTGCAACCGAAAGCAGTGCAAGATTTATGCGACGAAGACCAATTCGAAACAATACGGGCGGAGCTGATCGCAAAGCGGGCTATCGAGCAAGGATCCACATTCGAAAAATTCGACGGCCGTAGCTGAGTGCTGTCGTCCAGCGCTGCGCCCGATAGGCTTCCCGCCCTCGCCAAACAAAGCTTCGCCCAATCAGGCGCACAAGCGAGCGTCCCACCGCGTTGGATCGCGCCAGACGCATCAACGCTTGGTACGCTATTCGATCCTGCAAAAAGGACTCTGAATTGAACTTTGATTGGCTCGCCCGTCTGACCAAGGTTTGTTCAGCCTGATCGAACGGCGCGTCAGACTGTTTCGCCGCACGATTAAATTCCTCGGCGGCCTCAAGCCATAGGCTGTGGCGAGCGAATATCACACCTCGCTGAAGGAGTGCACGCCTGGTCGCGCGTTCGTCGAGTGCCTCATGCCCAGGCAAAAACCGCTCTAACGGCAACTCGGCCAGATACTGCTTGATGATGTCTTGGCCACTTCCAATCCAAGCCCGGTCGCGCTGGTGAATCTTGACAGGATTGGCTGCTGTACCTCTCAAGCCTGTATGTTGACGCTGATAGAATAGTATTCCCGGTACAGCGACTGGCCGTGACACCAAAGCCAGCCTGATCAACATGTCATAATCCTCAGAAAAGGCGTTCGAAAAGGACCCTACCTCGTCGTAAAGGCTTTTGCGGACCATCATACCCGGCTGGTGCGCGAAGAAGTCCTCTAGCGTCGCGCACAAAAACCCTTCCGGATTGCACTCGCACCAATATCCTGTTCCCAGAAAATGTCGGTCCCCAGTCACCTCATCATCGAAAAAACGCTCATGGCGGCCATAAGCAAATCCGGCTCCAGGCGTGACTTCAAGCGCTGTGACCAATCGCGAGCGGGCGTCGCTCGCGACGAGATCATCATCGTCAACGATCCAGATCAAATCTCCACTCGCGTGCTCAAACGCGCAATTAAGAGCGGTTGGTTTTCCCGTGTTTTTTTGAGTTATCAATTTTATGGAATCACCGAAGCCCGCCAACACCTCGAGCGTCTGGTCCTCCGAGCCATCATCGATCACGATCAATTCATCTTGCGGTTCAAGCTGTGGTAGGATCGCATTGAGACTTTCCGCGACAAAATGCGCCCGATTATAAGTCGGTACGATCACCGTTACCTTTGATGGATTGGCTTTTGGACTGTGCTCAGTCATTGGCAATTATGCACCTTGTGTTTGATCCGCCGCCTGGCCGCGATCCACAGGCGAATTCTCCCCCACTGTCTTTCAAGTTTCAAGCCAGTCACGCCTCGCATAAAGTTCGGGTCGAGAGACCGGTTCTCAGGATCGCCAATGTCACGTAACTTGCATTGCGCTACTTTGCGCACATCAAGCTTGGAAAACGCGAGCGGTTTCCGGCTGCATCTATTTGGGAAATTCCATTGTGTCCAAGCCACCAAAGGTTTCCATAATCGTCGCAGCCTACAAGGCGGAAGCGTTTCTGCCGACGGCGATTGAGACATGTCTAGCGCAGTCACTGTCAGATTTGGAAGTGCTGATCGTAGATGATGCGTCGCCAATATCCCTTGAACCAACGGTGAAGGCCGCAGCCGGGGGCGATCAGCGGGTACGATTTTTGAGACTCGAGACCAATCAAGGGCCGTCAGCCGCTCGGAATTTAGGCTTGCACCACGCACGGGGCGAGTTCATCGCCGTGCTTGATGCGGATGATCTGATGGCGTCGCACCGATTGCAGGTATTGTTGACGTTGGCGGAGCAAACGGGTGCCGATATCGTCGCCGACAACCTCATCGTGTTTCGCAACCAGATCGACGATTTGGGCGCGGCGCTCTATTTTCAGATCGCGATGACCAATAGCGCTATCGACATTTCACTGTCGGATTTGATGATGTCGAACTTTGGACAGTTTGGAAACTCACTCGGATATCTGAAGCCTGTCTTCCGCCGATCCTTTCTCGACTCTCATGGCAGCCGCTATCCAACGGATTTGCGCAACAGCGAAGACTACTACTTCCTAGCAGAGCTTTTGGCCGCTGGCGCGCAGATGAAACTCTGTGCCGAGGGCCTGTATTATTATCGACGGCATGACGCATCGATTTCTCATCGCATCTCACCTGAGGCGGCAGACAGAGTCGCCAATGCCGAAGCCAGGTTTCGAACAAATTTCGGCGATACGCTTGCGCCGCGGGAATGTGTTTTGTCTCAACGCAAAGAGCGCGATGCTCTCGAAATGGCCCGTTTCGAGCGCATGATCGCAGAGCTGAAGAAGCGCAATCCGATCGGTGCCACCAGCCTGCTCTTGTCACGACCACAAGCGCTACCGCGTCATGTAATGAAGCTCGTCTCGATCGGTTTTCAAAAGGTGGTCAGCAGGTCCGGCGGCGTTTAAGTGCTTACGTTAGCGGGTCTAACGCAACATCAGGGTCGCCGTCACACTTGAAAGCTTTGAAGCTATCAATGACTGGCTTCTTGTCTCAATCTTGAAGTGTCTGTGACACAGCAGCGGATTGGTTGACAGATCAGGGCGTGCTTTTTAGCCCAATGACTCTGGCCATTACAGGTCTGTGTTGGGATATGTGTACCATGTCACCCGCACTGCGGTAGCAATTGTATTGAGTAGAAACACATCGCAATCTGTACTGATTTCGAAGGACATGAGATATTCGCCGCAGTTCTAGCGCAGAGGGTTTCCGACCCTCGCATTAACGCGCGAGAGGTGGGCAGATTATACACATTTAGCTGTCAACAAGTATCTGAATGATAAGTAGAATACTCAAATTGAACCGTATCGTCAGGTCGATACAGCGGGAGATTTGGGATTCCAGCTCACTCCCTCACCTTGTGAGTCTCGCGCCACCACCTTTGGGGTGGACGAAGTCGGCCCTCTCTCCGACTGCCATTCGCCTGATCACCAACGATATCCTGATAAATCAGCGGAGGAACGCGATAGAGTTTGGGTCCGGTCTTTCGACCATTTATCTTGGGAAAGCCCTTCAACGGAATTCTGGACAACTCGTATCTGTTGAGCATGATCGGGATTGGTTCGAATTGGTATCAATGTGGGTTGAGGAAGCAGGTATTTCCGAAACTGTGAAACTGATACATTCGCCTCTCGATCATTCGAATGTACCGAGCTGGTATGGCTTCGAACCTATACGCACCCAGCTAGGTGATGGTCCAATTGACTGCGTGATCGTGGACGGACCGCCGACTCATGATCCCGCAAATGCGACCAGTCGCGCTCCTGCAGCCGATTTCGTCAAAGAACGTTTGTCGGAAAGCTTTTCTGTGTTTCTTGATGACGCGGATCGAAAAGCTGAACGGCAAATTGCAGAAGGCTGGGCCCGAGAGTTGGGCGTTCAGTTTACGCTAGACATCGGTCGATCCGGACTAGCGTATTGTTTAGCAGGCAAGTCTTTCTTTATTGGTGTTTGACCGGTGCTGAAACTGTTATCATTGGGACTAGCTGTGCGGGTCTACGTATCAGCGTTGTCAGTCCTGACCGCATTCCTAATCGCACGCACATACCTACCTGCAGAGTTTGGAGTCTTGTCAGCCTCCATTGCGGCCTTCGGAATAGCTCACACAATGATCACAGGAGGATTGCACCCGACGACGGTGAGAGAAACTTCTTCACCATCCGAAGGCCAATTTCTGCAGCAGGTGTTTGTATGGGCGGCATTCCTAATGCTGGTACCGGCTTTACTTGCATATACGGCTTTGTCCGCTTTCATTGTCGAAACCAACACAGAATTCATGGTGTCATTTGTATTGTTCTTGAGCCTAGTTGTCCGGCCCTTGTACATTTTTCGAGCCTTCAACGAATCTGCTCTCGACTTTCATCGAAATTACCTGACCGATTTAGCTTCGGCGACCGTTTCGGCGGTTATGAAAGTAACAGCATGCGTTCTCGGACTACCATTACCAATATTAGCGCTTGCCTACCTCATTGAAACAATTCTTGCCGCCTCGATACTACTAATCAGTAGAAATAAAATAATGAGTTCGCAGAAATACAAAAAAATTAGGGGCGTTTTACCTGAAGCATTGAAAAAGGTAAGAGAATCTTTCTACTTACTTCTCTCTTCGTTATCTGTGATAATATACGTCAAGATCGATCAGGTCATGATCGTCCATTTTCTAGGCGCCGCAGAAAATGGTCAGTACAGCGTTGCCGTTAGGATATTAGAAGCGTTCACGATTCTATTCACGATGGCGGTGGGTCTATTGTTGCCAGCGTTCGTCAGATTGCAGCAACAGGACGAAACTACATTCAGACGATTTCGTCGTAATGCATACTGCATTGGGATCTTGCTCTCCCTTTCAACTGTGGCCGTGGTGCTTGCAACATCGGCATCAGCAATAAATATTCTCGTTGGTTCACAATACGGAAGCTCGCACTACCTGCTGAACATCCTGATCTGGAGCTTGCCATTGATTGTTTTGGGTAGTGTTTCAGGAAAACACTTGATAACCGAAAAACTCGACAAAATAATCCTCACCCGCACGATGATCGCTTGCTTGGTGAATATTCTTGGAAATTTGTACGCAATACCGATTTTCGGAGCTGAAGGTGCCGCCGCCACAACGGTAATTGCAAATTTGATTGGCTCAGTTGGGCTACTCTTGTTTTTCAAAGAAGGCAGGAAAGTCCTGCATGACATCATCTCTTCGTTTAATCTAATTCGGTATGCTCGACCATTGCAGTTGGTGAGCAGTTTCAACGCTCTGAAGAATCCGACCTAAAGCCTTACAGTGTACGAAATTCCGATCCTGTTAGTGTGTTTTAATCGCCCAGCCGAAACGCAAAAAGTATTCTCTGCAATACGCAAAAGGAAGCCGGCACAGCTCTTTGTTGCTATCGATGGCCCGCGAGATGGTCAGCCAACTGACAAGTCAGACATTGAGAACGTAGATGCGATTGTCTCCAAAGTCGATTGGGACTGCGAAGTGTTTATGAGGCGAAGACCTCAAAACCTGGGTTGCAAGCGCGCTGTCTCGGATGCAATCACCTGGTTTTTCAGCCATGTGGACGCCGGGATCATTTTGGAGGATGACACAGTCCCCGTTGAAAGCTTTTTTGATTTTATGCGATTCGGGCTTCGCGCTTTTGAGGCTGACGACCGCGTATTTATGATCTCTGGCCACAATCCCAACGAGGATCTAACCAAATCTGGGCCAGATTACTTTTTTTCAAAGATAGGAAGCATATGGGGTTGGGGCACATGGCGTCGCGCTTGGTCACTATATGATGTCGAAATGACGAATTTCGAAAATCAGACCTCACTTGGCGCACTCAAGTCGATGTTCGGCGACATCAATGGATTGAGCCGTTACAATACCCTTAGAAAAGCGTTCACTGGAGAGGTGGATACTTGGGACTACCAGTGGAGTTTTACACGACACTTAAACTGGGGGTTGAGTTGCTTGCCATCCGTCAATCTGGTCTCCAATATTGGATTTGGGCCGTCGGCGACACATACCCAATCAGGCAGCCAAGTATTTGCCACAAACGAGCTCTATCCGCCGTATTCAGGTCCCGATTATATAGCGCCGCATTGGGAGTTCGACCAACAACTCCTCAAGCGGCGGACTGTTGGAGACCGTATACAAAGCAAAATATTTGACTGGGTAAACGGAGAAAAACGCTGAGTCAGCGTATTACTTAGAGTTTGGCAGTGATGGAATGTCGATGATGAACGCTGGTCGATCCGAACCAAAGTTTGGGAAATCGAATGGCAACGCTCCGCTGCCCAAAGACAAAAATTGCTTTGAATCAATCTAGGAACAAGAGAGGTACACAGCAAAGCGCAGCACCCAAGGTTGCGTTGCTCCACCACTTTATGTTCCCAGATGATGTAGTTAGCGCGCAGCTCTTCCATGAACTAGCAGAAGACCTTGCAAGCCAGGGCTGGGAAGTTGAGGCATTGCCTTGCAATAGGGGATGCAGTGATGAGAGCAGAAAGTTCCCGAGAAAGGATCGGCATCAGGGTGTTGATTACAAAAGGATCTGGAGACCTTCTTTTTCGCAAAGATCTTTTTTTGGAAGAATCGCTAATTCTGTTTGGATGATTGGTGCATGGTCAATGATTGCCATCAGACCTCGCTCAGAAAGACCCGACGTCGTGATTATCGGTACGGATCCGGTGTTCGGATTAGCAGCCGCAATTCCGATCCGACTGTTGTCGCCGTCCGTGAAGATCGCGCATTGGTGCTTTGATTTGCACCCAGAGGCTGCCTTCGTGACAGATATTGTCGGAGAGCAAAGCCTCTTCGGCAGGGTTGCCCAGCGTACAATGAGGATAGCTTATTCAAAATGCGACCTTATCGTGGATATCGGGTCGTGCATGCGGAACCGGCTTCAGCGTTACCAGCATGGCGCGAAAGAAATTGAATTAACACCTTGGGCCCTCAAAGAACCGGCCTCGGTAGTTCCATGCGATGCCAAACTACGTCAGGAACTCTTTGGTGATGCGAAACTTGGGCTATTGTATTCAGGTAGCTTTGGTGAGGCTCACTCCTATGAGGCCATATTGCAGCTTGCCAGATCGCTCAGGGATTGCGGAGATATACACTTCTGTTTTGCAGCACGCGGAAGTCGTTCGGAAGCGCTGAGGTCTGCAGTGACGACAGAAGATAGTAACATATCATTCGCTGATCTTGCGCCCCTCAATGATCTTGAGAGGCGGTTAGGTGCCGCAGATATCCATATCGTGTCTTTGAAAAAGGATTGGGCCGGCGTCGCCGTTCCGTCAAAGTTTTTCGGCAGCCTATCTATCGGAAGACCTGTGCTTTTTTCAGGACCCGCGGACAGCGCAATCGGTCGCTGGATTGAGGAACATGGACTGGGTTGGGTCCTATCAGAAGAGACGGTAAGCGTTGTTGATGAACAATTGAGACAGCTTATTGCGCCGAAGGCGTCTTTCCGAACCCTAAGGGAGGTGTGTTTTAGGACTTACCGAGACGTCTTTTCCAGGCAAGCAACAACTTCCTCTTGGGACACAGCACTAAGGGCGCTTTTGGCTGCGGAGGATACTGTCATAGAAACTGAAAAAAATGAGCTTCAGCATCGCGGCAGGAACAATTTGGCCTCCCCAGATAACCGTCGATTCGAACCAGGATCTGAACACCCAGAAGTTTGAGGCCATGTGTACGTGACGCCAAAAATAAAAAGTCGCTTAAAGAATTTGGGACGACGTGTCGGTCTTGAGGTTAGGCTCAGCGGTGCAAATTCACGCGACGATCTTCGCCTTATAGAATTTTTGGCCATCAACTCCATCAATACGGTTCTTGATGTCGGAGCGAATGACGGTGGTTTCGCTGAATTACTCCTCAACGCGGGATTTCGAGGACAAATCATTTCGTTCGAACCGCTGCCCGAACCACACGCAACGCTGGAAAAAAAAGCCGCTGGGGTAGCAAATTGGCAAATCGCACCCCGCCTGGCTCTCAGCGACAAAAATGGCGTATCGAATTTCAACATCACACGCAGAAATACGAGCAGTTCTTTGCTGGAACCCACTGCCGAATTTGTGGCGGACACACCCAATGTAGAAGTTTCGAATGTGATTGAAGTGGAAACTAGAAGGTTAGATGACCTGACACACATTCATTTCGATCCCAAGCGTGCGCTGCTCAAGATGGACGTTCAAGGTGCAGAGACGCTCGTTCTCAATGGGGCTACACAGGTTCTGTCTGAAATTCGAGGCGTATTGACCGAAATGAGCCTTAAGCCCCTCTACGCGAACCAACCGGATTGGATCAATGTGCACGGACAGCTGTGCGAGCATGGACTAGAAATTTGGGACATTTGGCCGGGATACAGAAGACGTGAAAACAAGCGTTTAGCACAGTTCGACGGGTTGTACTTCAGAGAGCATTCGAATTGAAGATACTGCATTTGCTTGCGTGCCCACTCGATTCCGGTGCAGGCAAGGCTGTGAAAACCCTTCATACGGAACTATTGAAGAACGGAATTAGATCAACGGTAGCTGGCAGAATCGAAAAGGACCTTGATCCCTTTCTAGGCGCGAGCCGAATACCGCTTTCAGAAAAAATCATTTCGGGCGCAATTCGCAGACTACAAGTTCAAGCAAACCGAATTCAATTCGGTGAAACTCGCGACGTAGAATTCCTCCAACGTGGTGTGCGTTTTGACAAATTACGCGCTTATCGCGAGGCTGATCT
>JBCAWZ010000082.1:0-9925 GCA_038534315.1 Pseudomonadota bacterium | reverse complement strand
ACCAACTCGCCGGTCAGCTCGAACGCGCCGCCCCTTGGGCCGACAAACGGCCGCCGGTTTGGGTTGGTTAAAACTTGGCGGTATTGGCGCAGAGGTCAAAAGGTCTCAAGTCAGTCACCCGGACCTCTGCGTTCTCCACCCTCTCTACGGGGCGGTCCACGCCGTCCTTGTCGCCCGTCTTGTGACATCGCTCGAATCAGCGCGCGGCGTTGGTCGACATCTAGGCGGCCCAATTGGCTGGCCATGGCCGCGTGGATTTCTGTCTCGAGTGCAACCCCAGCTTCTCGAACCCGCTTGAGGGATTCAAGAACCTGCGCCTCATCATACGGATCAGCGGCAGCGGCTTGCGCAAACGCGATACGAGCACGTCTTTGCTCACGGCGTACATCCCGGGTCTCGCGAAACACGTCTCGGAACACGCGGCGGATTTCATCGCGGTCCTCTTCAGAGGCGATTTGATCTAGTCCGCGGACCATTTCAAACCCGCCACGTGGCCCAGGCCCATCCTGGTCTGGCGTGTGAACGCGGTGGCGGATCCCACCACCAAAAACGAATCCAATCAGCAGCGCATTGACCACCAAAGAGATGATCAACCAAACCGACCAACTGCCACGGGCACTTGTCATTCAACGAGACCTTCTTCGAGCCAGGTCAATCCGGTGTCTTCGCCAAACAAGCTCACATAAACCTCATCCGAAGCGTCATAGGTCACCAAAGTGGTGTTGCCCGCATAGGCATAGCCGCTCACCAATCCGACCATTAAGCTGGCCAGGGTTGCGCCTGCCGGCCAGCGACGTGCTGGCAAGCGCCAGGTCAGTATGGACGCTAACGCGCCTGCGCTTTTGGGCTTCGGCGCCGCCGCCAATATCCGATCCGCAAGTGCGGGGTCGAAATCCGGCACCTGTTCCGCTAGCAAGGCTGCATCGAGCGCTTTCGCTTCTGCCAATGCTTCTGCAAAAAGATCTGGATCTGCCACCAGTGTTGCCTTTACCGCATCCCGCTCATCTTCCGGCCAGCCGCCGGGTTCGGCGCCATAGGCGGCGATGAGCTCAAACACTCTCTCTTCGCTTGCTTTGATCATCGGTCTCTCTCCACATTGAGCGTTGCGCGCAAACTCCGACGCGCTCGTCCAAGCAAACCCTCTAAAGCATGCACAGTGACACCCATTGCCTCTGCTGCTTCCTTATTGCCCATTCCTTCCAGCGCGCAAAGTGACAGCGCCTCTCTTTGCCGGTCGGGCAGCGCCGCAATCTGGGTTTCGATGCGCGCAACCGCTTGGTTAGAGGCGAGCTCAGCGTCTGGCTGCAGAGCATGATCGATCTGCTCGGGCAACTCATCCATCAGGATCGGTTTCTTTTTTCGGAGCCGATCCCGACTAAGATTGACCGCGATGGTACAGGCCCAGCTCGAAAAGCTCGCGCGTGGTTCCCACTCTGAAAGCTTCTTCCAAACGCGTAGGAACGTCTCTTGTGTCACGTCTTCAGCTTCTGCGCGGTCTTGCAACAGGCGATATGAGACACGGAAGATGACCGGCATATGTCGATGGACCAGAGCGGCTTGCGCCGCTCGGTCACCTGCCGCTGCCCGGCGAACCTGCTCAATTTCGGATTCTGCTGACACACAAGCACTCTAGCGCCGCTTCGACTGAAGGCCATGCCCTCTCTGGAGTCACCTTCAGTCGGGTTGGAACGCTGTAAGGCGCGCTTAGCCGTCGCGTTGGTTGCGTTTGCCATGGCGTCCTTTGCGCATGCCTTTGACAGCCTCTCTTTCCGCTTCCGAAATCACGCCATCATCATTGCTATCGATGCGATCGAACATGCGCTCCGTGCGCTCAGCGCCAAACGCTTCCTGTTCGGCAATCGTCACGACACCGTCGCTGTCTGTGTCCATAGCGTTAAACCGACGGGCCATACGTTCGGCACGCCGTTCTTCGCGCTTGGCTTCATCTGCCGCGACGAACTCATCAAGGGTCAGTGCGCCATCGCCATCTAGATCCGATGATGAAAACTGTTCGCTACGCTCTGTGTTAATTTCCTCAAGCGAGATATTGCCATCGCCGTTGGCATCCAATTCTTCAAGCTTCATTTGATGGCCGTGTCCACGGCCTGGTCCGCCTTGGGCAAACGCTGTTACCGCAACCGCTCCGGTGCCGACGAGGAGGATAGAAATCACTGCAAGTTTCTTCATTTTATCAGGTCCTTTCTCTGTAACCTGATCATAAAACGGCTGATCGTCACGATTCCGTCGCGAGGGGGCCAATCCTTTTGCAGCGCAGCGCCGCAATCGCGTCGCAAGTCGCGCTCAATTGCTGTTCCGCTTGGCTAAAGTCGCTGCACCCAATGGCGCGAGCGAGCCTTTCTTTCAGCCCATCAGACGCCGGCGATTCCGAAGCCTCCGCGCCATGCGCTAATCTTTGAATCTGTTGCAATGCCTGCAGACGGTCACGCCCAATTCGGAGCGTTTCGGCTTCTTCCGCATTCAACACATTCTTGGTTTCCAAAGCGTCTATTGCGTCCGCGATCGCCGGATGCCAACAGGCGGCGTCGCGCGCTTGAAGCATGGCGTGTTGAACGATGAATTCAAGATCAACGATTCCGCCCGAACGCTGCTTTAAGTCCCAAGAGCTTTTCGGGGGTTTGTCGCGAGACAGACGTTGCCGCATGTCCAACACATCCGCATCAATGGAGTCCGGCTGGCGCGGATTGGAAATCATGCGTTCGGCGAGATTATAGGCGCGCGCGCCAAGCTGCGCGTCCCCAGCGACCACCCGAAACCGCGTCAACGCCATCAATTCCCACGTCCAGGCATCATTGCAATGGTAAGACTCAAACGCCTCAATTGACGTCGCCACCGGCCCTGCTCTGCCCGATGGTCGCAAGCGCATATCCGTCTCATATAGCGATCCGGCCGCAGTATCCGCCGAAATCGCAGTGATGAGCCTTTGCGTAAATCGCGTAAACCAGCTTTGCGCCTCGTCGAATTCTTCTCGATCAAAAATGACAAGTATGTCGAGATCGGAATGCGCAGTAAGCTCTCGCCCTCCGAGTTTACCAAGCGCGACGATAATCCACTTGCCCCGCGGCGGTCCGAATCGGCGCTCCGTTTCAGCTTGTGCTGCGGCCGCCATATTGCGGATCGATAGCTCGGCCAAATCGCTCCAAGCGGTTGCGGCATCGCGCGCCGCCAACTGCCGGTGTAACAGCCGATGACCGATCAAGAATGACTCTTCTGCGTGCCACTTTCGGAACACATCGAGCTTGGTCTCGAAGTCGCTGATCCCTTCGAGCAACGGTGGCGGCGTTCGCACACGTTCGGATACGAGGCATTCCAGAAGAGACGCATTCTTCGCGAGCGTTGCGCCGATTTGGGGCGCAAGGGCCAAAGTCGCAATCAAATCATCTAGCAAACGCGGCGCTGAAATCAGCATGGACAACGTCTGAACCCCTGAGGTGAGCCCGGCAAGAAACCGGCTAAACAAGCCGAAAGCGACATCCGGCTCGCCCGTATTCGACATCGCGTTCAAGGCCTCAGGCAGCAGCGCCGTCAGCAATTCGCGCCCACGCGGGCTACGCGTTGCGGAGATGCTACCACGATGCCAGTGGCGCACCGTTTCGATCAAAACGCCCGGATCTCGAAAGCCGAGCTTCGAAAGCGTTTCCAGTGTGCCCGGGTCCGCATCAACCCCCGCAAACACCAGATTTCCGTCAATTGCCGTTTGGCGTTTTTTGTCTTCTTCCGCGAACAAGTTGCGATAGCTCGCATGGACGCTGGTGCGTATTTGATCCAATGTTTTGAGCAACCCGTTCCAGTCATCATAGCCGCACAGACGGGCAACCGCTTCTCGCCGCTCACTAGAACTGGGAATTCGATGCGTTTGCTCATCTGCCAGCATTTGGATTCGGTGCTCAAAATTACGAAGAAAGTGATAGGCTTTGCTCAACGCGTCCTGTGTCTCGGGTGGGACCGCGCCTTCCTCAACCAATGCCTTGAGCCCGGCCAATGTGCCTTTGGTCCGCAAGGACGGAATACGGCCACCCAAAATGATTTGCTGCGTTTGAACGAAAAATTCGATCTCTCTGATGCCGCCGGGGCCAAGTTTGATATCCGACCAGGCCTCGCTATTTGACGAACCCGCCTTGGTGTTGATCATCGCCTTAATGGCGTGCACATCCGCAATCGCCCAATAGTCCAAATGCTGCCGCCAAACGAAATGTTGCATCTCGTCGAGGAATTGGTCGCCCGCCTCGCGGTCGCCAGCCACAAAGGAGGCTTTGATCCAGGCCATGCGTTCCCAGTTCTGGCCCAAGGCTTCATAATAATTGAACGCGCGCAGTGTGGAGATCGCCATGGGCGTTGATCGGGGATCCGGCCGAAGTCGAAAATCGGTTCGAAAAACGTAGCCATCTGCGGTTTGATATTCGAGCAACCGCACCAGCGTTTTGATCACTTTGGCGGCTATCTCTGTTACCTCGCCAGCCTCGGGCCGAAACCGATCAGGATCGAAGAATGCGACAAGATCAACGTCGCTCGAATAATTCAGCTCCCGCGCACCCATTTTACCGAGTGCCAGAACAAACAGCCCATCGGTCGGCGCATTGTGCTGGAACAGTGCCATTCGAAGGGCAGCGGCAACGGAGACTTCGGCGAGTTCGGTCAGCTTTTCCGTGACGACGGGCAGACTGTCTTGTCCCGCCAAATCAAGGGCAGCAATTGTTGCGTGGCCGAGTCGTTTCGCTTGGCGCAGGCGCGTCATCGCTTCTTCAGGGTCGAGATCAGGTGGGATGGTGCGTATCTCTTCCAGCGCTGCAGTGAAGGCCGTTTCCGCGCCCTGTCGCTCGATGTCAGGACCGAAACGCTCAGCCAGCTGGGCAAGATACGGCGCCCATTCCGACGCGATCTCCAACGCGGTGTTCGGATCATTTGAAAGCGGCGCGATCAGATCGGACACGGGTCACACTCGTTTCGGCAGGATGAGACTCACCTTTAAACCCGTATTTGGATCCGGATGCCCCGCAGAGTCGAGCAACAATTGCCCTTTGTGCAGCTGTGCAACCGCGTCTACGAGCGCAAGTCCGAGACCGGACCCCGGAAGCGTTCTCGCGCGATCTAGTCGAACAAATCTTTGCTTCACGCGTTCGCGATCTTGTTCTGGAATACCCGTACCGGAATCAATGACCGACAACCGCACACCTGCATCCTGCGCAGACACAGTAAACGCGATCGCCCCGCCCGCAGGCGAATATTTAATCGCATTGTCCAATAAGTTCGATATCGCCTGTGCCAACAAAGCGCGATCGCCAATGACGTTGAGATCCTGTTCCACTTGCGATTCGAAACCGAGTTCTGACTCTTCGCACGCCGGTTCGAACAATTCCGCCATCTCTTCTGCAAGTTCACTCAGATCGATCTGTTCGAATGTCTCGCCTGACGCCGTTCCAACCTTTGCCAGGCTCAAGATGGCACTGAACGTCGACAGAACATGGTCCACTTCTTCAACCGTCTGAGCCAACGTGTCTCGCGCCGTTTCGACCGTCATATCATCGCTCAGCGCCGCCTCAATCCGGTTGCGCAAACGCGATAATGGCGACCGCAGATCATGTGCGATCGACTCTCCCGCATGCCGGGTTGCTGCCATCAAATCCTCGAGCCGGGCAAGCATCGCATTGAGCCGTTCTGAGAGACGGTCAAATTCGTCGCCCGAAGACCCAATATCGGCGCGTTGCGTCAGATCTCCGCCCATAACAGCTTCCGCTATTCGGGTCAGTCCCTCCGCTCGGCGTGATGCGTAGCTTGCACTGAAGAATCCGCCCAAAAGCGCGAGAATGATGCCAAATGGTGCGGCGGTCGCGACCGCGAACGTCACACGCTGAACGAGTCGGTTGCGCTCATCCATCTTGATCCCGACCAGAAGCACGCTGCCATTGTCGAGGCGAACAATGCGGCCTTCAATTGTCGTAATATCGGTGCTGCGATCGGCGAACGGGCGTTCGACCTCAAACGTCACGCGCCGAACTTCACCAAGATCGTCAGAGGTATCGACCGGCATGCGAGGCATATCGCCAACAATGGTTCGCCCGTTGACCGTTTCGAATTGATAGGTGAAGTCGCGAACACGGACGAGTGCGCGTTCCAGCAGGGATTGCTCTAAGCGTTCCGGACCGCCGCGATTGTAAGCCACTGCGAGGGTTCGAAACTCGGCCTCCAGGCGCGCAGTGGCTTCGGCTCGCGAAGCCCCAACAGTCGCTTGATAAAGATATGTGAGCAATCCCGCCGAAAACAGCGCGAACAATGTGGAGTAAACCAAAGCCAGCCGGAACGTGGTCGTCCGGATAAAGGCAAATGGACCGGATTTCATGCTTGCAGGCAGTAACCCGCGCCGCGCACCGTCTGCAAGAGTTGGTGATCGAATTCCTTATCAATCTTCGACCGCAAGCGAGAAATGTGAACATCGATCACATTGGTTTGGGGGTCAAAGTGATAATTCCAAACTTTCTCTAGCAGCATGGTGCGGGTCACAGTTTGACCTGCGTGCCGCATCAAAAACTCGAGCAGTTTAAACTCGCGCGGTTGCAAGTCTATTTTGGTCGATCCGCGATGCACCGAACGCGACAGAAGGTCCATCTCCAAATCGCCAACACGCAGTTGGGTCACTGGCGGTTCGCCTTGCGTCTGACGCCGTCCAAGCGCCTCTACGCGGGCGACCAATTCCGATGGCGCAAAGGGTTTGGCAAGATAGTCATCAGCTCCAGCCTGAAGCCCTTCAACCCGATTATCGACTTCCGACAAAGCGGACAGAAACAATGCGGGTGTGGTGCCGCCGGCATTGCGATACTCTTCAACGAGCTGCAGGCCTGGCTTTTCGGGCAGCATTCGATCAACAACCAAAGCGTCGAACTGATCCTCCCGGGCCCTGACCAAACCGCCAACACCATCGCCGACGGTCTCTACATTGTGCCCGGCTTCTCCAAGCACCTTCTCGATGAACTGAGCATGCTCAATATCATCTTCTATGACCAAAACCCGCATATTCATCTCCTCTACTCCTCGTCTCCCTCAGCCAAATCAACTGTAACGAACAAGGTCTGCGTACCGGCGCGAACAGCGAGCAAAAGTTTGTCGCGGCCACGCTCAAGCGCACCATCAATGGCTTCGTTGAGGTCCGTTACACTTTCGAGAGGACGCCCGCTTGCGTCCAGCAAGATCATACCAGGCGTGACACCAAGGTCTCGCAGCGGGCTATCATTGTCCAAAGACTCAATGATCAATCCAGGCTCAGACGCATCCATTTCGGACGCTTCTCTTGTTTCCTGGTCGAGCGGCCGCAAGTACGCGCCAAGCGGCCCTTCGGTGGATTCCACTTCGTCATCGTCAGACCGGTCATTATCTGGTCGTGTGAAGGCCGTCCCTAAATCGTCGGGACGTTCGCCGACCGTAACAGAGATGGTCTGGCGTCCTCCCTCACGAAGCACGACAAAGCTGTTTCGCGATCCGGCAGCGAGGCCACCGACCAGACGCGTTGTATCGGTTGCGTCTTCTACAGATTGGCCATTGATCTCAACAATAATGTCGCCGCGTTTGATCCCAGATTTCCGCGCAGGACTTTCTGCGACCAAGTCTGCGACGATCGCGCCGCGCGCTTCGCTCAACCCTCGCGCGTCCGCCATGTCGGGCGTGACATCTTGAATTGTCACACCAAGCCAACCCCGCGACACCCGGCCATTTTCAATCAGCGTGTCCGTCACGTTCCGCGCCAAATCCGCCGGAATAGCGAAGCCGATACCGACGGATCCGCCAGTCGGTGAAAAGATCGCTGTGTTCACACCGACCACTCGGCCGAACAGATCGAAGGTTGGTCCGCCGGAATTGCCACGATTGATCGCGGCGTCGATTTGCAAAAAGTCAGTATAAGGATTTGAGTTTCCGAGGTCGCGACCATCTGCAGACAGAATGCCTGCTGTGGCCGTTCCACCGAGACCAAATGGGTTACCTAGAGCAACCACCCAATCGCCACGCCGCAATTCGCTGCTGCTTCCAAATTCAACAAACGGGAATGTGCCCGCTTCGGTTACCCGCAGCACTGCCAGGTCCGTTTGCGCGTCGGTACCAACCAATTCAGCTTCCAGCTCACGTCCATCTTCGAGGACAACCTCGATCTCGGTCGCATTCTCAACAACGTGATTGTTGGTAACGATGAACCCTTCGGCCGAAATGAAGAAACCAGATCCGAGAGACCGCGCTTCGCGCGTAGCTGGCTCGCGTTCTTCGCCGTCTTCATCCTCTTCGAAACCAGGCCCCTGACGGAAGCGCTCAAAGAAACGTTCAAGCTCCGAGAGATCGCTGCGTTCGCGCTCAGACACAACATTCACGCTGACCACAGCCGGGCTGACCCGCTCAATCAGATCTGCAAAGCTAATGGGCGCACCGTTCGGTGCATCAATCGTAATGGGCTGCGCGTCTGCAGAAACCAATTGTGGTCCCCAGACCAAAGCGGCCATTGCGCCTGCACCGACTCCTGCTGCGACCAGTGCGCTCGCCGAAATGCCTAGCAATTTCATACCGTTCTCTACCTCCAAAACGAAGAGTTCTATCTGATGCCAGTTGCAACATAGATACACCCTTCCGCATATTAAACATCATTAAGCCGATTATGTGACGAGCCTTGTCTCGACAACCGCTTGATTTTCCAAGGTTCTATGTACGGGGCACCGGTCGGCGATTTCAAGCAGTCGCTGCTGTTGTTCTGCATCAAGTGGGCCTTCGAATGCAATTTCTCGCATAAAAACATCGATACGGTCATTCGGACCACACGCTTCGCAGTCGGCATGGTGCTCTCGCGAATGGGTCACATCAACGGTCACTTTTTCCAGCGGCCACTGCTTGCGGTCGGCATACATACGCAGTGTGATCGACGTGCAAGCCCCGAGCCCCGCCGAAACAAATTGATACGGATTGGGACCTGTATCGCCGCCACCGATAGATACCGGCTCGTCCGCCAGGAAGGTTCGACCGTCGATCTGTACGGCGTTTTGATAGGGGCTTGGTCCGCCGGTTTCACTGACCCGGACCACGCCATTGGCGCTCGGGGCGGCGCTTGCTGCAGGTGTTTCGAGGTACCGCCGGGACCAACCATCGATCACGTCAATAACATAATCGGTGTCTTCCCGTTTGCTTAACAAATGTCCGGCTCGGTCCAGGCTAACAAAACTCTTTGGATGCTTTGCGGCCAGAAAAAGCCCTGTCGCATTGTCGATGCTGACGACGTCGTCGACCGGCGAGTGCATCACCAATAAGGGGCGACGAAGCTTTGCTGCCGCGTCACGGACTTTGGCCTCCCGTACACTTTCGAGGAACACTTTGCCGAGAACAAAGGGTCGACCAGCCAAATCGACTTGGGCTGCACCTTTCGCTTCGATCTCGGGTACATGCTGATCAAACTGGTGGACCACATGATCAGCATCGGCCGGCGCTCCCAAGGTCACAACGGCTCGAACTTTAGGCCGTTCTGCTGCAGCGACAACGGTTGCCGCGCCGCCTAGCGAATGACCGATCATCAGCTGGATCGGCATATCTTGATCCGCCATCCAGGCCATGGCCGCATACAAATCTTCAACATTGCTTGCAAAGCCGGTCTCGGAGAAATCGCCGTCGGACTGGCCGAGCCCGGTAAAGTCAAACCGCAGGACACCGATGCCGCGCGCCGCCAACCCTTCCGAGATACGCGCCGCTGCGAGTGTGTTTTTCGAACAGGTGAAGCAATGAGCGAACAAAGCCCATGCTTGTGCGGGTCCGTCGGGACGATCCACGATGCCGGAGAGAACCGTGCCATCGGCATTCTCGAAGCTGACATTTTGTCGAGCCATCACCAAACTCCTGATTGCTTACCGCGGAAATAGGTCGCGAGCGACCATTCACCAATCAATTGGTG
>JBCAWZ010000081.1:0-10082 GCA_038534315.1 Pseudomonadota bacterium | reverse complement strand
TGATCTCGGGCGACGTTTTGAAATAGCGAAACGGGTTCTTGATCATGCGACCAGGCTAGAGCAGGGCGGTTAAGGCTCACTTTCCACTGACAATTCCCTTGATTGCAATCCATCGGGACATGGCGGGGTCGCCGTCTCCGCAAGGTCGCAGCTCCAAGAATCGCATTAGATGGGTGAATTGCGCATTGACCGAGCGCCCACGGCCATAGGCGTCTTGGCCTTCACCGGGCGGCTGCATTTGGCCTGCGCCAGTGCGTTCAACTTGAATACAGAGATCCGTGCCCGCGAGTTGGAACTCACGGCCAGCCGTGTACTCGAACGTCTGAAGGTCCGGCGTCTCGCAGGCTTTCAGCGCAAGCTTTGACAAGGGTTCTGCCGCGTTCGCTGTGACGCAGAGATCATGTACGTCTGTGGTCCAGCGGATCTGTCCACTGCTCTCTTGATTGATCCGGAAAACCTGATCGCCGAGCGGGTCTGCGTGGCAGGTGTGAGCCACCATGGGCAGGTGTAGAAGCTCACCTCCAACCGGACCAGGGACATCAAGGCAGTAGCCATCCGGCTCGTCAAGAAAACGCGCGAGACGAACGCGCCCCTCATAGCCATCTGGATTGGTTAGGCTTGGCGTTTCGGGGACCGGCGCCGCCGCGGGTACGGTCTCGCAGGCGGTTAAACACAAGGCGGCGACCCCCAGCACTGGCGTCAATGCAAAAATGCGGTTGTCTCGTTTCATGGGTATGCTCCCTCTCCTGCCGCGCTGCGCAGCTTAAAAACATAAAGCGTGTTTCCGCCTTGCCGTGTCGTTCGATCGCGAGACATCGCCGTCCAGGCATTGATGGCGCCACCACCGCCACCCACTGAAACGGCGACATACTGTTCGCCATTCACAGCGTAGCTGATCGGTGTTCCGGTGACGGGCCCGCCGAGAATAGTCTCCCAGAGGACATCGCCGTTCGACTGATTGTAAGCGCGGAATCGGCGTTGCGCGTCTCCAGCAAACAGCAGGTCGCCACCAGTAGCGAGCACAGTCAACACACCAAATTGGGTCTCATTCGCCCAAAGTGTTTCGCCAGTCACGACATCTATCGCCTCAAGCCGACCGATTTTATCGGTGTTCGGTGCAAGTGCGAGGTCCGGATTGAGTCGGTAGCGCGGGTCTTTCGACCCCGCCGCGACATTCATGCACAATGTCATCATAGGCATGAACATGGCGCGTGTTTCTGGATTGTAAGCGCCTGCTGGCCAGTCACGTCCTCCGGCGAGTGAGGGGCAGACATAGTCCGGTTCTCCCTCGAGTTCGGTCGCAATGAGATCTTCATTGATTGTGACGGTGTTTGTCGCTGGGTCGATGTCTTTGACGACGTTCTGGTAAATCGTCTCTTTCGCCCAGTAAAACTCTCCCGTCTCGCGATTCATGGTCCAAACAATGCCGGTTTTTCCGGGAATGCCGGTCAGGAGCTTTTGCTCGCCGCTTGGCAGGTCTGCACTCTGCTTCCAAGTTTGATCCGCGTCTGGTCGGACTTCGGCGTCGACCAGTATGCGCTCATAGGTGTGATCAATATCCCAATTGTCCCGAGGCAAATGCTGCACATACCATTTCATATCGCCGGTCGCTGGGTCGAGCGCGAGGGTAGAATTGGTGAACAACATGTCTGCCTTGCGGCCACCGCGCAGCACTTCCGGCGAAGGCGTCGGGCCGGACGTGCCCCAATACAATGTGTCGAGTTCGGTGTCATATGATCCGACCATCCAAACGCTTCCATGCAGACGTTCTTCATAGGGGAGGCCTTCCCAGCTTTCATCTCCTGGCTCGCCTGGCTTAGGGATAACCTCAGTGCGCCAAAGCTCTTGGCCGTTTTGTGCATCATGTGCTGCGATGAAACAGCGTGCCGGCGCTTTGTAACCACACGTTCGTCCGGTGAATACACGGCCTCCAGCAACGATCGGTCCGGAGGAATGTGTGATCCAAGAGGGGTCTCCGACGGAACTGTCCCAAACAAGCTCGCCCGTTTTGGCGCTGAGTGCGATGATGCGGGCATCCGCAGCGGCATGATAGATCTTATCGTCGTAGATCGCGATGGCGCGTGTGATACCGCCTGGTCCCCAGATGTCTGCGGTCCCTTCATGGCGATACTCCCAGACCAAATCGCCTGTGGTGGCGTCGTGCGCGGTGATCACGTCATTTGGGTGCGCAATGTACAATTTCCCATCATGCACCACAGGCGTTGTCTGGTTCGAGCCTGGATCCATGCCAACCGACCAGGCCAGGCTAAGATCGGAGACACTCTCAGGCGTGATTTCGTCGAGGGCGCTGTAGCCCCAGCTCGCATGATTGCCGCGATACATGAGCCAGGACTCAACCGGCGGCGAAATAAGCATCTCCTCCGTCACGGTTCCGAGCAAAGACGGTGAAGAGTCATCGGTGATGAGTTCTGCAGCAATGGGCGATGGTTTTTCCTCTTCCGCGGGAGACTCTGCCAAAGAAGTGCGCTGTGTTGCGCAGCCACTCGCAAAGATTAGAGCGGCCAACGTCGCTGAGAGTTTGTGTGTCGTACCCATTTAGAGTCCTCTTTCATCGCCAAAAGTATCTGGATTTAAGGCCGGGCCCCATTGAGACGCGCCGCGTTCGGGCTCCTCGGGATTGCCCAGGTCCGCAACATTGACGATTTGCGGCGGTACGGAGTTATCGAAGACGTCTCCATCGGTCTGATGCTCATGCACATGACCGAACGGCGATCGCCAATAGTCAAAAATCTGACTGCCGAGATAGTGACGGCCAATGCCCCATTCGGGCTCATATCCATGCTTGGCGAGGATCTCATGACCCATGAAAACATCGTCAATGTTGACCATCTCGTATGAGATATGATTGAGCCCGGCACGCCCATTGGAGAGCTCGGTTGAGGTTAGCAGAATCGTATGGTGGTCAGATGGCTTCTCACCGCGATCAAGCCGCGCGAAAATACCGCCGGGTGGTGTCGCTTCATCAGCGGGCGGGGCTTTGTATATGTCGGTCGCGATGATGCCGAGGTGCGCGTTGTACCAAGCGAGTGATTTCTCGACGTCAGTGCAATGAAGGGCGTAATGACCGTATCTCTTTATTTTTGGATAGGCACCTTTTTGAAATCGTTTTGCTCGATTGAGTCTCTGAAAGGTCTCTCTGTCAGAACCTCCGACATTCATACCTTCAGGTTGGCGATTCGAAGTTGCGGCGCGGGAAGCGCGGCCAAAAACAACTTCGACGCCAATTCCATCTGGATCCCGACCGAAGACCTTAAAGCCACCGCCAGGTCCTGTGATCTCCTCAACATCGCCGAAACTCTCTGTTCGACTGAGCTTCTCCAGGTCAGCGAGCGAAATCGCCAAATAGGCACTTCCGACAAACTGTTTCGGGCCAAGGCGGGTTTCATGGACAAAGGGCTGCTCGCCTTCGCAATACATATACAGCGCATCATCGGTGCGTTCGGCGACATGCAGCCCAAAGTGGACAAGGAATTGTTCCTGCAGGTCGAGATCGGGGACTTGCAAGATTGGATACGCGACATCGTCGGCTTTGATGATTGGATCCATGATTGATTGCGCGGGAGACCTAGGCCTCATCCGCCTCCTCTTCTGGCCAAACCTCTTTGAGTACCCGGAACGCGGAGACAGCGTTCGGCCACCCAGCATAGTGGGCGACGTGCGTGATCATCGCTTCGATCTGACCGCGGGGGATGCCCAGGTTCTTGGCACCGGTGAAATGAATGCGTTGTTCGGCTTCTCTGCCCAGGGCGACCAGCGCGGTGCAGGTGATCAAAGAACGGTTTTGGAAATCGAGCCGCTCATCCTGCCAAATTGTGCCGAACAAATGCTCGATCGTTATCTTTTGAAACGCCGGCGGCATAACCGAATTTGGCGGAATGCCACCAATCAGTTTCTGAACCAGCGCTCGCCCTTTTTCTTCGGGAGTGGAGTCTTCTGCCATTTGGGTCAGCCTTATTCAGCCGCCAGAAAGTCCCGGATAATCTCCGAGATTTTTTCCGGCTGTTCGACATGAAGAAAGTGGCTGGCATCCTCAAGGACGATCAAAGTCGGGTCGACCAGATCTTCGTCCAAATATTGGTACTCTTCCACGTGTTGTCCTGGATCGAGAGCGCCCTGAACGAACAAGACCGGCATCGTCATCTGGTCAAACAGCCCGCCCTCGGCAACGCGGTCGTCAAGCTCGATATCGAAATTTGTCGATTGAAAATATTTGGTGATCGCTTCGGCCGAGCCCTGATGAAGAAACTCATGCGCAAAGCGGTCCATCTCGTCGGCCGGTAGATTGATGGTCGAATACCCTGATTGAGTGGTGTAGAGCGTTCGAATTTGCTTGTCTCGGGCAAACACTTCGGTGCCCATGGGGCTAGCAAAGAGCTGATGCGGAGGGCGTGGTTCGCCATGCGGGCGATTTCCGGATTGCTGCATGCGGACATATTTCTTGATCCGGTCCGGCATGCCATCTTCGGCCATGAGATAGTCGATGGTCACAGCGCCGCGGTCATGACCCACAACGAAGAAGGTCTCCAGGCCGAGCGTGTCGAGCAGCGCCGCTAGCTTCGCCGCCATCGCCGAATTGCTATAATCGAGCTCGAGTCGTTTATCGGACTGGCCATACCCCATCTGATCGATTGAGATGGTGTAATAGGTGTCCGACAGATCAGACATCTGATGATGGAATCCGTACCAGGTCTCCGGAAGGCCATGTAGAAAGACGATAGGCTCGTTTGCTGGATCGCCGGCGGTCACCAGATGCCAGGTCACACCGTCTGCTTCGACGAACCAGTGCGTTGCCTCAACGCCGCTCGGTAGCGTTTCGAGCTCTCCATGGAAATTGCCGCTGCAGGGGGGAGGAACAGCACCTTTATAGCGTAGCGATTCCGTTAGCGTGACGCCTTCGGCCGGATCATCGCAATGGGTCATACGCGGTCCGGTCATCATAAAGGCGAGGCGCTCTGGAGGACTCATTTCGGCAAATGATTTTGTGGGGACAGCAGTCTCTTGTGCGGTGGCTGACAGCCCAATTGCCAATGCTGAAATGGCGATGCCGATGGCGGACGCCGCCCGTTTGGGTTTGAGTTGAATCATTCGATCACTCCAAAAAGTTTTGCGGGGAACAGGCATGGCGCTCATGTCACCATCCGGCGGAAGGCGTCCCGGTGTTTGTCGATGAATTGGTGTTTCAAGGCGCCTGCAATGTGTCCGAGTATTACCAGATAGAAGAGATAGGGCAGGGCGACCTTGTGCAGGAAGCCCGGTAGTCTCACCGCCGTGGTGCTTGGCTCCAGGAAGAGTGGCAGGTCCCAGAAATAGAAGTGTGAAAACTTGCCGGCATAGGTCCCAAGCAAAATCCCTGAAATCGGGAAGGCAAACAGGAAAAAGTACAAAGCATAGTGGGCCCCGTGCGCGAGGAACTTCTCCCACCAGCTGAGGCTAGAATCCAATTTTGGAGCTGGGTTCGCGATCAACCAAGCGACACGGAATCCAGCAAGGATCAAGACCGTTAATCCAAGGGATTTGTGCATCACATAGTAAGCTTGATGATATTCTTGGTCTTTCGGGATCATCGAGGTGAAAATGCCCATTGGGATCAGCAAGATAAACAGTATGGCGATGGTCCAGTGGAAGTAGCGCGCTCTGCGTCCGTAACGCGATGGTTCGTTTCCATTGCCAAGGGTCAGAACATCTGTCCGCCGAGACTGGCCAATGGCGACAAATGCTAGGCCGACACCTCCTATTGCAAAGACGGCAGCCATGACACGCAAGAAGGTGGCATCCAACTGGTCGAACGGTAGAAGGGCCGGCGCTCTGGTGTCCAATGCGCCAATCACTTGCAACCAAATAATCGTTGCGGCGATGGCGAGACTTCCGAAGGCGGCGCCCCAAACGCCGGCAACGCGCAGGGTCGGTTTGGAGTGATTCAGTAAGATTGCGACCGCCAAGGCATAGGCCAAAAGGCCGAGCGCGATAATGCTGTCCAGATGGAACGGCATTCGGTGATCATTGACACCGATTGGACCGAAGACCGGGTGAATTTCCACACCGTCGACAATCTTGGTCTCGTCCGCAAGCGCGGGAAACGCCAGCCACAAAGTCAAAACGACGAATGCTATTATGCGCCAAACCCATTTTATGGTTTCGAATGATTGGTTCGATTGTGCAGTCATGACGTGGGCCTTTCTGCTTTCGTTTTCGCTGAAGATTGGGTGACCGATCGTTGCGGCTCGCGCAGACCGAACAAAACGGTGACGAGCCCGAAGGAAGCTGAAATCAGCATGATCACGGTGATGGTTTGGATGCCGTACGCTTCGGCTACAAAGCCGGTCAGGAATGGGCCGCCGGCGCCGCCAAATATTTCACCTAGCCCTGTCACAATTCCGGTGGCGGTTGCGGCAACGACGGCCGGAACACTGGCACTGATTACGGGTCCGATGAGAATCGCAATTGTGCCGGACGCTGAGGCAGAAACAAAGAAGAAGCAGAGCGCCAGAAGCTGCGGTGGTGTGGCCTCTGAAGCAAAGAATAGAGCACCAATCGCTAAGACTTTTATGACGAGTGCCCCGCACATGACCGGCTTCCGGCCAACAGAATCTGATAGCGCCGGTAGAGCAATCATCCCGATCAAGCCGCCAGCACCGAGGCAGGCCGACACTAACCCCATGCCCTGATCTGACAGCTTGATATAGTCAGTGAGATAGGTGGGCCCGAAGGTCGACAGGGCATTCAAAGCAATAAATATAAAGGTGATCGCAAGCGCACCGAAAACCACGTTTCGGTATTTCAACGCTTCCGAGAAACTCACCTTCGGTCCGTCAGTGTCTGCATTCGCTGCCGAAACATCATCTGGTTTAACGGTCGTGAGGACGAAATAGGCTAGTATGAAGCCGGGCAAGGCGATCACGGCGAACACCCATTCCCATCCAGGCAGGACTGCGAGCAGGCTGACGGCGATGATCGGACCGAAACCGAGACCTACCAGTGGCGCCGCCATTTGTTGAATGCCAAAGTTCAGGCCAACGCGTTCTGGCTTCGACGCGCGGATCGTCGTCACGATGCTGGCGGGTACAAAGCCACCCTCTGCAAGTCCCATGAGTGCGCGAAGCACCAGCAAGCTGATCAATCCGTTCGCCAAACCTGTGAAAGCGACAAGCGCGGAAAACGCGATAATGGCAACGATTGCCACCCGCTTGGCGCCGACTTTATCGGTGAGGTTGCCGGAGTAGATGGCCGAAAGGCCCCACGTAAAGGCGAGTGCTGCTGAGATCAGACCGAGGTCTTTATAGTCGAGCCCAAGATCTTCACGGATAACGGAAAACAGAGGGAAGATGATATATCGATCAAGTCCGACCAGGCCGAAGCCGATCGCCATTAGACCAACGACGCGATACTCGTAACCGCTATCCCAGCCTGTCTCGTTTGGAGTCGCCTCTACTGCATCGGCGTCCATTCCGTCCTCCCAGATTGTGGTGAGCGCTTGTCCCTCGCTCTTCTTTGTTCGTTAGGCAGGGAATACGATCCCCGCCTCTTCCTGTAGTTTTTCCTGTCGGGCGAATGCCTTCTGGAAACAAGGTCGACTGCTCACACGCTGCAAATGCGCTCCTATCGCTGGGTAATCTTCCATCGAGAGGAGCCCAGTGCTGGCCGCCGTCATGGTGCACCAAAACACATATACATCGACGATCGACCACTCGGATCCTGCCCACCAGTCTTGTTCAGACAGGCGCGCTTCATTCTGCTTGAGGATGTCTGTTACGACGGAGACACCTTTGGCCTGAACTGGAGCCGGGTCGGCCTCGGAAAGGTGCACCGGCATACGCAGCATGCGCGCCGCCGGGTGGAAGGTCGAAGAACACCAGATGAGATCAGAGTACGCCTCGGCTTGCGCAAACGCGGTACCGTCTCCCGCCATTAGCTTGGCGTGCGGCGCGATCGAGTCGAGATAGATCAATATCGCCGCATTCTCGGTGAGCGGTGCTCCATCAACAAGAAGCAAAGGGACTTTCCCACCGGGATGCATATCCATATAGGCGGGAGACTTTTGCTCCTTCTTCATCAGGTTTACTGGACGAAGCTCGTAGGGCAGACCGGCTTCTTCAAGCGCGTTCATCGTTACGAAGCCGCATGCTCGGGGCATATGGTAGAGTATGAGGTCGGTCATCGGCTTCGTCTCCTGTATCTCTTACTGGATAATCGTCTCGGCCTGTTCGAGGACGACTTTGTTCTCGATCATGCCGATCTCTTCGATTTCGACTTTGCAGACCTGACCCTCCTTCAGCCAAGGCTGACCTGGGGCCCAGAGAGCCACGCCGGACGATGTCCCTGACGCAATAATATCGCCTGGCAGAAGCGTGAAAGCGGTCGAGAGATAGTTGATCACCTTCGCCACATTTATGATCATGTCATTCGTGTTGAAATCCTGGCGCAACTCACCGTCTACCCAGCATTTGACCTGCAGATTGGCGGGGTCGGAAATTTCGTCAGGTGTGACCATGGTCGGTCCCATCGGACAATGGCTGTCAAATGACTTGCCAACGGTCATGGTCGGCGCAGCCCGCTGCCAATCGCGGATCGTGACATCGTTGAGAACGGTGTAGCCGGCGATCACTTCATGCGCCCGTTCAATGGGCACGCGGCGGCATGTCTTACCAATGACAACCCCTAGCTCTGCTTCGAAATCAAGCTCAGGAGATTCTGGTGGCAGATATATATCGTCATATGGGCCATTCACAGAAGTTGTCTGCTTGTTGAAAATGACCGGTGTCTCAGGTGGTTTTGGGAAACGGTTTTTCCGGATCTCCTCAGGGAGCTCTAGGTAATGCGCCATATAATTGAGGCCAACTGCCAGAATTCGACGCGGTGTGTGAACCGGTGACTCTAACTTTACGTCAGATAATTTTGCTGTGACCGCGCCTGAATCGGCGGCGGATTTCGCTTTCGACATCATGGCGTCGCCGCCTTCAAGCAGCTCCCGCATATCGGTTGGGAGTGCGCTATCGGCCGCATTTAAATCGACAACATCTTCTCCCCGGAGAGCTGCGATGCGTGTAGCGCCTTGGTATGTGTATGTGATTAGTTTCATGGACTTGTCCTTTGCCTCCCAGCGGTTGTGAGCCGCCCTCTGTCCTTTATGACGTTGCCGCCGCTTGTTTATGTGGTGCTGCCGATGTCGGTTCTTTCATTGGCGGCAGCTTGAATTTTGGATCGCCGAATATCGTCTGCCGCCAATGCACGCTGCGCAGCATGTCGATCGTGAAGGCGCGGGTTGCACCGGCGCCATTGTGCTCTGCGACATGAGGTGAGGGTGCATGCGATCCTGGCCAGTTCACGACGGCACTGCGGAATGATGGCCGATCAAACGCCCGGCGCGTATAGGAGGCAACGCTCGGATTTCTGCCGCCGTCCCAATTGATGCCGAGCCCCAGCCATTTCATGCGCCAAAGGCTCAGCGTCCAGACGATGTCGGCAAGCGTATAGGCGTCACCAAGGACCCAAGGTCCGCCAGACTGGCCCAGCTGATGCTCTAAATCATTGACATGCGCCGCCATCTGTTCGTGCACAGCGCGCATTTCGTCTGGTGTTTTGACAAACTCGCCGGCGGCGAGTTCTTTCGCAATCTTGCTTTCATAAGCCGAGCGAAGCTCCGGATCATCGCCGACATGTTCAATCAGAGTCTCAAGGACGCGGATCTTCCGAGCATGCACACCCGTAATGCGATCGCGGAGGCCTGGTGGGCGCCGGTCGTCATCTGGATGGGCGCCATATAAAGCAGCAACATGCGGGGCGCGATCAACTAACTCGACTTGCGCGTGAATGTCCGTTTCGAGTTCAGCGGGCACCAGTTCTGTGCCCGATGTCACATTGGTCGCGATGTATTCACAAATCGCCTGGGAATCGATAATGACGCGGGAAGCTTCGTGATCGACCAGGGTTGGAACCACACAGGGATCAAAACCTTGCTGGGTGACCGAGGACTCACCAGTATAGCCAGAAACGAGTTTGGCGTCTGGCGCGCCCTTGAGCCGCAGTCGCACATAATCTGGACGATAGTTTTGCGGAATGAACTT
>JBCAWZ010000080.1:0-10411 GCA_038534315.1 Pseudomonadota bacterium | reverse complement strand
TGGTCATAGCCGGGCGCAATGTCTGTGGTCAGCGGCCCGAGCGTGTAGAAGGGCGCCTCGCCGCATTCTTTCAGCTGCTTGTCCATATTCACTTTGATCTTGTGCATCGGGACATGGCCGGGGCCTTCAATCATCACCTGACAGCCGCGCGCATGGGCGATCTTGGTCAGCTCACCCAGCGTTTCCAGCTCCGCAAATTGCGCCGCATCATTGGCGTCAGCGATGGAACCAGGGCGGAGGCCATCGCCCAGGCTGAAGGTCACGTCATAGGCGCGCATGATGTCGCAAATGTCGGCGAAGTGGGTGTAGAGGAAGCTCTCTTTATGATGCGCGAGGCACCATTTCGCCATGATCGAGCCGCCGCGTGAGACGATGCCAGTGACCCGCTCCGCGGTGAGGTGGATATAGGCGAGGCGCACGCCGGCATGGATGGTGAAATAGTCGACGCCCTGTTCACACTGCTCGATCAGCGTGTCGCGATAGACGTCCCAGGTGAGGTCCTCGGCGACGCCGTTGACCTTCTCCAAGGCCTGATAGATTGGGACCGTGCCGATTGGGACGGGCGCGTTACGGATGATCCATTCGCGGGTATTGTGAATGTTGCGGCCGGTTGAGAGGTCCATGACATTGTCGGCGCCCCAGCGCGTCGCCCAGACCATTTTCTCGACTTCTTCCTCGACGGACGAGGCCACCGCGGAATTGCCGATATTGGCATTGATCTTGACCAGGAAGTTGCGGCCAATGATTTGCGGTTCGAGCTCGGCGTGGTTGATGTTTGAGGGGATCACAGCGCGGCCACGGGCAATCTCGTCGCGGACGAATTCCGGCGTGATGAAGGCCGGGATCTCGGCGCCAAAGCTCTCGCCTTGTGCAATCTGCGCTTCCGCATTTTCGAGCTGGGTCTGACGGCCGATATTCTCGCGCTCGGCGACATAAATCATCTCTTTGGTGATGATGCCGGCCTTGGCATATTCGAACTGCGTGACCGGGCCGGCGCCGATGCCACGCAGCGGCTGGTGTTTGACGGGGAATTCACGGGCGAGATATTTGCCGCTCGCGCCGCCATTGTCCTCCGGCTTCACATCTCGGCCATCATATTGTTCGACATGGCCGCGCTCGAGCACCCATTCGGTCCGATGACGGGCGAGGCCTGTCTCGACATCAATCGTGACGCTTGGGTCGGAATAGGGCCCGGACGTGTCATAGACCGGCACCGGCGGCTCATTCGCAGTCGGGTGCAGATCTATGACCCGGCGCGGCACACTCAGGGTCGGATCCGCTTTCGGATGGGTAAAGACTTTGCGGCTCGCCGGCAGCGGCCCGGTGGTGACTTCGGGGGTCTCGAACTCGGCTTGGTCAGTGGGTTTGTTCATCTGCGGGTCTTTCTCGAATGATAGGTGAGCGCCATGGCAATGCAGTGTTTCAGCGCGGCGTTGGGAAGGGTCTGGTCGGTCGACAGGCGCAGCTCGCGATTGCCGATAAAGGTGAGGTCGTTCTCGTAAAGGTCGCGCCACGCTTTGATCAGCGTGGTCTGGCAATGAACATAGAGGCTGACCGTTTCGCCGGTCGCGTCCCAGCCGAGCCGGATCGTGGTGCCGGTGCGCGGCTTTTCCGTGAGATAGGCCGGCTCGCCCCATTTCAGTGTCTCGGTCAGCGGGCCAACGCCGTCGAGCTCTGCTGCGGTTTCCAGGATCAGTGTGCGGAGTGCGTCGAGCGCCTTGCGCGCAGCTGCCGGGCAAGCGGCAAGCGCTTTGGCCACATTGGGTGGCGCAGCGGGAAGGGTGGCGGAATTGGCCACAAGCAGTCTCCGTTCCTACGCCGGTTTGCGCGCGTCCCCATGACGTTGGCTAGCCGGATCAGGTTCAAAGGGTGCTGGAGCGGACCGGCCCCATCTCAGCGCTTCCAAACGCGCCCCTCGGATACGTTTATGTGTAGATCAAGTGCGCCGCCTTGGCCACTCACAAAAAGCTTGGCGCGCCCAGTAAGCCTTTCCAAGCGACAACCAGCACCCAGTGAAACACGATGGCCGGCCAGAGCGATTGCGTACGCAACGTCATTATCGTGGCGGCGGCGCCAAATAGCGTCGTCACCAGCAAGAACCGCCAATCCAGGAATGTGTCTGCGGCCTGCGGCATGAAGGTGACAGCGTTGATTGGGTGCCAAGCGACGAAGGCGGCCAGGCTGACAAAGACCACCCAATTTGGCACGGTGCCACGCTTTTCCCGCCACCAGATCAGCGGTCCGCGAAAGACCAACTCCTCCATCAAAGCGGGCAGCACCAAGGCGACCAGCGCAACGCGCAATAGCTCCGGGCTGAATAGGTTTGGTGCCCAGCGATAGCTGCCGGACCACAAGCCGAAGGGCAGTGCCACGGCTGCAAAACCGAGGACACAGAGCAGGGCGTACGACCAGTCTTTTGCCGAGGGCCAGCGAAACAAGAACATGCTCACTCCTAGCGAGACGGCTTTGATGAGGACAGAGGGGCGCGCGCGGCAGGACGTAGCGTTGCCACACCAACACCAATCAAAATGATCAGCGTCGACAAGCCAAGCCGCAGCGTCAGCACTTCGTTTAGCAACAGGATGCCGCCAATCGCCGCCAGTGCCGGCACCGAAAGCTGCATGATGCCGGCCTGCGCGCGGCCGAGCCCGGGCAGGGCGGCATACCAGATACTGTAACCGAGCCCGGACGTGATGATGCCAGACGCAAAAGCGGCAAGGAGTGCCGTTTGGCTTGGCGACGGTTCTGGGCTGGTCACGATGATGAGCGGAGAAAGCAGCAAAGCAATGCCGCTTGCCCGAACGAAATTGCCCGCAGTGTCTCGGGTCGGTGCAGACACGCCGCGACCGATCAGCGAATAGGCACCCCAGCCCATGCCAGCGGCGATCATGGCAAGTGTTGCCAACCCCATCGCGCCGTCGATATTCGGTGACAGCAACCATAGCAGCGCGGCACCGGCGACACTCAAGCCTGCCCATTGCGCCCAGCTCAAAATTTCGCCAGAGCGCAACGCCCAACCAATCATGGTGAATTGCACTGTCGCAAACAGAATGAGGGCACCAAGACCGGCGCCAAGCTCGAGATAGGCATAGCTGAATCCGACCATATAAATCAGCAGGCTGATGGCGCCCGCCCAGCTACCAGCGCCTTTCAGATCGAGCCGCACGAGCAACGCCAAAACAAGCGCTCCCGAAAGCAGCCGGATCACGCTAAAGGTCCAAGCCCCTGCGCCGCCATCGATCAGAGCCAGTCGGGCAAGGAGAGAGTTCCCGGCAAAGGCCAGCATGGCGATTGTGCCGAGGAGCAAAAGACGCGGTGTCATCCGCCGTCTATGCGGATGCGATGGGGCTTTGCCAAGCCGGGTTCACCAAAAGGTGAAACAGGCTCCCTTAGATCAGCGCCCAGCCCCCAAGCCCCAGACCGAGCATCAAGGCAAACCCTCCCCACGTCCTGGAGTGGTGTTGAAAGCCGATCCCCGCGGGTAGAGAGAGGACCAGCTTAGGGGCAAGCATGATCACCAAACCTTCGAGCCCCATAAGCACGGTGAAGATCGTGACCACCAGTGCCATTGGCGTGTCGGTGCTGTGATGTAGCACCAGCATCAAAGCGGCGATAAAATAGATCATCACGCCGCATAAAAAGCTCAGCGCCGCGGACTCTTTGAGCCCGTCAATGACATTCACATACCAGTCTGGATGAATCAGGATCTTCAGCGCGGCGATAATCATATAGACGCTGAATATCAGGGCGAGCGTTTGAGTTGTCATAGCAACCTCCCTTTTTTGATAGTGTCGCATGATCTGGGATGCCGGGGGATAAGTAGACCAACTTATGTATTCTTAACGGGCGCCTGCCTTAACAGCACCAGCTGTTCCGTTAACCAAATCCTGACCTCTGCTGGCGAGATTGTAATCGAACCGATATTCTTCTGAGTGGAGACCGAGAATGGCAGATGGTATGGCGCAAGTGAGCCCCGCTGAGGAGGCCAAAACGCGCAAACGCGCCGCTGCAAAACCCGCCCGCCGGCCCGCGCGCCGAAAGGTCAAAGTCGATTTCTGGGCAACCGACTTCAACACGGCCGAGATCGGCATCATGAAGCGGACGCAAAACGAGGCCGCGTCCGATCAGTTCACCAAAGATATGGAACTCTATGGCCAGACCGTGATCGACGGTAAACGTGAGGCGCTGATCGGTTACCGCAAAGAGCTCTGGGACGAGAAAAAAGGGATCGATCGACGGCTGATCATCAAACTCTTCTCCGAAACGCTCGGTTGGCGAGGCACTGCGGAAATGATGCTGGGGCGGTCTTTACAACTTTCGCTGGCGGCGAACGGCATGCCGGTACCCTCCTTTACGATCAATCTGGCGCGCCACAATCAGCTCATTCAAGTCGAGCGCTGTGCGGTGAAATGGCCGCTCCTGCCTGACAAATACAGCTTCTTTATCGAAGACGACAAAGAGGTTCGCTTCTACACGTTGCGTCGTCACTTCTTCAGCTTCGGCGCGGACTATAGCGTCTACGATCAAAAGGGGCGCAAGATCGGTATTTTGGATAGCCAGATCCTGAATTTGGGCGGCGCCTGGATGATGCGCATTGATCCAAATCATCACTCTCGAAAGCTGGAAGCTGCGCTCGAACTGATCTGTGCGGTGCTGAAATTCAATCGGTCAAGCAAATCGCATATTCGCAAGCTCGCGGAGAAAGTAATGCTCGGCAAACTTCACCCCTCACTGTCGCATGATGAGCGTGACCTCTACCTCAATCCGCGTCAGCGCCGCTAAGGCGTTTGCGCACGACGACGCAGGATTGCTCGTACGGCCAGACCATCCAGTAGAATTTCTTCATCGACCGTTTCCACTTCGTCCAACCGAGAAACGGGAAAGGCGCGCGGAAGATTTGCCGCGTAATGATCCAGGGCCGCGCTTTAAGATTGTCTCGGTACGATCCGACTGGAATCACGTCCATGACTTCGACATCAACCGGTGTGTCAATCAGCTCCAAGATTTGCTCGGGTGTTGGCCGAAACTCAGTGTCGATCGGATCGCGATGATAGGGGTATGAGCGGGGCACTGTGATGACGACATGACCGCCGTCCGGCACCAGCGCCAAGCAGCGGCGTACAAATTCCGCTGGATCAAGCACATGTTCCAGCACATTGCAGCAAAGTACAGATTTAAGACCCAGTGCCTTGAGCTCCGCAAACCCGTCATCACTGAGCAAGTCTGCTGTCACGTCAATCCCGTCGCCTTCCTTCAAATCCGCATAGACGACGTCGACGCCGCGCGATTCAAGCGGGGCGAACAGATCATTGTGCACGTGAGGTTTTTGTTCGGTCCGAAACTTCAGCGTTGAGCTGCCAATATCGAGCATGGGCGACAGTGTGTCCGCATCGATGCCCCGCAGTTTCGACTCAATCCATTGCGCTTCGGGTTTAAACATGAAGGGGCAACACTTTTACTCGATCCAATTTGCACGTACTCACAAGGCACTGAGTCGTTTAGGTGCGTCGGTCAAGAAATAGCACCCATAAAAATTGCCGCAATCGTGTTCTCTCTGATTGCTGCGCTGGAGGAGGAAATCACTATGAGTCACTACGAGATCTTCGCGCTTTATGCCGGGTTGTTCGTCTTGCTATTTGTCGCCTTGAAGCTCAATTCGGGCCGGGTCCGTGTCGGTGAAAAAGTCAATTTCGGCGATGGCGGTAATGAAGAAATGCAGAAAGCGATGCGGGTTCAGGCAAATGCCGTTGAGGATGTTCCGATCGTCTTGATTGGTCTGTTGGCGCTGACACTTCTGTCTGTGCCGACCCTTCTTTTGCACCTTGTTGGCGGCGGCTTTTTGCTCGGGCGTGTACTGCATGCGCTTGGCCTTGGCAGCCAAACCGGAACGGGCTGGCCTCGGCTTGTTGGCACGTTGTTGACCTTGATCATGATGTTGGTAACCGCTGGCGCCTGCCTCTGGTTCGCCTTTGGCTAATCCAGCAGCGCGGCTTGGACGTCTTTCGCCCAACCGACATAGACCTGGTCCTGCGTCTCGATCACCGGGCGCTTGATCAGCGTTGGGTGATCAACCAATAGCGCAGCGGGATCACGATCCCGCGTTGCGTTATCCAAATTGCGCCAAGTTGTTGAGCGCCGATTCACCAATGTCTCTTTGCCTGCAGCGGCGAGCCAGGTCGGCACCGAGACGCCCAAATCAGCTTCGGCGCGAATATCAATGAAATCAACGCTATGGCCCGCATCATCAAGGGCTTTGAGCGCTTTCTTACAGGTGTCGCAGTTCTTCAAACCATAAAGCGTCATTTGCATTGCGGGATCCTCAACTGTCAGGGGTTGGGCCGGCATAGACCTCACCGTCAAGATCGTCGAGCCGGGTTTGCAAATGTGCCCGGACATCTTGCACAGCCTGGTTGTAAACCGTCGGAGCGAGCGTCTGCATCATGAAATCGACCAGTGCTTCGGCGCGATAGGTGCTCAATGGCTCGTCGAATTCTGCGCTGAAAAAGCCCTGCACGCGCGACAGCAGCGCGTCCCGACGCTCTTGGCTCAACACGATCTCGGTCATTTCATAGCCTTTTATTGAACGACGCCGACGATTGGACCCATATCGGCGCCAACTTCATTGCGGTTAATCCCCGGGGCATAGAGCCGACTGACTTGTCCGTCGAGGAAGAGTGCATTTGGCAGACCCAGCCTATCTCGAAACAGGGTGGCGAAGTCATAGAAGCTGACGGCGCCGTCGGAGATTGCGAACCGGACGGTACGCCCGTCTTCGTCGACACCAACGCCATTGCGCCGCCGCCGCGACGTGCCGTCAGGATTGATCTCGGGATGCAACTCGCCGTCTACCACCATCATCGGACCAGATTGCGTTGCATAAGTGGGCGTTAGTTCGGCCGCGAGAAAGGCTGCACTTTCCGACACGCCGGCCATGTCCGGCGTGATCCAGAACACCCCGTTTGGTTTCAGGTGGAAATTGCCAGGACCGTCATTGGTATTGACGCTACCCTGATCGCCATACTCATCGAGATAGTATCCAACCGGCCTGCGATCGTCGTGATACATGCCGCCATTCATGGCAAAGATCAGCGTTTCACCGGTTTCGCTCAGCTCCCGTGCGAGCGTGTCGAATTGTAAAAAGGGCATGCCTTCGGCATCGCTATGGAACAGTTTGATCTGATCCGTCGCCGCATCAAAGCTGCAGACAATGTAAGTGTCTCCGCGATGATCAATGGGCTGGCATGGGTGGTTGCTAAGATCCACCGGGTCGGAACAGGCCGCGATCAGGCTGACTGCAAACAGCAGCAACGCAAAGGCTGCGGACGGGCGCGGCACGTTTCCTCCTCCAATGTCCAATCGCGGTTTATCGTTATGGGCTTCGCGCGCTGGATCAAGCCATCAAGCTAATTGCGGACAGATTTCGCGCAATCGATCCATTGCTTCACTTCCTGCTCGCCCACCGTATTGTCGGCGCCCCACAGAACCCGCGCCCCGCCCGGCGTATCGAGGAAGTTGGTCGCTGCTTCCAGCACCGATTTGGCGGACGATTTAGCGAGATCATCGGCACTGCGAATACCGGCTCCCACCAAGATTTGGCTGTCGAGCACACGCAGTCCCGGCGCGTCCAACATCAATCGGGTCTGGTCTTGCCAATCTCGAAGCGTTTTCTTGGTGATGTAGCGGACGCTGAGCGCGCTGGCTGTGGCCTCAGGATCCGCAGTCAATAAATCGCCAATTGTATGGATGTTGACACCTTCGAGTCGGGCGGCTGTTTTCGGCCCAATTGATGGCGCTTCAACGACGGGAGAGCTGTCCGACAAGCGCTCACGTTCGGGGTCAGCCTCATTCGTTTCCAGCTCAACCTTGATCTCATTCGGTTTGGCTGTCTGCGCGGGTTTTGCCGCGACTTCGGCCAGTTTTGCGGCGGCAGCGGGCGCTGTCGTCGTCGCCTCTGGTTTAACGCGCTTCGGTGCTGCGGTTTCGGCAGCCGCCACTTTGAGCGCTGGCGCGTCGCTTTTGGTCGGTTTGGACTCAACCATGGCCACCACCGTTTTTACCTCATCTGTCTCCGCTTTCACGGGCTTGAGTGCAGATTTGGTTTCTTTGACGGGCGCTGAACGTGGCTCCGGCGTCGGCACAGCCTTGGGTGTTGGCACCTCTGTTGCGGCTGTGTCGAGCGCCGCTTGCTCGGCTTCAATCGACGCCAGAACGGCATCGGCCGGGACGAGTTTTGGTGTCTTGTTTGTACCGACCCCGTTCGCGTTAGCGGCGGTGTCACCGGTGGCTTTTGATCCGGCAAGCGGCGCCAAGGTTTCGGCGGTGTCAAACAAATGTGGGTCTGTTGTGTCCGCGGCTTGGGCGGCTTCAAGCTGGGTTTGATAAATCAACTCAGGCGTCTGTGTGCGCTCATAAACCGGCTCTGGAACCACTTTCAGCACGTAGCGGACGGGTTTTGGATGTTCGGGCAGCGGCACATGCGCGGTCCCAATCGGCTCGAGCGCTTGATAGTCGATCTCGGAAATCGGCCGACGCAGCACTTGCTCGCAATGCAAACGCCGAATAGCGCGATCATCGTCGGGCAGTGTTTTCAGAACTTTGCCTGTGCGCTGCAGCTCATCATACATCGCCTCGACTTGTTTGCGATCCTGACGATCTTCAATTCGGCGAGTGAGTTTTCGGATTGGAATGTCCAGCGCGGCAAGATAGCCGGGCAAATCGAGATCCGTTTCCGGCGGTGCGACCTGTGCTTCAGCAAATGCGCGCTTAAACAGGGTTGCCACACCGGATGTCGCATAGGCGAGGAGATCGGCAAAGATGTCGAGCAAGCGCTGATCAAGACCGGCGCGGGGATCTTTCACCCCGGCTTCCAGATTGTAATGATCGATCAGCGTTTGATAATGTGGATTGGAATAGCGCGCGCCAGCCAGCACCATATCTGCAACAAATCCGGACGCGGGACCGCCACTGACAACCGGATAGCCGCGTTCATCGATCAGCGCTTTCAGCGTGTCGCGCGATTTCACCAGCGACCATTCCAAGGCGCGGTGCATGGTGGATTCTTCTTCACTCTGCGCGGTGTGGAAGGGTTGAATCGGGTCGGCGTAATAGTGCGTGAGAACGCCAAGCGCATAGGCCGCATCGCCCCATTTCTCAGCCCGTAAAGCTTCGACAGCGTGGCCATACCATTCCATCGCCGCGTCGCGGGCGCCGCCCCACTCGCCTTCTTCGACATGCAGGACGTGGTTTTTGAAGTCTTTGAATTTCGTATCAGGTGCCTTGGCGCCCTGGAGCAGCTTCCGATGATGTTTCAACAAAAGCGATTTCCAGCGATCTGCGTCTGGACCGTCCAGAATTTGCAGCGCGTCAAAGGCGATATAGTGATGCGTTGATCTGCACCGATGCGCGAGAATCACGATTTCGAGCAAAGTCATTGCGAGGCCCCCTGCAGCCACGGTGCTGCCGGACGTTCTTTAAGTCGATTCGCGGTCAAAGGGCGGTAACACCCGCCGAAAACGCTACAGTTCGTCCGACAAACAGTTAATGATCTCATTACGTTTTGCTCAAATAGGTTAATCGCCAATTAAGCATTGTGATACCCGTCATTACAGGGAAATGCGGCTTTTTGACTGAATAATTCAGGTGGATCGCAGTCTGGGCGCACGAATAGAGGGTACGCGATCGCGCGCAGATCGGGCCTGGCGCTTGGGTTCGAACGCGCAAATTCCATCGATTTTCTTAGGCCCCTAGCATGCTCACAATGATATGTGGGCAACACGGACTGGGGAAGACGTGCAGAGGATGGTGTGATGCTTGGCCGAACCATGCTGCATATCTTCATTGCGCAAGCCATTCTTGTGTGGATTTTTGTCCTCTGGCCGATGCTGAGCAAGCTGCTCGACTGGCTCAACAATCGTTACCTGTTCAGCAACACGATTGACGATGTGACGGACGACGCGACCTCTTTTGAACACGAAAAACAGTTCCGGCAGGAAACGTTTCGCGGCAAATGGCGTGACTTTGAGGGTCAGGACCGAACAACGTCTCAGTCGTCGCATCGCGCGTCTATGGGCACGCGCGCACCGCTGACACCGCGCGAGGCGCACCTCAAAACGCTTGGTTTGGACCAGATGGCCGACGCCAATACCCTGCGAAAAGCTTATCGACGATTGGCCAAGAAATGGCATCCAGATCGTTTTGCGGCCGGCGATCACTCAGACGCGGACCGCGACATGGCAACGGATAAGATGGGTCAGATCAATGAGGCCTATGACTGGCTGATTGCCAATCCGTTATAGGACGCCAAACCTAGCATGCTCATATTGAGGGTGAATGTGGGTCGCATGTCGATGTAAGCTTCCGGGGTCAAAGCGGACATCAACGGGCAACTTTGATCTCATCATGAATCAAAATA
>JBCAWZ010000079.1:0-11636 GCA_038534315.1 Pseudomonadota bacterium | reverse complement strand
CTCGAAAACCGTTGAGCGCGCAAGCGTTCCGAGGGTTCGAATCCCTCTCTCTCCGCCAGAAAGCTCACATCCGAGCCCGCGCGGGTCCTGTTTTCGCCGCAGGCTTGGGAGGTGAGCGCAGGCTTATAGTGAGAAAGGGCGGGTCATGCTGGATGATCGCGCCGCCCCTCAGACACCTCTTATCACGTATCAGCGATAGGCCCGTCTTGGGCTTAAGCGAGGACGCTGAAATCAACCGCTTTGAGCTGTTCCATCGAGAAGGATGACGACACGTCACTGAGATGTGGCGCGTAGGCGATGAGCCGCTGATACACGTCATCATAGTGCTCTAGATCGCGAACCATAATCTTGAGCAGGTAATCCACTTCGCCCGTCATGCGGTGACATTCCACGACTTCTGGAAGCCTCTGCACCGCCTTCTTAAACTGATCCACCCAGACCTTTGTGTGTTCTTGTGTGTGGATCCGGACGAAGGCTGTCATTTTCAGGCCCAGTGCTGTGGGATCGATGACGGCGACACGTCCTTTAATCACCCTTTCCGCTTCGAGTTTGCGGATCCGACGCCAACAGGGGTTGGTCGTCAGCCCGACCTTATCGGCGACATCTTGGATCGAAAGTGTCGCGTCCCCCTGAAGTATCCCAATGATTTTCTTATCAATAGCATCCAAATCCATGATCAGTCTCCAATTGGGGATGTTATCCCAATAATAATCCACTGATTAGATTAAAATGGGATTCAATTCCACCCAAATGTGTTAAATATTCTTAGGTCTGGAAGCAGCAAAACTTATTTGAGGGACATATGAAGCCGTTCACCGAACACCCGCATTCTGTTGGAGAAACCTATTTCGAGCATATGCGGGCGTCGTTTCGCTTCGGCCTGCGCATGCTCATGGCGAGCCTCGGCTGCTTTGTGCATGGGCTTTTTCCCTTCCTCTGCACATCGACTGGGAGTTCCACGATTACGGTCCTTCATCGCAAAATGGTGACCCATCGCAGAAAAGACGCGATGGACGCGCCGGTTGCGAGCCGGGTCAATATGCCAGCCACCCGTCAGGTCTAACGCGCATGGCTGATTTCGCCCCCCTTCAGCAGGCACAGCCCAAGATCCGCTTGGGTTCGGGCCCGATCATTTCAGGCGCCCGCATATTGCCGGGAATTGCTCTCTTCGCGATCGTGACATTGAGCGTTTTTTTGATTGAGCGCCAATTCGGCGGCCCGGTGATTCTATATGCGCTGATTGCGGGCATGCTCATCGCACCGATTGCGACCAACAGCACTTTTGGTCGGGGCACAGAGTTCACGGCCAGCGAGATTTTGAAAATCGGTATCATCCTGCTTGGCGCACGCGTCACGCTTGTCGATCTCGCAGGACTAGGTTGGCAGACGGCAGCATTGGTCGTGGCCGGTGTTGCGTTCACGCTCAGCGTCGGCTGGTGGATTGGCCGCAAACTGAACTTGTCTTCAACACATGCAATGATCTCAGCCAGCGCAGTCGCGATTTGCGGGGCGTCTGCGGCATTGGCCGTTTGCGCGGTGCTTCCGAAAGACCGCGATCGCGAGCAAAACACCGTGGTCACAGTCCTTGCGGTGACCGCGCTCAGCACGTTTGCAATGGTGCTTTATCCGGTCATCGCGGGCGTGTTGGGATTTGATTCTCAGGAGGCAGGTGTCTTCATCGGGGTGACAATTCACAATGTGGCCCAGGTGATCGGCGCTGGTTTCTTAGTGTCGGGCGAGGCTGCGGAGACGGCAACCATTGTGAAACTGATGCGTGTTGCGTGCTTGGTTCCGGCGGTGGTTGTCATCTCGATGCTGTTTGCGCGCTCGAACGCCACTCAGGGAGGCGCCAAGACGCCGCCCATGTTGCCAATGTTCCTAATCGGCTTTGTTGTGGTCATGTTGATCAATAGCGCGGGCCTTATTCCAAGCAATACAACGGCGATTATGGCAACAGCGTCTCATTGGGCCTTGGTGATGTCCGTTGCCGCGCTCGGGGCGAAGACCTCATTCGCTCAAATGGCGAAAGTCGGTCCACGCTGCTTCGCCGCGATGATCGCTCAGACCGTAGCGCTAGCGATATTTGCCGCCGTTGCTATCGGCTTGGTCATGACCTTCTGAGTGAGTTAGGGTCGACCGGTTCTGGTTCGGATCTAGTGTCGGCTCAAACAGAGCGGCGAACCTAGTTTCCTGGAGCTTGGCGGCGGTACGCCTTCACTAGACAGAATAGCCCATAGCGGTACCTGTTATGGACACCGAGCGAGTGCCTTCTTGCGATTGGAGTGTTTGACCGTGGCAGCGGCCTTATCTGTGACTGTGTTGGTTCTGAAAACAGTTCTTGGCGTGCTGTGTGGCTTGCTCATACTGCTCTCCATAATTGGCGGTATAGGCTATGTGTTTCGGCTCGGCGCGGCTCCTTCCTACGAGATGGTCACGGTGCAGGGCGACCGCCGTTTGCACTGTATGTGCGAAGGACCAGAAAACGCGCCGCTTGTGCTGTACGATGCCGGCGCATTTGGCATTTATACCGACGGGTGGTGGATCCTAAAGGCATTGAGCACGGACCATCGCGTTTGCTTATACGATCGAGCGGGAATGGGCTGGAGCGATCCGGTGCCAGAAGGTGTTACACCCGACCCCGATTGGCATGTCGAAGATATGCGTCGTCTGCGGAACGCGCTCGGTTATCAAGCGCCTTTCATCTTGGTCGGACATTCGATGGCCGGCCTCCGTTTACACGCCTATGCGAACGCGTATCCCGATGACTTAGTCGGCCTCGTCTTTGTTGACGCCGTCCGGCCGCAAAGCTTGGTTGTCGAACGGGTGGACGCCTTTGTCCCTTGGATGAATGTAGGACTGACGCTGAGCGGTCTATTTGCTCGGATTGGCATTGCTGGCGGCGCGGCGGCTTTGCTGCCGGATGAGCTGAAACTTTCATCTGCACCGGCGAAGGACAAACGTCGATCAATCGCAGCCGTGCGGCACCATAAAGCGACGAAAGCGGAGCTGAGTGCGGCGTTGCAGGCCTGGCCAGGCGCGAGCTGGGAATCGGAGACAGGCGCCAACCAGCTGCCGGTCTTTGTGTTTTCCAACACCGAAGGCGGTGGTGCGAATGCGCCTGTCGCGCGCGCGGCCCAAGAGGCAACGGGATTAGGGGGTGTGACCGCGCTGCCCGGAGAAACCCATGTCTCCCTGCTGAATCAGGAGAATGCCAAGCTCATCGCCCGAGACGTGCGGAAATTGACGAGATCGCTCACCGATGACTGACCAAGACGGAACTCCAAGCGACGGGCTGCGCGCCTTTGGGTTTGATCGGGCGCCACGAATCTTGGCGATCTTGGTCTTCTGCGTTGGCGCCTTAGCGCTTATTTCGGCGGTCATCCCAAGCCCCCAAATTGCGCCGGACAAGCCATTGCACCGGTTATTGGTGGAGACACCTGGGATCGCTCTCACCATTGGTGGTTTCGCAATGATGGTTCTGTCGCTTGGACTGGCGAGGCGGCTGCAAGCGGCCTGGGCATTGACGATGATCTTTGCGCTGCATGGGGTTGTCGCGACCGTCGTCTTGCGCCCAAGACTGGTTGAACTCGGCATGTATCTATCCCTGCTCATAGTTCTCCTAATCGCGCGGAAAAGCTTCTTTCGCCGCTCCAGCCTGCTTACCATTAAGATCCCGCAGATCTGGATCCTAGCCAGCCTGTGCGCGCTCGCACTCGCAAGCTTTGTTGCGCTGCTTTGGGTCAGTCATCAGAGCGGATTTGTAGAAGCCCGATTTGTCGATCTTTTGATTGATCCGAACTTGGGTATTGCGGGCCGTCCGATCCTCGTGGCAGGAGTCTGCCTTGGCTTGATCGTTTTCTACTTTGGTGTTGCGAGCCCCGCCCACCTCAAACCGCTGCCCGCCAATGATCAAGACTTTCAGCATGTAACTCAGCTTTTGCACCAAGGGGATGATGCCCGTCCTGACAATCTCCTCGCCTATGTTGGAGATAAGAGCATTTACTTTGGTCCAGGGCGGCAAGCCGCGTTAGCTTATTCGGACATAAATGGCGCTCGCATTGCGATGGGACCGCCGATTGGTCCACGTTCCGCCTGGCAAGATACGATTGCCGCGTTCCGACGAGACGCAGAATCCGCCGGTCTTCGGCCCGCGATTTACTCTGTTCCGCCAGATTTGCTACCCGTGTTGCACGATCTCAAATTCAGCTACGAAAAGATTGGTGAGAATGCTATTCTCAACCTACCGGACTTCTCACTCTCGGGTCGCAAGCGAGAAGTGATCCGGCGTTCGCGACGCAAACTGGCGGAGCGGCACGGAGCGACATTTGAACTGTCTATGCCGCCTCATAACGATCGTGTTCTTGCCGCTCTTAAGCCCGTCTCCGATGGCTGGTTGGAAAAGAATGGCGGGCGAGAGAAGTCATTCTCGCTCGGCCGCTTCGATGCGCGCTTCTTGAATCGGTGTCCAATTGGCATCGTGGAAGTCAATGGACAGGTGATCGCATTCGGCAGCCTCTTGGTGGCGCCGGATAAGACGTGGGTCGGCATTGATCTGATGCGATACGATCCCGATTTGGCGGTCACGAACACGGTCGATTTTTTGCTCGTTGAATTGATCCTTTGGGCGAAGGAGGCCGGCTTCGGAAAGTTTGATCTCGCTATGGCGCCGCTATCGGGCCTGACACAAGAGGAGGTCGCGCCGCTGTATGCGCGGATCGGTCAGTTCGTTTTTGAGCGCGGAGAAAGGTTGTACAATTTCCGAGGGTTGCGGCGATTCAAGCAAAAATTTAACCCCGAATGGGAACCACGATACATCGCAGCACTTGGCTATTGGACTTTGCCGATTGTCCTCGCACAAGTTGCCTATCTGACCAGCCGCCAGACGCATTCCGCGGCCGGCGAGCAGGCGCACGACACGGAAGACAAGGCAAACGCGTAGCCCAATCACGGGACCACTCATTTGCAGACGCTGAGCTCAACACTCGACGACATTCACGGCTAAGCCGCCTAAGCTTGTTTCTTTGTACTTGCTCGACATATCGAGACCGGTTTGTCGCATTGTCTCGATCACCTGATCGAGGCTCACCTTCTCTTGACCCGTGCTGTGCAGAGCCAAGCGCGCCGCATTGACGGCTTTCACGGAACCAATCGCATTGCGTTCGATGCATGGGATTTGAACCAGTCCCCCCACAGGATCGCATGTCAGTCCCAAATTGTGTTCCATGCCGATCACCGCGGCTGCGAAGCACTCATCCGTGCTGGCGCCCCAAACCGCCGCGAGGCCCGCTGCGGCCATCGAACAGGCGACACCGACTTCGCCCTGACAGCCCATCTCTGCGCCCGAAATGGAGGCGCGCTGTTTGTACAGGAGCCCGATTGCGCCTGCGACGAGGAGAAAGGTTTGGATTTTGCCGATTTCTGGTTGTCCTGCATCATCGTGGCAATAGTGCCGTATCAGGGAGGGCAGGATGCCCGCTGCGCCATTAGTGGGCGCGGTGACGACACGGCCGCCTGCGGCGTTCTCCTCGTTCACCGCCATCGCATAGACATTGAGCCAGTCGAAGAGCGCTTCTCTTTCATTGGTTCCGGTGCCCAATTGTAGCGTTTCGAACAGACCGGGTGCGCGACGTTTGACGTTCAATCCACCAGGCAGCTGACCCCTGGTTGCCAGGCCCCGATCGATGCAACCCATCATGACGTCCGATATATGACTGAGTCTTGATAACGTATCTGCTCTTGGGCGCTTCGCGTCTTCATTGGCCAGAACCAGTTCGGCGATCGAAAGCCCAGTTTCCAGGCATGCTGCGTTTAGCTGGGCGGCGGATTCAAATCGATGCGGTGTGGGAGAATCGTCTTTGATGAGATCGTTGTCCAAGGGCTTTGCCAGACGTTCTTCGGAGACGAAGAAGCCGCCGCCTGTAGAGTAATAGGTCTGTGAAAAACGGCACGTATGTGAACCGCCATAGAGCCGAAGCACCATACCATTGGGGTGCAGTTCGGGGAGAATGTCACCGCGATAGAGAATGTCGCGTGTCGGCTTGAATTCGATTTCCCGATTTTCACCAAGGGTGATGCGCTTCGAGCTAACCGTATCGACGAACGCTTTCTCGGCCAGGTCTGGATCTGCGGTCGAGGGATCAAATCCCAAAAGTCCGAGTATCACCGCTTTGTCTGTGCCATGACCTATACCGGTTAAAGCCAGCGATCCTTGCAGCTCCACTTCGATACGTTGTGCCGTCTCTAAATAACCGTCCGCGATCGCTTCGCTGACAAATCGCCGAGCGATCCGCATCGGACCAACAGTGTGTGAGGAGGAGGGACCAATACCGATGCGAAACAGGTCGAGTACGGAAAGCATTAGGCCTCAATCAGTTTCAGGAGCGAACGGAGAGAATGGCTGCAATCTCAACGCTCGACTCAAAAGGTAATTCCTTCACACCGATGGCCGTGCGGGTGTGACGTCCACTGTCGCCGAGCACGTCTCGAAACAATTGAGAGGCGGCGTTCATCACCGCGGGCTGATCACCAAATCCATCCGCAGATCGCACAAATCCTTCGACCCGGACGAGCTGATCCAATCTTTCCCAATCGCCATCTAAGGCACCGCGCATCACGCCGAGCAGCTGAATTGCGCAGCGGCGGGCGGCGTCTTGGCCTTGTTCCAGTGTCACTGTGTCACCGACAATACCGGGATGAAGCCGCTCACCGTTCACAAAGGGAATGGTACCGGACAAGAAGATCATTTGGCCCGATTGCACATAGCGCTGAAAGAGCGCTTGGCTGGGGCCATAAGTCGGCACATCGAGCGCCATATCGGCAATCGCCTTTTCCGGATCATAGCTCAGCGTGTCAGCCGTCGCGCTCAATGTCGATGACGATGCTCCGGCCAAGAGCATAGCCCCTCCACGTAGAAAGAAATCGCGTCTATCCATCAAGATCTCCTCACAGTGTTCTCTATCGGTTTGGTTCCGATCAGTCACCCGGACGGCGAATGGTCATGAGGCCTCCGCTCAGGGCCTCAGCATCAACACTTCGAGACCAAACACTTTCGCGTCCGTCTGCCCCCATAAAGGTGACTTCAACATCAACGACGGTGAGTTCGCCGAGGCCGAAATGGACTGGGATGGCGCTTTGCGTGTTGTATCCACCCCCAGTTGTGACCATGCGCGTACCGAGCAACGCGCCGTCAGGCTGATATACCCGCACTTCTGCACCAGCTTGCGTGAAGTGCCCTGCAGCATCCACCACCAAAACGTTGAGCCCGTTTAGCGTGTCGAGATCCGCAGCCTGATTGTTGAACAGGAAATGCCCGCCCTCGGGACCATAGCCATCGGTCAATGACAGATCGACATCGCCGTCTTCGTCATAGTCGATCCACTCGATGCCGTGATCGCCTGCATTGATAACATGGTCTTTGCCGATCACGCTGACAAAGCCATCACCGTCATTTCGGTAGAGAAGGTTCAACGGCACTTGGACACCATCGACCCGCTCATACCCAACCGACATTAAGTCGAGATCGCCATCTAAATCATAGTCGGCCCAGGCCGCGCCAACCGTGCTGTGAGGATCTGTGACGCCGAGCGCTTCGGCGACTTCCGAAAACGTACCGTCACCATTGCTTTGGTACAGCAGGTTGGGGCCATACACCGCGACATAGAGGTCGAGAAAACCGTCATTATTGTAGTCGCCAATTGCACAGCCGACGCCGCCGTCGCGCAGCGTACGCAAGGTTTGGTCCATACCGAGTTCCGGCGCGACGTCGACAAAGCTGTCTCCGTCATTGCGCCACATCGCGTCGCTGTCTCCGTTCTGATTGGTCAAAAACAGGTCTAAGTCGCCGTCTTGATCCATATCAAACCAACAAGCACCGACGGTGCGCCTCGGATCAGCGGGTCCAACGCCGAAGCCTAAGCGTTCAAATGCACCGTCGGTGTTTCGGAAAAGCCAATTCATTCCTGTGCGATTGGCAGAATAGAGGTCCAAATCGCCATCATTGTCGTAATCAACCCAATTGGATTGCCGAGCAAACCGACCCGGAATGGACAGCCCAATTTCGGTGGCGACTTCCGTGAACGCGTCTCCGTCGTTGCGGAAGACATATGAGCGGCTCGGGATTGGGAACACATTGGAGCCGCCCAACAAGTCCAAATCACCATCGCCATCATAGTCGCCCCAGGACAGGCCACGAAGCTCGTCACCAGAGACAGGTAAGCCTAGCTCGGCACCGACGCTTGTAAAAGTGCCATCATCATTGCGGTACAGCGTAACTTCGCCGCCTTTGATCGACACGGCGAAATCCAAGTCACCGTCACCGTCAAAGTCCGCCCATGCGTTCGACAAGGATCCTGCGACACCAAACAAGTCTGGTTGCACGGATACAAAGTCGGGTTCGTCCGCCGCGATTGGCGGTACGACTGCGCAGGCAGTGACCCCGATCGCCGCGACAGCTCCGAAAAGCCGGAGTGACCGAGGGTGTTTGCCTGCGTTCGATCGCGTCATCGTGTTAGTTCCTCACGCATAGATAAGTTCGATTCCACTTGCTCTCGCAGCAACCAGAGTTCACGGAATTCGCCATCCGCAAGTAGCTGGACCTGATCGTCATAATGCGGTGTCCCCGGCTGTCGGGAATTGCCATACGTCATGATGCCATAGGCTTTGATCGGGTCGGAAAACTCGACCATCGACACCCAAGTCTCGCCATGTTGCGGCGTTCGGATGCCATCACCATCGCGATCTGCCCAAGTGATGACGTTAAACGCCCCCAAATTACCGTAGCTGCCGAGACCGGCAATATCGGTGTCGCCGATCTGATACCGCGAATGCTCACCATAGGCTTTGTCGATTGCACCATACTTTTCTTTGGTTGTGGCGATCGCCGTCTTCAGCTGTTCAACAGCCTTTGGCTTGTCGGCAATTCCGAACGGTGTGGTGAGTGGCTCATCCATGCTCCACGGAATGCGATAGGCCTTCTGGCTGGCATAGGGAAAGCCGATTTGTGGCGCTGTGAATTCGAGCATGAATTCCTCAAATAGGAGCGCTGCCGTTGCATCCTGGTCGAATTCGCCGTCCCAGGCTTCAAACAGAGCCATCGCTTCGCGCACCTCTGGATCGGTTTCTTCTGCCGTGGCGTCGATCAGATCAGGGAGAATGCGCTTCAGAGCTGTCGCGTCTGCGCTGAGCTTCAGATCAACCATTTCCTCGAAGCTGACTTTTTCCTCGTCCAGCATCATCTGCACCGAGTTTTGCGCACGCAATGAGAACGGGCCCTTCGATGCAACATAATCCGGAAAATCTTCGGCTGCATAAGTTGGAGGATAGGTTGCGAGCCAAGGCGGATCGTTGGCGTTCTGAACGAAGCCAGAGGGCGGATCAGCAACGATTGGAAGGTCTTCAAGCGGATGGATTTCGGTCCAAAGATAGTCTGACGTGTCGCCCGGCACGAGACCTTGCCAAAAGGCAAGATCGCCGCTGTCGCGTTTCGGTAGAATGCCATTTGACGTGTACTGGATGTGGCCGTCACTATCGGCATAGATAATGTTGAACGTTGGTACTTGCACACGCTCCATGACCTCTTGGAACTCTTCGAATGAGTTAGAGCTCAACATGTCGAAATATTGCTTCAGCATGCCCGGTCGATCGAGGCCGGCAACGCGCAGCGCGATGGTTTCGCCATCCCGACGTTCGAAAACGGGGCCATGGACGGACTCGCGCAATTCGAGAGTCTTCTCAAGTAGCGTGCCATCCTCTTGCTTCACGAAATAGGTGACCGTTTCTTCTGCGAATGGCAGCACCTCGCCGTCAAACACGTAGCCGCCGTCGTCGAGTGTGAGCAGGTAGGACGTCGAGCCCAGCATGCGGTTGACGGTATTCGCGATGCCCATGCGTTGATTGAACGCAAAGCGAATAACAGGCAGGCCAACTTGCGTGGCGCCATACATCTCGAAATCTGGACCGACGAGGTGGGCCTCATAATAGGTGAAGAAGCCACTCGCCCATGGCAGATGTGGATTGGCCAGCAATAGCGTATTTCCGCTCTCAGTTTTGTCTGGCGCAATGGCCCATGTGTTGGACCCCGCAGGCACCGGTGGCGCTGCTGGACCAATCGTCCGAGATGGCGAGGCAACGTAAATGAAGTTCATCAGCCGATGCGCGTGCGCGATCACGTCGATTGCGGTCACCGGCAAAACGACTTCGACACGATCATCAATTGCGTCTGGATTCGCGGCGACATAAGCGTTGATGCCCTCGGCGAAAGCATCGAGATTATCGCGGAAATCTGGATCTTGTTCGGCGTACCACGTTTCGGCGCGCTCTGGGACCGAGTTGGCGAGCAACCAAGTCGCCGTCGCTTCGTATCGTTCGCCCCAATATTCAGGACCTTTGGCCCGTGCTTCGCCGTACAGTTCCAGCAGAAGATCGCCGTGGCTGTGTGCCTGCGCCCAGCCATAGCCATAGAAAACTGACTCAGAGTCTTCGCCATAGATATGTGGCACGCCATAACGATCCCAAAGGATCTCCGTCGACGCGGTGACCTCAACAGGCGCTGTAACCTCTTCGGTGAGGACGTCTTCTGCCGGCGGTTCCACCGTGGTGCTGCAAGCCGCGAGGCCAATGATAAGCGTCGTCGCAAGAAAAATGTTCCGCATGTGAGCCTTTCCGATTCTAAGTTGTTGCGCCAATAGGCTTCCGAAGGTCTAGCAATTGGCGACTGCATTGCCGCCGCTCATAGCTACCTCGTTGGACCTATGGCGCTTTAGACTGTTCCCGATCCGTAACGACATAAGCCCATGAACTCCAGAACGGAGTCTCGAGGATGTTGTCATAGATCAATTGCGCCTTTTCCGGTTCACCATTCCATTTGTACCAGTTGGCCATGCCGTATCCGGATGTGATTTCTCGGCCATCCCATTCCGCGCCAGGCTTTTCGAGATCAAGGAATTCGTCGGGCGTGTTGAGGCCTTTGTAGACCAACACCCGCTGATAATACGAATAGTTAGGGTTGATCTCTATGTTCGGTGGGACGTTATCGAGCGCGGCTTCGGCTTTTCCTGGCTCATCGTTTTTCATATAGGCATTGTAGAGCCAGTCTGTCGCGCCAACGAGTGTCTGATTGTTTGCTGCGGTTACAACGCATTTTTCATATGCTTCCGCAGCCAGGCCAAACTCCTCATTCAAATAGTGGTACAGCCCGATATGGTACCATACCCAATGCTCATAGGTGCCGAATGGTTCGCCGGAGAGCCGCAGCTGAATGACATCGCTATTGTCGTCACCCATCAATTCGACGGCGCGTTCCAAGTCGATAATCGCCTTGTCGAGTTGCCGCGTATTTTTGTAGCGATGACCACGATGCCTGAGGAGTTTGAAGGAGTCTGGGAATTGCTCCAACCCGCGGCCATAGAGCTCAATCGCCCCGTTAAACTGCCCGGCATTTACGTATAAGTAGCCGAGATTGATGAAGTCTACCTCAGTCTTCTCCGGCTTGGCTTCCAATTCTGCAATTTGCGCTTCCGTCTCAGCCAATCGCTCTTCGGGAATGTCGAAACGCAGCAATGGTTTGCCACCGAATGACACCGCCTCTTTAGGGCGTTCAGACTGCGCCTGCGATACATCACCGACATCAACAACCGCCG
>JBCAWZ010000078.1:0-11690 GCA_038534315.1 Pseudomonadota bacterium | reverse complement strand
TTTGGTTCGATCTCTATAGTCGCGGTCATCGGATGCTCTTGAAGAAACGGGAGTTATCTCTTTGTGCCGAAATTCATCAAGATTAGCAATCGTATATTATTGACTTCAACTTGCCCAAAGGGTTGGGCGCAGACAGCCGGTATCAGGGGGAGGGCGCGGCCCTCGCCCCTCGGGCAACCTCCTTCGACGGCACCGGGTCCTCGCGCTCACGCGGCGGGCCGCACCACTGCCATCGAACACGGTTGCCTCGCCCCCTCCCGCGTTCGCCACGTGGCAGATTTCCGCCTCGCAAACCTGCAAATTCGCAAGAACATGTGCCATCTGAGGGGTATCGTGATACATCCGAGTTTGTCTCGACCTGATCGTCCCACTGAATCTGTTTTGGGGATCTCATCTTTTACAATTCTTCTTGGAGTGGTCGTGATGCAAATTGTTGCAGGGAATGCCCGCCGAACACACGGTGGCTTCAACTGGATATTCGGATATACGTTCCTTGTCAGCGCGTTGGCGAGTGCCTCGTTTGCGCAAGACCGCGACCCGATGCTACTTTATGATGCTAACGGGACAACCGTGCGTGCACATTTGCAGTTTGGCTTGAATGCTGTCGTTGAAGACAATCTGTTTTGGGACCTCGCGGCAACAACGGCACCGGGCAGTGGTTTTGACCCGGACACCGAGTGGCTGGAAGGCTACATCAAGCCCGGCTTGAGTTTCGAGACTCAGCTTGATTCCGGGTCTGTTTTTTATGGCAAGCTCTCTGCCGTCTCGTCCTACACATGGGGGACAGACGCCTTTGATACAGGCGATACAGGCGCGACGACGCTTGAGGAGGCCTATCTCGGATTCCGTAGCGATTTGGGAGGCGGCTTGTCATACGATCTATCGCTGGGGCCGCGTGAGTTGACGCTTGGCACGGGGATGCTGATCGCAAATGGTGCCACAAGTGGCTTCGAGCGGGGCGCGCTGAAGTTGGGCCCGCGCAAAGCTTGGGAGATGGCCGCCATCGGACGCTTGTCCTTCGGGAATGTTACCGGGACAGCCTTCTACCTGGACCCCAACGAACTGCCTTCTACGGACGGAAACAACGAGCTTGCCGGTCTGGATATCCGGTTTGACGATCCGGCTGGCGGATACCTTGGCGCGACATTCGTGAATGTGCTCAACTCGGGCTCGCCCTATCCGCAGGCGGCCCCTGGCGGGATTGGTGCTCCGACGGTGACGCCGGGCGCACGTGAGGGCACCAATACGCTTGGTCTCTACGGAAAAACTAACCCGTTCGCCGGTGCACTGGAGAATTGGGAGTTCACCGGTGAAGTTGCCTATCAATGGAACGACAGGATCGACTTGGAAGCTTGGGCTGGCCGTGTAACGGCAGGATATACGTTTGCAAATGCAGCCTGGTCGCCGACCTTCACACTGGGTTATCAGACTTTCTCAGGTGACGATCCCAACACAGCGAAACTCGAACGGTTTGATCCGCTCTATTACCAGGGCAGTCCGAGTGCCTGGGCGACCGGATCGAAATCCGCATCGACATTCATCAACTCGAACGTGAATGCCCTTTCATTGGCGCTTCGTGTGCAACCAACCAAAAAGGACACTTTGACTTTGAGATACTCCCATATCCGGGCCAACGAGTTGAACAGCCCGGTCCAGTTCGGCCAGGCAACCCGCGTGGATATCAATGGGAATGTGGTTTCGGGCGTCACGGATGCGCATCTCGCCGACGATCTGTTCCTTGAATACAGCCGCATCATCAACCGAAACACATTCCTGACAGCCGGTGTCTCGGTTTCGTTTCCTGGCGCGGGGATCGACAACGTGGTCGGCGGAGACGCAGACCCCTGGACCGGAGGATTCATCAATGTCGTCGTCAACTTCTAATTTCATCGCACTGGCTACGGGGATTGCTATGGCACTTGGCGCACCATCTGGCGCATTCGCGCAATCCGCGCCGCTTTCGGCACAGGACTCCGATCCCAATGTTATGGGCTGGATGCAGGGTTTCCCGCCGCCGCCAGACAAGATCATTACACAGCCGGATTCGGTTTATTTCAGCTTTCCTAGGCTGCGCTGGTCGGTTTGCCATCTGCGCGAGTTTCTACCCACGGAGGAGATTAGCCGCGGTATTGGAGCGCCGGTCCCGCTGGACTATCTGCCGCCCGCCGAATTCGCCGACATGCGGCAAGAGATCGACGCTCTGACCTTCATGCCGATGGATGGCGAAGAAGAGATGACCTGGGAAGAGTCGCTCTACGCCAACTACACCGATGGGATGCTCATCCTTCACGAAGGACGGGTGGTCTATGAGCGCTATTTCGGGTGCCTCAAGGAAGACGGCAAACATGCCATCATGTCGATGACCAAGTCGGTCACCGGTCTTCTGGGCGAAATCCTGGTCGAGGAAGGCGTTCTCGACGACACGCTTCTGGTCCGCGACGTGATCCCCGAGATTGGCGACAGCGCCTTTGGCAGCGCGACAGTTCGCGAAGTCATGGATATGACCACGGGCGTTCAGTATTCCGAGGACTACTCGAACCCGAATGCCGATATCTGGCTCTACTCCGCCGCCGCCAGCCCGCTGCCGAAAGCAGAGGGGTACGTGGGGCCCGACGGGTACTGGGAGTATCTCCAGCAGGTGCAACCCGAGGGCGAACATGGTGCCCAGTTCCACTACAAGACAATCAATTCCGATATGCTTGGGTGGATGATCAGCCGCGTGACCGGCAAGTCGGTTACCGATCTGGCCTCGGAGAGGCTTTGGCGGAGCATGGGGGCTGAACAAGACGCCTATCAGACCGTCGATGGGAAAGGCGTGCCGTTTGCAGGCGGAGGGATCAGTGCGGGGTTGCGCGATCTTGGGCGTCTCGGGCTCCTGATGTTGAATGGCGGTGTCATCAATGGCGAGCGGCTATTCTCGTCCGCTGTTGTCGACAAGATCAGAGCAGGGGGTGACCCAACCAAATTCGCGGGCTTCCCCACGATTCCGGGCGGCAGCTACACCAGCCAATGGTGGGTTTTCAACAACGACAATGGGGCCTTTGCCGCGCGCGGCGTCCACGGCCAGACGATCTATGTCGATCCGACGGCGCGGATGGTGCTGGTGCGGCTCTCGTCGTTCCCCCAAGCGCAAAATGGGTTCATCGATCCCACCTCACTGCCAGCCTATCAGGCCGTGGCGGATCATCTGATGGCAGAGAATTAGCTGACGAGGTTGGTTGGTGCTGAGTGGGTTATCGAGGACATCGCAGGCCGTGGCGTCGTGGACAACAGCCCCGCCAGCCTGATCTTTCTGCGAGGAGGGCGGCTTGCGGGGAATGCCAGCTGCAACAAACTGATCGGTCAGTATTCCTTAGATGGCATGTCGCTCACGGTAACACCGGCAGGCGTCACTATGATGGCCTGCCCCGATGCCTTGATGACACAGGAGCGGAAACTCCTGGAAGCTCTTGGGGCGGTCGAGCGATACACAATAGACAAAAGCGGTGCGCTTCTTCTTACCTCGGCAAGCGAAGAAAAAATTCGGGCTTACCGAAGATAGTAAGTTCGTTTCGATCAAGTGCGCAGTCCGTACAAGCGCGCTTAGTGCTCTCGCATTCACACAAACCCTCATCCCGACTAATCCATGCGCCAAAAACGGTCCTTTTTGCCGCCCTACTCTGCCCCGCGACATATCAACCGCTTAGGTTGGACAAAAACCCACGGCAAAACCTTTGCGGTTTTGGCAGGTTTTTGTCACAGTGAGACATGATTATCGGATATGCCCGCGTCAGTACTGACGACCAAAGCCTTGATACCCAAACCGATGCGCTGACAGCGGCAGGAGCAGGCAAGCTGTTCGCTGACAAGATCAGTGGATCGAAGCGCGAAAGGCCGGAGCTGGACCGTATGCTGGAGCAGCTCCGCGACGGTGACGTGGTGACCGTGACCAAATACGACCGCTTGGCTCGGTCGCTGAAAGACCTTCTGGAGATTGTCGAGACGATCCGCGAGCGCGGTGCCGGCTTTCGGTCCCTGGCCGAGGACATCGACACTACGACACCGGCAGGCCGTCTGGTGTTTCATGTCTTCGCTTCCATCGCCCAGTTTGAGCGCGAGCGGATTTCTGAGCGGACCAGGGAAGGGCTGGCCTCAGCACGTAAACGTGGCCGGATTGGGGGCAGACCCCCTGCCCTCTCAGCCGATCAGAAAGACGAAGTACGCCGGATGCGGGATGGTGAACAGCGCGCCGTCGCGGAGATCGCGCGCTTGTTCAAGGTCAGTGAGCGGACGGTACGTCGGGTTTAACGCCGCCCGTAGAATGCAGGGGCATCCCATTCTTCATCGGTGTCATCGAGTTCGGCAGTCAGCAATGTCATCCGGAACCCATTTTTCTGTGCCAAGGTTTGCTCGAACAAACAAACTCCCGCCGCATCATTCAGCCAGGCTAAGCCATCAACCTCGATGCTGTCCGTCACTTCACCGATATCGGCGTTCGACAGAGCAGACACACTGTTTTGCGGGACCGGTTGGCCGCGCGCCACAGACAATCCCGGAAAGAACTCATTGCATCTCGCATAACGAACAACGCCCGCTTTGGAGAAAACCACGGCGGCGGGATCACCGATGCGTGGAATGTAACGTCTCGCAGCGGCTTCTCTGCTGACTTCGTGTCGCTGAGCCAGCTCCAGAATGTTTGCCAAATCAGCGTCTCCGCTTGCTCGTATGAATTCCGCTACTGATCTGGCGGGCATCAGCAGTTCGGCTGCGAACTCGTTGGCTTGCTGTTCCATGCGAGAGTGCTGATCGTTTGGTTTTGCTTTCTCTACCGCAAGGTCCTTTGCGCGGCAGCGAAAACCGTCGGGGCTGTTCGCACGATGAAAAGGATGAACGTAATGCCCTATTTCATGGGCAATAGTGTATCGCTTCCGGTTCTCGTGGCGATCTCCATTGATCAGGATAGCTCCTTCCGACTTGTCGCGCGGAACAATGAGCGCGCCTTCCAAGCCACTTAGCCGGGCCTCTCTAATCTCGTAAATGTCGATTGCTTTTGCGATCTCTCTGACAGGTATCTTCACTGTGCCGTCTGGAAGCTGCTCTAGGATTGCCTTTGCAAGCTTCTTCGGATCGCTTCCGGCATCGTCAATTTCCATGCGGTCAATTTGTACCATCTGCCCCCTTTCGGCGGTTCCGCAACGACTGGATCATGTCGTCAATGATCGCCCGATCATTTTCCTCTAAGTCCCCGACCTGCCGGAACATCCGAGCCATTTCATCGTTTTGGTCGCTTTCAAAATCTTCACCTACGAGGTGCTTGATGGATACTTTGAAATAGTCCGCAATCTTAGTAAGCAACTCAAGAGATGGATTGTCCGCCCTGCCTTTTTCAAGCTCCCAGATATGAGTTTTTGAAACCCCAAGTGCGTCAGCTACTTCCTGCAAAGATTTTTTCTTTTTTACCCTGAGTTCGTTCAGACGGACTGCAAATGACATGGCTCTCTCCCTGAATCAAAGCGGCGCAGCTCTTAGAGGAGCGCGCCGTAAGATGCAATGATATTATCATGTGTCAGTTAACTTGACAAATCAAGTCGTAAGGTGATATGATACAATATCGGTCACCAATAGTGGGGCCGTGTCAAACGGAGACAGAAATGTCCAAGAACCAGTATGTCGTTCGCAATGGCGACAAATGGGGCGTTCGCGGCGAAGGCAACGAACGTCTGACTAAGAGCTTCGATACTCAGTACGAAGCTATCGACTACGGGCGCGATATTGCCCGCAATCAGGGTGCCGAGCTGCGTATCCAAGGCGAGAACGGGCAGTTCCGCGAAGCCTGGAGCTACGGCAACGATCCCTATCCCCCGAAAGGCTGAACAATGATCAAGATGAAATACAAAGGCAGAACTTTCACCAATGGCCGTTCTCTTGCGAACGCCATGACACGGGACTTCAACAACGAGATCGAGCGCAAAGTGCGGCAAGCAGCGACTTCCTCAGGCGTCCGCGTTCGTAAAACCCACAAGGGTTTTGAACTCGAAGGCGATGCAAACAGCATGACCCGGTTTAACAACCGGCTGGGGCGTTGATCGCCCGGAAAACCTCCCTCGTTTCCAAAACTTAGGCGCGTCTCATTTTCATGAGCGCGCTTTTTTGATTGGCGAGTAGATGTATGAGGCTATCGGCGGTTAGGGTGGATCACTCAACTCTGTCCAACCCCGCCCCCAGTCGATCACTGTCTTGCCTGAACGGCTTTTCTCAATCGGCCAAAAACGCCTTTGAAAACGCCTTCCTTGGAACTCTACGATTTGCTTGCTCTTGGCGTTGGGAAAAGCTGCATCCAGAGCCTTTTCTAAGATTTCTTTCTCTGTAAGAGGTATTTGGCCAGATTCTTTAAGAGCATTCGAGATCGCTGTTACCTTTCTGCGAGCTGCCTTGATATCGGCCTGATACTTGTCTGGGTTGTTTCCTGAGTATCGATCAAACCGGTCCTCCCAACTTTTGAGATTGGCGCGGGCTTCCTCCAGATCATGGACCGTATACATCTTGCGTTCCTAATCGCGGTAATCGCGAATAGCGGACTGATCAAGTTTCTCAGCAGGAACAAGCCGATAATGTCGCTCCTCAACAACCTTGATCGCGTCATCCTGCAAGGTCAGCTCGAAGAGAGCGACAACCTCGTCTTGCATAAACTGTGCGGCGATCGCACGGCACCGCATGCCGGGGAATCTATCTTCTACGAACCTAATGTCCTGGCTCGTTTGAACGATCCCTATTTGATCTTTTCCGCCTTTCGCTTGGACTGGAATCACGTAGTGACACCCTCGTTTGTCCAAGCCTATGTAGAGTTCGTCGATCTCGATCTGCCCGATATCCTGCACGGTGGTTCGCAGGTGGTTTTGCAGGCTGTACGTCGTCAGCCCCAAAAACGTGTCTATGAGCCTATTGTAACGCACGATCGCCAACAGTGCTTGCTCATCGTCTAGGGCGTAAGCTCGAATGAGTTCTGGTGTGGCGTCCGGAATGTCAGTGCAGATGAGGTCATCCCTGGGTGCAATCCTGGTATGTTTGACCAGCTTGAAGCGATAGCGCCCCTTCCCTGCGCCTTCGATGATCCACTCTAATCCCTCTGGCTGGGTTTCGAGAATGCTGTCAGGCAAGGCATTCCTGTACCGAAATGAATACGGGATATCGCCGATATTCTTAATGCGCGGAAATCCAAGTGCGACATAGCTTTCTTCAAGCTCCGCTCTGTCGAACTCGAATTCAGTCGCGCCCGTCTCAAAGTGATCGAAGAAGATTTTCTGGATTGTCGCTTGATAGCGGTTAGGCGATTTAGCCATAGGCCACCCTCCTAGCGTTGATCTCTTCCTCGATCTCTTCCTGCTTGCGCTTTTTCGCGCCGCTCTTTCGGTCACGCTTGCTTGGCGGCGGCGTGATGCCAAACCGGCGTGATGCCTGCGAAAGATCGAGTGTTAAGAGCCTTGGATCGCCAAGTGATAGGGTTTCTTGGGGCCTGATTGGTTCGATGCCCAGGGCTTCAATCATCTTTGTGGCGATCGCCCTGGCCAAAGGCGGCGGCACCGCATTGCCGATCTGCCGCGCGCCATGCCACTTGGTCGCGTTAAGTCGAAACCAATCTGGGAAGCCGTGCAAGCGCGCCATTTCGCGTACGGTGATGCAACGCGCATGACGATAATGGATCGGGCGCGGGCTAGTGAATGCTCCTCTTGCGCCGTCCGTTCCGGCGCGAAGTGTGTTTGAAACACCGCCTTGTGGAAGTTTGAAAAAACGGCTGATCGGCTCGACCGCCCCCTCTTCCGTTTGACGGAAACGTCGACGCGAAATCTCAGTGTGATCAGTGCGCGCGCTCGAAGTGAGCACGTTTGGATTCCAATCACGCACATAACCGAAATGCCAAGTGTCGTTTTTGAGGCCGCGCAGCTCCGCCGCATAGTCGGACGGATCGCCAAAACGGCTCGTTCTAACCGCATCGCTTGCGTTTAGAGTCTCAAAGGTATCGGCATCGGGAAGATCCCCGATTGCCTCAGCGCAAGATGGGCCAAAGTTGAGCTCCGGAAAGTGCTTTGGACGACCGGCGATGTTGGTTGTAGGTGTAGGGTACTCTGGAAGAGCCCTACCCTTCTTCATTCCCAGGAGGATGAAGCGTTCTCGCGATTGTGGTGTACCGTAATGTCCAGCGTTGAGTACCTGCCAAGGCAAGCGGCATTCGTAACCGACCCGATCAAAGGCCTCGACTAGCTCTCCCAGGAAAGCCTTGTGTTTGCCAACCGTGAGACCTTTGACATTTTCAAATACAAAACTCTCAGCGTCGAGCTCATGCACGAGGCGCACAAAATCAAGAACGAGCTGGTTACGGGGGTCGTCAAGCGCCCTGTGACCAATCAGAGAAAAGCCCTGGCAAGGCGCGCCGCCGAACACGCAATCGATCTTCTTCCCCTCAAGGCCTGCACGTTGCCTGACCTCATCGCCGGTAAGCTCGGCAACCGAGGCTGGAATTACTGTTGTTTCAGGGAAATTGAACTCGTGAACGGCACAATGTACGGGGTCGATCTCGATCGCAGCTTTTATATCGAAGCCTGCTTGCTCGAAGCCAAGGCTTAGCCCCCCTGCTCCTGCAAATAGATCGATTCCGATTGGTCTCATGCGTAGTCCCTGCTCATATTGTTTCCAATGTTTAAGTCATAGTTTCAGAGATGTCGATCGTATTTCCAAAACCCCCAGAAAATGTTGATAAATCGACCCTTCACTTCGGCTAACGGTGGTCGTTAAGTACTGGCGCTTCTGTAAGCCGCTAACATGTCCTCCAAAACGTCATTTAGCCGCCTGCCCTCTTCGTCGCGCAGAGTATTCAAGTCATCACGAAGCTTGCTTGAGACGTAAATACGCCAGTACGTCATGTCTTCATTTAGCGGCGGCCGCCCACGCCTAGGAGTCGGCGACGGTTCAGCAGTGCCAGTGGAACGATTGAAGCCATTGGCACGTCCTGCGGCGGCAACAGCTTCAGCGTCGGCTCTAGGACGAGAGATTTTCTTCTTGCGCTTCAGTCCCGCCCCAATTTTCGGCGCCACGGCTTCTTCTTGATCTTCATCGCTCAAGTTGAGGAATGTTCCTGCCATTAGTTTGCCTCCAGTACCTCTGCCAGCTCTTTGCCAAGCCGCGCTGTGTTGCTGATCGCGCTCTTCACAGACTGGCTGTCTTGCAGTTCGAAAAGGGTGCGGCCCTCGGCCATGACTCTCTCGAAGGGCGCGCGCCGCATGAGTTCAGTTTGCAAGCGCTCCACCCCTGCCCCGTCCAGCTCAGCCAACAGTTCTTTGTGAGATTTGGTGACGATTGCAGCGTCCGTCTGCGTGATCAGAATGCGAGCTGGCACCGTTCGCCTGGCAGCTCGCCCAGCGTCTCGGATCATTTTGAGTGCCGCACCCGCTGCATCGCCGTCCAATGCACTCGGGCGCATTGGAATAATGCAGAGATCAGAAGCCGAAGCAGCATAGGACGCCATTAGGCCCGCCACACCTTCGAGGTCAACGAACACCAAGTCGTGGTCATCGTCCGCCGCCTCCAGCGTGTCGAGAATGGTGCTGTCAGAAGGGTCTGAGATCACCGTGAAAGGTGCATCCCCAAGGTTCTCTTCATTGCGTTTCCCCAGCCAGACGCGTGCAATGCTCTGCCGTGGATCAGCGTCTACCACAGCAATCGAGAGGTCTTCGTTCTTGGCGAAGACAGACGCCAAAGTGAGTGTTGCAGTGGATTTCCCACAACCACCCTTGGGTGAGAGGACGCTTACAATCATTTGTCTGCTCGTTGTTTTTTCTCATTTATGTGACGTGCTACAAAATATGTCACGATATTTTTTATGTGCGGTATATTTTATGGCATATAAAATTCTACGGCATAAAAAATATCCTATTGCTGTTGCCGGGCGGCCCACTTCCGGCAAAACCCAATGAACGCGCTGTCAGGGTTGCGCGGTGGCTCCATGCTTTGCTCAAGAAGACTCATGACCCATACCCGCCATTCCTGCTCGATCACGTAGACATCCCAACCAGGTGCAGCTTGCCGAGCGGCTTCATAGGTTTCTGGCATCAGTTTGGCGGTGAAACCTGTGCCAGAAATCAACGGTTGTGAAACACGACTGCGGAACGACACCATGTCGTCTTCCATGCTCACCGAATAGTCGGGTAGGTGGTCAAAATCGCACAGTGCGCGAACGGCCATTCGGAAGTTGCGAATAGCATCGCTCGACCCGCACTTCTTTTGCAGCTTTTTCAAGCCAATCTGCCAAGAATCCTTCGAGCCGCAGTGCTTTCGGGCGATTTCGTAAATCCGGCGCTCGATTGGCTTGCGAAGGCGAAAATAATCCGGGTGAAGGGTCAGAACCTCATTGGCCTCGATCGCCTTGAAGAGCCACTCTGATAGCTTAAGACCCCATTCGGTGACTCGGCCATCATGTCGTTTGCGCTTGATCTTCGCGCCCTCGATTAGGCCGAAAGCCTCCCACGTCTCTTCGCCGCCCGTCTTGATTGTCGTTCTGAGACGAGTGCTATCCAGCCGGTCAAGGGAGTCACGCAACAGATCGTAGTCGTGGCCACCGGTGTGGCGGTTGCTGAACTCCAAGAAGTCCTGTGCTTGGAACTGGATTTCACGCGAGTAGGGGCGACCTTCGTTGCGTGCCGCCATGATTTGGCTGATTGCGAAGATCAGAATGTCCTTGTCATAGATGTTGGCAATGCCCTTGGGACCAGGAGTAACCTCCAAGACAACATCCCCATGCTCGTATCTTTTAACGTCCCGGATTGGCTTCTTTGACAACGTGAAGATCGGGTGCTCCATGGACGCCATGTCGCTTTTGATGACAGCATCGGCCACATCACAGATGAACAGATTGGCCTGGGGATGGCGATCCGGGAGGAGGGGTCGATGATCTTCATCCATGAATCACCTATCGGGATAACAGCTGCAATGCTATTGCTATCGGGATATTAGCTGCACCACAAGAGCTATCGGGATAACGGCTGCACTTTTCTGGATAATACCTGCATTCCATCGGGATATTAGCTGCACCCCGTCTCCACAAGTGACTGAAATCATTAGATGAAGCTAGCATCACTCGCAGCGTAACACAGATTCTAACACATATATAACACCCAGCTTCTCAGGCAGAACGGATTACCATCAGCAAATCATTTCTCACCGCTGATAGAACACGCAAGCATCGACACCCGTGGTTGTAGTGGTCCAAGACGCTCCGAGGACAGCGCACATGGAAGCGTTGCTGACTAAGAAACGAGGAAGCGTCACCGTCAGGACAAGAGCCAGAACGACAGCACCCAGACCGAACCATGGAAGACGGCTCTTGAATTGCTCCAGCTTCTGTTCCCGTTCCCAAAGCTGACGCATGGTGTCTGACCTAGCATCCTCGACCTTCCTGAGAACTTCCTGGGTATGGTTGGACGCCCGGAGCAAATCACCTGCCATCTGGCCAACACGGTTTAGGGTATCACCGATCCTGCCGTCGATGGTCGCGCCGACAATCTCGCCATAGTGTTCCGGGTTGGTTTGCTTTTGAGCGGCGAAAGCAGCAGAGCGCGCTTCCGTCGCCGTCTTGTTCACCCGGTCGAGCACCCGCGTCTGATCATCCACCCGATCCGAGATGCTGGCGACAGCCGTCGCCAAGAGATCGAGCGTTTCGC
>JBCAWZ010000077.1:0-11996 GCA_038534315.1 Pseudomonadota bacterium | reverse complement strand
TTCTAAGCAGACGGTTCATACAAATCGGAAAAGGGCGGCCCTAGAGCCGCCCTTTTTCTTTGGCGAGCCAGCCCGCTATCCAGGGCTTTATCCGAACTCGATCCGACATCGCTTTCTTTGGGGGTACGCTCTGCCCAACTTGATTGGGCAGTCCAGCATGGGGGCATGCCGCTGAGATCGAGAGAGACGTTTGCGCTCCGAGTCGTGCTGCAAGTTCGGGTGCTAGGTTGCCCAGACACGTCCTGAATTCAGTTCAGGACGGGTTGGGCAGAGCGTGTTGGCAATTTCTACCGGAAGACGGGAACGGGCACCTGTCGGCCAAGACGCCGAAATGGAGGCGCCAACCCGCCCTAGGCCAACCCTTCGCGGCCAATATCGTAGAATCGTTCACGCCTTTGGCGGATCAATTCGTTCGGCTTCAACTCTTTCAGCTCGGTCAATGCTTGGTCAATCGCCTTCCCCGCAGAGGCAATTGCCTTCTCCATATCGCGGTGGGCGCCACCGATCGGCTCTTTAACAACCGCATCAATCACTTTCAGCTTCTTCAGGTCTTTCGCTGTGATCTTCATCGCTTCTGCTGCGTCTTTTGCTTTGGCCGCGTCTCGATACAGGATGGACGCGCAGCCCTCGGGCGAAATCACCGAGTAAATCGAATGCTCCATCATCAAGACCCGATTCCCGGCCGCAATCGCGATCGCGCCACCAGAGCCCCCTTCGCCTATGATCAGCGAGATGATCGGCACTGGCAGGGTCAAACAACGCTCTGTCGATTTGGCAATTGCTTCTGCTTGGCCACGCTCTTCGCCCGCCTTGCCGGGATATGCACCCGACGTATCGACGAAGGTGATCACCGGCAGATGAAAGCGCTCCGCCAAATTCATCAACCGCACTGCTTTGCGATAGCCTTCGGGATGCGCCATGCCAAAATTATGCTTCAATCGGCTTTCCGTCGTGCGACCTTTTTCGTGGCCGATCACGACGACGGAATCGCCCTTAAAGCGGGCCAGACCGCCGATGACCGCCTCGTCATTTCCGTAAACGCGATCGCCTGCAAGTTCCTGATACTCTTCAAACAGGTGCTCAAGATAGTCGCTAAAATGCGGCCGCTCAGGGTGGCGCGCAACCTGGGTTTTGCGCCACGGCGTCAGAGAGGCGTAAGTGTCTTTAAGCTGCTTGGCGGCCTTTTCCTTGAGCTTGTTCAGCTCGTCAGAAATCTGCGGGCCACCCTCTTGGCGAGCAACGGATTCAAGCTCTGCGATCTTGGTTTCAAGTTCCGCAATCGGCTTTTCGAATTCGAGATAGGTTTGAGGCATGCGGGATAAATAACCTTATGCGGACTGAATCGCTAGTTATTTCCTGTTTCGCTACTGAACCGCTGAAACAGCAATATGGGCTCACCACGATAGTCCATAGGGCCAAGCTCGCGATAGCCAAGCTTCTCAGCGACGCGGATCGACACAGTGTTGTCTGGATCGATGATACAGGTCGATCGGCCGGGACGAACCTCGTCGAGCCAATCATGCGCTGCCCGCGCCGCTTCGCTGGCAAAGCCTTTGCCCCAGGCCGATCGCGCCAATACCCAGCCCGCCTCAGGCGCGCCAGAAATATCAGGCTGCAGCCCGCGCATGAAATCGGCAAAACCAATCTCACCGACAAAGGCGTCGGTCTTCCGTTCGCGGGCGATCCAATAGCCATAGCCAAGAATGTCCCACAGACCGCGATTACGGAGCAGTGCAAACCAAGCATCTTGCGGGTCGCGTATCCGACCGCCGACATGTTGCACTACGTCTGGATCCCCCCACATCTCGGCAATGTCGGGATAGTCGGAGAGTTCGCTTGGTTTCAGGCAAAGACGCGGTGTCAGCAGCGTTGGCGCAGTCAAGCTTGCGCTTTCATGGCTTCCAGCATCCGACCCATTGATTCGTGCACGGCTTGTATGGCTTTCAGTGGCCGGACCATGACTTTGAAATCGATGATTTTGCCGTCTTCATCCCATTCAATCATGTCGATGCCATTGACATGAACACCGTCCATTTCGGTCTCAAATTCGAGCACGGCTTTGTCACCGCAGTCGAAGACGCGCGTATAGGTGAACGCATCATTTCCGAGCGTGTTTCCCGCCGCAGAGAGGTAAGCAAAAGTGATATCTCTGCCCTCTTGCGGTGTGTGAACAACGGGGCTTTTAAAGACGACATCCGGGTGCAGCATGTCCCAAAGGACGGTCCGGTCATGCCCTTTGAGCATGTAGTCCATCCAAGACTGGAGCTGCGGCTGATATCCGTTTTCTGGAATTTCCAAGCGCATCTTATCCTCCCATGCACTTTTTCAATTACACTGCCTCAATCGGCGGCAGAGGTCCAGCAAAGGAGGAGATGTCGAACTGGCGTGCCAGATGTAATTATCCGGCATACGCCGCCGCAAGATCCGGGTCTTTCGCAGCCACTTGGTCAGCAAGGTCGCAAATGACTTTTGCCTGTTTCCACGTCGCATCGTCCTGCATCTTCCCGTCCAGCATCGCCACACCGGCACCATCTGGGATGGCTTCGAGGACGCGGCGAGCGAACTTTACCTCTTCCGGATCTGGGCTGAAGACGGTTTTGGCGACAGCGATCTGGCTCGGATGCAACGTCCAGGTGCCGACGCAACCCATCAGGAATGTGTTCCGGAATTGTTGTTCGCACGCTTCGAGATCAGCGATATCGCCAAATGGACCATAGAATGGCTTGATGCCGGCCATGCCGCACGCGTCGACCATTTTCGCAACCGTGTAGTGCCACAGATCTTGCTGGGCGGACATGCGCGCACTTCCGTCTTCCTTCGGGTCTTCGATGACACGATAGAAAGGGTGTCCGCCACCAACGCGCGTGGTTTTCATTTTTCGACTTGCGGCAAGATCGGCCGGCCCAAGCGAAATGCCCTGCATACGCGGACTGGCCAAGGCAATCTCCTCGACCCGGGCAACGCCTTCGGCCGTTTCGAGGATAGCATGCAGCAAGATCGGACGCGACAGGCCAGCTTTTGCCTCAAGCTGAGCCACATATTGGTCGACGAAGTGGATATCCCACGGGCCCTCAACCTTGGGGATCATCAAGACGTCGAGCTGCTTTCCAGCTTTCAGGACCAATTCGCTTACATCTTCTTGGAACCATGGCGAGTTGAGCGGATTCACGCGGCTCCAAAAGCCTGTCCCCTGGCTCTGCCAGTCGACCATATTTGCCATTTCTACGACGCCAGCGCGGGCTGCATCTTTCGCGTCGGCGGGGATGGCATCTTCGAGATTGCCGAGAATGACATCGGCCTGGTCGGCCATGCCCGGTACCTTCGCCCGCACCTTGTCGAGGTGCGGTGGCACAAAGTGGATCATACGCTCTAACCGGACCGGGAGGTCCAACATCGGGTTCGGCGCCCCGGCAGCTAGGGGTTTGAAAAACTGGCGGGGTGTTTTCTGGCTCATTCCGGCGCTCCTGATACTGTGGCGCAACCTATCGCGGACGCGCGCAGGATCAATGGTGAATGCGCTTTAGCTCTCTTGGGCCAGGGGATGGGCGGTTTCCAGAAGCTCAGCAAGCTCCGCTGTGAGAACGTGTGTGTAGATCTGCGTGGTAGAAATGTCCGCATGACCCAGCAGGCTTTGTACCGAGCGGAGATCCGCACCACCCTGCAGCAGATGTGTCGCATAAGCATGGCGCAGTGCGTGTGGATGGACGCGCGCAGGATCGAAGCCGGCTTTCAGGGCAAGTGCGTGCAACAACTGACCGAGACGACGGCGCGTGAGATGTCCTGTCTTGCCGCGCGACGGAAACACAAAGGCGTCGCTCCGTGTCAGCCTAGGGTCTCGGTCGGGAAGTCCGGCCCGCCGGAGATCAAGCCATTCGGACAAAGCCGCCAAGGCCGGGGGGCCCAGAGGACAGACCCGTTCACTCCCACCTTTTCCCCGAATGATGAGGTCAGATGTGTCCCATTGGTTCTTTCTTCGTCTCGGCAAATTGCCAATGCGGAGGCTTACCAATTCACTCACCCGGAGACCGGCTCCATAGAGCAATTCAAGCAAACATCGCAGGCGCGCATCGTCCTCGCAGGCGTCGAGCAACCGCTTCATTTCCTCTCGATTCAGGACATCTGGAAGCGGGCGACCTTGCTTTGGCGAGTCGAGACGCCTCGATGGGTCATCCTGACGATCGCCTTCTTCGAACAAGAAACGAAAGAACCGTTTCAGCGCCGAAAGCTTGCGCGCTTGTGTGCTTGCGGCCAGCCCCAGATCGGCCAGTGATCGAAGCCACGCAGACAAGGCATCGGCATTCGCTTGGATCAGCTTCCCTCTCAGGAATGCAGAGGCATCCAACAAGTCACGCCCATATGCATCGAGCGTATTGGGCGACGCTCCACGCTCGGCGGACATCATTTCGAGAAAGGCTTCAATGCGATGTTTATCGGACATCGGTGCAGCCTATCTGCCAACCCTTAACACGTCACAAAACTACTCGGCTGCTATTCAGCTGGCGACGACGCCGCTTTCTCCTCATAGGGTTTACCCTCATGATTGAGCATAATCGATTCGCCGTTCTCGGTGTCTGGATCACCATTCTTCTTGTGAATCGCGATAACCACGCCCGACAGTGCTACGATCGCAATCAAGTTCGGGAAGGCCATAGACGCGTTGGCAAGATCACCAAACATCCAGACGAACTCGACCTGAAGGATGGCGCCAATGAAGATTACCCCAACCCAAAGTACGCGTACCGGATGGGTCGCCCATTCTCCGAACAGATACGTCACAGCCTGTTCAGCGTAATAAGTCCAGCCAATGATTGTTGTGAACGCGAACAAAGCCAAACAGACAGATACAAACAGTCCGCCACCGGGAAACGCTATCGAATAAGCTTCGTTGGTTATCGCTGACGCCGCCAGTCCGGCCGCCTCCCATATGTGGGTTGTTGTTTCACCGCTATCAGTTGTCCACGTTCCTGTCGTAGTCAGAATGACCAAAGCGGTCATGGTGCAGATAACAAGCGTGTCAATAAACACGCCTATCATTGCGATCTCTCCTTGAACCGCAGGGTTTTTCGTTTGAGCCGCAGCATGAGCGATCGGGGCAGAACCCTGACCCGCCTCGTTCGAGAACAAGCCACGCGCGATACCTGCTCGCATTGCAGCCAATACCATGTAACCAGCCGCGCCTCCGGCCGCTTCCTGCAATCCGAAAGCCGAGGAAATGATCAACCAAAGAGCACCGGGGATCTGAGGAGCGTTCATCAACAGCACGATAAATGCGACACCGACATACAACGCTGCCATGAACGGTACAACCTTACCGGCAACACTACCGATCGACTTGATGCCCCCAATCACCACCGCGAATGTGAAAGCAGCAATGACGATACCGACAATGACGTTTGGAATTGCGACACCGGAAACGGTTCCGTTCAACAAACCCTCCGGCAACAGCTGATACTCAGCCATACTGCGTACCACGGTTTGCGTAATCGAGTTGGCTTGGACCATCCCTCCTGTGGCCATCGCCGACATGATCGTACCAATACAGAAAAAGACAGCCAACCAAGCCCACTTCTTACCGAGTGCGTTCTTGATGTAATACATCGGACCGCCGTTGATGCGGCCATATTCGTCTTTCTCTCGATACTTGATAGCGAGCGAACTCTCGGCGAAAGCGAGCGACATTCCAAAAAAAGCGGTGACCCACATCCAGAAAATCGCGCCTGGGCCTCCAAGTGTAATCGCGGTGGCGACGCCAGCCAGATTACCGGTTCCAACTTGTCCGGAAAGCGCTGTCGACAATGCTTGCCACGGCGTAATGGCATTTGGGTCACCATTGCCTTTTCGGCCTTCCCAAACCTCACCCAAAGCAGGTCCGAGCCGCTTTAATGGTCGGGCGCTCAATCGGATCATGAAATACAATCCAGATCCCAAGAGAACGATTGCAATTGGACCCATCGGCAAGATGCGGGTCCCGCCCCAGCTTCCGCCCCAGATGAAGTCGCTGATCAGAACGACCCAGTTTTCAAGCGCTTCCATAATGCCTCCCAGGCCCCAATTCGATCAATTCATAAAACCCTAAAACACAATCGGGCGCTGTGAAGCGCCCGAGCTGATAAAATGTTAAACTGCAGCCACATTGCACAAGGCTTAACCGCCAAGTCCTTCACCCACGGCGAAGTCTCTTCTCGCAGAGATGATCGTTACAACAACACCAGCGAGTACATCTAGCAAAGCCATGATGGTAATTATGAAGAAAACCGAGGTTGCGAAGTTCGGATGCAAAAGAAACGCAATCATGCACACAATGAATACCAACATTGAGAAAGCATGATTTATGATCGACGCGCTCCGCGTGCTGGTGGCTTTGAGAATTTCTGCGAATAGAATGATAATCGATAAGAGCAGTAGCGAATCTCCACGCGTCAACACCCACTCTGTCTCGCCAGCAAGCATTGGTACACTAAAGAACTTTTGCCCCAGAACGGCCATCAGTGGCGATCCATTTTCGGTCAATATTTGGCCAGACCATTCAAGCACGACAGGGTCTCCCGTCGTTGTAAAAGCGATCATCGAATAGATGCCTACCGGGATTATGAACAGCGGAAACGCGCCTAGAATTGTGCCCATGAATTTTCCCCTTCGGTTCGGATCGGGAGATCCTCGGTTTCGCAGTTTCTTTTCTTCGAGGCGTGCCGCGCCCGCAGCGGAAAAGATCGGAATGCTCATATCGCCTCTGCCCCTATCGTTACCGCGTTCCACACCACTTGCAACCAAGTGTGACCAGACAGTTATTCAGCGCGGCTTACAGTTCGTCCATTCCACCAGACGACCGCCGACGACGAATAAGCCACATGACACCGCGCAAATCAGAAAGCGCTGCCCAAAGGCGCCCAAAATTAGTGTACTTGGACTGGCCTGCTCCGCGCTCCCGATGGTTTACGTTCAGGAACTCGACCCTGTGTCCTTCGGCGCTCATCAAAGCGGGCATATAACGGTGCATGTGATCGAAATAGGGCAAGGCCAAAAACGCGTCCTTGTTCATCACTTTGATTCCGCAGCCACTATCGTCACAGTCATCCCGCAACAGTCGCCTTCGGATCGCATTCGCAAATCGCGATCCGAATTTCTTCCATGCTGTGTCTTTTCGACTTGCGCGCCGTCCCATTACCATAGTCAAACCTTCTGGAGCGTCAGTTCTGGTCAAACTTCTATACAGGGCAGGCAAATCGGCAGGATCATTCTGTCCATCGCCATCGAGTGTTCCGAGAACGGGTCCGCGGGCTACCTGCGAACCCGTCCGAATTGCTCGGGATTGGCCGGCATTTTGCCGGTGGCTAACGACCCGAAGTTGGGGATAGTCGGGTTTGAGGCCGAGCAACACCGCTCGTGTGTCATCCTTCGACGCATCGTCCACGAATATCATCTCATAAGCGCGACCGTCCAAAGCACGGGCGATCTCACCAATCAACTCGGCAACATTGCCGGATTCATTATGCACGGGCACAACAACGGAAAATTCGGGGCGGTCGGTCAATTTATGAAGCTCCGATTAAGTGATTCAAGAGCCTTTAGGGGAAAACGCGAAACAACGAAACCATTGGCCTCACGATGACTGACGGATCTTCACTCTTACCCATCGAATCCGCGCTGCCGGAGATCTTCTCAGCTGCGCAGGAGCATAGGCGGATGATCTTGGCCGCTCCTCCTGGCGCAGGAAAAACAAGTCGAGTGCCCTTGGCATTATCAGGCCTCCTCAAAGGGTATGATGCTCCAAATGGCCGCGTCTTGGTGCTTCAGCCCCGAAGACTTGCCGCAAGGCTGGCTGCCGAGCGGCTCTCAAAGACGCTTGGAGAAGCGATCGGCCAGACGGTGGGATTATCAACGCGTATCGATCGAAAAATTAGTCCCCAATCGCGAATCGAAGTGATGACTGACGGCGTATTTGTTCGGCGCCTTTTAGCTAATCCAGACCTAAACGGTGTTTCGGTTGTGTTGTTCGATGAAATCCACGAACGCAGCCTCAACATGGATCTCGGCCTTGCTTTGGCCGTCGAAGTTCAGTCCGTGTTCCGTGAAGATTTGACGATCGGGCTCATGTCCGCAACGCTCGATACAGAAGCGATGAAGCAGCGCTTCGATGCGCCGGTCATTGTTACGGAGGGCCGCCAGTTTCCAGTCGAGACTCGATACATTGGGCGCAGTCGCGATCGGCCTGCCGAACAAGCCGCTGCCGCCGTCCAAAAAGCACTTAGAGAAACCGACGGATCTGTTCTAGCCTTCCTGCCCGGTGCCGGAGACATTCGCCGAGCTGCAGCACTCTTAGAGGGAAGGATAAGCGCTGATATCGCGCCGCTTTACGGTGCGCTGAGCCCCGCCGAACAGGACCGCGCCATTCGACCAAGCCCGAGATCGCACCGAAAAGTCGTTCTGGCGACGGATATAGCCGAATCGTCGCTCACAATCGAAGGCGTGTCGGTGGTTGTTGATCTTGGTCTGGTCCGCAGGCCGAAACAGAACCCCAATGGGATGGGCACCACATTGGTAACAGAACGCGCATCCCGCGCCAGTGTCGATCAGAGGCGCGGACGCGCTGGGCGCTTGGGACCCGGCGTATGTTACCGGATTTGGGATGAGGCGGAAACAAGAGGCCTGACCGCAGCACAGAAGCCAGAGATCTTTGATCGCGATTTGGCAGGAATGTGTTTGACACTTGCCGCATGGGGCGAAGAAAACCCTGCTCGATTAGCTTGGCTGGATGCGCCTCCTGCCGGACGCATAAAAATCGCTCGTGAACGATTGACCAAACTCGGAGCGTTGTCAGAAGCGGGCGGTTTAACAGACCGAGGTCGAGATATGGCCGAGTTGCCAATGTCGCCAGAACTTGCGGCGCTCATCGTCTCCGCGCAAACCGGCGGCGAACGCGCCTTAGCTGCCGAGATTTCAGTTCTACTTGGGGAACCAGGACTGGGAGGTCCGGGTCCCGATATTGCAGAACGTTTGGCACGATTTCGATCGGATAAATCTGGGCGCGCAAAAATGTTTCGCAAGCAAGCAGAACGCTGGTCTGGACAAAATACCGCTCAAGGGGCTGCGCAGCTTCTACTTGCTCAGGCGTGGCCTGACCAAATCGCGCGGAAGCGAGCTTCAGGTGATGGCTACCAGCTCGCTTCGGGAAGAGGTGGTGTCCTGTCTGAAGACGCGGCACTTGCAAAGTCCGATTGGCTTGTTGTGGCGGAACTGTCCGGCTCCGCGAGGGCACCGCGCATCACACAAGCAATCGCTATCTCGGAAACAGATGTGCGATCCCTGTACCCGCCCAACATCGAGGAATCTGCGGTGTTTGAGCCTGAGAGTGGTGTGTTTCGAGGACGTCGAATTGAACGGATCGGCGCTATCATTCTTTCTGAAATGCCCCTTCCACGGCCCTCTGACGAGGCCGCGAAGGTGGCTTGGTTAAGCCATATTCAAGAAACTGGTTTTGTGGATATCGACCTGAGAGAAATCCTTATGGCCCATGTCGCGCGATTAAGCTGTCTGCATGACACGTTCGGCGAGGATTGGCATGTTCCGACAATCGAGCATCTGGAAAATTCCGTTCATGAGTGGCTGTCGCCGCTGATACCGTCTAAGGGATTTGCGCCTCCAAATGCGAAACAACTCGCCAGCGCACTTTCGAAAAGATTAAGCTGGTCCGAACAAACTTCGTTAAATGAGTATGCGCCGTTAACCCTTACTTTACCTACAGGACGGCGGGCCAAGGTCGATTGGCTCGATGCGCGCGCCCCACTTGTCGAAGCACGCGTGCAGGAGCTTTTTGGAACGACCGCTCATCCAAGCATTGCCGACGGGCGCCAACCCATCACGCTGCAATTTTTATCTCCAGGCGGCAAACCGGTGGCTACGACGCAAGACCTACCGGGCTTTTGGAAAGGTGGTTATTTGGAGATGGCAAAAGACATGCGGGGGCGATACCCCAAACATGACTGGGCCACTGACCCTTCCGCCGCTAAACCGCATGCCGGGCTCACCAAGGCCCGGCTTGCTCGAAAATAGACGTCCTACTCCGCTACCGATCGCCAACTCGTCATCGTGTCTGGAGACGCGTCGCCAAGTTCGGTACCACCGTCGCAATTTAGAATCGTACCATTGACGTAAGAAGCCGCGGGCGAACTCAGGAACGCCGCCATTCGACCGATCTCTTCAGCTTGGCCAAATCGTTTTAGCGGATTCGCGCGCATTGCACGTTGCGTTGCTTCCTCGGTCGGTGCAAGTCGCCGCATGCCCTCAGTGTCGGCGATGGGGCCCGGCGAGATCGCGTTCACGCGAACGCCCGCCTGCCCCCATTCCAAAGCAAGGCATTTGACGAGCATATTGATCCCAGCTTTTGCAGCACAAACATGCGCCTGGAACAGCGTGGCATTGACGGCTTGGGGTGCCGTAATCGCAATAAAACTGGATGTGTCCGTGTTGCGCGCGTCGAAACCTAGGCGAAACACATTGTAACAACCCAAGAGGTCGATGTCGACAACCGTCTTGAACCCTTTTGGAGAGATATCTACCGCCGGAGCAGGAAAATTGCCCGCCGCTCCTGCGATCACCACATCTAGCGGACCAAATGCGCGGACGGTATCGTCTACAACCTCTTGAACGGCGTCTGGAACCCGAACATCAGCAGCCAAACCAAGGGCTTTGCCACCGCCGACCGCTTCGATCTCTTCGGCTGCATTCTTCGCTTTCTCCGGATCGCGCCCAAACACCGCAACGTTCGCCCCCATGGACGCGAGCACTTTTGCTATTCCCAGATTGATCCCGCTCGTACCTCCGGAAATCAGAACACTTTGGTCTTTGAATGAATCGTTCGCAATCATGCGTTTCTCCCATGCTGTCTTTATCTTATTGTCGACAAGGAAACTGGGACCCGCAAGTCAGATTGCAATGCCGTAGCTGGAGAACCCAAATTGGTTCAATCCGTCAATCAGCGCACCATTCAGGTTTCTTGATCAATGCCCGACCGTTTTTATGCGGCCAAGCTTTGACGTGTCCAGCATCAATGGCTCGTTCAGCGAGGTCTACACCATCAACCGTGAAATCGACAATTAGCCTTTCAAACGTAGCAGGTTCATCGCGAAAACGAACCGTGATATCGGCGTTTCGTGTCACATCCACCATGAATGCCTTTGCGGCAAAACCTAGGGTGCGTTCAGCCTCGCAATCGGCGCCTCCAATCGCTGCGCCAACACCACCGGTTTCAGGCGCATCAACGTCAGCAAGTCGGAAATTCACCCCATCAAAGCGACCGCTGTCGCCATCGCTCCAATAAATGTTTTCTACTTTTGTGGAGGCCGCTGAGTTTTCGCTGCCTGAAGTTTGTGTCCCAGTTTCTGTCGCTGGGAAGCATCCAGCAACTCCACTAAACAACAAGATAGCCCACCATTTCATTGGTGTTAGCTATATTGATTCGGCCCCGCAGACAGGAATGAATTTGTGTCTTCGCTCAGGGCATCCGCCGCAAGGCTGCGAGAAGCTCTGACAAGTCCGGCGGCAACGGAGCTTCAACAAAAATAGGTTCTCCAGTGACCGGGTGAGGAAATCCGAGGCTGGCTGCATGAAGCGCCTGCCGCGTAAGCCTACGGGCTTGCCCAGTCGCATCATCGAACAGAGGTCCACTGCCAAAAGCCTTGATACCGCGGTGACGCGCATAAATCGGATCTCCGATCAAACTATGACCCGCATGTGCCATGTGGACACGGATTTGATGCGTGCGACCGGTCTCCAAACGACACTCCACAAGTGAGGCTGCGGGCGTCGGGTCAATTTTTGATACGCGACCAAAAGACTCTCGGACTTCGTAATGCGTGATAGCGGGTTTGCCGTCGCCGTCCGGGACCACAGCCATCTTCTTCCTGTCCGTTTTCGTGCGCCCAATAGATCCAGTGACCTTGCCGCTTCGTGGCCTCAGTGTGCCCCGGACAAGAGCAACATAGCTTCGTTCAATATCA
>JBCAWZ010000076.1:0-12045 GCA_038534315.1 Pseudomonadota bacterium | reverse complement strand
CCTTCAAGTTCCGCAAAACGGATTTGGTAGAGCAGGGATTCGATCCGTCGAAAACGACAGATGCCCTTTGGTATCTCGACGCGGCGACGGGCGTTTACCAGCCGCTCGACAAAGACGCATTTACACAGATCGAAACGGGCGCAATACAGTTCTGATATGACAGACAGAACAGATGCGCCGCGGCCCGGCCGCGTGCTAATTATTGCGGGCTCGGACAGTGGCGGTGCAGCGGGCATCCAGGCCGACATCAAAAGCGTTACCGCGCTCGGTGGCTTTGCGATGACTGCGATCACCGCGATCACGGTACAAGACACGACGGCGGTGCATGCTGTTTGGCCAGTTCCGGTTGATGTCGTGACGGGGCAGATGGCCGCCGTTCTGCGCGATCTTGGCGCCGACCAAATCAAAACCGGTATGCTTGGCACCGCTCATTTGGTCGAATCCGTGGCAGAAACGCTCGATGCAGAAGCCAAAGGCATTGGGCGCGTCATCGATCCAGTGATGGTTGCCAGCAGTGGTGCGCGGTTGATGGATCAGCAAGCGATCAGCGCGATCCTGTCAGATCTCATTCCTGGTGCGGCGCTCGTCACCCCCAATGCGATTGAAGCTGAAATCCTGACCGGCAAGGCGGTTGAAAGCGTCGATGGGCAACGGCGCGCGGCGGAAGCCTTGTTGGAACGCGGCGCGGAAGCGGCCTTGGTGAAAGGCGGACATGTCGATGGCGACGTGATGACGGATGTGCTGCAATCGACAGAAGGTGAGTGGATGTTCGAGAATGAGCGGCTCGATACAAAAGCCACGCACGGCACGGGCTGCACGCTGGCGAGCTCTTCGGCAGCCTTACTGGCCCAGCATGTGGCGCTACCGGACGCCGTTGAACGGGCCGTTGCCTATCTTCAAGGCGCCATTCGCAACGCGCCGAATTATGGCACAGGACATGGGCCGGTCGATCATGGTTGGCGGATTAGAAACGCCGAATCAGAATAACACCGATCACCAAGAAAACGACGCCGAGCAAGCGCAGAGGCGTGGCTTCGCGCACAGTCTGGCCAAGCACACCGAAATGGTCATAAGCGATCGCCGCTGTAAGCTGCCCCGCTATGATGGCTGAAACATAGGTCGCGACCCCGATGCGCGGGACCGCCGTTGCCGCCAGCACGACCATGACCACGCCAAGAAAACCACCAAACCAGATCCAGAAGGGCGCGCCGTCAAACGCGCTGGCGTTTGGAACGCGACTACCGATGGCGATGTTGATTGCAATCAGGGCGGCCAATCCGACGCCAAACGAGACCAGCGCAGCTTGTACCGGGCCGCCAATATAGGTTGCCAAGCGACCATTGATGACGCCTTGAAGGGGGATCATGACGCCGGCGCCGATCGCGGCGAAGACCAATAATGCGTTGAAGTTCATCTGCACCCGCTCCTGATTAGATCCGCTCATCCACTGACGAGATATTCTGGTTTGTCCATAAGTTCTGCGTGTGAGACGCATATCGTCTCTTGAGGAGACCGAATATGGCAGAGCGAGTATTTGCACAGATCGATGCCTTTGCGTCGAAAGCCTTTGCAGGAAACCAGGCGTGTATTGTTCCGATGGCAGGCTTTGAAGACGATGCCGTCCTGCAAGCCATCGCCGCAGAAAACAATGTTGCTGAGACCGCTTTCATTGTTCCAGCAGGAGAACACCGCTGGCAATTGCGTTGGTTTACGCCGACGATTGAAGTGCCGCTTTGCGGGCACGCAACCTTAGCCTCCGCACACTGGTTGTATGCGCATGACGGGTTTGCGGGTGATCAGATCGTTTTCGAAACGCGCCAATCGGGTGAGCTTTATGTTCGGCAAATGGGCAGCGGCGAATTGGAGATGGATTTTCCGGCGCCAACCGTCACCGACCTCCCGCCGAACCCAGCGCTCACAAAGGCACTCGGCGCCGAACCGAGTGCCCTTTACGGCGGACCCTTTGTGGCCGCCATTTTTGAGACGGCGGAAGAAATTCGTGCCTTGCAGCCTGATTTGACGGCGATCGCGGAGATCGCGGAAGTTGGCTGTATGGCGTTTGATGGCGACGGTGTCGACGTGACCAGCCGTTTCTTCGCACCGGGCGCAGGTATACCCGAAGATCCAGCGACAGGGTCTTGGCATTGCATGGTGGCTGCGATTGCCGGACCACGCTTTCACCGCGCTTTGTCCTGCTATCAGGCCTTTCCCGGTCGCGGTGCGAATTTAAAGGTCGAGCTCGTCGGTGATCGGGTTAAGCTGCGGGGCCGCTGTGTGACGGTGATTGAGGGCGTGCTGCGCTACTGATCGGCTCGACCGCTGCGGGCGGGCCACCGGCACGTTGCGACAGCCACACACCACCAAGAATGAGCAAGAAGGCGAGCGCTGCATTCCAGTCCTGCATTTCGCGGAATGCGAAGAAGCCAATGATGGCGGACAGGATCGGGATCGCATAGCCGGTTAACGACAGAAAGGTCGCGGATGTGCGCTGGATCACCACCATGTAAAGTGTCGACGCCACAGCGGTGGGGCCGATTGCAAGCGCAGCAACGGCGATCCATGTGCTCGGTGCTGGCTGCAGTGTCTCGAAGTCGACCCCTGCGAGCATCGGCCAGGACAGGATGGCGCCGCTGGTGACGAACCCCGCAGCGAAAATCGGTGGCGGGATTTCACGTGCCAGCCGAGCAACAATTGAGGAACACGCATAACAGGCCGTCGCAGCGAGGCAGAGGGCTTGCGCCGTGACATCGGCGGACCCAAAAGCCGTGGCCGCTTCTGGACCGAACAAGACAGCGACGCCAGCAAAGCCAACCAGCAAGCCAATGATCTTCCGGCCGCTCAAACGGTCATCATGGAAGGCCATGTGCGCAAGGATGGCGACGAAGAGCGGTGCGGCGGCAACATAGAGAGCGGCAAGACTAGAATCGACCGTGCGTTGCGCTTGCGTGATCAAGTAAAACGGCGCTGTGGTGCCGACCAATCCCATCAAAGCCATTGCCAACCAGAGCCGCCACTTGCGCCAATCGGGCCATTTCGATGCGCTCTTAAAGGCGACAATCAACAAAATGACAGCACCACCTGTGATACGCAACGGCGTCACTAGTTCTGGCGGCAAACCATGTTCGGGGGCATCTTGGTTGACGGCAATGCGGGTCAGCGCAAAAGCAGACGCCCAAAGGCAACTCAGTATGGCGAATAACAGCCAGTCTAGCGATGAACGCTCCGCTTGCATGCACGCTCCCGATACCGGCGCCCAAGCTGAGGGGTTCGTCGCTCTCGGTCAAGCGATGACTGTTTGGCGTATTGGCTTAAGCGCGCGGTTTAGTGATGCGTCGCGTCGCCATTCGCGCTCAGCTTGCGCGCTTGTCCAATCCAGTCTTCCCGGCGGACACGGCCCTTAAAGGCGAGGGAGTCTTCAATCCATTCGGCTTCAGACTCGTCCCATCCAGCAATTTGACGGAAATGATAAACGCCAAGCTCATAAAGCTTTTCGCTCAGTTTCGGACCGATTCCTTTGATCCGCGTCAGATCATCGGCTTCACCATCTGGCTGATTTAACAGCGTCGGCTCTGCCTCGACGTGCTCGGCGATCGGCAGTGTCGCCATCGCGCGCATGCGCTGCAAATTGTCGAACCAATCTGTCATCGAATTGCCGGGTACCTTAACGGACATCGCGGCCCAGCTCGGCATTGAGTCCAGCAAACGCGCCGTGTTCTGCCAGTGCCGGAGATTCAGGTCTGACAAGCTGCGAAGGAATTCGCTCGCCAATGTCTCAGCCGGATTTTCTTCAACGAGATTTGGTGTCCGCGTCATACGCACGGTCTGATCATACATCAGCTTTTGCGTCCGCCGGCCAAATTCTGTCCAAGCCGAGAAGCTCTCCTGCAAGTAGGTAATTGGTGTCAGAGGGGCGTTATCTTCGGGAAGCGCTGAATCAGTCATAGGTCCACCTTTATGCTGCGCTGCACAATAATGGATTATGTTAGGGAATTCAAGGTCTGTTGAAGGCGAGCAATGGTGGAAGTGTAAACGCGGACGTAAGAATAGGGCATGCAAACCGATTCGACCCCTTTTGCTGGTCACGTGCTCGTCTTCGATTCTGGGATGGGCGGCTTAACAGTCGCGCGCGAAATCAAGGCATTGGCTCCAAATTTGAGGGTTGATTATGCGGCCGACAATGGCTTCTTCCCTTATGGCGACAAGTCCGACCAGGCTTTGCAGGATCGTGTTCCGACGGTTGCTGCAGCATTGGTTGATCAGGTGCAGCCGGACATATTTGTCATTGCGTGCAATACAGCCAGCACACTTGCCTTGCCTGCAGTTCGGGCCCGTATCGACATACCGGTTGTTGGAACAGTGCCAGCGATCAAGCCCGCGGCGGCCCTAAGCCACACCAAGACGATTGGATTGCTAGCGACACCGGGAACGGTTCGGCGCCGCTATACTGCGGAGTTGATTGCTGAGTTTGCAGATGACTGCCGGGTGATCATGCATGGATCCGTCGAATTGGTGCATCTGGCAGAGCAACACGCGGCCGGGATCCCCGTATCCCTTCAGGCGGTTCGAGATGCGCAAGCGCCGCTGTTCCAAGACGCTGGAGCAGAGCGCATTGATACAATTGTCCTGGCATGCACGCATTTTCCTCTGATCCGTGGCGAACTTGCCGCGACCGTGCCGCATCCCGTGACGTTCATCGACAGTGGTGAAGCCATTGCTCGGCAAACCCTGCGTTTGTTGGCGGAACAAAGGCTTGAGCCAAGTGGCGTTCAACCGGGGACCTTGTATCTCACCGGAACGTTGCAAAATGCGACGGAATTGGTTGAGGTGAGCCGCCGTTTTGGTATCAATCAAAGCTCTGAAATCATCGTACCTTAATCGATGCTGCAATTGTCACATTGATGCGTTAGGGGATGCGTATGCAGATCACGAATCGTCTCCCGCTCGTATTCCTTGTGCTTCTGATCGCGTCCTTTGGACTGCTCAACGTTTGTGGCCAGGATGTCGACTTATCGGAAATCCCGGAACAACCAGATACGCCGCCACTTTTTGCCGGTTCGACGGAAGAGCGGATCAAAATTGTTGGCTCCTCGACCGTTGCGCCATTCTCAACAACGGTTGCGGAACAATTTGGAGCGGCCACACGGTTCGGCACGCCGATTGTTGAAAGCACAGGTACCGGCGGTGGGTTTAAGGCTTTCTGTCAGGCCATCGGCCCAGATGAGCCTTCGATCTCCAATGCATCGCGGCGCGTCAAAGACTCAGAGATTGCACTTTGCTTGGACGCTGGCATCACCGAAGTGGTCGAAGTCAAAATCGGCTTTGACGGCATCGTCTTAGGCAACGCCAAGGATGCCCCGGAACTCGATTTGACCAAGGAAGAAATCTTCCGGGCGCTCGCCGCAGATCTTCCTGATGGACAAGGCGGCTGGCAAAGAAACCCGAATGAGAAATGGTCAGACATCGGTGACCATTTGCCAGATATGCAGATTTTGGTGTCTGGCCCGCCACCGACCTCTGGGACGCGAGACGCATTTGTCGAGATCGCCATGGAAATCGGCGCGGAAGCGCTCCCTCAACTGGCTGCGCTGAAAGAAACCGATCCAGATGAGTTCGAGCGACGGGCACACAATGTCCGCAATGATGGCGCCTGGATCGATAGCGGCGAGAATGACAGCGCGATTGTACAGACCCTGTTGAAGAACCCAGACAGCATCGGCGTGATGGGATTTTCCTTCCTTGAACAGAATCTTGATCGGGTGAAGGGCGCGCGCATTGGCGGCGTCGAGCCCGATTTTACCGAGATTGCGAGCGGTCGGTACGGGATCTCTCGATCAATGTATCTCTACATCAAGAAACAAAATGTTCCGCTAGTGCCGGGGCTTCAGGAATTCGTTGTTGAGTTCACGCAAGAGGATGCGTGGGGTCCAGATGGATATCTGATTGATAAAGGCCTGATCCCGCTGCCAGAGGCAGAGCGTCAGCAAGTCCGCCAACATGCGCGCGAGATGCAAGTGCTGGCGGGATCTTAATCCCCACGCCAGTGAATCTGTTGCCGGATCTAGACGTGCTGTTTGACGGCCTCGGCAATCGCTTCAGCAGTGATGCCGAACTTCGCATACAAATCCTTATATGGCGCAGACGCGCCAAACCGATCCATGCCAATGAACACACCATCTGCGCCGATCCAACGGTCCCAGCCGAACCGCACGCCTGCTTCAACCGCCAATCTTGGGAGACCCTCGCCCAAAACGTCTGATTGGTAGGCTGAACTTTGCGCATCGAACACTTCCATGCAGGGGACTGAGACGAGGCGGGTTGGAATTCCGTCTGCGGCGAGCTGCTCCTGTGCGGTCAGTGCAAGCCCGACCTCAGAGCCCGTTGCGAGAATAACCGCTTTGGCGCCGTCCATATCGCTCAGGATATAGGCGCCTTTTGACGACAGATTGTCCTCGGTATGCGTGGTACGGACGCTGCACACACCCTGTCGGGTCAAAGCCAAGACAGATGGCCCATCTGTGCGTTTCAGCGCCAACTCCCAACACTCTGCCGTCTCAACACCATCTGCGGGGCGGAATACCGTGACGTTGGGCATTGCCCTCAAGCTGGCGACCTGTTCGACCGGTTGGTGCGTTGGACCATCTTCACCCAAGCCAATGGAATCATGGGTCATGACATGGATAACCCGCTCGCCCATCAACGCACCAAGCCGAATCGCGGCCCGAGAATAGTCGGCGAAAACGAGGAATGTGCCGGAATACGGGATGATGCCGCCATGCAGTGCCATGCCATTCATCGCCGCAGCCATGCCATGTTCGCGCACGCCATAATGAACGTAGCGTCCACCCCACTGTTCAGGAGACAACACGTCAGTATGGCTTGTTTTGGTATTGTTTGATCCCGTCAAATCCGCAGAACCGCCAATCATTTCAGGGATGTGCTCCGTCAGCACTTCCAACGCCGCCCCAGACCATTTGCGGGTCGCGTCATCCTTATTGCTTTGCACCACGCTTTGTTTGTGAGCGGCGACCAATTCGGAGAGGTTTTTCGGTAGCGCACCGCTGATGGCGGCGTTGAAAGCGGCTTTCTGCTTCGATCCGTTGAGCCGCTCTTGCCATTTGGTGTGGTCTCCGGCGAATGCGGATCCGGCCGACGCCCAGGCTGCTTCGACAGCTTCTGGAATGTCGAACGGTGCGTGCGGCCAGCCAATGTTTTCGCGGATACCGGCGACTTCGTCTGCGCCGTAAGGGCCACCATGCGCTTTGCCAGTGCCTTCAATGGTTGGCGCACCATAGCCGATGCGTGTTTTGCACGCGATCATGACGGGCTTGTCGGCAGATTGCGCCCAGGCGAGCGCGGCTTCAATCTCATCGGTATTGTGGCCGTCAATCCGCTTCGTGACCCAGCCTGATGCTTCAAAGCGGGCATTCTGATCGGTTGAGTCTGCGAGATCGGTTCCGCCATCAATGGTCACGGCATTGTCGTCGAACAGAACAATCAGATTGTTCAGCTTCATATGACCGGCCAGCGTGATCGCTTCCTGGCTAATGCCTTCCATCAAGCAACCATCACCAGCGAGAACATAGGTTTTGTGATTGACCAAAGCATCGCCAAAGCGGGCATTGAGGTGACGTTCAGCGATCGCCATGCCAACCGCCGTCGCCAATCCTTGGCCGAGCGGGCCGGTCGTCGTCTCGACACCTGACGTCACAAAATTTTCTGGATGTCCTGGCGTTGACGCGCCCAATTGGCGGAAGTTGCGAATATCGTCGCGGCTGACGCTCTTATAACCCGTCAAATGCAAGAGTGCATAAATCAGCATCGAGCCATGGCCGGCGGAGAGGACAAAGCGATCTCTGTCCGCCCAGTTCGGCGCGTTTGGGTCATGACGCAAAAACTTAGTCCACAGGATGGTCGCGACATCTGCCATGCCAAGCGGCAAGCCGACATGCCCAGATTTCGCAGCCTCAACAGCGTCCATCGACAGCGCGCGGATCGCATTTGCCATATCTTTATGTGTAGCAGTCATAGCAGCCTCTTATTCCCTGCGGAGGCATGACCAGCAGGTCGAGTCGAGTCAAGCGACGATCCGCCAGCCTCTATTGAGTTTTTTGGCCTTTGGCGGCATTGCTGTGGAACATGTCTTCTGTTCCATCCGCCATCGACCGGTTTGAAGCCGCATTGACCCGCTTAGAAGGGACACTTGAAACCCTGTTTGAGCGCAAGGGGCATCCCACGCTGCTTAAACGCGAATTGGAAGCGATGACAGAAGATCGAGAGAAGCTGGCGCATCAACTGGACGAATCTTTGGGCCGGGAACGCGAACTGCAAGGACTTGCTGACGAGGCGTCCGACGCGCTCGGTGCAGCAATCTTGGAGGTCCGCGCTGCGCTGGCCCGCAATGAGGGTGGGGGTCAACCCAGTGGCCAGAGCTGAGGTGACTGTTCGAAACAAGGTCTATTCTGTCGCCTGTGCGGCAGGACAGGAGTCGCGTTTGGAGGCCCTCGGCGTTGAGCTTGACCGACGGGTCGATCAAATTGCGGGCGCTGTCGGCGATGTTGGCGAACAGCGCTTATTCTTGATCGCTGCATTGGCCTTGTTGGATGAACTGGATGCTGCGCATCAGGGCATGCAAGATTTGGAAAGTCCAGAAATCGATCGCGCTGCAGACGCGCTGGATCGTGCGACTCAACGCATCGACGCATTAACGCGGCGGCTCGAAGACGACCTATGACAGCGCCCCGCCTGACGGTCCTGATTCCCTTCTACAATGAGGCCGGCAATGTTCTGATATTGCTTGAAGAGGTGCACGAGCAGCTGAGCGGCATCGCGTTTGACGTTGTTTGTGTTGATGATTGCTCAACCGACACCACCGCAGCCGAGCTGAAGCAAGCGGCTGAGAGGTGGCCAGAGACGATAACAGTCCTGACCCATATTGCGCGCGCCGGTAAGTCGGCTGCGCTCTTTACCGGTTTGCAGAGCGTCACAGGCGATTGGGTCCAACTGATCGATGGCGATGGTCAAAATGATATTGCGGACACGGCGCGGCTGTGGCCGGTCCTGATCGCGGGCCAGGATACGGGACGTCTTGGTATTGTCGCTGGCCGGCGAAAAAGCCGCAACGATAGTGGCTTTAAGTGGCTGCAATCGCGGGTCGCAAATGGAGTGCGCAAATTCGTGTTGCGCGATGATGCGAAAGATACGGGCTGCGGCTGGAAACTGATTCGCGCACGCGCCTTTCGGGAGTTGCCATACTTTGCATCAATGCACCGGTTCCTGCCGGCATTGGTTAAGCGGGCCGGTTGGGACGTTCGCGAAGAGTGGGTCAATGATCGGCGTCGGTGGCATGGCCAGTCGAAATATGGATTTCTCGACCGGTTGGCCGCTGGGATATTCGACCTGCTCGGGCTTTTTTGGCTTATGCGTCGCGGCGGACAAGGGGTCGCGCGCGAATGGGACGATCCTCGCCAATAGCGGCTGAGTAAGCGCTGGGAATCAAAACGGGGGATGCTTGAGCACCCCCCGCCGAGATTTAGCCTGAAGCCAAATAATTATGGGCTGACTGGATCGTCATCGTCGTCATCAGCTGCGATTGCAACCAATACAGCGACGGCACCCGCGCCGAGTAGAATCGCACCGGTGTTTGCTCCAGCGATACCGCCAGAAGATCCGCCTGCGACAGAGGCTTCACGCACAGCAGCTGGCTCACAGAAGGAACTGTCGATCGTAACTTCTTCACCGCCATCAAGCGTAACGACACAGCCGTTCGCGGAGATGACGACAGACCCTACGGTGCGTGTCGCGATGACGTCGCCAGGAAAGACCTGGTCGCCAGCACCGATGGAATAGATCTCGCCGTCGCGAACAACAACAACGCTACCTGTATCACCTGTGGTTGACTGAACGGACCCGGCAGCCTGAGCTGCGGCGGAACCAACCATTGCCATTGCTGCGACGCCAGCAAGACATGTTTTGATAGTGAACTTCATGGCAATCCTCGTTTTACTGAGCGTTCCGTGTAGCTTGGCCGTCATGATTTGTACACACCCAATAGGCGAAAATCACAAAACTGAAATGAATGCTTACTTACTCATCAGTAAAGGTGGAATCCGGTGCACCGGCGACCTGAAGCGTTCCTTTGTCTGTCCCCTCGATCCAAAGCGCGCTCAATATCCCTGTTTTGTAGGCGCCTGTGTCGAGTCCAACGCGATTCGATTTGATCTGAACTGTTTCCGAAATCGTGTGTCCGTGCACGACAATACAACCGAAATTCGCTTCTGAGTTGAGAAACTCATTTCGAATCCATCGTAAATCTTTGCCGGTCTGTTGCTCGGGAGCAACGCCAGGTTTGATCCCAGCATGCACGAACAAATAGTCTCCAAACCGGACGGTTTCGTTGAACTCACTTAGGAATTCGATGTGCCGCTTGGGTATCGCTGACAAAAGGAGATGTTCGATCACATCATCCGGTTGTCCCATGAGTGCGCCCTTTTCGAGGCCGTAGCTCTCGGCGGTATCGTAGCCGCCATGTTTGAGCCAGTCTGGCAACAGGTTCGATTCGCCGCGTAGCCCGCGGACAAGGGCTTCTTCATGGTTACCTTTGACAAACCACCATGTCTCTTCTGGCGCCGCGCCATCAATGAGCCGATCGATGACCTGTCTGGAGTTGGGCCCACGATCAATTAAGTCGCCAAGAAAGACGATATGCGTTTCAGCCGAGCGTTGCGATGCGTTGTGTGACCGGATTTCGTGCAACAAACCCGCCAATAGATCGTCTCTTCCATGGACATCGCCGATTGCATAAGCGCGCTTGCCTGCTGGCCCCGTGGCTGCCTTTGGGTCAAACTCTTTTCGTTTTGACTTGCTGAGACCAAACACCATGCTGTCAAAGTCACCTTCTATTGAACTCTCCCAACAGGTGTAGACCCAACTACAGCCAAATGGCTAGAAGTCGTGTGATTTTACTACGTATTTTTGTCGGTCCCGGTTCCCGTTCATGGTGAATTTTGGCGACATCACACTGCTTGTTGCTTGCACACACAATGCACGATCCAAAGGCGTGACGAATACTTCACGTTAATCTCTGGTAGGGGCATTCCAGTTTGATCTTTTGTATGCCATGAACACTGTAAGGACAAAACCAGCCGAAAAAAATTCGCCTTGGGAGTGAGTTTCGTGAGTCACAATTTGACCCCGTTCTGGGGTGCCGCTCAGACACAAGTCAATCGGGAAAATTTGGCGGAAATGCACCTGCGTAAGCAAGGGTTTGAGTGTTGGTGTCCGAGACTTCAAAAGACGGTCCGTTCCGGTCGGCGGAGCATCGAAAAACTCAAACCGCTCTTTCCCGGCTATATATTTGTACGAATTCAACCACAAACCCGCTGGCGCTCGATCGACGGCACAATCGGGGTTTTGCGGCTTGTTAAGGCAGGCGGTATGCCCGCCACGTTGCCAATCGGTTTTGTCGACAAATTGCGCGCAAACATCGATGAGTTTGGCGGCGTTCAATTTGATGACTCGATCGGAGAGGGCGATCAAGTTCGTGTCGTTAGCGGCGCATTCGATAATTGGTTCGGGACGGTTTTGCACATGCCTGACCGAGACAGAGTGACCTTATTGTTGCAGATGATTGGCCGGGACGTTCCTGTCACGGTCAATCGCGGCCGCGTCGTGAAAGCGGCGTAGCAGCCAGGGAACAGTCGATGAATTTTGTTGATTATACAGCGATTTCCGGTGCTGACGTTCAGGGTTCGAGGTCGCTCGGGTTTCGAATTGTTTCGCGTCTATCCCGTATTCGTTATCAGTTGGGTGCGGGATTGATTGTCGGTGTGTTCTTCCCAATTCTCGTCCGACACTATTTCGAACGGTTCCCGGACACGGTGGCACACTATCAAACACCGGCTTTCGGAACGCTTGTCGCCCTTTTGATCGGATTTATGATTTTCCGAAAAGTGTCCGCCTTGCCGGGTGCAAGCTCGTTCGCCAATATCATTCCAGCCTTTATGAGCTCTTATGGTCTTGTTTTGGCATGCTTTTTCTTCCTGCGAC
>JBCAWZ010000075.1:0-12447 GCA_038534315.1 Pseudomonadota bacterium | reverse complement strand
CAGCGAGCAGGTGGCGGCGGCTTGGGGACATGGATTGCGGCATGGAGGAACTCCTGACTGAGTTTTGTTTAGATATGGACTCATAGGCCGGGTCGCACTCTGTCAACCTCACCTAATCCGGAGCAACCGCGCATCGCGATCGGTTTTGTCGCGCCTAGCGACCAAAGCTGTCTTGAACACCATCGATGCTGGCGAGCCCTGCTGCCATTGCGACACGCGATGCTGTTTGGGCGTTGATGCCACCGAGTGCGTAAACCGGAAGGTCAACGCTCCTAGCCAGCTGGCGCAGCTTGACCGGTCCAAGGGCATTTCCTGCACTGGCGCTGTTGGACGCAAACACAGTCGACACAAAAGCGGCGTCGACTGTCAGGCGGTCTGCTGCACGCAGCGCGGCAGGGCTGTGTGCACTGACGGTTTGAATCGCGAAAACGCGGCGCCAAGCCTTGGCAGAAATGCGGTGAGCCTCGGGCCAGTGCACACCGTGCGCTTTGACTTTTTGCGCCAGGACCGGGTCCGCGGCGATCAAGAAGATCAGCCCCCTTCGCCGCGCGATCCGCGATAGGGTTGTGGCGACATCTAGGCGATTGCAAGCGCCATAGTGCCGAAAAACCACCCCGGTCCCGCGCGGCAAACGCTCTGCGATCGCGCAAGGATCAGGTGAGCGGTCCGGGTCCGTCAGGAAAAACAAACCGGGCAGAGGCAAAGGAAGGACCCGCTCCGCCTGCCGTGCGGCATAGGTCAGCTTGCGACGGTGACTAAAAGTGTGGTTCAACCCGCTCATGACGCTCCCGCAAGATCAAGATTCAATCGCCGACTCCAGGACCCGCATCCTGGACGAGATCGGTCCAGACGTGACATTGGTGGCTGTTTCAAAAAAGCAGCCCGACGAACGCATAACCGCCGCACTCGGCGCGGACCAGCGGGTGTTTGGCGAAAATCGCGTGCAGGAAGCCCAAATACGATGGGCGGATCGGCGGGGCATTGCGGGTCTGCAGTTACATCTAATCGGTCCGCTGCAAACCAATAAGGCAGAAGACGCTGTACAATTGTTCGATGTGATCGAAACGCTAGACCGGGAAAAACTGCTCAATGCTCTGATCAAAGCGGTCGAGAAAACGGGTGCGTCACCGCCAGATCTGATGATTCAGGTCAACACAGGCGATGAACCACAAAAAGCTGGCGTCTCCATTGAAGGCTTGTCCGATTTGATTGCGAACGCCCGCGCATCGTGGCCGGGAAACCTGACCGGTTTGATGTGTATTCCGCCTGTTGAGGAGCCCGCTGGACCCCATTTCGCCTTGCTAAAGAAACTTGCGGATCAGCACGGCTTACCGAACGTCTCTATGGGCATGAGCGCGGATTACGCCATCGCGATTGGTCTGGGCGCAACGCATGTCAGGATCGGTTCCGCGCTGTTTGGCGCAAGACCACCGCAATAGGCGCTTTCAGTACGAAATTTCGAGTGCCGTACCGGGACCGCTCATCGCCACGGCCGTCAACAGGTCAGGCAGTTCGATGGCAACGCAGCCGCGGGTGGGGCTAAAATCCGTCCGTGACAAATGCAGAAAAACCGCGCTGCCAAGCTTCGGTACAACAGGGTCGTCATTGTGGCCGAGCTCAACCAGCAAGTCATAGATGTGGTCATCCCGCCACATAACTTCATGGCTTGCGCCAAATGGCAAAGAGACGGGCCGGTTGTAGAGCGCGTGGTCCGGATCGTCACACCAGCCATCTTGCGGCTGGATCGGGATGCAAGGTAGTGCGGTCTCGGGGCGGCGCAGTCGATCTGGCCGATAAAATACCCGTCGCATCGGCCAAACGCCCATTGGGCTGGCGCCATCGCCTTCACGTTTTTGGTCTGCGGGCTGCACGCCGCCGCGTCCAACAGCACACCGACAGGTGAGCGGTCCGCCGGAAAATTTGCCGCGAGAGGTAGCAGTGAAGAGTGCTATGCTCACAATCCGCTCTCCTATTTGTGACAGTCGCTGAACAAGCGTGTAATGAACCTCACATAATGTGTGTCTATTTCCTCGGCGTACGACAAGGGAGAAGTTCATGGCTGTAACGAAGACCGTCTTATTGGTCGACGACGACGATGATCTGCGCGCGGCGCTGAGCGAGCAATTCGAACTCTATGAAGAGTTCACTGTGCTGCAGGCAGCGACCGCGACGGCAGGTGTAAAAACCGCTGAGGCTGAACGGATCGACGTGATCCTGTTGGATGTCGATTTGCCGGATATGGATGGGCGCGAAGCCTGCAAGCTGATGCGTAGCCGGGATGTGCGCGCACCGATCTTGATGCTGACCGGGCAGGATTCTGATGCCGACACAATTCTCGGTCTCGATAGCGGCGCGAATGATTATGTCACGAAGCCTTTCAAATTCTCTGTTTTGTTGGCGCGTGTTCGGGCGCATCTGCGCAGTTTTGAACAGAGCGAGGATGCGACGTTTGATATCGGCCCATACGAATTCCGCCCGTCCTTGAAATTGTTGGTCCGCGAGGATGAGCGCAAGATCCGGCTAACCGATAAAGAAACCAGCATTCTGAAATATCTTTACCGAGCCGGCGGAAAGGCTGTGGCGCGGGAGGAATTGCTTTCAGAGGTTTGGGGCTACAATGCCGCGGTCACCACACACACGCTCGAAACGCATGTTTACCGGCTGCGACAAAAGATTGAGCCAGATCCGGCGCAAGCCCGCTTGTTGCTCACCGAAGCTGGTGGCTACCGACTCTCGCCATAAATGAGTTGGACCGGCAAGATTCGGGTGGTGTCGTCTGGTGCAGCCTGTTAGTCGCGGGTGATGGATTCCAATCTCCGTCTCGGCTTTTTGAGCCTGCTTTGTGCGTATCTGCTTTGGGGTGGGTTGCCGCTCTATTTCAGAGTTTTGGACCATGTCGCGCCGAGTGAAATGCTCGCCCATCGGATCCTGTGGAGTGTGCCAACGGGGCTCATCTTCATTTGGATTGGGCGCAATTGGGCACAACTCTGGTCGACGCTGAAATGGTCGCATGTCCGCTGGTTAATCCTGTCTGCATTGCTGATCGGCGGTAACTGGCTGCTCTACATTTGGGCGGTCGGCCAAGAACGCGTCATGGAAGCGAGCCTCGGCTACTATATCAATCCGCTGGTCAGCGTGCTCATCGGCATGGTGCTGTTTTCTGAACGCTTGCGTCCGGCACAGTGGGCCGCCGTTGGATTAGCGACCATTGGCGTGGGCATCATGACGGTTGCGCTTGGATACTTGCCTTGGGTCGCGCTGGTCTTGTGCATGACGTTTGCTTTTTACGGCGCGATCCGAAAACAGGTGCTGGTTGACAGTCGTGCAGGTTTTGTCGTCGAGGCGGCGCTTCTCGCGCCGCTGGCCATGATCTGGATGGGATGGTTTGTCGGTCAGCCGGAGGGCCGGCTGTTTGCGACAGGTGGTTGGGACATTCCATTGTTAATGTTGGCTGGACCGATCACCGCGGTGCCGCTGATCTTGTTTGCGCTTGGCGCCAAACGCTTGCAGCTCTCAACCGTCGGCATGATGCAATATATTGCGCCGACGCTGCAGTTTCTGATCTCAATTGTGGTCTTTCGAGAGCCGTTTGGCACCGTCCACGCTTTGGCATTTGGACTGATCTGGAGCGCCCTGATTGTGTTTACGATCGATAGCGTTGTGGGAGACCGAAAAGCCAAACGCCTGGCGCGGGCAGCCGCTTCTGTCCGCTAGAGATTAGAGACACGCATAGACGGCATCAATCAGGCAGCGTGCCCGTGGATCTCCCATCAAATGGTTCGATTGCTGGTTCATCACATAGGCTGCGCTGATGCCAGCATCTGGATCTGCAAGACCCATCGATCCGCCCCATCCGGCATGGCAGAGCGTGTTCGGATTGGGACCAAATAGACCCGCAACATTGTGCATAATGCCCGCGCCAAAGCCAGTCTCGAAGGGTAGGACCAGATCCGAACCTCGCGTTCGCAGCTGCGTTAGGCCCGCAAAGGCTGTAGGGCTGATGACGCGCTGCCCACCGAGCATTCCTCGCGACGTATAGATGCCGAACAGTGTCGCCACTGATCGAGCTGTGCCATGGCCATTTGCCGACGGGATTTCGATCCGACGCCATTGCTCCGCATTGCGATTGGGCGCCGCCCATTTTGTCAGGAATGCCACCTTTGTCGCTTCATTGAGTTCGCCAAGATCCGGCATAGCCTTCGGGCGTTGTAGTTTCGCAACTCGGTCATCCTCTGAGGCAGGGATGCCGATCTGGAAGTCGATGTCGTTTGGTTCGCAAATGTCCTCTCGAAGAATTGTGCCGAGAGATCGGCTTGAGAGCCGCTGCACAAGTTCACCAATAAAATAACCCCAACTCATCGGATGGTAGCCATGCGCTGTGCCGGGTTCCCAAAGTGGGGCCTGTGCGGCGAGCGCGGCTGCACAACGGGCTGGTTCCAACCAAAGCGCTGGGTCGATCTCGTCAACAAAGCCGGGAAGGCCAGCTTGATGCGATAAGAGCTCACCGATCGTAACCGCCGCTTTCCCGTGGGTCCCAAATTCCGGCCAAATCTCTGCGACGGGCGTTTCATATTGCGCAGTCAACATGTCGATGACCGATGCCATTACCAGAGCCGCGATCGGCTTGGTGGTCGAGAAAACGGGAACGATTGTGTTGTGCGCCCAAGGCGCGGTGCGGGCTCGGTCGGAAAAGCCGCCTGTGAGGTCCACGAGTGTATCGTCACCGCGAAAGACACAGAATCCCGCTCCAAGTTCATCGCCAGAAACAAAATTCGCCTCAAAGGCGTTTCGGACGGGCTCGAAGCCTGACGCTGTAAACCCGTTGATGTCAAAGTCAGGCATCGGGTTTTGTCTCCGCAATCAGCGTCATTTCCATTTCGAACCGCATCAGTGTTTCGCCGTCTCGCTCAACAGGATCGGGCCGGATCAGTTGAAATCCCAGCTTCTCGAGCGCCGGTCGTGCCATGAGGCTCGCATGCGACCACAGGCGCGGTACACTTTGTCGACGAGCCTCGGCTTCAAGCCGGTCGTAAAGGCGTTGGAACAGGCCGGTTCCGCGATGGTCGGGCAATATGTAAGCCAAATCGATGTAGCCCTCGTGCGCCAGCGTGATCAAGCCAACCAATCGATCGGCGTGTTCAGCAACCCAAACCTCTTGCGTTGCGAGGCGCGCCGCCCAGGCCAGACCTTCTGGTGGAACCGGCATCCAGGCGCGGCGCTCGGCGTCGGTATAAGCCTTGTTCGCCGTGTGGATTGCATCAAAGATGAGCGCTCCTATCGGATCGAAGTCGGCTCCATTGGCCAGTCGAATTGAAGGCATTTCAGGCATAGTGGCGGTTCGGGTGGTTGATTTGGACGTTAAGGTCGGGCAGGTCTGCCGCGATGAATCCCAAGCGTCAAGGAACCGCTATGTCTACCAATCGTCCCCGCCGCTCGTGCCTGTACATGCCAGGTGCTAATGCTCGCGCTCTGGAAAAAGCGAAAACTTTGCCGGCTGACACGCTTATTTTCGATCTAGAGGATGCGGTCGCGCCAGACGCCAAGGCCGACGCCCGGAACACGATTTTCGAAGCGTTGGCCGGTGGCGGTTATGGACCGCGCGAGATTGTCATCCGGATCAACGGACTCGATACCGACTGGGGACATGACGATTTGAAGGCGGCTGTGGCATCGGGCCCGAACGCGATTCTGGCGCCGAAAGTCATCGATGGTGGCGACATTGATCGCTTGAATGACGCGCTGACCCGCGCCGGTGCACCCGACGATCTAGACCTCTGGGTGATGATCGAGATGCCGAAGGCAATCTTCAACATCAAGGACATCGCAGAGGCCGTTGGACGCACCCGCCTGCGCGCCTTCGTCATGGGAACCAATGATTTGGCGAAAGAGTTACGGGCGGTGAACGATCCGCCGCAACGGACGGCGTTCCAGACGGCGCTGCAACTCTCCGTTGCGGCTGCGCGTGCCTATGACCTCGTCGCGATTGATGGCGTCTTCAATGGCATTGGCGACGAAGAGGGGTTGGCGGCCGAATGTCGACAGGGCCGTATTCTCGGCTTCGACGGTAAAACACTGATTCACCCGTCTCAGCTTGCCATCACGAATGAAGTGTTCGCGCCTGCGCCAGATGATGTTGCCCAGGCCGAAGCCGTGATCGAAGCGTTTGCCGATCCGGCCAATGCTGGCAAAGGCGTGCTCAAAGTGAACGGTAAAATGACGGAGCTGCTGCATCTCGAAGAAGCGCATCGCACGGTCGATATTGCAAAGTCGATCGCCGCGCTAACTGAATAAGTCACGAGGCGCTTAAACTGTTTCTGCCCAAAGATCGTAATCGTCGGATCCGGTGATCTTCGCATCAATGATGTCGCCCGAGCGAAGCGTTTGCTCGGAGCTTAAATGGACGATCGCGTCGACCTCGGGCGCGTCCGCGCGAGACCGCGCGATGAATTCGCCGTCTGCTTCGCCTACCTCATCGACAATGACCGGTTGAACGGTACCGACTTGCGCCGCCGCCCGCGCGGCAGAGATCTCGGCTTGAGCCTGCATGAAGCGATGCCAGCGCTCTTGCTTGATGTCGTCGGGCACATGATTGGCGAGGTCGCGACTGTCCGCGTGCACGACGTTCTCATATTGGAAGCAGCCCGCACGGTCGATTTTTGCTTCGCGGATGAAATCCAATAATTCCTCAAAATCGGCATCTGTCTCGCCAGGAAAGCCAACAATGAAAGTCGACCGAATGGTGAGATCTGGAACAGTTTCCCGCCATTGGCCAATCCTGCTAAGCACCTTGTCCTGACGCGCTGGTCGACGCATGGCTTTCAACACATTCGGCGCGGCATGCTGAAACGGTATGTCGAGATAAGGGGTGATAAGCCCATCCGCCATCAGTGGCATGATTTGATCGACGTGTGGGTAGGGGTAGACATAGTGCAGCCGGGTCCAGACGCCGAGTGATGACAGTCCCTTAGCCAAATCGATGAAGCGGGTTTCGTACTCTGTGCCTTTCCAACTTTGTGGCTGATATTTCATATCCAGCCCATAGGCACTTGTATCTTGGCTGATGACGAGGAGCTCTTTGACGCCCGCTCGGACCAATTGCTCTGCTTCGGTCAGCACGTGGTGGATGGGTCGGGAAACGAGATCGCCACGAAGCTTCGGGATGATGCAAAAGCTGCAGCGATTGTTACAGCCTTCGGAAATCTTCAAATACGCATAATGGCGAGGTGTGAGTTTCAGTCCGGCTTCTGGCACGAGATCCGTATGCGGATTGTGCGGCGGCGTTATGGTTGCATGAACCGCGTCCATGACCTGCTCATATTGGTGCGGACCGGTAACGGCGAGCACACCAGGATGGCGCTCGCGAATAACTTCTGGTTCCGCGCCGAGGCAGCCCGTCACAATCACCTGACCATTCTCTGCCAGGGCTTCGCCTATGGCGTCGAGGCTCTCATCGCGTGCGCTATCGAGAAAACCGCACGTATTGACCAGGACCAAATCGGCATCGGCATAATCGCCGCTGATGGCATAACCTTCTGCGCGTAATCGCGTTACAATCCGCTCGGAGTCGACCAGTGCTTTGGGGCAACCAAGCGACACAATGCCGACTTTCGGGTTTGAATTTGGCTTGATGGGTGCGGGGCGATCTAGGGTGGTCGTCATAAGCGCGCTGTTATACCTGAAGGGGCGATTTGAAAAGGAGTGCCGTTCATGACAGGTGAGGGTCGTGCGCCAGATGCGACGCGCCTATGGCTGATCGTCGCCGGCGCTGCGATGGTTGGCGTGTTCACAAGCTTGATCTTCTGGTTGCAGATCGCAGCCGGCGGCGACATGGGCTGGGTTGGCTACCTGATCATCGCGATGCTTGGGTTAATTAGCTATTCAATCAGTTTCTACTTCGGTCATCGCTTTTTCGAGGACTCGCTGGACCGTTATATCGTGTCAGACACGTTTGGTCGAAAGCACGGCTATTTAGACTTGGAGACAGAAACTATCGAAACGGGTGACGCGGTTGTTGATGGATGGGTCGCGCATTACAAATTTATTCGCATCATCTTCGCGATGGGCCTGCTGCCGTTGATTGCATGCGTCTATTTGTTCTTTTTTGCGTGAGCTCGGTTCAACCTGCCTGCCAGACAAGAAAGCGTTTTTCGGCCAGGGCTAAGCGGTCTTCCCCGACTTGGTCCGACGTGACCGGGCGCAGACGCGCGACTTCCGTCTTCGAGGCCTCTGGCGTCAGCCCTTGATAGCGCAGCAAAGCGTAAATGACGAAACCGGTGCGGTGAATTCCCGCGGAGCAATGTAGGTATATGGTGGCGTCTGGAGTGCTTCGGACAATCTCATCATAGAGCAAGAACAGGGCGGACAGTTCGACTGCTGCCAACGTGTCCATATGCCCGCCATCTATCGGGAAATGATGCCATGCCGCGCCGATACCCTGTGCAATCTTGCTCACACTGTCCGGTTGCTCTTTGGGTGATAGCAAGGTCAGCACATGGGTGACGCCTTGCGCCATGATTGCGTCTTTCGACTTTTTTCCAGGGCGCGGACCTAGAATGAGCTTTACCGCCATGGGTTAGCCAATCTCAATCGCATCTACTTTGTTAGGATAGACTGCAAGGGCGCCCTCAATCGCTGCGACGGCTGGAAATGGCGTTTCATAAGTCCACACCGCGTTCTCAATCAGCGAGCCATCGGATGCGCGCAAATGGAAATACGTCGCTTCCCCTTTGTAGGGACACCAGCTTGAATGGTCTGATGGCACCAACCGAGACATGTCGACTTGATCCCGAGGCAAATACGCAACTGTCGGATATTTTGCCTCGCGCAACTCGAAATGAGTTTTGGATTCGAGCACGGTGTCGCCAGACAGCTTGATGATGGCCGACGTATCTCTGCGTTCGATAGTAATGGGATGGTCGGAACTGGGCTCTAACTGGCGGCGCATTATGCGGCTTCCAGTTCGATTCCCTTTTCCGTCATAAAGTCGCGTAACTCACCGGATTCGAACATTTCTTTGATGATGTCGCAGCCACCGACAAACTCGCCTTTGACGTAAAGCTGCGGAATCGTTGGCCACTCTGAATACGTTTTCACGCCTTCGCGAATGTCTTGATCTTCGAGCACATTTACAGCCTGATAGTCGACCCCAAGATAGTCGAGAACCTGAACCACGACCGAGGAAAAACCGCATTGCGGAAAGGTCGGTGTACCTTTCATAAACAGCAAAACATCATTGCCTTTAACAGCATCGCTGATCGCGGTTTGTACAGAGTCAGACATCGCAGTCTCCTTCATCATGTTCGTGTATGTTGGCGTCGCGGCCCGAGAAATCAAGCAAGGACCTAGTCGGCGTCATTCAAAACTTGATCTCGAGCGATCGGCAAGAGTTTCGCCATTTGCCCACGGATTTGCTGGTCTGTCCGTTCAACACTGTAGGCATCGAAGTCGCCGCGTAGTTTCCGAAACACGTCATCGTCGCCGGCTTCTTCCAAGTCTGACAAGATGACGGACTTAACATACGCCTCCGACTCGTCGCCTTGCAGACTGAACAATTCGGCCGCCCACTGCCCCAGCAATTTGTTGCGTCGGGCCATGACTTTGAATTCAGTTTCTTGATCAAGCGCATATTTGGCTTCTTCGCCACGCTCACGATCCTTAAACGAGTCCGACATCGGGTGCCCCTTTCTGAGCAAAGTTCTACCGCATCTGATATAGGCAAGCCTGTTTCGGCGGCGCAAGGATCAATGACAAACTTTTCATTTCGCGTGCCGAAACCTGAGATGAAGTTTTGCGTCCGGGTTCAGCTTCGCGTATGGGAGGCGCTTGGTCGATTCCGGCTTACGGTCCGCTAGGAGGGGTCATGTCTCGCAAACGCATCATCTACGAAGGCAAGGCAAAGATTCTGTATGAAGGTCCTGAACCGGGCACGCTTGTCCAATATTTCAAGGACGACGCCACCGCATTCAATGCGGAGAAGAAGGCCGTGCTCGATGGCAAAGGTGTGCTGAATAACCGCATAAGTGAATACATCATGCAGCGCCTCACAAAGGTCGGTATCCCAAATCACTTCATTCGCCGATTGAACATGCGAGAGCAGCTCATAAAAAAGGTCGAAATCATTCCGTTGGAAGTGATTGTCCGAAACGTTGCGGCCGGAACCATGTCGAAACGATTGGGTCTCGAGGAAGGGACGCAGCTGCCGCGGGCCGTCGTCGAGTTTTGCTTGAAGAATGACGAATTGGGCGACCCATTGGTCGCGGAAGAGCATATTGCTGCATTTAACTGGGCGAGCGCACAAGAACTCGACGAAATGGTCGCGATGGCACTCCGGATCAACGATTTCATGTCGGGACTGTTTGCTGCTGTCAATATTCGGCTGATCGACTTCAAGCTTGAGTTCGGCCGTGATTTTGAAGGTGATATGCAGCGCACGATACTCGCTGATGAGATTAGCCCAGACAGTTGCCGCCTGTGGGATTACGAAACAGGTGAGAAGCTCGACAAGGATCGCTTTCGGCGAGATATGGGTGGTGTCACCGAGGCCTATTCTGAAGTGGCCAGGCGGCTTGGGATCATCCGAGAATCCAGTCAGGGTGCCGAAATTGTCGATTTGCAAGGCAATGCCAAATAGCGCCAGCGCAAGGAGTTAAAATGAAAGCCATCATCCATGTCGGATTGAAGCCAGGCGTGCTCGACCCTCAGGGTAAAGCCGTGTCTGATACGCTTGGCCGAATGGGGTTCAGCGAAGTCACCAATGCGCGAATTGGCAAAGTGATCGAACTGGACCTGGACGGTCTGTCAGAAGGCGATGCCGAGGCCCGCGTCAAAGACATGTGCGAACAGCTTTTGGCAAACACGGTCATCGAAAGCTATCGAATTGAATTGACGGGTTAGACCGCTCCGGGCAATTTTCGAACGATGATCAAACTCACTCTTATATGGGTGCTGGGCCCGAGATCTTCGATGACGACGATCCAAAGTATTGGAATTTCGTTCGCGCGCGATTGCGAACTCCGGTTTGAGTTTCTCAATAACTGGTAGAACAGCGAACAGTTGTCGATCGCTTCACTGACCCGAAAGTCCCTACCATGCAAAGGACAGATGATATCGACGAACGTGACCTGCAAACGGTCATCGATGCCTTCTTTGAAGAAGGTGGCAAAATGTTCGAAGGAAGCGATACGTATGATCGGATCAGCCAAGAGTTTCACGATACAAAAAGCGTCTGTGAGTACATACAGTCTCAGCGCGCCAAGGGCTACGTTCTGGTAATGCTTGCATTCTACGATCCTGCCGCGCAAGGGTATATCAATGTGCGAGAGACTGAAGTAGACCCAGAACGATTTAACGGCGCGAAGCTGCGACAGTCGCTTGAAGGCTGGGGATTAATATACATCAACCTTGGCTTCGTCGATGCGCCAAGAGTTGAGGTGAATATTTCGGTTAATTCACAGAAAAGAGCATTCAATTGGGCCAGCACATGCCACCGGATGAAGTCGCCCGACCTATGGAACTGGAAGTTGGTCGAAAGACACGCGCGTCGCGGAATACGCGTCTTGCGCAAGTTCGCTCTGCCAGCTTGAAGGCCTGGTTGGGCTAGGTGTTCGTGTTCTGTTTGCACCGGTTGCCACACCTCGACCGCTCTGCGTTCCAGACTTATTGGCGCGAAACGCATGCGCCGCTTGTGGCCCAACACGCTGCTGCGTTGAACATTCGAAAATACGTTCAAACACATGCGAGAACGCATGATGCAAATAAGGGCGTTCAGGCTGCACGCGGCGCTCCCGAGGGATTTGATGGCATCGCCGAGCTTTGGTGGGACAGTTGGGACAGCTTAGCGGCTGCGACCGAATCGCCAATCGGCATAAAAGCGGGAACGGCGCTGCTGAAAGACGAGGCGACCTTCATCGATCTCAAGCGCTCCCCCCTTTGGTTCAACGAAGAATTTGTCTTTGTTGACATCTGAACAGCTGTTCATCTTTGTTTTTTTTGAATTTTTTTTGATTTGACGCGACGGATCAGGCGGCAGTGCGCGTTCTAACTGCGTGTGACAAACATGGAGGATCACATGCTTAAACTCGTAACTGTATCGCTTGTGATGGGGCTTGCATCACCAATTGCGATGGCTGGGCCCGCTGAACGCGCTGAGCGTATGGACAATCGCTTAGACCGCGCCGAGCGAAATGGCGCTTGGGAGCAGGGGTCTCGTGCCGATCGCGTCGAAGATCGATTTGATCGGTTTGAGGACAGAGTTGACCGACGTGAAGATGTTAGAGATCGGGCCGTGACACTTGGCCCAAGGGATCTGATTGAAGATCGCATCGACCGGGCGGAGAATGTCCTGGATCGCGCTGAAAACCGCCGTGATCGTCGCCGATAGAAAAGCGTTAGCTCAGTCTTTCACAAGGCCAGGCATTTGCCTGGCCTTACTTTTGTCGAGCGGCTTTG
>JBCAWZ010000074.1:0-12574 GCA_038534315.1 Pseudomonadota bacterium | reverse complement strand
CGAATACCCCAAGGGGACGCTGATCAGACCGGCAATACCGTCAAAGAAGCGATTGCCTTGATTGTCGATCAAGTAGCAGCCATCGCCGCGGACCATTGTGAGGCCGCCATCCGCATCGTAGGCCGCTGGGTTCGAATTCGGATGCAAATGCAGCTTGTCCGCCGAAGCCACACTTTCGTCCGTCCAATTCGTTTCCAACAACATTTGCGTCTCCTTCGGTTTGATGACTGCGGTCCGAAGAGCGGACATGGACCAAATTTCGTTCCCAATTATTCGCATCGGGATCGCACCGCTCGACGTGACGAATGCCCGAAAATCCAAAATTGGTCAACCGACCAGTTTTGGATTTTGCTCCATTGTCCGCCGCAACGTTTTCGTGCAAGCAGGCGGAAAGGAGCCAGTGCGTTGCAGAATCTCGGTGTTTTTAAGGGCTTAGAAGTATCTTTGGAGGCCTTCGCGTTTCAGCGATTTGGGAACAAATCCGGCTCAGGTGTGCACGAAAAAGGCCGTGAAACCCTCAAAGCGATTATGCGCACAACAATAGAGCTCATTATCGAAGGCGGTTTTTCCGACTTTTCAATGCGAAAAGTGGCATCGCAGCTCGGAATAAAACTATCGGCGGTCCAATATTATTTTCCGACCAGGGATGATTTGTTGCAAGCAATCGGCAAGTTCACCGTTTATGTATATAACGCGCAGCAACAGCAAATTATCACACGAACCTACCCGACGCCTTTGGCAAGGTTCGAAGCTTACATTGACTATTCACTGGCGCGGGTGAGCGAACAAGCGGGCTACTATATCTTGCTCGGCGAAGCGCAAACGGGGTCAGCGGTTCTAGCAAATTCATTTCAAGAGATTTATGCGCTCGACGTCCAAGTGCTCACCGAATTGTTGGAGGCATTGCTACCCGACGCGAGCGCTAAGGATATTCAACAACGTGCGGCGTTTATTGCGGCAGCGATTGATGGTCTTGAGATCTTTCTAAACGACACCCCAAAACTGGCCCCATCGATCCCGGGGCTGACGGACTACAGCAAGTCCATGCTGATTCAAATTGCGACTGAAGGATCTTAGTCAGGGACTGGCACTTGTCACACAGCAGCGCTCCAGAATAGTCAAATTGTTCTTTTTTTGTGATCCCAATATACGACCTTGGTGAATTCCCGCGTAGCATTTTGAGATTCCAGCCCGCCAGTTAGAGGGAGAATATGCGAATTTTTGCCCGATTTTTGGGCCAAGCGCTCTCCTATTTTGATCAAATTATGACCACCCCCTCGCATCTGAGGTGGGCTCAGCCCCGCTCAGATCCAATCCAAAGCCTCAGTATTTGCTGGTAATCGCAAGAGTTTCAATGCGCTATTGCTAGCCTGAATGCTAACCGGAACGCACCAGACGACGACCGCAAGAAACGCACCCACTACTTGCAAAAAACTGGTCAAATGACCTATAATTTGCATTGTGGTCAAAAAAATGTGATCACAAAAAAAGCGTAGCCGGGAATGGCCAAGACATTCATGTCAACAAAGACGCGGAGTTGTCTGGGATAAAATGTTTGGGCCGTTGGGTCGCGCAAGGGATCGTTGAGGTGTGATCTGGCTGCCAAGTGGGGGTCCGCGGCATTTCGGCGGGAGTGCAACTTTACCAACCTGGACTGTTCAGGAGGAAGAATTGACCAAGACCAATCTACTACTCGGCGCCGCAGCTGTGGCGATTTCGAGCTTCAATCTCGCCAACGCTCAAACCGAAGACGACAGAGCGCCACGCGTATTTGATGCGATCACTGTCACCGCCCAAAAGGTGGAGGAGAACAGTCAAGACGTTCCGATCAGTATTTCGACCTTCACAGGTGATGCGCTTAATGAAGTGGGCGTTAGCGGAACCGACGATTTGGGCAACCTCATTCCGGGACTCGAACTTGGCCGCACCAATGGCGAGGGCTCGCAGCTGATTGTCTTCCTGCGGGGTTCTGGTCTCAATGACTACAACTCAAACAATGCGGGTCCTGTGGCCCTGTATGCGGACGACGTCTATATCAGCTCCCCGGCTCTGACGCCATTTCAGTTTTTCGACATTGAACGTTTGGAGGTCCTCAAAGGCCCCCAAGGCACTCTCTACGGTCGCAACACGACTGGCGGCGCAATCAAAGCAATCTCGAACAAACCGACCGATGAGTTCGAACTGAGTGCGCGGGCAATGATCGGTGAATTTGAAAGCAGCGAGCTCGAAGTTGCGATTTCCGGCCCAATCACCGATAATGTGCGCGCGCGGGTCGCTGCTCAAAAGAGTGACTCTGACGGCTTCGGCACCAATTTGCTCGATGGCAGCAGCACCAATGGCTATGATATTTTTTCTTGGCGGAGTGTTGTCGATGTCGACGCAACTGAGAACTTCCGCATTCGTCTGAATGTACATGGCGCGACCAACACGTCTGAAGCGGCATCACCAAACTTTTTGGGAATCATTCCTCCTGATGGCGCAGATATTCTTGGCTACACCGGCACCGGTGATGCCTTCGCTGGCGAGTATGAACCCATCGACGACAATGATCTTGAAACGATCGGTGGTTATATTGATGCCGAATTGAATCTCGGGGAAATCACCCTGACTTCTATCACGGCTTATGATGAGCTCGACAATTTCAATGTTGATCACACCGACGCCGGACCAAATCAGCTACTAGAAAGCCGCTTCGGCGTTGACTCCGAAACTTTCACTCAGGAACTGCGTGCCACCGGCCGGGCCGACAAAGTCAATTGGCTTGTTGGTGCATTTTATTTGACGGAAGAACTTGTGCAGAATCAGACAATCGATGTCGCACGAACGCTCCGAGATATTCCCGTGGAGTTTGGCGGCACTGGTGGTGCTCCAGATCCGGCAGGCGATCTTACGGGCGGACTTCCGGTTGTCTTCGCCCGCTACATCAATACCCAGGAAACGGACACTTACGCGCTGTTCGGGCAATTCGATTACGCACTGAGCGAGCAGCTCACGGTTACCGTTGGAGGGCGCTTCACAAGCGAAGAAAAGACGTTTGATGGTAGCGCGTTTTTTGAAGAAGAGCTGATCCCGCCAGAGTTCAGCGAAGTCTACAATGTTACCGGCCTTTCAACTGAAGATGATGCAGCTTCCTGGAAGCTGGGACTGGATTATCAGGCTAGTGATGATGTGCTCCTATACGCGAGTGCGTCACGCGGCTTTAAAAGCGGTGGCTTCAATGGCGGATTTATCGGATTAACCGGTGTCGATCCTGCCGTCGAACTAGAGCCATATGATCCTGAATTTGTGAATGCCTATGAACTCGGCGTGAAATCCGAATGGTTTGACAATTTGCTCAGGGTCAACGGCGCAATATTCCTCAACGATACGACCGATCTTCAAGTCTTCACACTTGTAAATACTGGCGATCTACCTTTCGTGCAGCTGACCAACGCTGCGGATGCGGAGGTATTTGGAGCTGAGCTTGATGTGACGGCCTATCCCACAGACGGACTCTTGCTCAATCTCTCAGCCGCGTACCTCGACAGCGAGCTTCAAGACTTCACCGGCGGAAATGGCGAAGACTTCTCAGGAAACAAGCTGGCGTTCACACCGGAATGGTCAGTCTCCGGCTTAGCGCGATATGATCATGATCTTGGCGATCGTGGTTCCGTCTACGCTCAAACCTCCTTCAGCTATAAGGATGATCAGTTCTTCTCCACTGACAATGATCCGATTGTGGGTCAGGAAGCCTACACGGTTGTCAACGCCAGGTTTGGCTACCAGACCCCGGACGGTCGGTTTGGGTTTGCAGTCTTCGGTAAGAACATCACCGATGAAACCTATCTGACAAACGTGTTCGATCTGTCCGACTTCGGTTGGTATCAACGCTTCTTTGCGCAGCCGGAAATGTGGGGCGTAGAGATGACTGTCGATTTCTAGAACAAAGACGGCAGTTTCCTCCCCAACGGCGTCGTTTCTCTCTCACCCTAGACTGGGAGTTGAACCGGCGCCGTTTGCTTTTGCAGTTCCGGCATAGCCGACACGGAAAACGGGCGAGCTCGTCCAAGAGCCCGCCCGTCATGAAATCTAGTGTTCAGTGCTTAAGCCGCTTCGATCAGCTTCAGCGACGCACACACTTCAGGGTGCACAATTCGCCCCGACTGTACATTTAGACCCGCTGCCAAGTGTGGGTTGGCTTTGAGAGCCGCGTCCACTCCGAGATTTGCCAATTGAAGCGCGAAGGGCAAGGTCGCATTGGCCAAGGCCTCGGTAGAAGTCCGCGCCACCGAAGCAGGCATATTGGTCACGCAGTAATGGATCACCCCGTCGACAACATAGGTTGGTTCATCATGGGACGTCGGGCGGCTCGTTTCAAAGCATCCGCCTTGGTCAATCGCGATATCGACCACGACAGAGCCTGGGCGCATTGTGGCGATTTGCTTTCGGCTAACGATTTTCGGCGCTGCAGCGCCCGGCAGAAGCACTGCGCCGACAACGAGATCTGCCGAGCGCACAGCCTCGTCCACCGCACTGGCGGTAGAAAACAAAGTCCGCGCCCGGCCGTCGAAGATCGCATCGAGCTCTCGCAAACGGTCGATCGACCGGTCCAGCACCGTGACCGACGCCCCGAGTCCAATCGCCATCTGCGCTGCGTTCAATCCAGCAACACCCCCACCAATCACCGTCACATTCGCGGGCGCAACGCCGGTCACGCCGCCGAGCAGGACACCCGATCCCCCATTTGCAATTTCGAGATGTTTGGCACCCGCCTGAATAGAGAGACGACCTGCAACCTCACTCATTGGGGTCAGTAACGGAAGGCGACCATGATGGTCGGTCACTGTCTCATAAGCGATGCAAGTTGCCCCTGACTTTGCAAGGCCAAACGCTTGCTCTGGATCTGGCGCCAGATGCAAGTACGTGAAAAGTGTGTGGTGCGGCTTGAGCCGGGCAATTTCGACCGGCTGCGGTTCTTTCACTTTGATTATAAGGTCGGCATGCTCAAAAACCGCCTCGGCAGTATCGGCAATCTTGCAGCCCGCCGCGCGATAATCTTCATCGGTAAAGCCAATGGTGGCCCCGGCCTCGGTTTCGATCGTGACCTCGTGGCCTGCCGCAGCCAATTCCTGCGCGCCACTCGGCGTGAGACCAATCCGTGCCTCACGATTCTTGACTTCTTTAGGGGTTCCAATCCGCATCGCAGACTCCATCAGCTCGTTTTGTAGAGTATGCCCTATTGAGTCTCGAAGGTGCTTCGAAACTGAGGCTTGATAATCACGAAATTCGATGATTATTTCTAGTTATGCAAGTTTATCAAAAGAAAATTCGTCATTTGGAAATCGGTACGATAGATCAAAACATTCTTCGTATCCTTCAGGTGAACGGGCGGATCACAAATGCGGATTTGGCCGAAGCCGTCGGCTTGTCCGCCGCAGCGTGTCACAAACGGGTAAAACGGTTGGAAGCCTCTGGCGTGATCAAAGAGTACACCGCAATTATTGATCGGCGCGCTAGCGGCTACACCCAAAGCGCCTTTGTCCAAATCACTTTGGACAGCCAAGACAGCTCAACCATTGAGGCATTTGAAGCGTCGGTCGTCTTGTTCCCGCAAATCATCGAATGCCACCTCATGGCGGGAGATTATGATTACTTGTTGCATGTGATTGTCCGTGATGCTCACGAATATGAACACTTGCATCGCGACGTTCTAACCAAGCTGCCTGGCGTGGCCAGAATGACATCGCACTTTGCCTTAAGAACAGTTCGCCGGACAAGCAAACTTCCAGTATCCACGATCTAACCGACTTCATCTCCGATTGGTGAGCGGATCGCAAACTTGAGGTCCGCAACACGGCACCCCAGCGCAACAGAATCCCCGCGCCGACTGGCTTTCAATTCGATCAAAACGCCGCGCTCTCCGAACGGCGCCAGCTATGGCTGGATAAGCCCCCTACGCCCCCAAACGTTGAAGGAGTCAGGTTCGCCTCAGACTGACAGCACCTCGCTACAGCTTTTGACAGGTGAGTCCGGTATCACCGACTTTGGGCTTCGCCATCAAGCGCGAGAAAGAGTTTTGCTCTAAATCCGGTGGGTTCGAGCTTCTCGAATACTATGCGCCCCCTATGGGCCGTTGCCACGCGATTGACAATCGCTAGCCCAAGACCGGAGCCGGACACGCGATCCTTATGTGCGCCGCGCGCAAACGGCTCAAGCATCTTGTACGCCCGCTCTGGCGAGAATCCCTCACCTTGATCTTCCACTGAGACCAAGGCATGGGACAGTGTCTTTGACACGACCACCCGCACCGGCGTTACACCGTACTTTTGGGCGTTCTCGATGAGGTTGACGATCGCGCGGCCGATCAGCTCTCTCTGTCCAGTGAGCTGCAATTCGATCGGCCCTTCAACAGGGACCCCGAACTCTGCCGCAACATCCTCAACCAATGACACCAAATCGAAATTGGTCGGCTTTTCAGCATCCCCGTTGCGCGCATAGTCCATGAACTGACCGATCAAGCGATCGATTTGATGGACTTGCCGGTTGGCGCTGTCTTTGAGCTCATCATCAATTTCCATCATCTCGACGGCGAGGCGCAAGCGTGCGAGCGGCGTTCGTAAATCATGAGAAAGCTCGGCCAATGTTTCGGCCCGCACGGTTTCGGCCTCTTTCAACCGTGCCGTCATCCGACTGAAACTCTTCGCCAGAGAGGTGATTTCAGTCGGGCCTTTGATTGGGGTCATGTCCCAGTCCGAGCTCAAAGACAGCCGATCGGTCTCTTCCTTGAGCGCCGCAAGCGGTTTGGAAATGTGGCGCGTTGCGATGATGACGATTGTAACGACCACAGCGGTGATCACAAACACGAAGAGTATGAACCAACGCAAAGGCGTCCATAGGGTCGAGGATTCAGCGGCGACCCAATAAAACTCGTCGCCAATCCGTAGCCTTAGCCATAGCGATTGATCCCCATCGACACGCCAGTCCATTTCGGACTGATACTCTAATTGGTCGATAAAGCGCTGCATGAAACGTCGTTGGATTAGATTTTCGCGATGCTCGCCAATTTCTGGAACCACGCCGGGCGGCATAATACGAAGATATGGACTGGCATCGGCCTGATCTAAGAGAGCCTGAAGAGTCTCGGGCGGTACTTCGAACGCTGCTGAGGAGAGGGTATTGACCAATTCTGCAGCGATACTGCTGAAGCGATCCAACTGCGAGTTCAATATTAGCCAATAGATCGAAAGAAGAGACAGAGACAGAGACAGAATCACGGTTGTCGCCAAAAGCAGTGCGTTCCGACCAAAGAGTGATTGAGGCCAAATCCGGCTCATGCCGCCGCATCCTTCGCCAGCATGTAGCCCACGCCCCAAACAGTCTTAATCCAAATCGGACTCGAGGAATCTTCCCCAATGGCCTTGCGAAGCCGGGTGATCTGGACATCGACCGCCCGGTCCGTGACTTCCGCCTCGCGGCCAAAGGCAACATCGATAATTCGTGACCGCGAAACCGGTCGGCCGAGATTTTCCGCCAGAGTTGAAAGCAGGGCAAACTCTCGAGACGACAGCACAACCGCCTCGCCATCGCGCGTGAGAGTCATTGCTTCCATGTCTAAGCTGTAGGGACCGAACGATATTGGTTTTCCAGAAGTGTGATTGCCGTTGGAGGCTCCAGTCCTACGCAGCACCGCGCCTAATCGTGCAAGCAGTTCGCGGGGTTCGAAGGGCTTAGCCAAATAATCATCCGCCCCCATTTCGATACCGATGATCCGATCAATGGGGTCCCCTTTGGCCGTGAGCAGGATGATGGGGATCGTCTGATTGTCGGCGCGAAGACGCCGGCAGGCGGATAATCCATCCTCGTTCGGCATCATCAAATCGAGCACCATTGCGTCGAAGGGTTCACGCTCAAGCTGCCGGTCCATTGTTTGCGTATCCGGAACGGCACGCACCTCATAGCCATTCTCACCGAGGTAGCGTTGCAACAGTCCGCGCAATTCGATGTCGTCATCGACAACTAAGATCCGGCCTTTCGAAGCGTTCATCGTCTATCCCTAAAGCTTGTGCTCTGACTTTAGGGGCGATGCCTAAAACAAAACATCCAAAGAAGTGTTTCAAAGCGTGTCTCTGGGCGAGCGCTGAAACACAATGAAACATCTTCGCACTTTTCCGACATCGCCGTGAAATACCGGGGCGTCAGTTTCGTCGTCACTGAGCGGCCACGCGGCGGCTCAAAAACCAAGAACTTGAAAGGTAGAGTAAAATGACGACGATCAAAACTACGGCAGTTAATGTCGGACTATCAACGCTGATTGGCGGCGCCATGCTGTTTGCAGTCAGCACGACGTCCGTTGCAGAAGCGCAAAGCGGCCGCATCAAAGCAAAGAGTGATCGCGGTGTCGCAACGGCAGTCCGCGGCGCCGATGGCGGCCGTGCCGCCCGTGCTCGAGGGTGCTCTGGCGATGAAATCTCTGGCAGTTGTGCTTCCGGCGGCGTGCTCAACAGCGCTAATGGTGGCCTCGCCGGCCGCACTTCGCAGTCAGCTTTAAACGAAGATGGATCCTTCGCTCGTGACGCAGGTGCCTTTGCATCTACGCAATATGGAGAAGGCGGACGTCTCGCCAACCTGGATGTCAGTGCAGACGGATCTGGTCAGCGTACAGTTGAAGGGTTTTTGCAATCTGAATCCGGCACAGCAGATCGCAATTCCTTGCTGACATTTGATGAACAAGGCAATGCGATCCGGTCTGGCGCGGCATCGGGTTCGGGCGATCGCGGCGCGTTTTCAACAGAAGGCGCCGGTACGTTCTCTGAAGAGACCGGTCTGGACTATTCCCGCGAAAGCCAAGCCGCTGCGGCCGGCGAAAACGGTGCGTTCTTTGCTGACGGCGAGTCCTCCTTCTCGCAAGAAAACGGCCTTGTCTTTGACAACAGTGCTGGCGGTTCTTTCGCGGGTGAGAATGGCGCCGTCCAAGGTCAGACAGACGCCTCTTATTCGCTCGAGGACGGGTACGCGCTTGATCGTGAAGCGAGCGCATCCAATGCGGCCGGGGACACAGCCGAGCTGAGCACGACGTACAACGCTGAAGACGGCGTGCAGCGCGATGCCCAGTGCGCAAATGCAGCTGGCGAATCCATCGCCTGCCCGAGCCGCTAACCCCTTTGGAAGTCGCCAGCCTGTCTCTCACACCACAATCGAATTGCAGCCCCTCCCCTCAGCGCAATTCGAGCTGGCGACTTCCAATCCCTTTCCCACCGGTAGATCAAAATGAAACTCAAAATACTCACTTTTTCCGCCTGTTTGATGGTGTCAATTTTGCCTGCAAGCGCCGATTCAGAGGCGCCTGTTTGGTCTTTGAGCGCCAGCGGTTCTTGGTCGGAAGTCGCCGATGCGGATCAAGATGCAACATCAGCATCGGTGTCGCTGAGTCGGCAGGTCGGAGATGGCAGCATCGGTGTTTCTCTGGCCGGGTCCGGAGGCTCTGGTAGCCCCTTTGATACCTTTGAAACGACCGACCAATCCAATGCGTTCGGCTCAGTTTGGGTCTATTGGCCGGTTGGGCTGGTCGATCTGAGTGTTGGCGTCACACTTGGCCAAGAAACGTTTGATGGCCGTGCTGAAATCCAAGACACCCGCTTCGGCGCGTTCGATGGCGCCACCGCGGAATTGGAGTCGGATGTCGACAGCCTTTCCTTTGATGCCTCTGTGTCCCGCACGTTTTTCAGGGGTCAGTGGGACATTATTCCGAGCGCGAGCCTGGGTTGGAGCCAATCAGAGACGGAAACCAAAGCGTCGACGATTGGAAATGTGGCGGACTCAATCAGTGTCGAGAACGAAGAAACCGGCTGGACTGCTACGCTCGGGATCGGCGTTGGCTATCTGCTTGGTGAGCGGACATATCTCTTCTCTGATCTCGTGGGAGTCTACGCCGAAAACGGAGCATCATCCGGCATCGCGACGCCTTCCCGGCTCGGAGGTCTCAGGACCACGTCACGTCAGGAAGCCGCCTCTGTCAACTGGGCGGATATCTCAGGTGGCGCAAGCTTCGATCTGACTGACGCAGTCACCCTCAGCGTTTCCGGTGGAACAACAGTCGGGCGAGACGAAGAGGAAATCTTCGCAACAACCTCGCTCTCACTCGGATTCTAAACTGTGCGCACAACACCGCGCTTCTTCCCAAAACCCTTAATCCAAAAAGGAATATCCCAATGAAACAAATGAAGCCCTTTGAGCGCGTATCCGCTCTTGCCGTTATGCTTGTATGCGTGTCGCTCTTTGCGGACGCGGCTGAGGCGCAATCCGCGGATCGCGCGAGCATGATCGAGCGCGCCGACACCAATCAAGATGGCGACATCGCTTGGAGTGAAGTCACGGCAATGCGATCGCAGGCTTTTGCTCAACTCGACCGGAATGGTGACGGTGTCATTAACACACAAGATAGCCCACCTCGCGCCTTTGCCGGGCGGTTCAATGAGGCTTTGGAACGGGTGCAAGCAGACTTTGACAGCGATCGTGATGGCGAGATTACGCAAGATGAAATGTTCAACGCGCCCGCGCCGATGTTTGAGGCTGGAGATACAGATGGAAATGGCGTTTTAACGGCCCAAGAGATGGCCGCGCTGCAGTCGTCTGCGGCGTCCCGATAAGGTGTGAAACCGTGAGTGATCCAATGTTGTTAAAACATCTCGCACTTCTGCTCCCAAGCGCTCTCTGCGTTTTGGGACCGGCTTCTGCCGAAACTGAGGGCAGCCATTCGATTGAAGACAGCTCGACCAGCAAATGGGCGGTGACCATGAGTGTTGTCGCCTCGAACGCTGCGATCAAGATCGTCGAAAGCGAAATCGAGCTCCCGAGTGAGCTCGACGAGACAGACTTTGAAGCCACCCTAGGCGACGACTTATCCGTCTCATCAACCATCGTTTCTGGCAGCATTGGCTATCGCATCTTGCCATTTGTCGAGCTGGTCGCGCGCGGAGGCCTGATATCAAGTGACACCGAAACCGGCGTGATCATTAGCGGCACCCCGACGGGACCGTTTTCGGATTTCTTCGATGGTCCCATCACGATTGATCGCGACACAAACAGAGAGGTCGACGGCTATTCCCTTGGGATCGGTGCAAATGCGGGCCTTCCGATTGCGCAAATTGGGAACGATACGCTTGCCGCCTATTCAGGGTTTCAGTTTGTCTGGAACGAGTTCGATGAATCGGTATCTTCAGAGGGCGCAACCGCCAATTTCGGTTTGATCTATCCGGTCAATCCTGACCGCCGAAACGTCGTCTATCGAATTGGTGGCAGCTATAACTGGATCCGTCGCGATGTCGAACAAGCCTTGGTTCTGAACGGTGAAACGGTCCGCGTGAACGTAAAGCAAGAGTTCGAAGACCCATGGGCCGTCGAAGCCGGTATCGGGATCCCGCTAACCGATAATACCCTGCTCGGTCTCGGTGTTTGGCATCAGCTCAGCGGCGAGACCTCAGCCGTCGCCTCGCTCACATACCGCTTCGAGTGATCGATCAAAGAAAGGAATATCCATGTCTTATCAGTTTGTCTCAACATGGCTTGCCGATTGGCCAGGCTTCGTCCAGCTAGGCGCGTTGGCAACCGTCATCGCCATTCTTGTACTCGCACGCTATTTTCTGATCGCGGGTACGGGATTTGGACTGTCAATGCTGATTGGCAAGATCGCACCTTGGCGGCGATTGCAGGATGTTCCTTTCACGCGCGCGCAAATCCTGCGCGAGATCGGCTACTCGATGCAGTCCGTCCTCGTCTTTCTCGGCGTGATTGGCATCATGATCGCGCTCAATCGCGCCGGATACGCACAGCTCTATTTCGAAATCGATGACTATGGCTGGCTCTGGTTCTGCGCTCAGATACCGCTGCTCATTCTGATCCAGGACCTCTACTTCTATTGGATGCACCGAATTGTGCACATGGCGCCGTTTTACGATCGGGTGCACAAGACCCACCACCTCTCGACAAATCCCAGCGCGTTCTCGGCGTTTGCGTTTCACCCCTTCGAAGCCGTTCTAGAAATCGCGATTTTTGTCGTCGTAATTTTGGTTATGCCGATCCATGTGACTGCGTTTCTGATCGTCGGTGTCTTTTCGCTGCTCTACAATGTCTATGGGCATTTGGGATATGAGATCATGCCACGCTTCATCGCTAACGGCCCCGTGGGGTATTGGCTAAATAAGTCAGCCTACCACAACCAGCATCATCGCACCTATCGCTATAATTATGGGCTCTACACCGTCATCTGGGACAGATTGCACGGGACGCTGCATCCGCACGCCAACAAGCTGTTCGATCACGCGACAACGAAACCTTTGCGAGTTGACGACCCGAAGTCCCCGACCGGCGATGAAACCCACGCTCTCTAAAGCCTAAAAAAAAGAATGTCCGCTTTTGCGCCAAAGCGGACGTTTCTTCTGGCTGGACAAGAGCCTGTGCGCTGTGCGCTGCTGGAGGCGGGTTCGCATTAGACTGACGGCACCATTGTGAGTTACAAAGTTTTCGATAACCGCGATTTGACATTTCGTTCTGTGAAAAATGCGCCCGCAGGCAGAAAGTAAGCCGATAAAAACGTACC
>JBCAWZ010000073.1:0-12755 GCA_038534315.1 Pseudomonadota bacterium | reverse complement strand
ATATTCCCCACTGCTGCCTCCCGTAGGAGTCTGGGCCGTGTCTCAGTCCCAGTGTGGCTGATCATCCTCTCAGACCAGCTATAGATCGTCGCCTTGGTAGGCCGTTACCCCACCAACTAGCTAATCTAACGCGGACCAATCCTTCACCGATAAATCTTTCCCCCGGAGGGCGTATACGGTATTACCTTTCGTTTCCAAAAGCTATTCCGTAGTGAAAGGCACGTTTCCACGCGTTACTCACCCGTCTGCCACTATGTCGTTCGACTTGCATGTGTTAAGCCTGCCGCCAGCGTTCGTTCTGAGCCAGAATCAAACTCTCAGGTTGAGTGTCGATTTCTGACGATGCGCCATAATGTTCCCGGAAAAGGGAACGGCGCCTGCTGTAAAGCAATTTACGTGTTTTTGACGAGAAACCCTTGTCACATACCAGAACAGGCAAGCCTGTCTGGCGCGATAAGAATTTCATAAAACGCAAATCGTCATAGTCGATAATGGTCCAGATATGGACCGCTAGCCGCCTATGCCGCCTGCGTTTCTCTTTCATATTCCTGCGATGTCAAACAGCCCGGACCGAAGCCCGAATTGGCGTCTAGAGCAGTGCGCCCCGTCAGCCGGAAGTGGCGGCTTATACAGCCCCCGATTCTTGCGTCAACACCTCATTTCCGACTTTCGACAGTGACACAACAAAAACCGCTGCATCCCTATTTTTGAGCCGCAAAAACCTCTGCCAGGCCGTGTAACCGGCCTCACAAAGACGAGGCATTTCCGCTTGAAGTCGCGGTCTCTACAGACCGTGCTTCACCCCGTCAACACCGAAACTCACACTCCAGACAGATTTATGTCAGTTCCCTGACAGCTGGATTTAGAGCCGACGTGATTTGTTCCAGACAAAAGCTTTGCCCCGGACGCACGCAACGGTATCTTCGAAGGAGCCGACTATATAGCGTCTGTTCGGGTGTTTTGGCAAGAGGTGATTTCGCGAATTCGGCGAATAATTACATCCGAATACGCCTAACCGCTTTTGATATAAGCCGTCATCGCCTCGGCTTCGGCCAAAACGCTGTCGATTTTCCACTTCACCAGATCGCCGATAGAGACGATGCCAACAAGCCGCCCCTCCGTAATGATCGGCAAATGGCGAATTCTACGATCGGTCATCAAGGACAAACTTTTCTCGATACTGTCATTCGGACCGGCTGAAATGACGCCCCGGGTCATGGCCTCTGAAACCCGCATGCTGAGTGCCCCGCTTTGGCGACGCGCAAAGTGCCGAACAATATCGCGCTCGGACAAAACGCCACAAATCTCATTGTCATCATTCAGCGCAACCACCGCACCGATTCGTTTTTCATCGAGCAAATTCGCGGCTTCTGCCAGGGTTGCTGTATCTTGAACGGTTAGCACCTCACCGCCTTTTTCTTTCAAGATCGTGCTAAGCAGCATGTCTTCATCCTCCCCTATTTATGTTTTATGGGATCAGAGGATAGCACAAAAACCGCGTCGCCGCGAAATGAACGTCCTGACAGGTCTGTCAGGCAGCGAGTTTGGTACCCTTGTCGGAACCGTCCGCTGGGCGCGCTTCAGTTGGCAACCAGCACACCACTTCGGTGCCCTCGCCTTCAATCGACTTGATACCGACATTGCCGCCATGCAGCTGAACGAAGTGCTTCACCAAAGCGAGTCCGAGCCCTGCGCCGCGCTGATCACTGGACGTGAAGCTATCAAAGCGTGTGGCTTGTTGCTCGGCTGGAATGCCGCGACCATTGTCGCTAACAACAAGCTTGACCGTATCACCCATCAAATCGGCTGAAATCGATACTTTGCCGCCCGCTTCTGTAAAGCGCATCGCGTTCGAGACGAGGTTGAACAGAATTTGGCGTATGCGGCGCTCATCGGCCTGGATCGGTCCAATCGCGGCCGACACATCGGTCACGACCTCCACTTCGGTGTCCGACGCATTGATGATGCCGATATTCACACTGTCGGAGATCAAGGCTGCCAAATCGACCTCGCCAAGGTCCAAATCCATTCGACCCGCCTCAATCATCGCCAGATCGAGTATGTTGCCGATCAGATCATTAAGGTGGTGAGAGGCTTCGCAGATCGCTCCAACCTTATCCTTCTGGCCCTCATTGAGCTCACCCAACTGCTCCATTTGCAGGAATTCCGCATAGCCAAGAATCGTCTGCAGCGGCGAGCGCAGCTGATAGCTGACATTCTTGACAAATTCGGTCTTCAGCCGGTCCGCCGTCTCAAACGCCTCAGCGCGCTCTCGCAGGGCGCCCTCGACAGAGCGCTGAGCGGAAACGTCAGCAAAGCCGATCAATGTGTTGCCGTCTGGCAAAGGCTTGGTGACATAGGTCAGGATCGATCCGTCAGCACGTCGCATTTCACCCGTGGTCATCTGACGGGCGGCGGAAGATGGATCGGTGATGTGGCCTTTGATTTGTGACCAGACTTCGCGTTGATGAAACAGCGGCACGCAAGCATCGGCGATGAGATCGAAATCCGGTTCGTCTTTCAGTAAGTCCTGCTCGATGTCCCAGAGCGACGCAAAGGCTTCATTCCAGAGCTTGAGGCGCGCATCGGTTCCGAAAACAACCACTGCTTCGTGCAAACTGTCGAGGGTCTTACCCTGGGTCTTGATCATGGCATTATAACGCGTACGCAACTCTAATTCACTTGTAATGTCTTTAAACAGCAGGAGCAAACCGCCCATAGGGTGGCGTTGCCGTGTCACTTTTAAGGTTCGATTGTCTGGCAGATGCCATTCGTCTTCCTCGATTCCGCTAATATCGAGATAGTAAGACAGCTCATCGGCACGCCATGCCGCATAGTCGGTCCGAGCCGGCAAACGGCGACGCTCTCGCAATCGGTCAAGCAATTGGCCGTGCGTGGGCATATCGAGCAAAAAGCCTTCATCAAGATCCCACATTTTCGCAAAAGCGCGATTGTAGAAGCTCAGCCGTCGGTCGCTGGAGAAAATTGCGACGGCGTCCGCAACATGATTCAGCGTCTCGTCATGGGCCTTCACATGACGATCGAGATCCTCGCGCGCACGTTCTTGATCGGTAACGTCAAACGCCATTGCACCAACACCGCCCGATACGGGGAAAGTCAGTACGCGCATGGCGCGACGCTCGCCCTTAATTCCGATATGCCTGGTCTCATCGAGTTCTGCGCCCTCACTCAACGTCCGACGAACTTGCTCAACAGCTTTTTCATCGAGCATGATTTGCCGTTCAAGCACACGGTCCTGGCTATTGCCTTCGACGGCCTCAATATAGGCCTTGTTTGCCCATTGCAGCCGCCCGACGCCCGACACGCGCCAAGCCGGAAACGGCGCTTTTCCGAGCATTTCGAGAAAAGCTTCGGGGTTGGACGCAATGACTTGTCGCGCCTCTTCAAGCCGGCCACGGGCCGAGCTCTCTTCGAGACCTTTGATCGTCGAATCTGAAATCCAAACAACGACGCGCGCGCCCGCGGTCCGGCCATCCGCCTCAAGGAAGCGGCCATTCTGACCGATAAGAGTCAAAGAAAACGGCTGACCTTCAGATGCGAGCTCGTGCAAGCGGATCCGCAGCGTTGTGTCGAGGCCACTCGCGTCTCTTGCCTCCAGATCGGCTAAGCCTTCAATGATCCGAATCGCCGGATCTATCGATACGGCGTCATCGGTGAACCGCAACAAACTGGCCAAAGCGACAGGCGAACCATGAATATCCGGCGGCGTTATTTCGGCCGCTTCAATATTGAGTTCATCGCCCTGCCAAACCAAAATGACGCCGGGATGCGCGCCCAAGACAGAGCGCGCCTCGGCCAATGCGACTTCTGATTCGCCAGCTTTGTCCTTGAACCGTTTCGCTGCACCGCGAGCGCCTTCAGACGTGCGAAGCGCCCAAAGAATAAAAGCCAGGCCCAGTGCGAGCGCACCAGCCACGATAATCATCGAACCGGTGTCGGCGGTCAGAGGCATAACATACTCCTCAACGTCCCCAATTCCCCCAGAGCGAATCGAGGCATTACAGCCCTAACGGAATCCAGGAGGGACGTTAAGTCTCGGTTAACGCATTTCTATGGGGTGCAGCGAAAGCGCCATCATTGCCGACGACTCAGCGGGTAATCCGCAGCTTGTTGAGGTCCGCCCCGATCGCGCCGAAGGCACTGTCCAAGGCATCCGCATCCGGAGCAAACCAGTATTTGCCTGCATCTGACGCACAGGTTTGGAACAAGGCTTTGGTATCTTCATCCGGGCTGTTCGAAAACACGACCGTATAAATGACGATTTCTAGCTCTTTCGCGTCTTCGCACAATTCTGCGAGTCGATCATCGACCTTGGCGACCGCGGCGTTCCGATTGCTGGTGCCAAAAAGATCATCCATCATCTCCTCGCCGAGGCGGCCATAGGCGGTGATATCGGACAGCTCATCGACGTCCTGAACGCGGGCGCTGACATTGCCGGCGTCGTAGATTTGGTTGTCGCCATCGGTCATCAGCACAATGGCCCGCCGCCAGCGAGGTGAATCCCAGATGACTTCGCCTGTCTTTGGATCCGTAAACGTCGCCGACTGATCGAAGGGGTCCCCAGGTGACAGGGTGCGAATGCCCCATGCCATACCAATATCTGAAAGTGTTCCACCGCGGTTCCAAGCCGTCATCTCAGACAAGGCATTGGTGATCGACGCCTTCGTACCCGTCAGTGGCGTGATCGGCGTTGGGCAGCCGACATTCGGTCCCGTGAACGCGTTTGTGTTGCGATCGCCACCCGGATCGACCGTATCGGCATCAATCTCGCCGAGATCGACCCCGGACGTGTAAACTTCATAGTCGTTATCATTATAAACGGGCCAAATCAGCGGGGTCCATTTCTTGGTCCCGGTTGGCGGCGTGTCGGCCATCGAATCGGCACCAGCCCGCTCGAACACGCATCCCTTCCATTGAGTCTTGTCACTTGGATCATAGGTGAGCACGTCAAGATCGTCGGCATCGATGCCGGTCCGGCTTTGCGGGTCGGTGATCCGAAAATCGGATGAGACAAAGCTGTCGACAATGTTGGGCGCTTCATCACCCGGATTCACCATCGCCGCATAAGGCACAACACCGACCTTAAGGTCATCGGTGTCGGTCTCTTCCTGGAACAGCGCGTCGACCAAGCTTTCAGAAGCCGAACGCAGCGCTTCGATGCGGGATGTGCCGCCTCCGGCTGAACCCCACATGGAGCCGGTATTGTCGAGCACCAAAGACACCATCAAGCCGCCACCCGCGCGGCGCACATCGGTGGTCGCGTTGATCACAACATTGTCGGCGCCGATAATCTGCATGAAGAATGTGTCCATCTTCACACTGCCGGACACGATCACTTGTTCTGCGGAACTCGAAAGCGCAATGTTCTGTATCGTCGTACCTGACATATTGAAATTGTTGGCGACGTACTTTTCGGCCATTTCTTCCAAATAGGTTTGCGAGCCAAACGTTGTGCCAATGGCGAGCGCAGCCGTGTCCAATGAAGACTGAAAGCGATACTTCACCAAGAAAGCACGCGATCCGTCGACCGCGAGCCCAACGCAGGCCATCAGCGGAATCACGATGAGGGCGAAGTTGATTGCCGTAGATCCACCAATTGCAGACCATAAGCGTGACCAGGAAGACAGGACCCGTTTCATTCTCTTAGACTCCCGGCGCCGTGTAATTGTCCCAAACCACACCCGCATCATGGATATCGCCATCCATCGAGATGGCCCGCGTCACGCGCGGCTTGAAGAATGCTGATCTGGAGATTGTCAGATTCTCAGATCCTGGGAGGAATGGCACAATCGTTTGATAACGCAGCGTGGCTTCGACGCGGATAACGGTTTCACCCGGTCCTGCCAAATCGCGTGCCGCATCCAGGGGCACATCATTCAGCGGTGTTCGGCCGCGATAACGGCGCCACAAAAGGACCGGTTCACCATCGGCTTGGAATCCGATGCTCGAAATCTCGATGTCGAGGTTTTCCGGTGGTGCGTCGACCTGCTGCATCATCTCGTCTGCCGCGAGATGGATGGTATCCAAATCGGCGGCAACCAAGCCGTCATCGCGCGATAAGATGTCTCCGAATTGATAGGAGTAGCGCTCAAACTCGTCGGCCGCTTGAAAGCGGTAGGACAAGTCGAAAATGGCCAGCATGAGCAACGCCAAGGGACCAATGATCAGACCGAATTCAACGGCGGCAAGACCACGCTCGTCCGAGCGCAAACGAAAGATCGAATTTAGTCGCATGATTGTGTACATCCGAAGGGTTCGTTTTTGACGATTGTGTAGCCGATGACGATGGCGGGGGCGCCGTCAGCTTGAAAAGCGGTGCGCATCCACGGCGTCACAAACTCGTGCGGCGTCGATACACGCATCACGGTGATTTCTTCGGAATCGCCCGGTTCAAACACAAAATTTGTCGGGTGTCCGGCGGCGCTAAAGGTAGCGGCGGGGAATGTCGCATCCGACAGTTCGGCATAAGACCGAACGTCGAAGAACACCTTGTTGCAGTCCAGCAGCACATTGGCGAACTCGCAATAGGTTAGCTGGAATATCGCTTCCGGATCGTCCGCAAACTGAATCTCACCCGTCTGAATCGTTCGCGACGTCTCATACAAAACGTGCTTGGCGAAGTTCCGCTTGAACAAATAGTATGAGTACTCGGCCGTGGTGAAAACCAAGATCAGAAAGACCGGATACACCAGCGCAAATTCAATCAAAACTGCGCCGCGAGAATCATCGCGCAATTTCCGTCGCCTTATCATATACGTCCCACTCATTCTGCTTGGTGTTATCTAACTACAGGCACATTGAGCGGCGGTTTCCGAAAGCTTAAATTGTCAAACTTAACCGTTAACCATGCCGGCACTTGATCCCCGGCGCGCTGGTCTCGCAGCCGCTGCGCAGCTGAGATGAGCGGTGTCTCCGGGCTTCTGTCGCTGGCATTACGATTCGCGACAGCAGACAGCGGCGGCGATGGTCTTAACAGCCCGTATCGGAACACATGGAAATTGTCGCTATGAGCTTACCCATCGCTCAAACGCACTCTGCTAAAGCCCTACTCAGCGAACAATTGGGCCCGGTTTCATGACCGAACACAGCGCATGTCTCGGCCAATCGTCTCGAACTGGGATCTGTGCATGACTGTAATGGAAACGCGTTTAGTGAAGATCAACCATAGCCGATCTGAGCCTTCATCGCTAAGCAGGCCGCGATGACCAAAGCTGCTCATATTACATATCCCGCAAATGGCGATTTGGACCCCTCTGACTGGGATGAATTTCAAGCCGCATTGCAGACTGTGCTCGACGCCGCATTCAGCAAATTCCAAACAGCCGAAATCGGCCCCGTCTGGACCGCGCCGACTGACGCTCTGCGAGACCAACTGAGCGCGCCGCTGCCCACACAGGGCACGGAATTGGCGGAGCTAACCCAACGTTTGGTCGATTTACTGCCCTATGGCGTCGGCAACACACACCCCCGTTTCTTTGGCTGGGTGAACGGCGCCGGCGCGCCCGGTAATTTGTTGGCGGAGATTATCGCGTCCGCGATGAACGCGAATTGCGGGGGTCGAAACCATGCCGCGATTTTGGTCGAGCGACAGGTCATATCATGGTGCAAATCTCTGTTCGAATTTCCAGACGCGGCAAGCGGTCTGATCGTTTCTGGAACGTCGATGGCAACCATTATCGCGGCGAAAGCAGCGCGTGACGCCGCGCTCGGTCCGGATGGCCGAAAGACCGGTTTGGCCGGCGCTCGATTGACGGGATATACGTCGGAACAGGCGCATTCCTGCCTTGGACGCGCTTTTGACATGCTCGGCCTCGGCACAGATTCCTTACGGAAAATCCCCGTCACGAAAGACTTCGAGATCGACCTCGGCGCGCTGGCCGACCAAATCGAACGGGACCGAGCGGACGGGTTTCGCCCTTTCTTCGTGTCCGGAAATGCGGGCACGGTCAACACAGCCGCAATTGATGATCTCGACAGGCTCGCCAGTTTATCCCAGTCGGAAAAACTCTGGTTTCATGTCGACGGCGCCTTTGCCGCTTGTGCCAAAACCAGTGCCACTCTTGCGCCGCGCTTGAGAGGTATCGAACGCGCCGATTCACTTGCTTTTGACTTCCACAAATGGATGCACGTGAACTACGACGCAGGCTGCGTTTTGATCCGGGACGAACAAGCGCATCGGCAGGCCTTTGCCAAACGACCAGACTATCTCGTTTCGGGCGGAACCGCCTTGGCTGGCGGAGAGCCTTGGCCCGTCGATTTCGGCCCAGAACTGTCGCGCTGTTTTCGCGCCCTTAAAGTGTGGGCGCACCTGCTCGAACATGGCACCGAAAAGATTGGACGTTCGATCGAAAAAAATTGTGCGCAAGCAGCGCATCTCGGCCAGCTCACAAACGCACACTCTAATTTCGAGCTACTCGCTCCGGTGTCGCTCAACATTTGCTGTTTGCGCTACATCGCACCCGACATGACCGACGACGACCTCGACGAATTGAACAATCGCATTGTCGAGCGGGTGCAAGCCGATGGAGTGGCGGCGCCATCAACGACGCGTATTCACGGCAAACTCGCTATCCGGGTCAACATCACCAACCACAGAACTGAAACAAGTGACATCGAAATTCTGTTCGAGGCATTGCAAGCGACTGCTGATCGGCTCCTGGCGGAGCGGGCAAACGCTTAGGTCTTTTTAGCGGCTTGATCTTCGCTCCGGTTGTGTGAAACCCTTTCCACACTGGAGGTTGCCTGTGAATACCGGTGAGGATGACGGCTCTGAAGCCGACGAACCCGTTGAAAATGAAGATGAAATTATTCGACTGTGGCTCGATTTGATTGATCATGCATTGAACACGCCCACCGACTCCAGCTTTGGAATCAGTGACAGCCTCGAGCAGGCAAAGGCAGCGCTTGAGGAAAAACTGAACAAACAGTGACCCGAATCGCACACTTCGGCCTTTCTCAAAAATTCCAATAATCAGATGATAGACAAGCCTTTAGGCGCGCCCTAGCGTCGCGCTCCATGGCAGGGAGCGGTCCAAAACGTACAGAAGGTATGATGGAGCAGAATGGTGGCGATCCGCGGCAGATGCGGCGTGTTGCTGTCGGGAGCCTACCGCTTGAGGTCGAGGTGATGATCTATGGCCAAACACTTGGTGATCTCAAACCGCTCCTGATCCTCAACTCAATCGAACTGCCAATGCCGCCGTCTAAGGCGTTCTGCGACCAATTATGGGAAGCAGGCTATCAAGTCATTTTTTGCCGACGTCCGGGATTTGGTCGTACGCGAGGATTACCGTCGCCCTTGCTGACGGATCTCGAAATTCGCAACAGTGCCGCCACCGCCGCGGAAACAGCGGTGTTTTCGACCTTGATCGAGACTCTTGGCCTGCAAGATATTGTCTTGATGGGCCTCGGCACGTCTAATTCAGTGTGCCTCAGACTTGCCCAGCTCAGTCCTGAAATTCGGTTCTGCGTTTTCGCAAACCCGCTTTTTCATCCAACGATTTGGGACGTTATCCGTCCACCATGGCTGATGCGTATGATTCGACAGACCGTCTCGTCCCGCGCAGGCTTAAAGATCGCTGTGAAAGGGTTGCGCGCGGTCCTGCGCCGGGACACGCTCTGGTTCTATCGACAGTTTGCTCAAAAAAGCGCCGGGGATCAGGCCTACATTGACGCCAATACTTTAGATTTCAAGCATGCAGGACTTTACCTGCAAAAGCTCAAGCCGGAGACGTACTTCTACGACCTAAAAACGTCGTTGATCGACGACACAAAATGGGACGCTGAACGGTGCAAGAAGATTTCGGGCACTGTTCTTTGCGGGCGCGAGACCACCACCACCTTTAAAACGGCGATCGAAGCGGAAGCATCTCGCCTCGGTTTTCCAATCGTCTTCGCTTCATCAGGCGATTTGTTCGTTCCGTACGTGTCCGTCGACGAATTGATTCAGATCTTAGCGGCGCGTGAGCCGGCCCGAACACACTCGGTTTAGCCGGCCCAAAACCAGACTCTACAAAAGCCTAGTAGCGATAATGCTCGGGTTTAAACGGCCCGACGGGCGCAACGCCAATGTAGTCAGCTTGCTCGGTCGACAGTTCAGTTAGACCAACGCCGAGCTTGGCGAGGTGGAGACGCGCCACCTTCTCATCCAACTCTTTCGGCAGCGTGTAGACCTGATGGCCATACTGTCCGTGATTGGTATGGAGTGCGATCTGCGCCAGCGTCTGATTGGTAAAGCTCGCCGACATCACAAAGCTTGGATGCCCGGTCGCATTGCCGAGATTCACCAGGCGACCTTCTGATAGCATGATGATCCGTTTGCCATCCGGGAAGGTGATCATGTCGACTTGTGGCTTAATGTTGGTCCACTCGAAATTGCGTAGAGATTCGACTTGGATTTCATTATCGAAGTGGCCAATATTGCAGACAATTGCCATGTCTTTCATCGCCCGCATATGGTCGACCGTGATGATGTCCTTATTGCCCGTGGCGGTGACGAAGATGTCGGCCTTTGACGCCATATCGTCCAGCGTTTGGACATCATAGCCATCCATAGACGCTTGCAGCGCGCAGATAGGGTCGACTTCCGAAACAGTCACCCGCGCTCCGGCTCCTGAGAGCGACGCGACGGAGCCTTTGCCAACGTCACCATAGCCTGCGACGAAGGCTGTCTTACCCGCGAGCATCACATCTGTTGCCCGGCGAATGGCGTCGACCAGCGATTCTTTACAGCCATATTTGTTGTCGAACTTCGACTTGGTGACACTGTCATTCACGTTTATCGCGGGGAATGGCAGCTCGCCGCGCTTCTGCAATTGGTAAAGCCGGTTCACGCCCGTCGTCGTTTCTTCTGAAACACCGCGAATGCCCGCTTTGATACGTTTGAACCAACCGGGCGTTTCTTCCATCCGCTTGCGGATCTGCTTGAACAGAGCGACTTCTTCTTCCGAGCCAGGATTGTCCAGCACGCTCGGATCCTCTTCGGCCTTTTCGCCAAGGATCAGATACATGGTCGCGTCACCGCCATCATCGAGGATCAGATTGACGGTTCGACCGTCTGGCCATTCATAGATGCGGTCGCAGAACTGCCAATACTCATCCAGCGTTTCGCCTTTGTGCGCAAAGACGGGTGTCCCCGCCGCGGCGATGGCCGCTGCCGCATGATCTTGCGTCGAATAAATGTTGCAGCTCGCCCAACGCACTTCGGCGCCGAGCTGTTCCAGCGTTTGGATCAGAACCGCGGTCTGGATCGTCATGTGGAGCGAGCCGGCGATTAACGCGCCTTTGAGTGGTTGCTCAGCACCATACTCTTCGCGCGCGGCCATCAGACCGGGCATTTCCGTTTCGGCGATGGTAATTTCGATGTTTCCAAAGTCGGCCTGGGAGAGGTCTGCTACCGCGTAGTCCTGAGACATATCAACGATCCTTTATATGCTGTCTTGAAACGCGATATAACAGGCTCTGGGAGAAAGCCAACTGAACAAACCAGTTTCGCTCACGAAAACGTTGTGTAGCATTCAGGTCACACCTCCCTATAGTGGGACCCGAGCAGCCATGGAGCCGGTGATGAAATCTGTTTTCAGCCTCATCCTTTTAACAGGCGCACTTGCCGTCCTAGCGACGCCCGCGCATGCCGATGATGAATTGGTCCTGTTGCCAGGCCAGGGCGAGCTTCGCGACCGGGCGGACCGAGAACGGTTTAAAGCAGAGCGGCTTAAGCCGGGCGCGGGCCTCTTTATCAGCTTTGACAGCGACTCCGACGGCGCGGTCACGCCGATGGAAATCGATGCGGGAATCCCGCTCGCTTTTGACTCCGCAGATGCAAATGCAGATGGCTATCTCACCGCGCTGGAACAGCAAGACTGGGCGGCCAGCTTGCCGACACGGGATGACAGTCTCGCCAACCCTGTGCGGTTCGATCCGAACCTCGATCGCCGCGTTAATCTGACTGAATTCACCAGCGTGATCAGCGGATTGGGAGAAGATTACGCAGATGAAGAAACGGGGAACGTGCTTGTGAGCAGCCTTAAGGCCCCAAAGCCTGAGCGGCCCGAACGTGGTGAACAGCTTGAGACCTTGCGTGACCGGGTGCGCCAAGGTGGACCGGCTCAGCGGGAACGCGCAAACAACTCCTGAAACGGCTCTATCGACCGAATCGGTTCTCTGGATTCCCGCGATTCCGTCGAAATTTGAGACTCTACGACAATAGTATAGCCGCACGACTTCATCCAATATTCGGATGTGGCATCAGTCATCGATGCTTGAATACCCAATAGAGGTGAGTCATGGGGCGCGCTGCAACGATCCGAGAGCCGGACACTCAGCTGTTTTTTCCGCCAAACCAACGCCGGAACATTATTGTGCCCTCTCCGCTTGTTCGTGAAAGCATGGGACAATTGTTCGATGTCACTGCCGTCCAATCTCCGGCAGACAATGGATATCATTTCAGTCAACATTGGTTTTCGGCGCGACACATGTTTGTGCATATGGAGAGCGCTGCCTTTGCCGCGCGCAAAACCAAAGCCCAGCTCAGTGCTGGCGAGCATCTTCTGTTTGTCCAGCGTTACTTCAATGGCGGTGTTCGCGGCCGGGTCGGGGATGTAAATGTCGATCGCTGGCCTGGAGCCATTCACGTGGTCCACCAGGACAATCGGATCGAGGCCGTGCAACAGCCCCTGACCTCACACGGTATTTTCCTGCCGATCACCGATGTCGGATACAATCCGGATCGTCAT
>JBCAWZ010000072.1:0-13063 GCA_038534315.1 Pseudomonadota bacterium | reverse complement strand
GTCTACGGCACCAACCAAATGATGGTACAGCGCGCGCTCGCGGCAAAGACTTTGGGGGATGCCAAAAAGTCCTATCTGATGATGGGGTTTGCAGCCTTCTTTATATATTTTCTTTTCTTTTTCATTGGCGCTTTGCTTTACGTCCATTTCGACGGCGAACCGTTTGAACAACCAAATGAGATCATTCTGGTTTTTGCCCAAACGCTCGCTATTCCAGGTCTCATGGGCATCCTCGCTGCGGCGATCCTATCAGCATCGATGTCAAGCCTGTCATCGGCTTTAAACTCACTCGCGACGGTCTCCGTTATCGGTTATTATCAACGCTTCTTCAAACCCGAGGGGCGCCCTGAACATTATCTGATGATGTCGAGAGTGTTCACAGTCATCTGGGCTGCGCTCGCGATCCCGATCGCGTTTGCTTTCGTCAATAGCGGGGGCTCGATTTTGGAAACCCTTAGCCGGGTCGCATCCTATTTTGTGGGGGCTAAACTCTCTATGTTCGGCCTCGGTTTCTTATCAAAACACACAAGCGAACGCGGCCTTTTGGTTGGTGTGGCAGCGGGCTTTATTGGTTTGCTCGCTCTGGTCGCGGGCATTCCAGCGATTGGGTTAGAGCCCGCCAATGTCGCTTGGCCCTGGTACGTTGTGATTGGCGGAACGATTAATATTGTTGTGTCCTGGGGCGCCAGCGTACTGCTCGATGGATTCCAGAAAGATTGGCATGAGCAAACGGTGATTGGGCAATTGCGCCGGTTCAAAGAAGACGGCCGCGCCGAAAAGCAGGACGGTTGGTATGTTGTGCCTGGGCGGGTCGATTCGATCGCCTGGTATTTGCTCCTCTTCTTCGCGGTCATCCTCGTTTTCTTGTCATGGTTTGGAACGCTTGGTGGCTGACGTGTTGGGGCCGGATAGGTCGTTTGCATTCGAATGCAAAAATGCTAGACCCTCGTGCAAATAGGCGATCATTTCTGGCAGGAGATACATTATGGCGCGTTGGCTGAAAGAAGGGATCGATCCCGATATCAAACAGAAAGCGGATGCTCAGGTCCGCAAAACCGTCGAAGATATTCTAGAAGATATAGACACACGCGGCGATGCAGCCGTTCGCGATCTCTCAGAAAAATTCGACACTTGGAGTCCGGATAGTTACCGCCTGAGCCGCGAAGAGATCGACGCTTGCTATCTGGAACTAGATGAGCAGGCGATTAGCGACATTCGCTTCGCTCAAGAACAGGTTCGCAATTTCGCGCAGATCCAAAAAGATGCGTTGCGAGATGTCGAAGTCGAGACCCTACCGGGCGTAACGCTCGGCCATAAGAATGTGCCAGTAAACTCAGTTGGGTGTTATATTCCGGGCGGGAAATATCCCCTCATCGCGTCGGCGCACATGAGTGTCGTCACGGCGAAAGTGGCTGGCGTCCCTCGGATCATTGCAACCGCGCCCCCATTCGAAGGACGCCCGCATCCTGCCATCGTCGTTGCGATGGATATGGCCGGAGCGGATGAGATATATACTCTGGGTGGGGTTCAAGGTATCGGGGCCATGGCGATCGGCACCGAAACGATTGCGCCGGTTGATATGATTGTCGGCCCAGGTAACGCCTATGTTGCAGAAGCAAAGCGGCAGTTATTTGGCCGTGTTGGCATAGACCTTTTTGCAGGCCCTACTGAAACGCTGATCATTGCAGATGAGAGCGTGGACGAAGACTTTTGCGCCGCCGATCTGCTTGGGCAAGCTGAACATGGAACGACCTCGCCGGCAGTCCTGCTGACCAATTCAGAATCCCTCGCCAGAAGAACCATGGAAGCCGTCGACCGTCAGCTTGAATGGCTCCCGACAGCCGACGTCGCCGGGGAAGCCTGGCGCGAATACGGCCAAGTGATTGTCTGCGAGTCCTATGAGGAAATGGTCGAGGTCGCTGATGAGATCGCGTCTGAGCATGTGCAGGTCATGACCAAGGACCCAGACTATTTTCTAGACAACATGACCAATTACGGGGCGCTCTTTTTGGGTCAAGAGACCAATGTATCTTTTGGCGACAAGGTGATTGGTACCAACCACACGCTCCCGACAATGAAAGCTGCCCGCTATACAGGTGGCTTATGGGTCGGTAAGTTCATCAAGACCTGTACATTCCAACGCGTGACGCGAGAGGCCTCAGTCATGGTTGGGGAATATTGTTCCCGCCTCTGCGCGCTCGAAGGATTTGCCGGTCACAAAGAACAAGCAGACATTCGAGTGAGACGTTATGGCCAACAGCCCGCGGAAAAACAAACCGTCTAAGTCCGACGGCAATGTCGTCCCGTTGATCAAAGGTCGGCGTGCGACGTCTTATGATGTTGCGCGCTTGGCGGGCGTTTCTCAGTCCGCTGTTTCACGTTGCTTCAAGCCAGGGGCAAGCATTTCGGAAAAAATGCGCGAAAGGGTTATGAACGCCGCCAAAGAGCTTGAGTATCAGCCAAATGCGATCGCGCGGGGGCTCATCACCCAGCGCTCCAACCTTGTTGCCATATTGGTATCGGGTCGCTTGAGCCTGTACTATCCCGAAGTGCTTTTCAAAATTACAGAGGAGCTTGCTGCGGCCGGACTTCAAGCTTTGCTCTTCGCCGTCGAAACCGAAGACGACGCAGAAGTTGTGATTGAACAGGCTTGGCAATACCAAGTTGATGGTGTGATCTCTGCTTCGCACATGTCGTTGGCGCAATATAAGACGCTCGAAAAGCGCGACATCCCGGTTGTGTTTTTCAATCGTTATCTAAGCGATCAGCCCAACACCGTAGTTTATTGTGATCCATCAGAGCAAGTGCGCGACGTCGTCAAACAGCTCAAAACGCTCGAACATCAAAGGGCGGCTCTGATTGTTGGACCTCAAGACAATATGGTCAGCCGCGAGCGTTCGCGGATGGTTGATAAGAGTTTGGCCGAGTTCGGCATCGAGAAAGTCTGTGAAGTGCGCGGCGACTTTAGCTATGAAAGCGGGGCGTCGGCGCTTCAAGAAATTAATCGCCAGGTCGAAGACAGACCGACCGTGATTTTTAGCATCAACGATATGATGGCGATGGGGTGTATGGATGAGGCGCGTTCGGTGCTCGGCTGGAACGTGCCCAAAGATGTCTCGATTGTCAGCTTTGACGGGATCGGCATGAGCCAATTTGCAAGTTACGAACTGACCACAATTCGTCAGCCAATCGGGCGTATGTCTGAAGCGGCAGTGCGGATGATCACAGAGCGGGTCGAACGGCCGGACCAATCCCACGAAAAACGCGTCTTTGAGGGCGCTGTGATTCCCGGGGGGTCTATTGCGCGGGCAGCTTCGTAGAACTATGACTTCGAATGCATAGCCGAAGGAAGTCTCATGAAAACCAGTCAAGATCGGATTCTGACAACACATGTAGGAAGTCTGCCAAGATCTAAAGTGGTGACGGATCTGGTGTTCGCTCATGAAGCCGGCGAAAGCATTCCTCAAGACAGGTTTGATGCGGTTATCTCCGGTGCGGTGTCGGACACCGTAAAACGCCAACGCGAGTCTCGCGTCGACATTGTTAGCGACGGCGAAATGAGCAAGATTTCATACGCGACTTACATCAAGGATCGGATCACTGGGTTTGATGGTGACAGTCCAAGGCGTGCGCCAGCTGATTTGGAGGAGTTCCCCGGATTTCTTGAGCGCCAAGCCAAAGGCGGCGGCACGCCGACTTATCGACGCCCTAAATGCGTCGGCGAGATTACAGTCAAAAGCATGGATCCTGTAAATGCAGACCTGCGCTATTTCTCGAAGGCCTTGGATGGTGCGGGCCATGCTGACAGCTTCATGAATGCGGCCAGCCCAGGCGTGATAGCTTTGTTCCAGCCAAATGAATTTTACGACACGCAAGACGATTATTTGGAAGCGCTCGCCGAAGCGATGCGCCCTGAATATGAGGCGATTGTCGAGGCGGGGCATATATTACAACTGGATACGCCCGACCTTGGTCTTGGCCGGCACATGATGTTCAAGGACAAGCCGCTGGCAGACTATCACCGTTTGGCCAGTCAGCATGTCGAAGTGCTCAATCATGCCTTGCGCAACGTCTCTGGCGAACGGGTCAGAATGCACATTTGCTGGGGCAATTATGAAGGCCCCCACCATTGCGATGCACCAATGGACGAGGTATTGCCGGTCGCCCTAAAAGCCAAACCGCAAGGTCTGCTGTTTGAAAACGCCAATCCACGTCATGGCCATGAGTGGACAGTCTTTGCCGAAGCTGAGCAACGCGGAGACCTGGAAGACAAGATCCTGATCCCGGGCGTGATCGACTCGACGACAAATTTTATCGAGCATCCAGAGCTCGTTGCTCAACGCATTGAGCGCTTCACCGATATTGTCGGCAAGGAGCGGGTCATCGCGGGAACCGATTGTGGCTTCTCAACCTTTGCCGGCTTCGGAGCGGTTGATGAAGGCATTGTCTATGCCAAGCTCGGCGCTTTAGCTGAAGGCGCAGAACGGGCATCGAAGCGTCTCTGGGCATGACCTTAAAAGACCGACTTCGTGCTCAAGATCCAATGGTTGGAACGTTCCTGAAAACCCCGTCCTCGATGGTCTGCGAAGTGCTGGGGCGAAGTGAACTGGATCTGGTTTGTTTGGATGCAGAGCATGCTCCGTTTGATCGCCGAGATATCAATGATTGCATCCTTGCTCTGAACCATGTTGGCAAGCCCAGCCTCGTTCGCGTTCAAGCGAACCGTCCGGAATATATCTTAAACGCACTCGATTGCGGCGCATCGGGAATATTGGTCCCCCATATTATCACCGGTGAAGATGCGCGTGCGCTGGCCGCGAATGCCCACTTTGGAACCGGGCGCGGTTTTGCCGGATCGACCCGTGCGGCAGGCTATGGCGCCCGAAAAATGGCCGAGCACAAAACAAAGAGTCGGGACGCCACGGTCGTTATCGCGCAGATCGAAGACGCAGACGCGCTCGATCATCTAGATGATATTTTCGCGGTGGGTTTGATGGACGCGTTTTTCATCGGACGCGCGGACTTGTCCGTTTCGCTCGGGGTTGAAGGGCCTAACGATGCGATCGTGATTGAAGCGGTCGAAGCGATCTGCGCAAAGGGACGCGAGGCTGGCGCGACGATTGGCATGTTCACAGCTAATCTTGATGAGATTCCAAAATGGCGCGCGGCTGGCGCGAGCCTGTTTTTGCTAGGATCAGACCATAGCTTCATGCTGTCCGGGGCAACAGCCTTGACGCAAACTGTCAGGGCGCATTTCTAGATGCGGTAGAACCTTTCAGCGACCTTGCGGAACATCGCATCGCGTTCCCCCAATGTGTAGCGCTCACAGATCTTCAAATACGCCCCGATTGTGTCTTCATAGGTCGCATAAAGCTTATCCACCGGGAAATTCGACCCGAACGCGACTCTTTCGGGACTGAAAATATCAATCACGCGATGCACCAAGGGCTCAATGCTTGCCTGCGTCCAATTATGATCGAACATCCCGAAACCTGAGATTTTACAGATCAAGTTTGGTAGTTTCCCGAGAGCTTCCAACCCTTCTTCCCATTCCGTGATACTGTCGGAGTCGAACGCGCTCAACGAGCCGCAATGACAAAGCGCAACTTTCAGCTCTGGCATTTTAGACAACAGAGCCGCGCTCGCCTTCATGAGCGGCGGTGTAAGCTGCAGGTCAAAGGACATGCCCGTTTCAGAAAGTACCTTGAGACCACGCGCAAAGCTCGGATCTGCCAAGAGTGCAGAGGTCCCCGTCTTGCGATCTTCTTCGACGCTGCGACCAATGATCTGTCTTACTCCTCGCAATGCCTCATGTTGCGCATGTGCTTCTAGATCCTCCAGAGCGGTTTCCCTCGTTAGGTCACAAAACGCGATAATTGCATTTGGAAGCCCGTATTGATCGGCTTGGGCTTGCAACCAGACCGTTTCGGTCAAACTGTCATCCGCCTCGACGCCGACCTGGATATGTACTGACTTGCGAACCGGGAGCGCGCCGAAATCTGCGCGTAATTCTGCAACGTGGTAGTTTTTTTGGATCGGAGCCGGATCGCCAAAGAACCGCACCACCCCTTTTTCGGCGAGCCAGGTATGACGACAGGCCTGCAAATCCCATAAGTGATGGTGCGCGTCTACGAGATAGGGAAGATCCTCCACCTCAAGGCCTCGCAGTTGCAATCTGACGGCGCAGCGCGAGATCGTCCCAAATTGTGACCTGTTCCCGCACACGCCCCTTCATGATCCGAAACTGCGTTACACCAAGCAAATAGACGTGCGCGCCGCTCGGCGCGCCATAACGTCCAGGTCCCGTATGCGTTCCGGTAGCAGACCAACGCAAAGCCACATCTATTGCCTCCCCGAGATAAGGGGTCTCCGCAACATGGTCGATCGAGAGGTGCAAGTCTGGGAAGGCGCTTAGAAGGTGGGAAACCCAAGCTTCGACTTGGTCCGGCCCATATAAAGAAATATCTCCAGGGAATGTCGCATTCACGCGGAAATCATAGACCTCGCGGAGGGCTGAGAGGCCTGCACCCAAAAAGCAGGATCGCAAGGCTTTTGCAGAAATCGCAACGGCTTCGCTTAGGGTCGTATTGGCTTCATCTGCAGCGTCGGTCGAGTCGCGATTGGTTTTATGAAATTCCAGAAGGTCAAAGCCGTTTACCTTATCCGATTGCGCTTGATCCTCGGCAACGCGCTGGGGATCAAAGCCGAGCTGTTGAACTGCTGCGAGATTGTCGCGTACCAACCATTCCTCGATCACGCGATTGTCTTTGCACAGGCAGTCCGCAATCGTCAAAACTCGGATTCTCTCACCCGTCGCCGGACCATATTCGCTAGGACCCTCATTGGTCATTTTCGAGCTTATCAAGTGCGAGGAATAAAACGCGCCATCCCCCTCGTCCGACCAGATCACATTGTCCGCATCTAGCCTGCGATCCGGAAAAGCTGATAATGTCGCCCAAGTGTTGTCGACCACCGTTTGCGCGCCGCTAATGTCGCCCGCCATGGTGTGGATGGCGCAGTCTTCTGCATACCAATCTAAGCATTTTTCGACATCGCGATCGTGCCATATCCGCTCAGTAATGCGAATGATGTAATGGGGGAAATCGACGAACTCGGCGTCGAAGCCTGGAAGATCCATGCGACGCTCCGGCCCTGGCGTCATCATGTCTTGAATATCCGTCGAAGCGACATGGGTGATCGGTTTGATGGCCATAAAACGTCCTATTGAGCGGTCCAGCCGCCATCGATAATGAGCGAATGACCCGTGATCATTCTACCGGCTGGCCCGCAAAGATACAGCACCGCTTGGGCAATGTCTTCAGTGCTCGCGACGGTGCCAAGCGGAATCATCCGCTTCACAAAGGCAGCAAAGTCTGGATCGTTGAGCATCGGTTTCGTCATTGGCGTTTCGACGAAAGTTGGCGCGACAGAGTTTACCCGAATTCCCTTTGGCGCGAGCTCGACCGCCATGGCTTTGGTCAACCCCTCAATGGCGTGCTTGGTCATGCAATAGACGGTCCGGTTTGGCGACCCGACATGTCCCATTTGCGAGCTAATATGAACTACGCGGCCGCCCTCTGGCATCCGGTTCAGCGTTTCGCGTGATACTCGGTAGGTTGTCCGCACATTCAGATCGAGCATGCGGTCGAGTACCTCATCCTCGACCTCGCTCATGGGCTTTGGGACATTCGTGCCAACATTGTTCACGAGAATATCAATCCGGTCTTGCGTTTGGAGGAATGCCAAGAACGCATCGGAAGCCGCGTCTCCGGTCCACGGCACACATCGCTCGGGATACGTGGCGATCAGCTCATCAAAGGCGTCCGACGCCCGCGCAACGGGTATGATCTCAGCCCCAGCGGCATGCAGAGACTCACAAATGGCACGGCCGATTCCGCGGCTGGCACCGGTGACGACCGCACGCTTTCCCTCAAGCATGAGCGTCATGTCCAGCGGATCTCCGGATCCCGCTCGCCTCCGCGCACCGCAACGAAGCAGGTCGGGTGTTTTTCTTCATTGCTGATCGCCCGGGCCGCCCCACGAGGCACGGTCATTGTGTCGCCGGCCACCAACACGGTTTGCTGGTCATCAATGACAACAGTTAAGCGGCCAGACTGCACAAAATACACATCAGGGGTATCAAGCACGTGCTCTGCAATATTCGATTGAGGGGCCAATCGAAGCTCGTTCAGCGTGAAACCATGAGGCCAATTCAAGGGAGCTTTTCCGATCAACTTCGTTTCACGCACACCTGGCAAATCATCGAACAGCCCAGAATGTTTGCCCTCGCCAGCGCGGATCACGCAGCTCGCTAATTGCTCGTTGGAGCAGACATCCAGCGCTGCCACTTGCGCCGAAGAGGTCACGGGCATTGGTTTTTTATCTATTGGCACCGACTCGCCTTTTGCCGTGTCGATTAGCGTCCCGTCTTCAAGCAAGATAAGGCCATAATCACTTGCCATATCGAACACTTTTGGGGCCCACAAAACCCGGCCAGGGTCATCCCCTCCGAGAACAGCCCAAAGGTATCCAACGGAGGTCCCAATATTGGTAAACCCTCGAAACACGTTGGTCGGGATCGAAATCAAGTCTCCTGGCTGTAAAGTGATTTGCGCATCATCCGCGTGTTCACCGAGATCAAACCTCCATTCGCCGCTATGCACGTAAAACACCTCAGCCGTCTCATGACTGTGTTGGGAATTGGTGCATCCGGGCGGTTGGCGCGCGCCGCCGATATTGAACCCGTGAGGTTCCGCAATATGCACGTACTGGTTCGGGTTTTCCGATACCCCAGGGCCAATAATCGTGAAGTTTTCTTTCTGGTCTGATCCGGGTGTTCGCGTATCGATAAAGGCGTCGAAGCAGGGCTTCAGATCCGCATATCTGACCACCCTCGACTCAATCGAATGGCGCGTTGTGGTCGTGGTTTTGGGCATAGCTTTTGTTCCTTAGCCCCGTCAATTCTACAAGCATTGCATTCGAAGTCAATTTAGCTCTTGAGCACTTTGAGGTTCCAATTTCCGCTTTTCGTGGTTCGCCCAGGTGGACGCCCCAGCAAAGCCAAAAGGGCCCGATTTACTTGGTCAGGTTGTTCGAGTGTTGAGATGTGCCCGCAACGCTCCAAGATGAGAAGCTCAGCGTCGGCAATGCGCGCTTCAATCTCTTCGTGACGGTCAACCGGACAGACCCGATCTTCGGCACCCGCGATCAGCAGTGTCGGGCAAAGAACGCTTGCCGCAACGTCGAAATAGGCTGGGCGGAGAATCAAAGCCATCGTCTGGCGACAGAAAACATTCTCGCCAAGATCAATGCCCATCCGCTCAAGTAACTCCAGGCGTTCGGGTGTTCTGTTTTCGGGAGCAAGATATTGCGGCTTAAGCTCTTCACGCAAAACGAGATCAAGATCGCCTGCAGCAACCCGGCCCAATTGTTTTTTACGTGCTAGGCCTGCAGCGTCAGAGCGTGCGGTTGTGTTGAGGAGCGCCAAATGCGTTACCCGGTGCGGCGCTTGTTTGTAGATCTCAAGGGCGACAATGCCACCCATCGATAAGCCCACCAATGCGAAGCGATCAGGCGCATCGTCGGCCACTTGCTTGGCCATGCGTTCAATTGTGCCGGCGCGCGTGATGTCGCCGACGGAGCAGTCAAAACCGTTAGCTCTGAGAGCGTCGATTTGCGGCGCGAATAGTCGCGCGTCGCACATAAAGCCTGGCAGGAACACAATAGAGGAGTTGATCATATCACTCGCACTGCAGAACAACGAATTTTTGGTATACGTGCATTCGAATGCAACGTCGATTTTTTTACGTGATTACCTCATTCGGTGGTCCGCGAAGCTCTTTCAGACGTTCAAGCACGTCCAGTCCTTGTTGCTTCAAGTAGTGAGGTATGTCGATCAAGACCCAATTCTCCATCAACTTGTCCCCGGCTCTGCGATACACATCGACGACCCGCATCTCGCTCGTTTGTGCAGCTTCGGGGAGGCCCAAGAACCCGCCCGTATTTCGGTTGCTGAGATTGGCCCATCCAAAAAAGCCCCCATAATCCCCCTCAGCGAAGCGGGCGATGTGACCATTATAGGTTTTGTCAGCGAGGTTTCGCCGAAAAGGATGCTGATGCTGAGCTTGGTAGCGATCAATCGTATAGCTCGCCCCTATCCCACACGGGCCATACCAAACCATGTCATCGTGCCAAGTACGCGCTAATAGCTCGGGCGGGCATCTCTGATCTTTTAAGTGATTGATCGCACTCAAATCTGCAATCATTCGATTTATCAAATCTAACGTTTGTTTCGTCGCTTCGGGGCTTTGCGCCGACACCAAAATACCGTCCTGGCTTTGTGGTCCTGGATAGATGAAATATGTCCCAGTCATCGGCGGAAGTGGATAGACACCGGCGCCATGCATAAATCCGATCAGGTCGAAGAAAAATGCACTTTCAACAATCTTCCCATCCCTGACTTGCATGAACTCCGCATACCGTAGGTGAGCCATCCGACCGGTCTTCGGAATTCCAAGCCAATCAGAATCAAATAAGCCCACGAAGTGGCCCATGCTACACGTCCAAATGGACTTTTTCTGATCGACGTCGTTTTCGCCGGCGAAGAAGATGTCTTCGCGGCGTTGAAGGCGTCGCAACGACTGGCTTAGCGGCGACCAGAATTCTGTCCAAACGGCTTCCATCCCGGTTTTTTCATAGAATGGATGCATGCTGCGCCAGAAGAAGTCAGCGGAAATGCGCGAGACGTCGCTGCGTAGGGTGCCTAGACGTAGCGCAGCGTCGAACGTTTGATTGTGTTCGCGAACCACGCGTTTCGCGTCTGCAATTTGATCCATCATAAGCCTCACACTCGCTCCGCTCTAGACTGTTTGACTTCGAATGCAAACCTGATAAGCGAGCCCAATGCAGAAACCTATATTTTGGTGCGCTTTGCGATAACACTTTTACGTATCGCCGACATCGGAAAGATAAAGGACGGGGTCATGCTCTCAGCAGATTTAAAGAAGCTACTCGCACCTTATTTCGAAGCCGCAGAAACGTTCCAGGCAAAAAACGTCCAAGCCGCCCTTAATAAGGTTTTCGCGCAAGATGCTGATTGCAAGATCGGACACCCATTCGGATCGCTTTCCGGGCCGAAGGCATTCTACAAGGCCTGTTTGTCTCCGCTTTTAAAGGCGCTGCCAGATCTTGAGCGGAGAGATATGATCGTCATGGCGGGCCGAACGCCGGAGGGTCAGCACTGGGTTGGAACCATGGGCAATTATATGGGCACCTTCCTCACGCCCTTTCTCGATATTCCACCGACGGGGCACCTCGCTCATATGCGATATCATGAGTTCTTTCGGATCGAGGACAACAAGGTGGTCGAAGTCCAGGCGATTTGGGATATTCCAGAATTGATGATGCAAGCCAAGGCTTGGCCGATGGCACCTCAGCTTGGAAAATTCATCTGCACGCCGGCACCTATGAGTGGAGACGGACGCCGGATTGAAGGGGATGGGTCGGCCGCATATGAGCATGTGGTCGCCATGCTTGAAGACTTGTGCGAGCACCCGGCGGACCCTGATCCGAATGTGATGAATTTAGAAGCGTACTGGCACCCACGTTTCAATTGGTATGGACCTTGTGGCATCGGAACAGCGCGCGGCATTCCAGGGTTTCGAAACTGGCATCAAATTCCATTCCTACGCGCCATGCCAGATCGTAAACTCGATGCGATGGGAGATCTTCTGTCGCATTGGATCGGTGAGGGTGACTATGTTTGCGAAACCGGCTGGCCAAATATGCGCCTGACTTTGTCAGGTGATGGCTGGATGGGTATTGCCCCTTCGGGTAAAGAAGTCTTGCTCCGCAGTTTAGACTTCTGGCGCCTGGAAAAGGGGCACATTCGCGAGAACTGGGTCTTGGTAGATTTGCTCGACTTGTATGCGCAAGTCGGGGTCGACGTGCTCGGTAGGATGCGAGAATTCAACAAAGCGAGATCCGTCCGCCCGCTGAAAATTCCGGATGGCTTGACGCAATCTGATTGATGAACGGTGTCGCAGTGAAGTTTATCTCGGGTGACATAACCCTTAGCGAAACGCCCTATTTAAAACGCTCTTTTCGTCTCCCCGGAATGACAATTTAGAGCGACCTCATAAACGAGGAACCACTACGCACGTTGCTTCGTTGCATCTGGGTGGCCTGAACGGCGTCCAATCATGAGGATTATCTTGCAATCGTCATCGCGGGCGGGGTCGCGCCGATGTTCAGCTTCCGGGAGAAGGAAACGCTGCAGAAATTGATTGCAAACTTCTATCTTAGCGGTCGGCCAGAGGCCGCGGATGTACAGTCATGGGATTACCTTTCTAATTCGACTGAAACAGAAAAAGGCACGTACCTATTGGAAAAACCCAGTTATTTCTGGGTCTTTTTGGCGCGCTTTGGGCGCGTGCCTAACCACCCGTCACAGCACAAGAATTGGCAAACCGCCGAAACGCATCGTCGATTGGTGGAAGCGTATAGGTAAATTTGCCTTTTCCAGGCATGGATAACTCAACAGGGACTTGACGCACCACGCTGTTGAAGACTTTGCGCGCTGGCGTCATCGCAATTGGTTCAACGACTTTAAGTGTTGGCAAGTGAACCGATTGGATACCGGAGCTGCGGTCGTCATCGATCAAGAGCTTGATGCGAACCCGTCGAATCCGACCAGTAGTGTCCAACGTTCTGGCTTCGAAATCAATATCGTCGAGACCGAAGGACACCATAAGCCCACTTCGATCCGAACATGTCAGCATCAGATTTGCGACGCCTTCGCCGCGATAAAACACGCTCTGCGTTCTCAACGTGTAGTCAACGATGCTGTCGCGGTCCGCACCATCGATATAATAGTTTTTGCGAAGCAGAACCCAGCCCTCGGCCGCGCCGGGCAGACTGCCTAAAGTGATGCACAGGCTGATTGCAAGTGTGCGAACGATAAGCGGCATTCTGCTAATCCCAGTTTTAGTCGCAAATTGCTGGATTTGGGCTTCTCTGACAAGTTGATTTCGACGTCCACGCTTGCCGAGCCGCGGCAGACTGA
>JBCAWZ010000071.1:0-13164 GCA_038534315.1 Pseudomonadota bacterium | reverse complement strand
CCCGCTTCGTGCGCCTCTCAGCAGATTGAGACGTCAGGGTAATTATCACTCGAAAATACTCGTGTAGTAGTCTTCATGTATTCGGAAACGAACGCATCAGATCCACCAACCGCTGCGCGTCCCCCAACTTTGCTAGCGGCCGGTGGCGCCATCCCAGCCGTATCTACCCCATTGAAACCGGCTGGGATGGCAATTTCTGGCAGAAACATATTGGCATTTCTTTTCGCGCGCGCCGGGCTTTCGATGCACACGCCCTTTGTGTCACGTGCGTTCTTGTTTTGGTGATGGCTATTGGGCGCACATCCTAAGCGAAATGTGCGATCTTGTCCATCTGGTGATAGACGGGAATGTTTCGAGTCATCATAGCTCCGATATGTCCGCATTGGACACAAGTGTTCATCTGCTGGAGCGCAATGTACGTAGGGCAACGAGATACAGAACAGTATCTGCGAATCCTACGCGCCCCAAAATGAAACTGACAGCAGCCGGAGTCTCGGTCATTCTCTCGGTGTCTCAAACTATATAGGACACAGAACTTATGTATTCGACCCGCTCTATATCCTATTCGACTGATTCAATAGTACTGAAAATAATGGAAAAATTGTTTCAAAAACAAATCTTCTTTCCGAGGTTTGAGACGTAGGGATAATGAATTCTAGTGTGTTTGACCTGTTTCATTGTTCCGGTCGATACCTGTGCTTGGTTACTTGGGTGTGGATCTGCGACGCCAGGAGAGCTTTTTAGCGAAACCAAAGAGTGACGATCGATTTGCGCCGAAACTGCTCCAAACATGGCTCTCGCCGTGTTGGGTGTGTCGCACGCGATTGAGATGGATTGAGCACAAGTTTGGGCCGTTTCGATCCGGATCAAGCGGCGGAAACCAAACACATTTCTCCCATCCTGGGCAGTCTTCCATTGCCCGAAAAAAATCGAGGATGGTGAACAGGATGAGTCGGCTACGGTTTGAGTGTGCTCAATCAGGTAATATTGCAGTTTTGATGGCTCTGTCCTTGATACCGATTGTTTCGGTTGCCGGGCTCGCCATCGACTATCAATCGGCTGTAAACTCGAAGACCAAAGTGCAGTCGGTCATCGATCATGCGGCGATCACGGCGGCGAAAGCGCAGCGGAGCAGTGGCGATGCGGTTGGCGTAAGCGACACCGCCAGATCAAGGGGCGGCCGAGTGTCATGCCGATCGCGGCATCGTGTCCAGCAGTGTGGGATTGCGATACGATGTGGGCGCAGTATTTGACGAGTCAGGTCTGCGCCAGCGAGCTGTTGAGCGTCACACCTGCTTGAGACCAAGCAGCCCTCAATTCTTTGGATTTCGCCGGGTGAGTTTGCTCGCACTCCACGACCACCGGATTGAGGGCGGCGCTTCGCTTTAGCTCGTGACCGCTTCTTCGGCCCACAATTCATCGCGAATGCTTCGCTTAAGAAATTTCCCGCTCGCATTGCGCGGCAGCGGGTCATCGAGAAACCAGACATGACGAGGGTGCTTGTGTTTTGCCATGTGTTGCGTGCAATGCGCTTTCAGATCTGCCTCACTCATCGCCTCTCCAGGCTTGAGTACAATTGCTGCCGCGACTTCCTCACCCAGCCGATCGTCCGGCACGCCAAACACGCAGCATTCAGCGATCGCAGTATGGCGATACAGCGTCGCTTCGACCTCTGCACAATAGACGTTTTCGCCACCACGAAGGACCATATCTTTCTTGCGATCGACAATGTAAATGAAGCCATGTTCGTCAATTCGCGCGATATCGCCGGTATGAAGCCAGCCGTCCGTGATTGATTCCGCTGTCGCTTCGGGTCGATTGATATAGCCTTTAATGACTGAGGATCCACGAACCCAGAGCTCGCCAAGTTCACCTTGCGCCACTTCCTGGCCATCATCAGTGACGCACTTTGCTTCGAAGTTCGGCATATAGGGACCAGCGGAATCTGGCTTATCGACAAAGAAATCACCAGACAGCGATGTGATAATGCCGCAGGTTTCCGTCATGCCGTAGCCGGTTGCAGGCCGGGCGGTCTCAACAGCATCTTCGATACCCTGGACAAGGTCTGGCGGGACCTGCGCCCCGCCGCCTGAAATTGCCAAAAGACTCGACGTGTCGGTGGTCGCAAAGTCGGGATGGTTGATGAGTTCGCGCCCCATTACGGGAACGCCGCCCATCGCTGAGACCCTTTCGCGCTCGATAATTTTCAGCGCTTCACCTGCATCCCAACGATACATTAGGACAATGGTGCCGCCAGCTGCGGTCGCCGCATAGGCTCCGCAATTGTTCGCTGTGACATGGAATAAAGGCGTCGTCAGAAGTGTGACGGGAATGGGGGGCTCTTCTGGCGGAGCGATACCCGTCGCCTGGTGCATAGCTTGTGCGGAACAGGCTGCCGCAAACAACATATTCATCAAATTGGCAACACAGCCGCGATGCGTCAGCTGCGCGCCCTTTGGAAACCCCGTGGTTCCTGACGTGTAGAAAATGCATGCGTCTGAATCTGGATCGACATCGACCTCAGGCATGGTGCCTGGATGCGAGATGACTTCGCTGTAGGAAATGACCCCGGAAATCGGCTCGGCCAAGCGTACGCCAACCAAGGTCAACGTATCTGCAAATTCCGACAATCCCTTAACACGTTCGATGCGCTCGGCGTCTCCGAAGACGATTTTTGGTGCTGCGTCCCGCAAGCCATACGCCATTTCTTCAGGCGTCCACCAAGCATTCATGCCCACAACCGCAACGCCGATAGACGTACACGCCCAGTAGATCAGCATCCATTCGGGATAGTTCCGCATAGCGATGGCAACGCGATCTCCCGGTCGCACGCCTTGGTCGAATAACCATGCAGCTGTGGCGTTTACCTGCGCATGCGCTTCAGCATAGGAAATGCGATCGTCCTCATAGATGATATATGTTCGATCCGCGAATACTGCGGTCATTTGCCAGAACTCGCGAACGCTTTTCGGTGCATTCTTAAAAGTCAGGAGGTCGTTTCCAAGCACGGTTTCACGGACGATCTCAAACGTGCCGCCAGGACCTGTCAGGTCCTCGCGTGCTTTAAGCAGCTCGGTGTAATGCATGTTCCATCCCTTATTTTGGGCTAAGCATAACAGCAGCTTACGTCAGCGGAAGGTGCGACGTCGCGGGAAGCTCTTCGCGCGAAAATGGTCGGCTTGAAAAGAGCCTATGCCGCCGCGCACATTGACCGAACCCGTGTCTCATCAGCCGGGATGTAGCCGAGTTGCTGCAAGCTGATCGCGAAATCGTCCTCATATTCGCAAGGCTTTTCGCCTTGTTCGAACTGAGTTTGCGCGACGAAGGTATCTGATCCAGGGCGCGTAAAGCTCACAAAAGGCGACCAGACCCGATGCCAGCCGCGTTCCCGGGCGATGTCTGTAACACCGAGGCGTTCCGCCAAAGCGGCGCCTTCATCGGTTCGGACCTGAATGTGTAGAAAGCTTATCTGAAAGGCTTCACCAGAATTAGGGAGGCTCTCTCGTTGTTTTTCCGAAAGCGTGTCATTGACGAAATCAGAAATCGTTCTGGGCGCGTCAGCATTGAGCTCTTCCTTTTGAAAGAGCTGGCAATACGGGCATTCTTCAAAACCCCAAACGACCATGAGTGGATTTCCGGCTTCGGAGGCAGATTCGACGGCGGCGGCATAGAGCTCCTCTGGATCTAGGCAAGCACGGTAAACCGCATCGGGAACGTCGGCCGCACACCCTTCGGCAGGCCGAAAGTCAGCATAATCAACCGCCGGAACAAAAAGAGGGGTGCCCGTCGAATCCGTGGTTTGCTGTGAGCACGCGGCAACAAGCAATCCGAGTGCAACCATCCAGCTGCCAATTACAATGCGTTTCATTTCAAGTCTCCCCGATTATCATTGTCGATGTCGTGAGCGGTTTTAGGTTTGGAATCAAGGTCAATCACGCGGTCGTGTTGAGCCGCGCAATTATCGAAGAAACGAAATTCAGTCTTGTAAAATCTATAAATCTAGATATATAGATATTATGAGTGATACAAAAGCTGCCAATATGTTTGCTGCCCTTGGGCATCCGAGCCGGGTTTCGATCCTGCGTCTGCTCGTCAAAGCGGGAGATGAAGGGCTCAGCGTTTCGGAAATGCGTGAGCACCTCAACATGCCCGCAACCACGTTTGGGCATCATCTCAAAGCGATGGCCGATGCCGGTATTGTAGCGCAAGACCGTCGCGGGCGATCGCTCATTTCACGCGCCGACTATAGCGTTCTGCAGGGGTTGATGAATTTCCTGATGGAAGACTGTTGTCGCGGCGTGCTTTCCTCCCCATCCACGCTTGAACTGGAGACCCCATGAAACGCCTTCACATCCATATTAGTGCCTCCGATCTTGAGGCGACGAAACGGTTTTACTCTGCGCTATTTGGCCAGGCCCCGGCGGTTGAAAAACACGACTATATGAAATGGATGTTGGACGATCCGCGCATCAATCTCGCGGTCAGTCAGCGCGATGGCGCAACGCGGGGCGTCGATCATGTCGGCATCCAGGTTGACAGTGACGACGAGCTTGAGGCCTTGAACGCGGCTTTGGTCGAAGCCGAGCAATCGACTTTGGCCGAGCCTGACGCGCAGTGCTGCTATGCCTCATCCAACAAGCATTGGACCCGAGATCCGCAAGGCGTGATTTGGGAAATGTTCCATACCATGGATGACGCCCCGACCTACGGGCACGATCTGCGGGACGAGATCCCGCACACACCGCTGGCCAAATCATCCGGTGGGTGTTGTTAGGTCTCCACCGCGAACAAGTCGTCCTGTTGGCCAACTTGCACGTCCACGACGTGCCAGGGTAGGCCGCGCTTCGCGATGTCTTCCAGGAAGGGTTTTGCTGGAAATTGTTCGACGTTGAACACGCCCGTGCCTGACCATTCGCCTTTGAAGAACATGGCGGCTCCGGAGACGGGCGGGACGCCTGTCGTATAGCTCACCGCCTGGGCAGAGACTTCTCTATTGGTCTCCGCATGGTCGGAGACATTATAAATCATCTTGGTCACGGGCTGCCCATCTTTGGTGCCGCGCAGGATGACCCCGATTGAGGTCTTGCCCGTATACCCTTCTGCCAGCGTGCTCGGCACGGGCAGGAGGTCTTTCAGGAATTCCATCGGGATAATGTCCATGCCTTTGTGTTTGATCGGTTCGAGGCCGATCAGGCCAATCGATTTGAACACGTCGAGATGCTTAATGTATTCGTCACCAAAGGTCATCCAGAAGCGGATCTGCTTCAGGCCTTTAATGTGTTTGACCAGGCTTTCCTCTTCTTCGTGATAGATCAGATAGGACATGGTTGGACCGACTTCTGGATAATCGATCATGGTGCGGATTGAGAGCGCTGGGATTTCAATCCAAGTCCCGTCTTTCCAGTACCGCCCGTCCTGAGTGACTTCGCGCAGATTGATTTCAGGATTGAAATTGGTCGCAAAGGTCTTGCCGTGATCCCCGGCATTGCAGTCAACAATGTCGATATACTCGATCTCGTCGAGCAGGCCTTCTTGCTGGGCGTAAGCGCAATAAATATTCGTGCAGCCCGGATCAAAGCCACAGCCGAGAATGGCTGTCAGGCCGGCCTCTTTGAAACGGTCTTGATAGGCCCATTGCCAATGATACTCGAACTTGGCGACATCACGCGGTTCGTAATTGGCCGTGTCCATATAATGGGTCTTGGTCGCGAGGCAGGCATCCATGATTGGCAAGTCCTGATAGGGTAGGGCCATATTGATGACGAGGTCCGGTTTGACCTTCTCGATCAAGGCGATGGTTTCATCGACATTGTCGGCATCGACTTGCGCGATCTCAATCGGCGTTTCGCATAGGGCGGCGACACTCTCGCACGAAACCAGACGACGCGAGGCCAGCGTGATATGTTTGAACGTGTCCCGATCCATCGCACACTTTTGCGCCACGACCGAGCCAGCGGCTCCGGCACCAATAATCAGAACGCGATCCAAATCGACCTCCCATCACACTAAGGTTTTGTCGATTTAGCGGAGCCTGCGAATGGCGACCAGTAGCTTTTGTGTTGAATTTCCGCTATGTGCCCCGCTTTCCTATTCTGGAGCCGTTTGTGACGTTAAGACACTTCATTGATCTTTGGCAGCTTTCGCCGAGCGAGTTGCGGTCCATTTTGGACCAAGCACACGCGATGAAACGCGCGCGTTCAGATTGGCCAAAGGGACGCGTCGACGCAGATGCACCTTTGGCTGGACGGACGCTGGCCATGATTTTCGAGAAGAGCTCAACACGGACGCGCTTTAGCTTCGATATGGCGATGCGACAGCTGGGCGGCTCCACGATCACGGCCACGTCCAGCGATATGCAGCTCGGTCGTGGCGAAACGGTTGAAGACACCGCTGAAGTGCTCAGCCGCTACGTCGACGGTGTGATGATCCGCGCCAATGATCATGCAGATGTTGAGGCGTTCGCCGAAGCGGCGAGCGTTCCGGTAATTAATGGGCTGACGGATCGATCGCATCCTTGCCAGATTATGGCAGATCTCATGACCCTGGAAGAGGCTGGCCTAACCCTGGAGGGCGCGCGCATTGCTTGGGTTGGCGATGGCAACAATGTATGCTCGAGCTTCATTCATGCGGCGCCGAAATTCGGTTTCACCATGGCGATTGGCACGCCGGAACGATATGCGCCAGACGAAGAAGACGTGACGCTTGCCCGAGAATTACAGGGAAATATTGAGCTCTTTGACACCGCTGAGGAAGCAGTGATGCAAGCCGATGTTGTCGTTGCTGACACATTCGTTTCCATGGGCGACGCCGATGCTGAAGACCGGCTGGCGGAGTTGAATGAATACGCTGTAACCGAAGAACTGATGGAGCTCGCGGCGCCACAGGCCAAATTCCTTCACTGTTTACCTGCCCACCGGGGCGAAGAGGTGGACGCCGAGGTCATAGACGGTCCGCAATCATTGGTTTTTGATGAAGCAGAAAATCGCTTGCACGCCCAAAAAGCAATTCTTCGTTGGTGCTTTCAGCTTTAGCCCACTTGGACTTTTAGCAAATGGTCGACCGCCATTCGGGCGCTAACCACTGCGCCTTCATGCAGGCCGTCATAAAGCCAAGCGCCGGCGAAATACGTGTTTCGGCGCCCCGATAAGGCCTTGATCTCGTCACGCGTTTCAACAGCCTCAACTGTATAGGTCGGCACGGTGTGATCCGTTTTGAGGAGTACACTTTCGTCGCGAATGACATCGTCCAAACCGAGGGCGAAACTGTACTGCGTTGATCCCTCGAGCCCACAAAACTGATTGAGCGCAGTGTTGTAGCCGCGTGCAGTGTTGTTGTGATCTACGAAAAGATCCATCGGCGTTTTCTTGCTTTTGCCGAACGGAGCGTAGAATCGGGTGTCCGTGTGGAGGGTGGTAGAGATCTCCCGGTCGTGCCACGCCGCGAACAATGCAGACTCGGTATCGTCAGCATCATCAAGCACATTCAAAACCTGGCCCGGCGTTACGGCGAGGAGCGCCGCATCGGCCTCAAAAGTCGCATCCTTGGTTTGTACCGTCACACCTTTATCGTGCCGGCGCAGCTTGACCGGTCCGCAATCGGTTTCGACATTGAAATTGCCGCGCCGCACAATGCTGTCGAGATAGCTGTAAACCCCACCTTCCACATAAGACCAGTCGGGATAACGCAGGGTTTTAAGATATTGTCGAGCGAAGCTCGCAGGAATGCTCCCGGCCCGATCAAATGTCGAGGAGAAGGCGAGGGCCAGAAGCGATTGGATAAAGTCGTTTACGGTTTCGTTTGGTCCAAATAGTGCTTCTACTTGCTCTTCCGAGGCGCCGTCCCAGCGGGTGAACCGCCGAAAACTGGCAGCGTAATCGGAGCGTAGTGCATTCATGTTACGACGATAGGCGGGCTGCTTGACGAGCTGCATCATGATCGCCGGTGTCATAAGGTCTGTGAAATTCGAAGGATAGTAGTGACCTTGCCGGTAAAGTGACGCTGTGGGCTGACCGGTCCGCACGGCCGTGCCTAGCTCTTCCAAAAGCGCGTGGAGTACGGGTCCAGACTTTTTGTGAAAACCGAGAACGCCCGTTTCGAGCTTGAGATCTGACGGAACCGACGGCGATGACACATTTCCGTTGACAGTGCGGACATTGCCACCCAATTCCGCGCGCTTCTCGAATACGGTAACGTCGATACGGCGTCGAAGCCAGTGTGCCGCGATCAGTCCGCTCGCGCCGCCGCCAATGATCGCCAATCGCTCCATTCAACTTGTCTTTCACTCTACGTGATCATCGCTAGGATCAAATTGCTTAAGAGCGGTTTAATCGAAACGGTCAGGACGCTTAATCGTCGGTTTGGTTCATCCAATGTAAAATGGGGCGCAACGGCAACGCCCAACCGATGCCAGCGACAACAAAGAAGACCAGCATCACCCAATCATTCCCTGTGGCCAGGTAAGTGCCGATTGTGCTCGCCGCCCAAATCCAGAATGCCAGGAACAAAATTATCACGAGGCTGGCGACGATGCGGCGCTGTGTTGCGGTCATAAGCTCTTCTGTGCGACTTCGTGGCGGGTTGAGTTTGTGCAATTTGACTTCAATTAGGCGTTATGACCGATATCGTGAATGCCCCAAATGCCGCACGTTGGATTCGTATCTGGCTGATCATCGTCGCATTGATGGTCTATGCGATGATTTTGATCGGCGGCGCGACGCGGCTCACGGATAGCGGCTTGTCGATTACAGAATGGGCACCGATCACCGGCACGCTGCCGCCCTTAAGTGACGCTGTCTGGCTTTCTGAATTTGAGAAGTACAAAGCGACAACCGAATTTCAGCAGCAAAACTACCAGATGAGCATGGCCGAGTTCCAATACATATATTGGTGGGAGTGGGGACATCGCTTATTTGGTCGTTTAATCGGTTTGGTTGCAATAGCCGGATTTGTTGTGTTCGCGGCCAATCGCTGGCTAGATCGAAAATGGACAATCCGCCTCTTGGGCCTCATCGCACTTGGCGGGCTTCAGGGCGCCATTGGATGGTGGATGGTCGCCAGCGGAATAGGGGATACAGACCGGGTCGACGTTGCGCCTTATCGCCTCATGGTACACTTTGGATTGGCCCTTCTGATCATCGCGATCATCGCTTGGTTCTGGCTAGATTTGGCGCCGTCGAAACGCCCTGTCTCCGCGCAGCCATCAGCTCGCGTTTGGCCGGCTTATGTTTTGTTGGGTATGATTGGCGTCCAAATGCTGAGCGGTGCATTGGTCGCAGGGGTCGATGCAGGTCGAACTTATACCGACTGGCCGCTAATGGCCGGCGAAATGCTGCCGTCAAATTACTTCGCCACCGGCCTCGGCGCGCGAAGCGTGTTTGAGGGCCACGCAGCCACGCAGTTCAATCACCGTCTGTTCGCCTATCTCCTATGGGCGGCCGCGCTTGGGTTTGCCTTTTGGCAACGCCGCGGATCGCTTTCAACCGCTTATTGGGCGGTTGCAGGATTGGTCACTGCGCAGGCGATTTGGGGCATCATAACGCTGATCAATGTTGCGCCGCTGCCGCTGGCATTGGTGCATCAAGGGCTTGGCGTCATTGTCTTGCTGGCCTCCGTAGCACTGGCTTGGCAAGCCAAACGGCTTTCCGCCGCTCAGGGGCGCAGTGGGTCGAGCGTCAGCGAACTCGGGTCGATGAGTACCGCGCGATAGCCATCTCGAGCTTCACCCACAACGACAATCACACCTCCGGGATATCCGCCGCCTCGTGCGTCACCTGTCGCTCCAAGGTCTAGAGGAAGCGGCGGCATGAAGACTGAGAGGCCATCTCTAATGGAAATGGGCTTAGACTCGAGTGCGCTTTGCAAGTGAGCGAGATTACCAGATGAGTCGAGGGTGACTGTATGTGCTGTGCCGAGCCGGCTGAGCCGGGCTGCTGCGCGGATCGGTTCGGCAAAGACAGTGACGCCGGTTTCTTCCAATATGCATGAGGTTATTGGAGCGATGGCGTCGACCGGCTCATCCGCCAGGAATATCAGTTGATCGTTGATTGGGACGATCCGGCCTGAGTGAAGCGTCTGCGGCGCTGTCTCGGTCCAGAAGCCCAAGCGGAGGACGCCGTCACTGTCGCGTGCTGGCGCTGCTGTGCACAATCCAGCCGCAGGTCCGTCTTGTTCAACGTCGAACGCGTATTCAATCGGTTCGGTGAGTTCGCCACCATGAATGTAGACGCGAAGATCTCCGCCCTCTGCTATTCCAGGGAACAGGCTTACCGCGACACCAGAAAGCCGCGCATAATGGCCGTCGCCAATTTGCCGAACGCCGAGCTCCGTTGGTTCGGTAATGCGTTTGGCTTGAAAATCGAGAATTTGCAGAGCCCCAGTCACATCACTAATCGCGATTAATGAGCTCAACCCACCCGCTACACCGACGCTGGTTGGCTCTGCATCCAAAGCGGATGTGTTCCAAACAGCGGGGAATGCCAGCGTGCCGTCAGCCGGTGTTGTTTCAGAAACGATAGGCGTATCATCCGGCTGCACAGACGGGGTTGGCGTCTCCCCACAACTCGCGGCAAAGAATAGCAGACAGATGCTTGGTGCTGCGTTGACAAGCTGACGCTTGGCGCTTAGACGCGGGCGCTTGAACTTCATCCAATAACTCCGATTATGAGGCTCCTGCGGGGCAATGAAAACATATAACGCACCAGCCGATGTTGAGACGAAGTGGGTCGTAATTGACGCCACAGATGCCGTTGTCGGGCGCTTGGCCTCCTATATTGCGAAACGCCTTCGTGGAAAGCATCGCGCTGACTTTACGCCGCACATTGATACAGGTGATCATGTTGTGGTGATCAATGCTGAAAAAGCCAAATTCTCCGGCAACAAAATGTCCGACAAGGTCTATTACCGGCATACAGGCTACCCAGGCGGGATCAAGCAGACGACAGCAGAAAAAGTGCTTACGGGACGGTTTCCTGAGCGCGCCATCGAAATGGCCGTGAAGCGTATGCTACCAAAAGAAAGCTCGCTCGCGCGCAAGCAATTCTCTAAGCTTCGTGTGTACGCCGGCTCAGAGCATCCACATGATGCGCAACAGCCCGAAACTGTCGATTTTGCAGCGATGAACGCTAAGAATACGAGGATCGCTTAACATCATGTCCGATACGGCAAACACCCTAGAAGATCTGAAAACCATCACTGAGGGCAGCGAGGTGGGCGCCGAGCTTCAGCCCATAACTGTCGATCCTAAGATAGACGAATTTGGTCGCGCATATGCCACTGGCCGCCGGAAATCCGCGACCGCCCGGGTCTGGATCAAACCAGGCAGTGGCAAGATAACGATCAATGGCAAGGATCAGGAAGTTTATTTCGCGCGTCCTGTTCTGCGTATGGTGCTTGAGCAGCCTCTGGTTGAAGCGGGTCGCCGCACTGAGTTTGATATCATCGCAACGGTCCGCGGCTCTGGTAAGTCCGGTCAAGCTGGCGCCGTTCGTCACGGCATCGCGCGCGCATTGGTCAATTATGAGCCTGAATTGCGCCGCGTGCTCAAGCCGTTCGGCTTCCTGACACGTGACCCGCGCACGGTCGAGCGTAAGAAGTATGGTCGCGCAAAAGCGCGCCGTAGCTTCCAATTCTCTAAGCGCTAAAGCGGAACTCGCATTTTTTCGGAAGAGGCGCTTCGCGAGAGGCGCCTTTTTTGTTGAAACTCTGGAGGCAATCGGATGGCTTCGACAACAAAACTCAAAGCGGCAGTGCTCGGCGCGTCTGGCTACACAGGTGCAGAAACGGTGCGATTGCTACAATTGCATCCAAATGTTGATGCGGTAGCTGCGACAGGGAACGCGCTAGCCGGGCGACGATTGTCCGAGATTTTTCCGCATCTGGCAGGTGCGAGTGACTTACCCGTTACCAAATCGGACGACGTCCAATGGGACAATATTGACGTTGCATTTGGCTGTCTGCCGCACGGAACGAGTCAGGATCTAATCGAAACGCTTCCACAACATGTGCGCGTGATAGATCTTTCAGCGGACTATCGGTTGCGCGACGCGGCGCTGTATCAAGAGACTTATGGCAGGTTGCACCTAGCACCCGATCGGACGCTGTCCACGCCTTACGGTTTACCTGAATGGTATGGCTCCGATCTTAAAGATGCATCGCTGGTCGCCTGTCCCGGTTGCTATCCGACGGCAGTTTTGCTTGCGCTTTTGCCTTTGGTCGAAAGCAGTATCGACCCGGACAACATCATCATCGATGCGAAGTCGGGCGTATCCGGCGCTGGGCGGGGCTTAAAAGAGGGCAATCTCTTTTCGGAAGCTGCTGAAGGATTGCACGCTTACGGCGTTGGAACCCATCGCCACGCACCAGAGATCGAACAAGAATTGAACCGGCGAGCAGACCGGAAGGATATCGGTGTGACGTTCACCCCACATCTCGTGCCAATGGTGCGTGGAGAACATGTTACATGTCATGTTCGCGGTGATGTCGGAGAGATTCAAAGCAAGCTGGAAACAGCTTACAAAGACGCGCCATTTGTTCGGGTTTTACCGGCGGGCAGTCCACCACCTGACACCCGCCACGTTCGCGGTACGAATACGTGTCTGATCGCAACTTATCCCGATCGCGTGGAAGGACGTGTGATCGTTATCGCAGTGATCGATAATCTGGTCAAAGGCTCGTCTGGACAGGCAATTCAAAACTTGAACTGGGTTATGGGATGGCCTGAGACGCTTGGGCTCGATCAGCTCATACCACTCTTTCCTTAAGCCGCCCGCTTCCCGAACAACCGAGCGAAGAAGCCTGGCTTCTTCTTCGGCGGTTCCACTTTTTTCGGCGCAGGCTCAGGCTCGACCGCGGTCTCTTCAGCGACCGGAACGGAAGCCTCTACCGGTTGTTCGACACCCTCAATTTCGTCCAATGCGCTTTCTGTTGGCGTGTTGACGTGGGGTTCAGGTTCCGAGGTTTGCGTTTCCATTTCCAGTTCCAGTTCCGGCTCAATTGGCGCAGGCTCTGATGTTGAAACGGGCTCTTCGATCGTGGTTTCTGGCTCCGCTGCCACAGGCGTGGGGTCTGCCTCGCGGGCTAGAGCAGGCGTCTGAAATCCAGTGACCCGGAGTAATCTCGCATGCGCTGTTGTTGGATAATGATCGTCGAGCGGGGGTTCTGGCGGGG
>JBCAWZ010000070.1:0-14556 GCA_038534315.1 Pseudomonadota bacterium | reverse complement strand
AGCTGCGCCGCCAACGCCTCTTCATCCTGTTCGGACCATTCGATCGGCGCCAGTTGGCGGACCAGAGCCCGCGCCAGCACTTCATTAATGTCTGACACCGGAATGATGGTCAGCTGTTCTTTGACATTGTCCGGTATCTCCGCGAGATCCTTCTCGTTTTCCTGAGGGATCAGAACTGTTTTGATGCCACCACGCAGGGCCGCCAGCAATTTTTCCTTCAAGCCGCCAATCGGCAAGACACGGCCACGCAGCGAAATCTCGCCGGTCATGGCAACATCCCGACGAACAGGATTGTTGGTCAAAAGTGACACCATCGCTGTCGTCATTGCGACACCTGCACTTGGGCCATCCTTCGGCGTTGCACCATCTGGCACGTGCACATGGATGTCGGTTGTGTTGAACACGGTTGGCTTGATACCGAGCAACACGGCACGCGCGCGAACCAATGACCCCGCGGCGGAAATTGACTCCTTCATCACATCCCGCAAATTGCCGGTCACTTTGGTATTGCCGCGACCCGGCATCGAAATGGCCTCAATCGTCAACAAGTCGCCACCGGTTTCAGTCCACGCCAAGCCGGTGACCGCACCGATCTGATCTTCCTCGTCTGCCAGACCGAAGCGATGCTTCCGAACGCCGGCATAGTCGGCAAGATTGTCCGATGTCATCTCGACCTGCTCAACCGTGTCATCGGCGAGTTTGCGCACCGCTTTGCGGGCCAGTGAGGCCAGCTCACGTTCCAGCGACCGAACCCCAGCCTCTCGCGTATAATATCGCAAAAGATCGCGGATTGCGGCTTCCGTGATCACCCAATTCTGATCATCCAGACCATGGTCTTCACGGATCTTCGGCAGCAAATGGCGTTTCGCGATTTCGAGCTTCTCATCTTCGGTGTAACCGGCGATGCGAATGATCTCCATCCGATCCAGCAAGGGCTGTGGCATGTTCAAACTGTTCGCTGTGGTCACGAACATCACGTCAGAGAGATCATAATCGACCTCCAGATAGTGATCATTGAACGTCGAGTTCTGCGCCGGGTCGAGCACCTCTAACAAAGCTGCAGACGGGTCGCCGCGATGGTCCATGCCCATTTTGTCGATTTCATCCAACAAGAAAAGCGGATTACCCGTTTTCGCCTTTTTGAGACTTTGAATGATCCGACCCGGCATCGATCCGATATAGGTCCGTCTGTGTCCGCGAATTTCACTCTCATCGCGAACACCGCCGAGAGAGACACGCACAAAGTCACGTCCGGTCGCTTCCGCGATCGACTTTCCGAGAGAGGTCTTACCGACTCCCGGTGGGCCAACGAGACACAGGATTGGGCCGCGTAGCCTGTTCGTGCGCTTCTGAACCGCTAGGTATTCGATGATACGTTCTTTGACCTTTTCCAGGCCATAGTGATCGTCATTGAGCTGGGTTTCCGCGGCATCCAAATCGGTTGAGATTTCCTTGCGCTTCGTCCATGGCAACGCCACGAGCCAATCGAGGTAGTTTCTAACAACTGTCGACTCTGCGGACATCGGGCTCATCTGGCGCAGCTTCTTGATCTCTTGCTGCGCCTTCGCAAGCGCTTCCTCAGATAGGCCTGCTTCCTCGATTTTGTCCTCGAGTTCAGCCATCTCATCGCGCTCTTCGCCTTGATCGCCAAGCTCCCGCTGGATCGCCTTCATTTGCTCGTTCAAATAGTATTCGCGCTGGGATTTCTCCATCTGTCGCTTCACGCGGTTTTTAATCTTCCGCTCCATTTGCATCATGCCCATCTCGCCTTCCATCAGCGAGAGCACTTTCTCCAGGCGATCTTTTGCGGACGGCATTTCAAGCAGAGCCTGTTTTTCAGACAGTTTAACTTGTAACTGCGACGCCACCGCGTCGGCGAGCTTCCCCGGTTCCGACAACTCCGCAATCGTCGAAACGGATTCGGGGGGGATTTTGCGGTTGAGCTTGGCATATTGTTCGAACTGCTCGTTCGCCGCACGCATGAGCGCTTGAAGCTCGGAGCTATCGCCGACCATCGGATCAAGGGGTTCAATCTCGGCGACATAGTGATCGTCGCGGTCTTCGAGGCCGATCACATTGGCACGGGTCGTGCCTTCAACCAGCACCTTAACGGTACCATCAGGCAGTTTCAGCAGTTGTAGAATGGTTGCGACCGTGCCGACGAGATGGACGTCGTCTGCGCCTGGATCATCAGTAGATGGATCCTTCTGGGCAACAAGCATGATCTCGTTTTGGCCTTCATCAACCATTTCAAGCGCCCGAACAGACTTGTCACGGCCCACAAAAAGCGGCGCCACCATGTCTGGAAACACGACAATGTCGCGTAAGGGCAAAACGGGTAATGTCTTCGTTGTCATCTCTGACTCCTATGAACCGGGCCCCGCTCAGCGGCGACCCAAAGGGCCGCTCACAAAAGAGCAGCCTTGTTATGCTAAGAGATGAGTGTCGTGACGCACGAGTTCAACCGGAAAAAACGGTTGCTATGCCGCACTCTGCTCAGAGCTAAGACGCTTCGCTTGGCTTAGCTTGCTTTTCGTGCACGTAGAGCGGCTTCGCATTGCCATCCACAACTTCCGCATTGATCACGACTTCCGACACACCGCGCAGAGTCGGTAATTCGAACATCGTATCAAGCAAAATGGACTCCATAATCGACCGCAAACCACGTGCGCCGGTTTTGCGCTTGATCGCTTTGTTCGCAACCGCAATCAACGCATCCTCAGTGAAGGTCAGCTCCACGTCCTCCATCTCAAAGAGACGCTGGTACTGTTTGACCAATGCGTTCTTTGGATCCGTCAGGATCGTGATCAAGGCATCTTCGTCGAGATCTTCAAGCGTCGCGAGAACTGGCAGGCGGCCGATAAATTCCGGAATCAGCCCGTATCTCTGCAGATCTTCAGGCTCAACGGCGCGCAAAACTTCACCGACGCGCCGCGCCTCAGGGTCTTGGACATCCGCTCCGAAGCCAATGCTGGTACCCTCTCCGCGTGACGAAATAATCTTGTCGAGACCGGCGAACGCACCACCACAAATGAACAGGATGTTTGTCGTATCGACCTGCAGGAATTCTTGCTGCGGGTGCTTTCGACCGCCCTGGGGCGGAACCGCAGCGACCGTGCCTTCCATCAGCTTCAGAAGCGCTTGCTGCACCCCTTCACCGCTGACATCGCGCGTGATCGACGGATTGTCCGATTTGCGCGAAATCTTGTCGATCTCGTCGATATACACAATACCGCGCTGCGCGCGCTCAACATTATAATCCGAAGCCTGAAGCAATTTCAGAACAATATTCTCGACATCTTCACCAACGTAACCCGCTTCGGTCAGGGTTGTTGCGTCGGCCATTGTGAATGGCACATCCAGCACCCTTGCCAGCGTTTGAGCCAACAATGTCTTGCCGCACCCCGTTGGGCCGATCAGCATGATATTTGATTTGGCCAGTTCGACGCCATCTGCGCCGCCTGGATTGGCCAGCCGCTTATAGTGATTGTGCACAGCCACCGATAGGATCCGTTTTGCATAGTCCTGGCCGATCACATAATCGTCCAAAACATCACAAATTTCCTGCGGCGTTGGCACGCCTTCCTTGGCTTTAAAGCCAGAGGCTTTGTTCTCTTCACGGATGATATCCATGCAGAGTTCGACGCATTCGTCACAAATGAACACGGTCGGACCCGCAATCAGTTTTTTAACTTCATGCTGGCTCTTGCCACAAAAGGAGCAATAGAGCGTGTTCTTTGAATCGCCGGAGCCGTTCTGCTTAGCCATAGGCAACCTCTAGCTGTTCAAGGATTAACACGAGCTTGACCGTGAATCCCTTTCAAACCTTATTCTTAGAATACCTTGAAAACTGCGCAAGCCTTCTCAAGCCTCATAAGACAGCGCTGGTGCTGATTCATCCTGTCATCCGCACCGCAGTATCAGTATCCCAATTGTGAACCTAAACCTGCAAGGATTAGGCCGATGTCTCTTCTTGGCGTGGTTCGTAGACCCGATCAATGATGCCGAAGTCGCTGGCTTCCTCGGCCGTCATGAACGTGTCGCGGTCTAGCTTCGCTTCAACCGCGTCATAATCCTGACCCGTATGTTTTACATAAATATTGTTTAGGCGCCGTTTGAGCTCAAGGATTTCCTCGGCGTGTCGTTCAATATCCGATGCGACACCGCTAAAACCACCACTCGGCTGATGAACCATTACGCGTGCGTTCGGCAATGCGGTGCGGCTTCCCGGATCTCCAGCTGCGAGGAGTAGCGATCCCATGCTCGCGGCCTGCCCGATACAGACCGTGGTGATTGGGCAGCCGATATATTGCATCGTATCATAAATCGCGAGCCCAGCCGTGACGTAGCCACCCGGGCTGTTGATATACATTGAGACGTCTTTTTTCGGGTTTTCCGACTCCAAGAAGAGCAGCTGAGCAGAAACAAGCGACGCAGTCGCATCATCAATCGGCCCGGTGATAAACACAATCCGCTCCTTGAGCAGCCGTGAGAAGATGTCGAAGGCGCGCTCCCCTCGGCTGGTTTGTTCGATCACGGTCGGCACGAGATTTAGATTGGTCGGGCGAAAATCTGACATGGAAAACTCTCTTAAGGCGGGATCTGCTTGCTTGGCAGATCGCGTGATATTTGTCTATCCGAGCTGTTATGCAAGAGGAAGGCCTCAGTCCGCTGTGTCAAAATCGAGCGTCAGCACATCTATTCTCGGCGGGCGCCGAAAGCGAATCGGCAATCCCCCCATACCCGTGCCCGCGGTGACAAATACCCTCCGTCCGTCTGGCATCACATGCAAACCCGTATCGAATGGGTATTCTGTCGGGATGACATATTGGGTGAGGTAGGGCACTCTGATCTGGCCGCCATGCGTGTGACCTGCCATCAGCAATTCATATTTGACCTCAGCCGGTACGCTCAAGGCGACATCCGGATTGTGCGATAAAAACAATACTGGGACATTGTCGGGCGTTTCAAATCGCACGCGAGGCGCCGTGTCCCGTTGCCAGAGATCTGATGTGCCTGCGACAATGAAGCGTTGACCGCCTATCTCCGTGTCAAATGACCTGTTTTCGACAAGGGTCGCGCCGGTGTCCTGCAACGCGTCCCAGAGCACCATGCCATAATCTGGGCCAGGCGCGCCGATGTCATGATTGCCTCGTACGACGAAGAGCGGCGAGCTCAACTTCGCCAGCGGCGCAACAGCCTGGTGAACGTCTTCCCTTGGCAAGTCGTCCAGAATATCGCCCGCCAAAAAAACGGCGTCGACCGACAAAGTCTCTAGCCGCGCAACAAGCGTCTCAATTGAATGCGCATTCTTGAATTGTCCAATATGGGTGTCCGCGAACAAGGCGATGCGAACCTGGCCCGTCGCGCCGGCAAAACCAGATATCGGGATTCGCGTTTCGACCGTTAGCAGAAGACGCGGCTCTACGAACCGCCCCCACGCCAGAGGCAAAGACAGGACGATGAGCGCGATTGCGAGCCACCGAGTTTGATCCTGTGCTGCCCTTAAAGCTGTCAGCAGGGCGACTAGGACAAACGGCACCCAGAGATAGCTTAACCAAAATATCGCCAGTTTCATGTTACGCTCTTTGCCTCGACCAAACAAAACGTGCCGGACCATCTGGTCCGGCACGTGTTAAAGTTGAGGCGAGATCGAGGCCTTTTGGCCCGATGCCTAGACTTTGTAGTACATGTCGAATTCGACAGGGTGTGGATGCAATTCCAGCGTCATCACCTCTTCCATCTTCAGTTCAATGTAGGCATCGATCTGATCATCGTCGAACACATTGCCCTTCTTGAGGAAGTCGCGATCCGCATCCAATGCACCGAGCGCCTCACGCAGCGAACCACAGACTTGCGGGATCGCCTTGGCTTCTTCTGGCGGCAGGTCGTACAGATCTTTGTCCATGGCTTCGCCCGGGTGGATCTTGTTTTCGATGCCGTCGAGGCCCGCCATGAGCAGAGCCGCGAATGCGAGGTATGGGTTTGCCGTCGGATCCGGGAAACGAGTCTCGATCCGCTTGGCTTTTTCGCCAGTTCCAAACGGGATCCGGATCGATGCAGAACGGTTGCGCGCTGAATAGGCGAGCATAACTGGTGCTTCAAAGCCCGGGACCAAACGCTTGTACGAGTTGGTCGACGAGTTGGTCAGTGCATTGAGTGCCCGTGCATGCTTGATGATGCCGCCAATGTAGTAGAGGCAGCTTTCAGACAGACCGGCATATTGATCGCCCGCAAAGGTTGGAACGCCGTCTTTCCAGATCGACTGGTGAACGTGCATTCCAGAGCCATTATCGTTGAAATACGGCTTCGGCATAAAAGTCGCCGTCTTTCCATAGGACGCGGCAACATTGTGAATGACGTACTTATAGAGCTGCAGATTGTCTGCCATCGTCACAAGCGTGTTGAACTTCATGCCCAATTCGTGCTGCGCTGGCGCCACTTCGTGGTGGTGCTTTTCCGGCTCAAGGCCAAGCTCACCCATAACGGACAGCATTTCTGAGCGCATGTCCTGCTCAGAATCAACCGGTGGGACAGGGAAATAGCCGCCCTTTGGTCCTGGACGGTGGCCCATATTGCCCATCTCATACTCGCGTCCCGTATTGGCGGGAAGTTCCGTCGAATCAAACGAGTAAGATGTGTGGTGCTGATCTGTAGTCCAGCGGACATCGTCAAAGACGAAGAACTCAGCTTCCGGCCCAAAAAAGGCTGTGTCGCCGATACCCGTCGACTGCAGATAAGCCTCGGCCTTCTTCGCTGTCATCCGCGGATCGCGATTGTAGGCTTGTCCCGAAATCGGATCGAGAACATCACACATCACCGCGAGGGTTGTTTGTTGGAAGAAGGGATCGATTTTTGCCGTTGCCAGATCAGGCATCAAGGTCATGTCTGACTCGTTGATGGCTTTCCAACCCGCGACGGACGAACCGTCAAACATTTGGCCATCACCAAAGAAATCTTCATCCACCATGCCCTTATCAAAGGTCACGTGCTGCATTTTCCCTTTCGGATCGGTGAATCTCAGGTCAACGAATTCAACATCGTTTTCCTTCATCATCTTGAGAATGTCTTCGGCCATTAAAAGCCCTCCATTTTTCCAATTGTCTCGCTGCGTTTGTTGTACTGTTGTTTAAGGTCTAAAGGGCGCCCTCGCCCGCTTCGCCAGTGCGAATTCGTACGGCTTCGCCAACATCGCTGACAAAGATTTTGCCGTCACCAATTTTGCCGGTTTGGGCCGACTTTGTAATCGCTTCCATCGCGCCTTGAACGGCGGATTCAGCGACCACGACTTCGACTTTCAGTTTCGGCAGGAAATCGACCACATATTCCGCGCCTCGATAAAGCTCGGTATGACCTCGTTGCCGTCCGAATCCCTTCGCTTCTACGACGGTCATGCCCTGTACACCAACTTCGTGCAGGGCCTCTTTGACGTCATCGAGCTTAAACGGTTTTATGATTGCTTCGATTTTCTTCATGTTGCGGCGCCCTTATATTTTAAGTTTCCTTCGCATAAGCCTCGGCTGCGATTGGGTGGAGTTTAGAACCGCGCAATCGCCTGAGCGGAGAGCCGCTTGCTTAGCGATTGATCACCGCTGCCCACCAGACAGGCAGCACGTGCGTGCCTCGGGTTTAGAGCGAAATTGCGAGCCCGCGGCAGATCTGCTAGCTCGGCGAGCGCGGGTCTCAGAGATCCAAAATCGAGGAGATCATGATGATTGTTTTTGTACGCCACGGCGAAGCTGCAGCTGGCTGGGGCGACCATCCCGATCCAGGTCTATCAGATAAGGGGTGGACTCAAGCCGAAAAAGTGGCGGAAACGCTCGAAGCGCTGAACATCCAACACGTGTTCTCAAGCCCAATGCAACGCTGTCAGGAGACCGCAAGCGCGTTCGCCAAACGCACCGGATCGTCCGTTCGCATCGAGCCGAATGTCAGTGAGATCCCAACACCGCCGAACACGCCGGACCGTGTAACCTGGCTCAGAACCTTAATGAGCGGCGATTGGGACGGGAGCGAAGACATCGTCTTGGATTGGCGAAACAATCTGCTGCGATGCATTGAAGCGCTGCCTGACCATAGCGTTGTGTTCTCTCATTTTGTCGCAATCAATGCGCTTGTAGGGCATTTGGAGGGAACAGACGCCGTGATGGTGTTTCGTCCAGACCACTGCTCAACAACGATACTCGAGACGAGCCCGACGGGCCTGATCCTGCAGCAACGCGGCGCGGAAGCCGGCACGAACGTCCTGTAACGCCGTCGAAACACCGCCACGCTAGTCAGCCGCCACCAATTTTTCTGCGACAGGTTCCGGCAGCAAATGACCCGTCTTGACGTAGATCAACGCGCCTTCGTTTGAGAACGGCGTGTGCTCAGAAAGGTGTGGGCTGCGCAGCCAACTGCCTTTTGGATACGTCCCGAACTCATCTTCGAACGTGCCCTCAAGCACCAATATTTCTTCGCCACCCCAATGCCGGTGACGGGTAAACTGCGTCCCCGGCGCCCAACGCACCAGCGCGACATTTTCTTCTGGCCCTTGATGAAGGGGCAGCACGGAAAGGCCAGGCACACGCCCTGGAAGAAACGCCGTATTTTGCGTCTTGATGGCCTTTTGCTCAGTGTCATCGGCATGAAATTGGTGGAGTTTCACAAAAATTGTCGCGCCCTGCTTTGTGAAAGGAGCGTGCTTGGTGCCGATTGGGTTCCTAACATAAGTGCCTTCAGGATAATCACCCGATTCATCCGAAAACACGCCGTCGAGCACAAAATACTCTTCGCCGCCGCCATGGCTATGCTCCGGAAAATGAGATCCAGGCTGGAACCGGACAATGGTTGTTGCGCGGGCCACCTCATCTCCGACGCGGTCCAACATGAGCCGCTCGACGCCATTGGCAGGCGACCGAACCCAGTCAACATCACCTGGACGAACGACCGCCCGTTTTGAAAAGTCTGCATTCAAAAACATTCTCTTTTCCTGTTCTGAGGCGATCCTTCGCCTCCTCTTTGCCCGTCTTAATCTATGATCCGGGCCATCATTTGTTGGGTTGCCTCTTCAAACGGGATTTCCGAACGACTGGCACGAGACAGAAGTTGCGCGCCTTCGACCAATGCCAGGCACGCAATCGCTTCACGTTTTGGCTCTCCGACATTGGCAATCGTCTGATCGGCTGCAGCTTGGGCGAAAAGGCCGGATAACCAGTCAATGCTGTCGTCGTGATACTGTTTCAGCAACTCGACCACCGGATCCGAAAGACTTTGACTCCCAGCCGAAAAAACCACGCAGAGACAAAGGGCTTCGCCCCCCTTCAGTGCCTTCTGATACACGGCAAGGTAATCCCTAAGACGCCTGGCAGCAGACGAATGGGATACACTGATCCGACTGAGCTCAGCACGCATTCTATCTGTGTATCGGCGAACCAGCGCCTCAGCCAACTCCGCCTTGCTTGGGAAGTGGTGGTGGATGCTCGCTTTACGAATTCCCACCACCCGTTCCAAATCTGCATAGCTGAAGCCGTCATAGCCGTGACGCCTTGCGAGCTTTTCTGCGCTGTCGAGAATCTCGGTCTTTCGATCCATCATTCTGTCCAATCTCAGGCGGTGGTCCGCGCTTCGAGCAATGCTCTCAGTTCCCCCGCATAGTGAAGGGCGTGAAGGTCATCAGATCCACCGATATGCTGCCCATTAATAAAAATCTGTGGCACTGTGCGGACCCCATCAGCGCGTTCAAGCATCTCTTTGAGACGGGCTGGCTCGTCTTCGACATCAACTTCGTCAAATATGACCTCCAGCGTGTTCAGCAATGCTTTCGCGCGCTGACAGAAGGGGCACCACGATTTCGTATATATCTCAACACGTTTCATTGTTTCACCTTTACATTTGGCCGGTACAAAAATTTCATCTACCAAGTAGTAGGTAGACAGCTGGATTCAAGAACTCCCGGCATCAAAACGCAAAAACTTCGAACAAGGGCTTCGCTGGGTTCGTTGTAACGACACTTGCTCCACTCGCAGGGCTTTCGCCCAACCGATTTATTACGACGTAGCCGCCTTACTTTAACCACTTCAATCCCACTCATCTCGAAGGTCGATTGAATTTCACCTATCGCTTAGACGGTCCGTCAGCCATTTTCCTGTACCGCTGGATCATGTCGTCGAATGCTCAGAAATTTCTTGATTGGGTGCATGCGCGCCCGCATCGGTTTCCGGTGGCAGCTGGTTTGTCGGCGATTATCTTTCCATTGGCCTTCGCCTGGCTTCTCGTTGCCTTCGAATTGAATCAGAATGGTGGCCTGCTGATTGCGTTGACTGGCTTGGTTGCCGCATCGATCGCCGGGCCGGTGGCCCTGGCAAATTATCACCGCGCACGCTTTATTGAGAACCAGCGAAAAGCCCTCAGCGTCGCGGCGACCACTGACCCTCTCACGGCGAGTTTGAACCGCCGCTCCTTCTATGCGGCTGTGCGCCGTGAGCAAAGCCTCACGCCAGCGACCAGCTTCTTAATTCTGTTTGACCTGGATCACTTCAAATCGATCAACGACACTTATGGCCACCAAGTGGGTGATGACGTCTTGAAAGCCGTCGCTGAAACAACGCGCAGCCATATCCGATCAGGCTCCGACCACATGGCGAGATGGGGCGGCGAAGAATTTGCGATCTTCATGAACGGTGCTGATGCAGAGGTCGCGATGGCGTTTGCCGAGAGACTCCGTCAGGCTTTCGAAACACTTGAACTCGAGAATGCCCCGCCCACTCTGCAGATCACAGCGAGCTTTGGGTTAAGTCCAATCAGTGGCGAACGCGATATTGACGATGCGTTGCGCGCGGCGGATCGCGCCTTGTATAGCGCGAAACGCGCTGGTCGAAATCAATCGATCGTATCAGACACCGCTCAATCTTTTATGGTCGCGTAAGGCCCGAGGCGGGCTCGTTGCCCAAGTCACAATTGCTGGCAATCTCGTTCGATACGTCGCAAACTCCTTATCAGGTGCCTCTCTACTGAGAGGCCGCAACCCTGGAGGGAGCCAGATGAGCATTGAACGCATTCAACTGCCAGATCAGCATTATCTTTATGTCGACCGGGAAGCCGCTGCGGATGGATCTGACATTGCCGACGCGATGGGGTCGGGATTCGGCGAGGTGTTTGCTTTCGTCGATCAGCACGGCATTGAAACACTGAGCATGCCGGCCGCGATCTATGTTGATATGCCCTCTCCAGACGGCATGTTTTTTCGGCTCGGTTTCTTCATCAAACCTGCCGACGTCGCTGCTGCAGCCGGTACAATAAAAGCGGGTATCATCCCGCAGGGTGAAACCTACAAAGCTGTGCATGTAGGCCCCTACCCGCAGCTACATCAAACCCATCAGGCCATTTGGAAACAGATGGATGATGATGGTGTCGAACGAGGTCGTCCTGTTTGGGAAGTCTACATTGACGATCCGATGGAAACCGAACCTGCTAGCCTCCGCACAGAAGTTTTTCGCGCTGTCGGCTGAAGGGTAACGGGTCGTTTTCCGCCCCCCATTTCAGCGGCTGGAACAGAATTTGCTTCGGTCTGGCTATGTCCAGACGATCGAACATCATTCAGTTTCCGGCCTCTGCCCGCAAGGGTGACAAATCCTATGCAGAGATCGAGGCTGAACAATTGAAGCGCGCCGAGGCTTTGCCGCAATGGGCAAAGGAGCTCGACGTTAAATGGATCTATCGCGATATTGCCAAGCGCAAAGTCGACCGACGCTTCTAGGCAATCGACACGATCGCATGCTCGTCACCGACAAAGTCGGTGATGCGTTTTTGCCAGGGTTCGCGCGCTGCACGGATAGGTGCCGCTGAGAACGATATTTTCAGATTGTTGGGCAGGCTCGTCGTGCCAAATTTGCCTCCTGCCTAAGCCGACGCTACAGACGCGCGACCTCGGAGGTATCGATGACATCCACACTCAGCATTTTGGTCGGCCGTTTTTTGCTCGGGCTTTACTTCTTGGTGCCCGGGCTGATGAAAGTCGCCGCTCCAGTTGAAACCATTGCTTACATGGAAAGTCACGGCGTTCCTTTTGCGCTACCGCTGATGTGGGTTGCGACGGCCGCCAACATTATTGGTGGCGTGCTGTTAATGACCGGCCGGCATGTCAGGCTCGCGGCCTATGGATCCGTCCTCTATGTGCTGGTGATCAATTTTTACCTCCACGATTTCTGGACGATGAGCGGTGACCAAGCGGCCCGCGAGACGCAAAACTTCATAAAGAATCTGGGTATCGCGGCGGGATTGCTGGCGCTTGCTGGGTTCACCTCAGCTCGACCACTCTCGCTCCACGGCTTGTGGAAAAGCGACCACGCGGTGTCGCAAGCGCGTTAGGCCTAAACAGACCTAGCCGGCCCCAATGGCTGTGACGATGAAAACCACGGTGACCACGCCGACAAGGCTCATGCCAATTAGGAAACTACGTCCAATATTTTTAAAACGATTACTCATAGCCAGCCCGTATTTATTTGACCTTGAACGTGACGCGTAGGACCCCGGACAACAATGCACGAATTGACGCGCCGCGTCGAACTGTCACGAAACACGGACCACATTACCAGCAGCCGCGCGTCCCGTTCTATGGCAGGGTCGACGCAGCATGTCGTTGAGGCCTTTTGAAATGAAACCGGATCCGATCAAACCAAAACCTGGCCAGGAAAGCGTTTGGGACTATCCCCGTCCTGCCATCGCAGAGCCAACCAAGCTCAGCCTGCGGGTAGAGTTTGCGGATCGGGTGATTGCGCAGACCTCGAATGGCGTTCGGACACTCGAGACAAGCCATCCTCCAACCTATTATTTTCCGGAGGAGGATGTCGACATATCCCTCCTCCATCGGACCGAACATGGCAGTTTTTGCGAATGGAAGGGCAAGGCCACTTACTTCGATGTTGTCGTCGGACAGAAGAGCGCATCGAACGCCGCTTGGACCTATCCCGCGCCGAGCAACCCTTTCGCGATGATCTCGAGACATATCGCATTCTATCCCGCTCTGATGCAGGCGTGTTTCGTCAATGATGAACCCGTCATCGCTCAGCCTGGCGGGTTTTATGGTGGCTGGGTCACGTCGCACGTCGCGGGCCCGTTCAAAGGCGGTCCGGGAAGTTGGGGTTGGTAGGCGACGGTACCGGTCTAGGAGCGCGGTGAATTAAACGGCGCTTCAGCCCGTTGCCGCAAGAGTGGAAACTTCATCCCCTGATCAGGATCTGATTTTCCATCCTCGTACCGATTCACCAAACGATAGGCGAGCCAGAAGCCGAGAATTCCGAACACCACACCGCCAATTGCTTGACCGATCAGAACGCCTGGCGCGCCCCCCATTGCGGCGCCAATCGCAACAAAGGGGACGACGCCGAGCGTGTTCTTCCCCCAATTGAGAAACGTCGAATATAGCGGACGGCGAAGATTGTTGAACGCCGCATTTGAAACAAACAGCGTCCCATTAAACAGAAAGAGTGGCGCCACGACGAGCGCAAACCAAAAGATAATCGTTGCGCCCTCCTCGCTCAGACTAAAGCTGGTCGAGATGAACCGATGGCTCAGCAGCAGGATGCCCCACATCACAACAACGTAGATCGCGGTAAACTGAACCGCTTTGATCAGCGTGCCGCGCACGCGGTCATACTGTCGGGCCCCGAAATTCTGTCCGATGATCGGTCCGACTGCGCCGGACAGGGCGAAGATGACACAGAACGCCAATGGGCTGAGACGCCCCGCCACCGCCATCGCCGCCACCGCGCTGTCGCCAAATTCCGCGATGGTGCGGGTGACAACACCATTGCCGATCGGGGTTGCCACATTTGTCGCCATCGCCGGCGCAGCAATCGCAATGATTTTCGGCAGATCAATCTTAAATCGGGAGAGATCGATTTTTGCAAAGCCGCCATAATGCTTGAAAATGGGATGTAGCGCGGTGATCAATGTCGCAAATCGCGCCGCCACGGACGCATAAGCCGCACCATCCAATCCGAGGCCAAAGCCGAAAATCAGGATCGGATCGAGAATGGCGTTTACGGCGCCAGCCACAAGCGTCACTGTCATCGCCCGTCGTGCGTCGCCATGCGCCCGAAGGATGCCAGACGCCATCATACCGACCGCCGCGACCGGCATTGCCATCACGACAATCCTGAAATAGCCGACTGCGAGATCTTGCGTCTGACCTGTCGCACCAATCAAACCCAGCAATTGTGGCGCAAAGAACCAGCATACGGCGGCGAGGATCGCGCTCACCACAACGCCAAATACCATTACAGAAGAGGCGATCTTTCGAGCCTCCAAGGCGTCCCCTTCGCCCAGTCGTTGCGCAACCAAAGCGCTGGTGGCGATGGTCAATCCGATGGAGACGGAAAAGGTAAAGAACAAAACCGTGCCGGCGAACCCGACGGCCGCTGCAAGCTCGGCCTCGCCGAGCATCGAGATGAAGAGCAGATCGGCAAAGTCGACCAGGAAGATCGACAGCAAACCGATGCTCGCCGACGACGCCATGATGATGATGTGGCGCAGCAAATTGCCTTGCAGGAAGATCGCCTGACTCTTGCTCATTCG
>JBCAWZ010000069.1:0-15001 GCA_038534315.1 Pseudomonadota bacterium | reverse complement strand
CAATCACGGTTGTGTCGACTGGTACTTCAGTTTGACCGAGACCAGATTGCGGCAGGATGGGGCCGCTTTCCAACGCGTTCATCTCGTCAAACCGCAAAGCGACCTGATTCAAACGGCGCTCAAGAGCTTCAATCTGGTTTTCTTGTCGATCGATTTTGGCTTCTAATTGGCCCACCAATCGATCCAGGGAGGCATCATCGACCTGCATCTGATTGACCTGTTCACGAGACTGTCCGAGCAAGAACTCAAGTGTTTCGACTTGACCATTGAGCCGCGCATTGTCCGCCTGCAATTCTGTGATCTGCGCGCCGAGTTCGGCGTTGGTGCCTTGAAGCTCAGACAGCGTTGCCGCCAATTGCCCACTGGTCATGCCCTGACTGATTTGGGCCTGGCGCTGCGCCATGGCTGGCTGAGTCGCCGCCATTAGAAATACGGACAGGGTAAGTGCGGCGATGGCGCGTTGCATAAATCTACTCCTCGGTCGGAAGATCCCAATAAACAATACGGCCGGGGCCAAATTATGGCACCCGGCCGTTTGCATCTAATGGGTTAGCTCGCCCTTAAGACGAAGCAGCGCCAGAAACGATTTGCGTGAACCCGTTCCGGTTCAGTGCCCAAGCTCGGTCATTTGACCCTTCAGCGATCGGACGCTCTTTACCGTAAGAAACGGTTTCGATACGGGCCGGATCAACGCCAAGGCTGACCAGATAGTCTTTCACAACATTCGCGCGACGTTCGCCGAGCGCCAGGTTGTATTCGCGTGTACCGCGCTCATCGCAGTTCCCCGCAACAAGAATGTTCACACCATTAAATGCTTCAAGCCATGCTGCCTGACGTCTTAGCGCTGAACGCGCGTCTTGTGTGAGAACGTATTCGTCAAGATCGAAGTAAACACGATCTCCAACGTTTACCTGGAAGTCTTCCACCGAGCCGGCGAGCGGGCCGACAGGCTCTTGTACGACCTCTTCCACAACTTCCACGACGGGAGCGGGTTCAGGTTCTTCTACGACAGGTGCCGGCGGTGGTGCGACGGGCTCTGGTTCTGGGGTAGACGTACACGCCGCTGCCCCGAACAGTAGGGCCACGGACGCGGAGGTCATCGTTAAGCGACGCATGCTAGTACTCCTTGCTAGTCAATCTGGTGTCCAGTAGGTCTGGAATTTGTCAACAACATGTCAATTTCTCAATTCACGCAAGCCATACCCCGAAATTGAGTTCGCTCCAACCATCTAGCTTGATTTGCTATCATTTATTGCAGCAATGGTGACCAAGCCGGATCAGAGGCATCCGTTGGGGTCGGTAATTGCTGCAGGTTGCGCCCGGTTAAGTCGACGGACCAAAGGCCTGGCGCTGCACCCGGGCGACTCTCTCGGAAGAACGTAATCACACGACCATTGGGTGACCAATCGGGCCCTTCATCAAGGTATGATTCGGTCAATAAGCGCTCACCCTCGCCATCTGGGCCAATCACACCGATGTGGAATCGTCCAGCAGACTGTTTTGTAAATGCGATCAGGTCGCCGCGCGGGCTCCAGACCGGAGTTGAGTAACGGCCTTTTCCGAATGTGATTCGGCAGGCAACGTCGCGCCCACCCGACGGACAGGTGCGTTGTGTGCCGTCTGTATTCATAATGTAGAGTTGCGGGCTGCCACCACGGTCAGAGTTAAAAACGATCTGACGTCCGTCGGGCGACATTGAGGGCGACGTGTCGATCGCCGGATGTTGCGTCAGCCGTCGGCTCTGGCGTGTTTGCAGGTCCATGATGTAGATTTCCGAATTGCCCCGATCCGCCTGAGTCAGCAGGACCGAACTGCCATCTCGTGAGAATCGAGGCGCGAAAGTCATTCCGTCAAAGTCACCCAAAACTTCTTGGCGACCACGTTGCAGATCATACAGATAGACGCGCGGACGCCCGCCTTCATAGGACATATAGGTGATCTGCTGCGCTTCAGGTGAGAAGCGCGGCGTCAGCACAGTGAACCGTCCACTCGTGAGATATTGAACGTTCGCACCATCAGAATCCATGATCGCCAAGCGTTTGCGCCGCTCAAGCCGCCGCCCGGTCTCAGAAATGTAGACGATGCGCGTATCAAAATAGCCGCTTTCGCCGGTCAGTCTGGAATAAACTGCGTCTGAGATTTTATGGGCAATCCGGCGTAAATCTTCTGGATTGGTTAGGAACCGGCGCCCAGAAACAAGCCGACCGGACTCATCCTCAAAGCGCATTAATTCTTCGCCATAAACGTCCCACATGCGGACCGATCCGCGCAACAGCTCATTGCCGTCGCGAACCACTTTTTCGACCGTGCCGATGACCAGAGCGTCAGAGTTGATGATTTTCCAATCTGCGAAGCGCGGCGCCACCTCAATGTTCAAATCCTTCTGGATGAACGCACTTTCTGGGATGATCTCGAACAATCCCGTCGATTCCAAATCGTTTCGGATAATTTGTGAAATCTCTGCAGTGATTTCCGGATCGACATCGATCGACTCGAAATCTGGTATCGCGATCGGTGTCGGCTTCAGAACGCCTTCCGAAATATTCACTTCAAGCTGCGCATTGGCAGCGTGAAACAAACCGGTGATCGCAACAGCAAGCGCTAATGTGAGTCGCTTAATCATACGCTGTTTCTCCTTATTGGGGGGATCCGGTGTCCCCGAAACGGGGTCCGAGATTAACGGTAATCGACTGCCAGGTTTCGTATTCCTGACGCGGAAGTTTATAGGGGGCACATTTTTGAACAGCCCGTCTCGCGCGCTCGATGGCCACGCGCATGGGCGAGCGCCCAAGTGGCTCTCGTGATGGTTCCAACATCCGGATGCGGTCCTTTATGTTGCCGTTCTCATCGAGGTTGACTTGCAAACTGACATTCAGCGTTTCTGGATTCGGCAGGTCCACGACATTGTCCCAGCATGGATAGATTTGTGAATAGAAAACCGATTCAAGCCGAGCGGAATTTGCTGTCTGCTCGCCAGCGCCGCGTCTTTGTTCTGTCGTTTGCGGCACATCAACAAGTTCCTTTCGAGGTGCAGGCGGTGGATCCTGTCGTTTTCGAGTCTGGCGCTCAGAAGCGAAAGTGCTCTCCGCATCGCTCAAAAAATCGTCCAATGTATCGCGCTGTTGCACTGGCGGTGTCGTCTCTTCGGGTGTCTCCAGCAATTCCTCGAGTGCGTCTTGTGGGTTATCTTGGAAATCGGGGACAGTTTCTTGCGGTGCCTCTGGTTCAGGCTCTGGGGCTGTCGACGCCGTGCTGATGTCATCCTCGGGCAGGGATTCATCAACCAACTCATCCTCTGGCTCTTGAATTTCTTCCGGTTCTGGCGCTTCCGGCTCTGGCTCAGGCTGTGGTTCTTCTTCTGGCTCAGGCTCGGGTTCTCGCTCCCGAACCGCAGCAATATTATCGAACTCTCCTATCGTCACCAAGTCCACCGCAACGATGATCGGCTCGTCATCACCGGTCGTGGCAGACATGTATGGCCATGCGACATAGCCGGCGCCGACGATCGCAGCGTGCAAGAACAAAGAAGCGGGGAGGCCACGCAGCATTCTGTCACGGCGTCCTTCCGAGGTTCGCTTTCGGATCCGTCACCAAGGACACATTTTGGAACCCGGCCTGCTGCAATTGTGCCAAGACCCCAATCACAATGCCATAATCGACGGTTTCATCGCCGCGCAGAAAAATCCGTTCTGAATAGCCAGCCTCAGTGATCGCGATCAGCCGTGGCGTGAGCTCTTCGAGTGGTGTCTCTGTGTCCTGGATGAAGATTTTACCTTGAGAATCGACCGTGACCGAGAGCGGTAACTCCGATGGCGCCGGCAGCTTTTGTGCCTGGGTTTTTGGCAGAGCGACATCAACCCCGGTCGTGAGCAGAGGCGCGGTAATCATGAACACAATCAGCAGCACCAGCATCACATCAACGAGTGGCGTAACGTTGATTTCAGCCGACATTGCGCGACGGCCACGACGAGTTTGAGAGGATCCGACAGAGGCAGCCATCGCCCTTACCCCTCGCTCGCACGGCGCGATAGCCGGACCAATATATCCTGGCTGAACGCATCCAGACTGTCCGCATAGCGGTTCAGGTCGCCGGAAAACTTATTGTAATAGACCGCAGCTGGGATCGCTGCGACCAGTCCCATCCCTGTCGCAAAAAGGGCTTCGGCGATTGGGCCGGCAACCACAGCCAGGCTCGGGTCTTGCTGCGCATTGATGTTCAAGAACGCATTCATAATACCCCAAACAGTCCCGAACAGACCGATGAAGACCGATGCGTTCGCAACCGTCGCCAAAACAACCATACCCGAACCGACGGTCGCCAATTCTCTATCAATACTCGCCCGCATCGAGCGCTCTGCTCGCGAAACCAAGGCCCCATGATCGGTTGGCCCAATGGTTCGCGCATCTCGCCATTCACGTGCGATTGCCGCAAATAGACGGGCCGCAGCATTGTCCGGCGCCTGGCCCGGTCGGAGTTCGAAATCGTCGGTTCGGCCACCCCAAAAAGCGTCTTCGAAGGCTTTCGCCTTTTTTCGGGCACCGCCAATCGAAAAGTATTTTTCGACCACGACGGCCCAAGACCAAATGCTCGAAATCAACAAGACCAAGAGCACCAATTTCACAACGAGGTCGGCTTCCAAAAGCAAACCAATCAAGGTGAAGGAGGCGTCGCCGCTTACGGCGCCCAAGCTTTCCTCTTCCATAGAACTCCATCCAATCTGAGAATTCGGGGTCCGAACGTCGGAGCCATTCTTCCGCCGCGACTCATATCGACGCAGAATCTGGCGGAAACGTGACGTCCCGATTAACAGACTGCACGCGACGCTGCTTGCCGTTGCGCAAATCTAGCTGCTTAGCGTCGGCGATCGCACGGCTGCGCGCTTACTGCGCCATGCTTGTGACTAGCCCAAGGCCTGTTCGAATAAGGTTTCGTAATCTTCGCGCTCGAACGGACGCGCATTGCCACCATGCGCAAGATCCGCCAGCGCATATTCAACAATCCCATCGCCATCAGACGCTTCAACGCCGATTTCGCTCAAATTTGAAGGAATCCCGATGGCCTGATTAAGCTCCGCAATAGCATCACCCATATCGGCACTCTCTTTGAGACCCATCGCAAACTTCAAGCGGGCGAACTTCTCAGGCGCAGCGCCGTCAATGTGACGCAACAAATGCGGCAAAAAGATCGCATTGAGCGTGCCGTGATGGAGTTTCTTTTCTTTCAAGCGCCCTGCAGCATGTGACAGGGCATGCACCCCGCCAAGCCCTTTGGTGAACGCGAGCGCGCCTTCATAACTTGCCATCATCATGTCCCATCGCGCTTGCGCATCCGACCCATCCGCGACGGCCCGTTTCAAGGCACCCTGCCCGACCGAACGGGTCAGTCCATCAAGACCAATGCCCTCAGCAGGCGGGTTCACCATCGGAGTCAGAACCGCTTCGATGCAATGCGTGACGGCATCCATTCCTGTGGCAGCTGTGAGCCCTGCCGGCAAACCTAGGGTCAATTCAGGGTCACAAATCGCGGCATCCGGAATCAAGAAAGGTGATGAATATGTTTCCTTTCGTCCGTTGTTCAGCGTGTTGATAAAACCGACAGAGACTTCAGAGCCGGTACCGGCCGTCGTCGGAATGGCCACAAGCGGTGGAAGCTTACTAATTTTCTTGCTGCCTCCGACCATCGCCGCATAATCTTCCAGCTTTCCGCCATGGCTGGCGAGCAGCAGCACCGCTTTGGCCAAATCCATGCTGGAACCACCGCCAACGGCGATCATACCATCCGCACCAGATTGCTTGTACAGCTCTGCGGTCGCGATGGCCTGGTCTTCTGTCGGATTGGCGACGGTTTCTGTGAACACATGAACCGGCGCCAAGCTCGCCGTCGCTTGGACCACTGTGTTCAACAGTCCGACCGCTTCAATGCCCGGATCGGTGACGATGAAGGGTTTTTCGACGCCGAAGCCTTTCAGCACTTTTTCGAGCCGCTGGACGGCGCCATGGTCAAAGTAAGTCGTATTCAGGAAACGCATTACGGGCATGACCCACCTCATTTGCTGTCGAGTTTCTGCTCGCTAACAATCCCAGCCGGCCCTTTGAGACAATTGGTGTCGTTGCGGAAAGCGGCAAACTGGCATGCAGTGTTGACAGATCTACTCAGGATCGAGCCATTAGCCAGAACAGATGGAGATTTTGCATGTCTGACCCAATCCTGAGCGTACGCGACCTCAGAATTGACTTTGAAACACCGGACGGCGTCGTGAACGCGGTTCGAGGAACACATTTCGAAGTTGGTGTCGGTGAGTGTGTCGGGATCGTCGGGGAATCTGGCTCCGGGAAATCCCAGACTGTCCTCGCAGCAATGGGCCTACTGGCAGAAAACGGAGCGGCAAGCGGCTCGATCAACTTCGCCGGAACCGAGATGCTAACCGCCTCGCTGGACGAGCGACGCCGGATCAGAGGCGACCAGATGTCGATGATCTTTCAAAACCCTCTGACCAGCTTGACGCCGCACATGACGGTCGGTGCTCAAATGCGCGAAGTTCTGGCTTTGCACAAAGGCCTGAAAGGGGAAGATGCGACCAAGGTCTGTGTCGACTGGCTCGAGCAGGTTCGGATCCCGGAAGCGCGCCAGAGAATGGATCAGTATCCCCACGAACTCTCCGGAGGGATGCGTCAGCGCGTGATGGTTGCCATCGCTATGCTCTGTGGACCGCAGCTGCTGCTTGCGGACGAACCGACCACTGCGCTCGATGTCACCGTTCAGGCGCAGGTCCTCGATCTCATGGATGAGCTGAAGGCCAAAACGAATACGAGCATCGTACTTATTACGCATGATATGGGGGTCGTCGCGCGAATGTGCGACCGCGTCGTCGTGATGCGATATGGAGAAATCGTCGAAACAGGCACCGTCGACGAGATCTTTTACGAACCCCAACATGAATACACACAGATGCTACTCAATGCCGTCCCAAGAATCGACATTCCCGATCGCGAAGGACGCGAGCCGCTGGCACCTCCGCCTTCAGAAGACGTCGAACCGCTGCTTTCAGCCGACGATATTCGTGTTCATTTTCCGATCAATATCGGCGGCGGTTTCTTTGGAAAAACCAAGGCGCTCAAAGCGGTGGATGGGATCAGCTTTGATCTGCGGTCTGGAGAAACGCTTGGTGTGGTCGGCGAATCCGGATGCGGAAAGTCTACTTTGGCCCGCGCGGTTCTAAAACTTGTGCCGCCATCCGCCGGAACGATCGCTTGGATGGGGCGCGATATTACAGATGCCGACAAGCGACAAATGAATGCTCTGCGCGACGATTTGCAAATCGTGTTTCAGGATCCGCTAGCAAGCTTGGATCCACGAATGACCGTCGGCACATCGATCGCTGAACCTCTCACGGTCCACGAACCCGGACTCAGCAAAGCTGAACGCGAGGCGAAGGTGAAAGAGATCTTGCCACGTGTTGGCCTCGATCCAAATCTCATCAATCGCTATCCGCACGAATTGTCTGGCGGCCAAAATCAACGCGTCGGCATTGCCCGCGCGATGATTGTGCGCCCTAAATTGTTGGTGTGCGACGAAGCGGTCTCGGCGCTGGATGTCTCGGTTCAGGCGCAAGTCGTTGACTTGCTCATCGAGCTACAAAAGGAATTCGGCCTGGCGATGATCTTCATTTCGCACGATCTGTCAGTCGTGCGCGAAATCAGTCACAGAGTCATGGTGCTTTATCTCGGTAAAGTGGTCGAGCTCGCGGACCGCCATGCGATCTACGAAAGTGCCGGTCATCCATATACGCGCGCTTTGATTTCTGCTGTCCCAGCGCCCGATCCTAAATCGGAGCGAAGTCGAGATCGGGTGAAACTTCAAGGTGATCTGCCCAGTCCTATGGACACACGGGCGCCGCTGCGGTTCCTGAAATCGAAACGCATCGACGACCCGGATGCTGATCAGTACGCGCCAAAGCTCATCGAGGTCGCGCCCGGCCACCTTGTTGCCGAACACGACCCGTTTGAAGACCAGCCTGGGCTTTACGCTTAACGCGAACAGAGCACATCAACGAGCTGGCCACCGGAACTCCCAGAGTAAACCGCTTTGCCGAGCCCATTGCCGTAGCAGAATTCATTGGCGCGAGACTGGCCTCGGCGAATGGTGTCTCCATAGGCATCCCTTGGCGAGGGAAAGAAGACGGTTCTGGAACCGTTGACACCCTGTCCAAATCCGGAACGGCCTTGCCGACCGACAGGCCGATCATTGCCATGATTGCGGTTGTAGCCAATGTTGTTGCGATGACCGGAAACGGGGCGCATAGACGAAATATTGTCGTTCATGCGAATCTCGCTCAACCGATACTCTGAACCGGAAACAATACGGCAGCGCCCACGAAAATTCGGATCGGCGCAAATCTCCCAAGTCCCTCGCACCTGAATTGACGAGATCGTGTCATTGAAGCGCAAATAGGTGAGATTCGTTTCCGGACCGCTTATGATCCTAGACGCACCTCTAAAGTTGGGATCCGCAAAGACGACGGCCTCACCTGCTCTCAAGCGCTCACGATCCGCAGATGCAAACGGTGTGAGCACGATCGTCGCAACAAGCGTTAAAACTACAGCTCCAGTGTTCGGCATGATTGGCCTCCATTCGTAACGAAGGGTTCACTACGAGGTTGGTCCTGAACAGCATGGCAGAGGGTGCTTCAGCTCGGGTTCATCAATCAAGCGTGATGGCAATGCCATTCACTTTTCGTAACGCTTGTGCGAGATCAAACGCATCAAAAACTGGAGGAAACCATGCCAGACGGCTCAGCATTGCCGCCTTTTCGTTTACTGCCGAACAAATTGCCTGAGGTTGATTGCATTCGAAAACCCGACGGCACGATCTATCTGAGCCAAACTCATAAACCCGGAGACCGTCCACGATCCGTCCCACATGGTTTGGAACTGCGGGCTACGGAGCATCCAGACCGGCCATGGTTGAAGCAACGAAATCCAGTAACGGATGAGTGGGAAACGCTCACTTACGGTGAAGGCTTAGCACAGTCGCGAGCGATGGCGCAGGCGCTGTTGAGCATGGGCGCGGGCCCAGATGCGCCGGTTATGATCTTATCCGGAAACTCGATCGAATCCGCCATCATGATGATGGGCGCGATGTCGATCGGCGCGCCCGCCGCACCGATCTCAGTCCCGTATTCTCTGATGTCGACTGACTTTGAGAAGCTCAAGCACTGCTTCGACAGCGTCAAACCGAAAGTGATTTTCGCTCAGCAATTGGCGCCATTTGAACCCGCACTCAAAGCGCTCGGCGATCACGGCTGCACCATCATCTCTGCGGATGGTGGGAGCAACGAGGTTCGCTCCTATCATGAGCTGCTGCATACGAATGCGACGGAGGCCGTCAACGCTGCAATGGATCAGCTGCACGATGACAGTGTCGCAAAATACCTGTTCACATCGGGCTCAACCGGGATGCCGAAACCTGTGCCCACAACTCAAGGCGCAATGTGCGCCATGATCGCCGGGGTTGAGGGTCTGCGGGACGATTCGCGCGATCCGGAGCTGGACCCGAACCGGGTCGACAATGTTCTCGATTGGCTGCCTTGGAACCACATTTCAGGATCCAATGTGAACTTTAATGGGGCGCTTTGGAACGGATCCACGTTCTGGATCGACAATGGCAAACCGACCGCGGCCCTGTTCGGGGAAACCATCCGAAATATCCGCGACGCCAAGCCTTCAACGTTTGGCACCGCGCCAATTGCGCTCTCAATGCTGGCTGAAGCGATGGAGGCTGATGACAGTCTCCGCGCGGCGTTCTTTGAGAACATGCGCTCGATTGGATATGGCGGGGCAACGCTCTCTGATGATCTGTATGATCGACTGCAAAACCTTGCCATCGCAGAAACGGGTCGGCGCATTCCGATTATCACCATGTACGGCGCGACTGAGACCCAAGGCATCACAGTGGTTCACTGGGAGGCAGAACGAGTTGGTTTGATTGGTTTGCCGATTGCAGGTGTAACGCTGAAACTGGTCCCAACAGCGGGCAAGCTCGAAGTCCGCGTCAAAGGACCGACAGTGATGCCTGGCTATCACAATCTGCCCGACAAAAATGCGGAAGTCTTCGATGAAGAAGGCTATTACTGCTTGGGCGATGCAGCAATTTTCGTCGACGAGGACGACCCGGCCCAGGGCATCATTTTTGACGGCCGTGTCGGCGAGGATTTCAAACTCTCATCCGGCACTTGGGTCAGCGTCGGAACATTGCGGCCCGATCTCGTTGCTGCATGTTCGCCACTCATCTTTGACGCGGTCATTTGCGGCCAAGACAAAGACTATATTGGCGCGATGGTGTGGCCAGCACCGGCAACGTTCGAAGCATTGGTCGAAGAGTCGGGCGGCGACAAATTGGCGGCGTTTCAATCGCTGACGATGAAAATCCAAGAAAAGATCGCTTCCTTCAATGCCAATGAGCCGGGATCGTCTCGCCGGATCAAGCGCTTCCTCGTCCTAATTGAGCCCCCAAGCATAGATAAGGGCGAAATCACCGACAAAGGATACGTCAATCAACGCCTGACTCAGGACCTTCGGGCCGACTTGGTTGCGAGCTTGTTCACCCCAGATGCTCCTGGTGTGATCCAGGTCTAGCCCGTGTCAGAACCGCGCCCGCGCCAAGCTGATCTCACCCTTGGGCTGATCATTTTCGGAATGGTCAGCCTCGGCGCCCTAATCGGTCTATTCGGGTCGGTTCTGGCCGGGCCGGTGACCAGCACGGATGTGGTTCTCGAGCAAGCAGACGCCCAGCCGTTTCCGGTGGAGCGCGACGGCGTTACGGATTTGTTGGCGACTTTAGCCGTCCTCAATCCGGGGCGCACGCAAACTCTTTTGGACGCGGCGCCGAGGCTGCCCGACGATCCTTCGCGGCGGATTGCATTGCTTCAGACCTCGCTGGCGGTGTTGCGCGACGAAGCGCCGTATCTCAGATATGCGAGCCTGCGGGCCTACACTGATCTTCTCTTGGTGTTTGGCGATGGCATGGCTGCACTCGACCAGTCAGACTCACCTTGGTGCAGCGCGACATCAATCGCAGATTTGACGCGAGAAAACGAAGACGAGCTGATGCCTTCGGTGTTGCAAGCGCTCACGTCCAATGATCAGGCGTTTGATTGGTCGACGCGTTTCCTGGGCATTGCTCTAAAGGCCGCACAAGACGGGCGGCGCGCGCCAGTCCGACACGGATCGAGGACTGCCAATGACGAGGCTGTTGTACAATTCTATGGTCGCCAGCTGGGCGTTGAACGTTTGGCCATTGCGCTTGCTGTTGCGAGCTTCAGTCACGCCGAAGGCCGAGACTTTGCGACCATGCGCAGCGCCATCGAAGGCGTAGATGTGTGCGCACTGAGCGACGCCTTTATCGAATTGTCCAACCGGCTCCCTGGCGATGTCAAAGGACGGGTCATGTCTGAACTGGCCCCCGAAGTTTTTTATGGGAACACGCCGTATGTTCTTTATTTGCTCAGAGGATACTTCTTCGTGGGCTGAACGGAGATCAAAAAACTAAACAATCCTAACCAAATAAAAGGGTTTTCCGGGTGAATATGGCGTCACCTTTGAGCTGGAGACAGTCATGTATGACGCACGCGGTCCGGGCGGGATGTCCAATAAAAACTCGAACCTCCTATTCGGTGGTGCGACGATCGTCATCATCGCGATCGCCTTTTTTGGTGTTCTGTTCTTTCCTGGTGGGACGAGTGGCCCGGCGGTCATCGCCAAGAATGTGTCGAGCGCTGACCATCCAATTCTGACCAAATTGGATGATCCAAAAACCAAACAATACATCGAAAAGCTTCAGGTGGCGGCGCCCGAATCGGCAAAACTGCTCGCGGCATCTGCCAAAGAAGCTGTCGCGCGCAACGCAGGTGAAACCGAACTCATCATGCTGATGCTCTCGACCTTTGATGAAAAAGAAATGCGGCTCCTCGCCAAAGCCGACGTGAAACATATGGATGCGATGAACAATCTGTTGACTTCAGGCTTGAAGCAGCTCTCCCGCTCCAATTCAAAATGGTGCCGCGCCTCTTATTACGAGTCGATGTCAAATGTGGATCCAATGCTGGCATTATCAGATTTGAGCCGTGCGCTCGGTTATGGCAGCGAGTTTTACGACTGGAGCCTCGACTTTAGCATGATCGTTCTAACCGCCCTTGAAGACGCACGAGTGAACCCGAAAAGCTATAGCGGCCTCACTCAATCAGACGAAGCTGTGCTCCAGCGTGCGATGATGGGGGTTATTGCGAACCCGCAGATCATGAAGTTGGCCATGCTCCAAAATGCAAGTCCTGCGGAGGCCGAGCGTGCCTTGGCAAACGTCAATATATGCGACCTAGCTTTGTCTTTTGAGGGCGTTTATAATGGGCTTCCTAAGGGCACGCGCGAGCGTCTTTGGGGCGAAATGGCCAAAGAGATCGACGCCGGTGGCGTCGGAAGCTCATTGGGCGGATTTGTCAGTTTCTAGCCAATAGACTGCCTTCAATTTGTCGCAGACTTACGGCATTGAGAACGCATGGACGCAAACAATCCCTTTTTGGACTGGATGAACCGGCTGAAAGTGCCCGACTTCAATGAGGTTGGTTGGTTTGAGTCGGTCGATTCTTTGCGCCAGAGCTTTTTCAAGGCGACGCGGGCCGTCGAACGCGACGTGCCGGACATGACGGAAATCTCCAACCTGGTCGTAGAAGGTGCCGCAGGCCCAATCAAGGCGAGGCTCTACGTTCCGCGCGCCGCCGGTATTGCACCTGCACCGGCGATTGTCTTTTTCCATGGCGGCGGGTTCGTGCTTGGCAACCTCGACAGCCATGACGTGATCTGCCGGCGTTTGGCGGACAGTGCGCGCTGTCGCGTCCTGGCAATCGATTACCGTCTCGCACCGGAGCACAAATTTCCAGCTGCACATGAAGATGCTTTTGCGAGCTGGCAGTGGATTACGGACCACGCGGACATTCTCGGCTTTGATCCCGATCGATTGGCTGTCGCCGGAGATAGCGCTGGCGGCAATCTCGCGGCATTTCTGTGTCAGGAGACCAAACGCAAAGGCATCACAATGCCGGCCTTCCAACTGCTCTGCTATCCGTTGGTGCAATTCGCAGACATGCGCGACAACAAGCTAAGTTTTCAAGAAGGCGGCTTTTTCATATCGCCGGCCATGTTCGACTATTTTCGCGATTCCTATATCGACACGCCAGAAGATCGTATGGATACGCGCGTTTCGCCGCTGTTTGCAGAGTCTGAAGACTTCCATGCCCTACCGCCGGCGCATGTCGTCCTATGCGGTTGGGACCCCCTGCGACATGAGGGACAAGCCTATATCGACAAGTTGGCCGCGCACGGTGTTCCGGTCACACTCCGCCAACATCCAGGTATGGTTCACGGCTTCATGAACCTCACTGGAATCTCAGTCCCGGCGCGCGACGCTATCCATGAAGCTGGCCGCGTTGTTGGCCATGCACTCGGTTCACCAGTCTCGACATAGCCCTCGCCATATGGTTGCCATATGGTTATGTTTGCTGAGGGCGTAGACTGAGGGACACTGACCAAATGCAATCCTTTTCTCGACTTGTCCCATTGGGTGCAATCGCCAGCTTGCTCCTCCTTGCCAGCTGTGACCGCACAGATGAACGGCTCGAGCGCGCGCAGGATGTGACGGACAGCGCGTTAGAACAATTGTTCGGAGGCTCCGGATCAGCGAGCCCGAGACAAGTTCCGCTGTCGCAAGTGGCCGTCGATGCACGCGCCGTCCAAGGTCAATTCCTGGAACCCGATGTGACTTTGGCAACCAGTACCCGGCGTCCGCAATTTGTCATTGGCTCCATCGTCGCTAAACCGCGCGATATAACCGGCGCCGTTCCGATTGCAGAAGTGCAACGCCACCCGGAGCTAGCTGAAGACATCCAAGTTGGGGATATGGCCGGTGAGCAACGCCTGGTTATCCTAGATTCCGAAGCAGAAGCCGAAGCTGAACGTGATCCTTCGCTGATCGAGAAACTCGAGACGGCGCCGATTAAGTCGCGCTCCGTGACGGTGATTTCGCCGAAACGGCAGATCGTATCGCGCAGCATCCTCAACGATCGTGCCATTCTATCCGAAGAACAAATCCGTTTGCCAGAACGGTCTCAACGATCGATCGCGATCCAGCCATACAAAACCCATGCGGAGAAAGTCGAAGCCCTGCCGGATCTCCGGCCGAAAGTGGCAGAACGTGCGCTGACATTGCGGACAAGCACGCTGCAGCGTCAGATGGTCGCCGAAGACCGGATGATCGAAACGGCAACGAAATATGGCTTAGCCGCGAGCATCCAGCGATCACGCACCGGACAAATGGTTATTGAGATTGGCGATGGCGCCCTCAACCCCACGCAGTTCACGACGCAGCAAGTTCAACCGCAGCGGTTTGCTTACGAAACTGAAATTCGCTGCGATCAAGCTCAAGCCAGCGGGCGTTCTGCAAACCCAATGGTGGCGATGGAATGCGTCATCGAAGACCTCAAACAGAGCGGCGAGTTCGAGTATGTCGAGAAGGATTATGTGTTCGAACAGCAAATGATTTTTCGGCCGAACGGCACTGGGCCGAGCACCGTGCAAGTCACTCCCAATGATCCTTTGTTCTCGTTGCAATGGCATTATCAAAACAGCGGCGACGGCGACACCGATATCGAAGGTGGCGCCGGATTTGTCGATTTTTGGTCCCGGGAAGGTGTCCAAGGCTCGGACGAGGTCGTTGTCGCCGTCGTCGATACAGGCCTGCAATTCGATCATCCCGATATAGATGGTTCACCAAACATCGTGCCCGGCTGGGACATGGTGACCGATCCAGACGTCGCCAATGATGGTGATAGCCGCGATTCTGACGCCAGCGACCCGGGTGACGCCTGCCCAGAAAATGGCATTTTTTCAGATACCTATCATGGCACTCACGTTGCCGGGACCGTGGGAGCGACGTCGACGAATAACGGCGCCG
>JBCAWZ010000068.1:0-15067 GCA_038534315.1 Pseudomonadota bacterium | reverse complement strand
CTGATCCGCGCAAAGGCGAGCAGATCGTCTTGCTATCGACTGCAGCGGGCGCAAATCGCGCCGAAATGCTTGCCTGGGCCCAGTCTCATGGCGTCAGCGAATTGGCTGTTCCGCGTAAAGTCTACCATGTGAATGATGTGCCTATTCTGGGGACAGGAAAGGTCGATTACGGCGCTGTTGGTAAGACGGTGACGGCTCTGGTGGAGCAAAGTTGAAATGGCCGACCAGGCGCCCCTCATTCTCGCCATTGATCAGGGGACGACGTCCAGCCGGGCCTTGGCGTTTGACCAGCACGGCCGGACCGTCGCGTTGGCGCAGCAGGACTTTGAACAATTGTTTCCAGCAGATGGCTGGGTTGAGCATCGACCGGAAGACATCTGGTCGACGACCCTCGCGACAGCGAGCGCCGTTCTTGCAGAGTGCCGGGAGAAGGCACTCGGCACGCCAGTCGCCGTCGGTATCACCAATCAACGCGAAACGACACTGATCTGGGACCGGCGTACGGGCAAACCCATCGGCAATGCCATTGTTTGGCAAGACCGACGCACGGCGCAAATTTGCCAAGAATTGATCGAGGCAGGTCATGAAGCGGTGATCAGAGATCGCACGGGATTGGTGGTTGATCCGTATTTTTCTGCGACAAAGATTGCTTGGCTCCTCGACAATATAGAGGGAGCGCGCGCAGCAGCCGAAGCCGGGCATCTGGCCTTCGGCACGGTCGATTCCTATTTGATTTGGCAGCTCACAGGCGGCCGGCAGCACCTCACCGACGAGACCAATGCGGCCCGAACGAGCCTGTTCAACATCCATACGGGTGCGTGGGATCAGGACCTTTTGGCCCTTTTCCGTGTGCCGTCATCATTGCTTCCAGAGGTCAGGCCGAGTCGATCTGATTTTGGTCTGATCGATGCAGAACTGTTCGGCGAGGCTCTGCCAATCTATGCCGTTGCCGGGGATCAGCAATCGGCCGCTTTCGGGCAAGGATGCTTCGATCCTGGCATGACCAAATCGACCTATGGGACCGGTTGTTTCTTACTGGTGAATACGGGCACGCAAGCCGTGATGTCAGAGCATCGCTTGCTGACCACGCGTGCCTGTCGAACCGGAGAGGATCCTATTTTCGCGCTCGAAGGTTCGATCTTCATTGCCGGCGCCGTGGCGCAATGGATGCGCGACGCTCTCGGCATTGTTGAGACCAGTCCGGAAACAGAAGCAATTGCCGCAGCCATGCCAGACAATGGCGGCGTATATCTAGTTCCCGCGTTTACAGGGCTTGGCGCGCCACATTGGGACAGTAGTGCGCGCGGCACAGTGTTGGGCCTGACGCGGCAAGCCGGTCGCGATCACATCGTCCGCGCCGGTCTGGAGTCGGTCGCTTATCAAACAAGCGATTTGTTTGGCGCCTTGTCCGCCGATGGCGTGGAGATTGCGCTCACCCGGGTCGATGGCGGTATGGCGGCGAATGATTGGCTCATGCAATTCATCAGCGATACTTGCGATGTGCCTTTGGAGCGGCCGCAAAACCTCGAGACAACCGCCCTGGGGGTTGCGCTCCAAGCAGGCCTCGTCGCTGGTGTTTGGTCGGGACTGGATGAGGTTCGCAACCTCGCCGGACCGTATGATGGGTTCGCCCCTAATATGGACGCGGAAACCCGGAACGAGTTGTTGCAAGACTGGCACATCGCGGTCGAAACCACGCGGCACCATGCCAAACTAAAGGCGCAGATCAGCCGCGGCTAAGGGAAGCTCGATCACCATCCCGTCAAAGGCCGGTTCGACATGTCTTGGCAGTTCCGAAATCAGCGTTTCATAGTCCAGGTCGACATGAAGGTTGGTCAGCACCGCGCGCTTGGGCTGCAATTGCTCAATCCATTCCAAGGCGAGCTCTAGATGCGCATGTGTTGGATGCGGGCTGTAGCGCAATGCATCCAAGATCAAGACATCGAGCTCTTGCAATTCAGCAAAGGTTTTCTGCGGCATATCGCTGACATCATTGCAGTACGCCAGACCGCCAATGCGGAAGCCAAGCGAGCGGATCCGGCCATGTTCTTGATCAAGCGGCATAAGCGTCACAGGACCACCCTGCCCCGATACCTGGAACGGTTTGTAAGCCTCGATCGGTGCTTGCCGATCCAGGATCGGAGGATAACCACCATGGCCCTCAAAACAGTATCGAAACTTCTGAATCAGTGACGCAGCGGTCGCATCGTCCAAATAGGTCTTTATCTGTTTGCGTTGGCGCAAAGCGAGGGCTCTGACATCGTCAATGCCATGGGTCTGATCGGCATGATCATGCGTGAAAACAATCGCATCCAGATGACCAACATGGGCGTCGAGCAATTGCTCACGCAAATCAGGCGACGTGTCGATCAAGACCCTCGTTTGCGCGTCGCGGCCAGGTTCAAAGACATCGAGCAACGCCGAGCAGCGACGTCGACGATTGCGTGGATCATTGGGGTTGCACCGGCCCCAATCATTGCCAACCCGAGGCACCCCACCCGAAGACCCTGTGCCCAAAAGGCAGAACCGCATGACCCGATCCGTCATCAAGCAATCCTTTCAAACAGCCTGAGGCTGTTGGCGTCACAACGCGCGATCACCTCATCACGCGTGGTGCCTTGAAGTTTCGCTAAAGCATCTGCGACAAAAGGGAGAAAGGCCGGTTCATTGCGCCTGCCGCGATAAGGCACGGGCGCGAGATAGGGACAGTCCGTCTCCAGCAACAGTCGGTCCGCGGGTACGTCCTCGATGACACTCCGAACGTCATGAGCATTCTTGAAAGACAAGATGCCTGACACAGAAACATAAGCGCCCAAGTCCAATCCCCGTTTCGCCAGGTCTTTGCCGCCCATATAGCAGTGCAGCAAGATCGGAAAACCGCCCTTCGCATACTCTTCTTCCAGGATACTGGCGGTGAGGTCGTCCGCCTCGCGAGTATGTACAATCAGCGGCAAGCCGGTTTCGCGCGCCGCCTCGATGTGGGTTCGGAAACTGACGGTCTGTGCGTCCAGCGCGCTGTAACCATAATGCAAATCTAGGCCCGTCTCGCCGATCGCAACCACTTTGGTACGAGCGGCCGCTTCGATCAGCTGTTCGGCACGAAACGTTTCGAAGTCCTTGGCGTGGTGGGGATGCGTGCCGACGCTGCACCAAATATCGTCCGCATTGTCGGCAAATGCATAGACCGTTTCGAAGTGATCAAAGCGGTCGCAAATTGCCAGGAAGCGACACCCCCGCGTCTCGCGCGCGGCTCATCACCTCGTCTAAATCGTCGGCAAACGCCTCCGCATGTAAATTCACGTGTGTGTCAAACATTACGTGGATGGTGCTACTGATTTCACACCGTCCTGCAAGACAGCATACAGCTTTGAGGCGGTTTGTAGCGGCGTGAGCGCGAGTTCGGCAGCTTCCGACCGCACTGCATGCAGTTGGAACCAAATTTCAGCGAAGTCCGGTTCGTCCTTCGCCCGATCAGCGGTCCAACTCAGCAAATGATCGCCAAACGCAGCAATCGCACCCTCATCCTTTGCCGCAGCGTTCAATGCATCTGCGACAATCGCCGGTGGTGCGCGGCGTATTTGCTTGAGCAGCGCATCGGCAGCGTTGAGCGCAGCCAATCCGCCTGTGTCCTGCAAGCCAAGCCCATAACCCGGCCGTCCATGGCTGAGGGGAACAAGCGCATCAGCTGACTCGCTGTGCTGCCGTAAAACGTCAGCCGTGTCTTCGGCTGACAAAGGGTAAAGCCGGAGGGTTTGGCAGCGCGACCGTATCGTTGGAAGCAGCCTCTGCGTCCCATGATTGATCAAGAATAACAGAGCGTGTTTTGGCGGTTCTTCGAGTGTTTTCAGCAAAGCGTTCAAGCCGGAAAGGTTGGCGTCATCGAGCGCATCGATAACGCCAATCCGCCAACCTGCTAGCGCTGGTCGCAAGGCAAAGAAGCGATTGAGATCACGGATCTGGTCAACCGTGATGTCCTGACGAAGCTTGCCCGACTCATTTGGCGCCCGTGCAACCCATTTCAAATCTGGGTGCGCGCCGGACATAATCTTCTGCAACACCGGGTCAGAAGCATCTGCATCGACAGAGCTCGCTCCCAAGATCAGGCCAGCAAGACGGCTCGCGAAGCGTGATTTGCCAATTCCAGAAGGCCCTTCAATGATCCAACCATGATGCAGTCGACCGGACGCACGCGCTTTCAGAAATCGTGCTTGGGCATCCGCATGTCCGATGAGGGGCAAAGCCGCAGCCATTTAGACAAACCGCTCTTCGATTAAGGCCATCACCTGCTGAACCAGGCTTTCTGGGTGATCGCGTGCGTCCAGCACCACATAACGGTTTGGATCTGTCTCGGCGATCTCTAGGAAACGCTCTCGGATCTTCTGATGAAAAGCGAGTGGCTCATCTTCGAACGTATCTCCAGACGCCCCTCGCGCTGCCCGTCTTTCTAATAGTGTTTCAGGCGGCGCGTCCAAAATGATTGTCAAATCGGGATGGGTCTGTCCTAGAACACGTGCTTCGAGGGCTAGAAGATCCTGCATATTAAGTCCTCCAACGCCCTGATATGCGCGTGTGGAATCGGCGAAACGATCGCTCAAAACCCATTTCCCGGAGACCAAAGCCGGCCTGATCAAACGCTGCAAATGATCGTGCCGGGCGGCATTGACGATCAAAGCTTGGGTCCAAGGATCGGGTTCTGAACCCGGTTCGGGTTGCAACAAAAGCGTCCTAAGCGTTTCGGCGAGCGGTGTTCCTCCTGGTTCCCGTGTCACGACCAGCGTCCTGCCCTGCCCCTGCAAAGCTTCGGCAACACCCCTGATTAAAGTGGACTTGCCGCTCCCTTCGCCACCTTCAAATGTCAGAAACCGTCCAAGCATCATCTAGCTGCCGGGACTGATCATATAGCTGAGCCCTTCAACGGCTTTGCCAAAGAAATCGAGCCGGTCGACCGTTTCGGAGGCATAAAGAGGCGCCACGACCGGGTCTTTGTCCTCCAACGTGATGACCAGATCGGCAATATGATCTCCCGCCGCGATCGGCGCCATGAGAGGTGCGTCATAGACAATTTCCGTTTGGCCGCGAGCGAATGCACGCTTATGCGCTGTCACGGCAATTTCCTCTTTCAAGCCGACGCCAACCGTGCGCGCGCTGCCCATCCATACATCCAAATCTGCCAATCGCTGATCCACACGCCGGACTGTGCGGGTTTCGAACGCCGAGAAGGCAAACCGCATGAGCCGCTCCGCTTCTTGCGCGCGCGCTTGGACCGACTCTAAACCATTGACGACAATGATGCGGCGCTCGCCACCCCGCTGAGCCGACGCCACAAGGCCGTAGCCAGACACGCTTAAATGTCCGGTCTTCAAGCCATCAACACCGTCCAGTCGGCCGAGCAATGGATTGCGGTTGGTTTGACGAATCCCGTTCCACTCATAGGCGTCTTCCGCATAGAGTTCATAATATTGTGGGAACTCGGAAATGGTTAGGCTGGCAAGTCGCGCGAGATCTGCTGCCGAGATCCTGTGTCCCTCCGCATCTAAACCACTTGAATTCATGAAGGTGGCGCTGCTGAGGCCGAGCGATTGAGCAAGCTCGGTCATATCCTCAGAAAATGCAGCTTCACTCCCTGACAACCCCTCTGCGAGGACGATGCAGGCATCGTTGCCCGACAAAACAATGACACCGCGCAATAGCTCTTCAACCGTCGGCGTTTCGCCGATGCCTAGCCCCATTGTCGAACCGCCTGTCGCCCAACCGCCTTCCCGCCATGCCTTTTCACTGACCGTGAAACGATCGTCGAGCTGGATTTCGCCCGTTCTTAGCCGTTCAAAAACGATGTGGGCTGTCATGACTTTTGTCATCGATGCCGGGATCATCAACGCGTCGCCACCCTTCGAATAGAGAACTTCGCCCGAATCATGATCGAGGATCACCGCAAATTCGGCATCGGTTTCGATCAATTGAGCCTGCGCTGGTAACATCGATAGCGCGCCCACAAACAGGATAAGGCCGCTCAGCAAGTGCCGCATATTTGGACTCCCTACGTGTTCATATGAACATCGCTTCTGCCGGGAGAAAAGGGCCGGTTTGCGGCAGAGGTCAACTTTCGTTGCGGATTACCGTTTGACGATGTAGCCGCTGACCGTTCCGGAGCGTTCCAAACGGTCTCTAACGCTGTCCGCCGCGGACCGTGTACCGAAAGGACCGACCATGACGCGGAAATAGTCTGCGCCATTGACGCGAGCCGCTTCGATACGAACTGGAAGGCCGCGACCAAGTTGCTCTGTCAGGCGCTGCGCATTGCCAATGTCTGCAAAGGACCCGGCTTGAATGAACAAATTGCCTTGCGGTGTTTCGGGGGTGTCTGGCATCGCCACGTCCCGAGGAATAACAGCTTCGGCGCGGGGTGCTTGCATCGGTTGCGGCTGAACGAAAGCGCGTGGCTCTGCTTGGGCGGTCATCGCGACGTGCTGCACGGCGGCTTTCGGTTTCATCTGAACCGGCGCGGGTCCGAGATAGCGAACGCGCAAGTTTGCAGGGCGATTGGCCTCAATCCCAAGCGCGCGTGCGGCCCCGGGCGACACATCCATCACACGGTCGGCCATGAACGGGCCACGGTCATTGACCCGAACGACCACTTCTTGACCCGTTCGTGCATTCACAAGCTGAACCAAGCTTGGCAGCGGTAACGTTGGGTGAGCTCCGGTCATCGCCTCCGATTTGAACACTTCGCCATTCGCCGTCGGCTTGCCTTCGAAACCATCCGGATACATGCCCACCAAACCGCGTTCTTCGCTCAATGTGGCGCCATCTGTCGATGACACTTTGGAGATCCGAAGCGGCGCCATATTGCGGGCGCTGGTCGATGGTGTTGTCGGGCTTTGCGGTATCGATGTGATCCGAACTTCATTGCGCTCTAGCTCAAACGATTCGCTTTGCACCGGTCGGCTGGCTGCCATAGGTGCGGTCAATTGATGCGCATCATGCGGCTGTAGAGCCGCCATTTGCCGTGGCGCACGTGCCGCAGGTTCAAAATCGGGTTGAACGGGCTGAGGTTCGATGATCGGTGCCTCTGTGCCCGGATAGCGAAAAATGATCCGGTCTGTCCGCACGTCGCCAGTCGGCGCGAGACGGCTGTCTGCGGGTACAGTCTGCGGCGCCGGCTCGGCCCGTTGTGTTTCACCATAAACAATCGGGGCGCCCTGCCCGTGAGCAAAACCTGCTGCCACAGCACCGACGACCGCATAAGTGAGAAACGGAAGCACAGACTTGGTAACCATACGAACAACATCCCATTCTGAGTGTTAGGGGCTTTGCCCTATCTGACGGCTTGTTTCCTCGCCACCTTGAGTTCTGCATATCAGACCAAGCTGCATGTATGGTGAACAAGACTGCAAATTTTGGCGCGATGCAGATACCGATCGTTAAACTTCAAACGCGGCGCTGCGGCGATTTCATGGCAACCCCTTGAAATCCGTTTCAGTCTGTAGGACATGCAATGTCCGCGGAGGAGTGGCAGAGCGGTTGAATGCGGCGGTCTTGAAAACCGTTGAGCTTGCAAGAGTTCCGGGGGTTCGAATCCCTCCTCCTCCGCCAGAAAAATACTAAGCGTATGAATAATATGGTTATTTTTAGAGACCCAATTTAATAATTCCGATTTGTCCGTTCGCTTTTTCGTGTTTTAGCCCAAGTGACCAAACTGGGTCGAGCAAAGAGCGTGATGCCTGGTGGCGCCTTTTCAATCGCCCAATCGTATTCATGGGGTTTTTAGCGAAAACGCCCAGGTGATATTTGCTGTTTCGCGAATTACAAATCTCGGAAATGTATTCCTATTCAGGTGTAATGGGCGTTCATGGGTTGGCCTGTTGAGATCGCTTCTTTCAATCATGCAACAGCCGGTTCAAGCTTCGCCACGGGTACAGATTTCGGCGCACCAATCGCGAGACAGGCCGGGACCAAGACCAGAATCAAGAAACTGGAAAACACAATTCCGAAAGCTATGCTTAGCGCCATTGGGATTAGGAATTGAGCTTGAATACTGGTCTCTGCAATCATTGGGACGAGCCCAATAAATGTGGTCAAAGTCGTGATAAGGATTGGGCGAAAGCGTCGGCGAACGGATTCCACGATATTGTTCAGCCGATCGCCGCCTTTGCTCTCTAACGTGTTGAAGTAGTCGATCAAAACAATGCTGTCATTGATGATCACACCGGATAAGGCGACGACTCCAAAAAGCGACAGAAACGAGAGATCATACCCCAGCAACATATGGCCAAAAATAGCTCCAACCAAACCGAACGGAATGATCGCCATGATGACCAAGGGCTGCACGTAGGACTTTAGGACACTTGCGATGAGCGCATAGATGAGAAGGATAGCGATTAGGAAGTTTCTGAGCAGACCGCCCATTTCTTCAGCTTGACTTCGCGCTTGGCCTTCTGAGGAGGCCCGAAGGCCCGGAAAATCGTTTTGGATCGCTTGCAACAATTCGTCTTGGATCAGGGCTGTAACGGCATTGGGCGTCGTGACCGCTTCATCGACATCCGCTTCAATCGAGATCACGCGTTGGCCATCAACACGATCAATCGTGACGAAGCTTCGAGTTTCCTCAATGCTCGCGACTGTGCTGAGCGCAACCTCTTCGCCGCTGGCGAGCGGGATACGCAAACGGGCAAGATCGGCTAGGCTCCGCCGCTCTGACTCAGGAAACCGGATAAACACCTCAATCTCTTCACCGTCTCTTTGGAAGCGTTGAACTTCCTCACCAAAGTAAGAGCGGCGAATGGTTCGAGCTAAATCATCCACGGTCAGCCCCGCGGCGGCGCCTGCGGATGTCAAACTAAAATCGATTTGTCGTTTGCCCGGTTGCGCTGTGGATTCGATTTCCCCAACGCCCGCAATGTCAGCCATTTGAGTCGCGAGCAGAGCACTTGCCACCAACAAAGCGTCTTCATCTGGATGTGAGAGATTGAAACTTACATCAGCGCCGCCGGATAGACCTGACGACTCAAACGTCAACGATTTAACCCCCGAGATCGGCCCGACGGCGTCGCGCCATCGACGTTCGATTTCGGCTGAGGTTAGGCCGCGCAGTTCCGCCGGCGCCAGCTCTAGGGTTGCGACCGCCATTTCTGTACGTAGTTCCGTTCCTGCGGCGCCGAACCCCGACGATAATCGACCGCCAACCGTCAAAGATAAAGACCGGTAAAGGCCGGAGGCTTCATCACCGACCCCGACCTCAAGCGCATCGACGACGCGCTGCATGGCATTTTCGGTTTGCTCAAACGGTGTCCCTGCCGGCATTTCCAGAGCAACCGTGATTTCGTCACCTTCAACCGTCGGAAAAAAGATGAAACGAATATGACCGCCTGAAACCAGACCAGACACAGCAATAAGCAGCGATAAGGCACTGGCGATAACCACGTAAGGGAACCGCACACTTAAGCGCGCCAGCGGAACGAAAATGGCATCGCGAACCGAATTCATGCCTGATTGAACGATTAATTTAAGCTGGCGCATCGCGCCGGTACTCCACTCGCGTCCATGCGAAAGGTGGTTCGGTAGGATTAAAAACGCTTCAACCAATGAGATCAGCAACACGCTCAACACGACGATCGGTACCGGGCGAAGCATTTGCCCGATCAGACCGGTTGAGAGCAGCAGCGTCGCAAAAGCGAGCATTGAGGTGGTGACCCCGACCAGGACGGGAACGAATACGCCTTGCGCACCTTGGATCGCGGAGAGCACGCCTGGGCCTTTAAGCTCTTGTTGCTCGTGAATGTTCTCGCCGACCACCACGGCATCATCCACGACAATACCAAGCACAACGATGAGACCGAGCAGAGAGGTCATGTTGATTGTTGTAAATTGACCAAAGAGAATGAAGCCGCCGATGAAAGCTGCCGGGATGCCAATGCTCGTCCAGAATGCCAGTCTGAGGTCGAGCGTGAGTGCCAAGAAAACAAAGACCAGGGCGAGTCCCATAATCGCATTTCGCGCGAGCAAATTTACACGATCGCCGATAATTTCCGTTGTATCGGCCACCCCGAGGACCTCAATCCCAGAAGCGGGTGAATAGGCGTCCATATAGTCCGAAACAGCTTGTCGCACGTCAAATGCATCTTCGTCCGCGGCGCGGTCAATTTGCAGAAAAACGGCTGACTTATCATTGTATGTGTTGATCAGCGGCGTTTCAACAAAGCCATCCTTAATCACAGCAATGTCCCCAAGTCGGACCCGCCGCCCGTCTTCATCGCTCAAGACTATAATGTCGGCAAACGCGGATGCGTCTCGCGCTTCGTTGTCAGCCCGCAGTAATATGTCACCGCCTGATGACCGGATCGTGCCGAGCGAGAGGTTGAGCGAAGAATTGCGAACGGCCGCAGCGACCTGATCGATCCGCAATCCGTAAGAACTGAGATCATCCTCAGAGACTTCAATTGAGATCTCATAGTCACGAACCCCCTGAAGGGTCACCAAGCTAATCCCATCGGCCGATAGCAAGTCCCGGCGAAGTGCCTCGGCCGATTGCTTTAAGCGCTTCTCTGAGACGTTGCCGGTCACGACGAGCCGCATAACTGATGAAGTTGCGCTGGCCACAGAGACGCGAGGCTGATTGGCATCTTGAGGCGGAAAATCTGCGAGCGCGTCAATCGCAGATTGCGCCTCCTCTTTCACCGCCTGCGCATCGACAAAATCATTGAGTTCAAGATTGATGGTGCCAAGATTCTCTGCGGCAGTTGAGCTGACGCGGTCCACCCCTTCGATCCCAATAACAGCGTCTTCAACCCGGCGGGTGATTCCGTCCTCGATCTCAGCCGGGGTTGCACCTGGATATTCGACCGAGATGGTCACCATTCTAGGATCAATCTCTGGAAGAATCTCCGATTTGGTTTGCCCCATAATGATGATGCCGCCCACTAAGAGCGCAAACATCAAAATATTCGCCGCGACAGAGTTTTGCGCGAAGAGCGCGATTAAGCCGCGCGGCGCTGACGGAGGCGGCGTCATAGCGGCGCCTCGCTATCCGCGCCCGCTTGCCCCGCCGTAATAACTGGATCGCCGGCTTGAGGATCGTTCAGGGTCGTCACGACGATGCCGTCTGCACTGTCGAATGGGAGCGCGACAATGCTGCCGGCTTCGGCTGAAACCAATTGAGGAGTTCGCGGGGCTAGGACACCAGCCTCGACCACCCATACGGTTCGATTTTCTTGGAGCGCCCCTTCCGGAAAGATATGAGCATTCGGAACAACTGGACCGCTAATCTCAACATCCACAAAATCGCCAGGCCGCAATTCAACATCGTCTTTGAGTTCAAGAATGAGACGCGCCAAGCGGGTTTGTGCATCAAGCTCAGCGTCTTCCCGCGTTACTTCAGCGGCATAAGCAGTCATTTGCTGCGCCAGGGCTGTTTGACGCGTGCGGACCATGGCTTCACGTCCGGCTGCAGGAGATAACCCATCCAAGACAGCCGGGTTGACGGCGACCGAAATTTCGACACTCGAAGGGTCATAGGCGCGCCCGTAAGATTGGCCCGCAGATAGGTTTTGACCGACTTCGATCGTGGTCGACAAAATCCGACCATCAAACGGCAATGAATAAGTCACGCGCGACAAATCTAAGCGTGCATCTGCGAGGGCTGCTTCTGCGGACCGCACAGCCGCTTCAGCACGCGCCAATTGGGGCTCTCGCGCCACATTCGCCGGAATGGGTTCATTCGGCCGCACGAGTTGCCATTCATTTCGCGCGATTTCAGCTTCGGTTTGCTCAACTTGCAAGTCGGCTTGTCGGGACACCAAGTCGGCTCGGGCCCGGTCGATATTCGCGCGATAATCGGAATCGTCTAAGCGAAAGAGCGTTTCACCCGCACGAAATGTACCGCCTGATGCCAGTGCAGGATTAACCGAAACAACCCGGCCACTTACTTGCGGGCTGAGTTCAATCGAATTTCGAACCTGGACCGTGCCGGTCTCATTCACACGGATTTGCGTGTCTCGCATGATCGGCTGAACGACATCAACGGAGGCGACGGAAGAGGTCCCGGCACGAATTTGAGGTGCGGTCGATGTGCTGGATAAGATTTGGTTTGCCGCTATCCCTGCCCCAAGCACGCCGACAACTAAAACGATCTGGAGGATTCCATTTGCCCGGGATTTCGTGCTTTCTGCCGGTTGGGACTCTCCGTTTTGCGTGTTTTCCGCTTCGGTCATCGTGCGCCCTTCCCATCAAATTCCGGACTTGTCTGAGCAAACGAAGTCTCATCTTGCGCGGTCCACTCTCCGCCAAGGCTCAGGAATAAATCAATATGTGCATTTGCGATTGCTTGATCCGCCAAAATCAAATTCTGCTCGGCTATGTCCAGGCTCCGCTGGGTTTCCAAAACAGAAAGAATTGACGCGAGACCCTGTCGATAGCGTCCTTGTGCCAACTCGTTCGAGACCAGAGCTGTATCAAAGGCTTTTTGTAGCAAATCCCGTTGGCGTTTGAGTCCGTCGAGGTCGCTCAACGCGATCTCGACATCGATCACAGCCGCCAGCATGGTTCGCGCGAAGGCGGTCGCGAGCTCTGTCGCACGCGCTTGTTCAATTTGAATTTGGGCTCTTAGACGCCCGCCTTGAAAGACTGGCGCCGTAATTGAGTTTGCGAGGCTCGCAATATATTCATCCCAGTCGAAAATGTCGCCCGGTGCATCGGCTTGAAATGTCAGCGATGCACTGAGGGATAGGGCTGGATACAAATTAGCTCGCGCTGCGCCGACATCCTCCAGTGCTGCAAGGTATCGCAATTCAGAGGCTGCAACGTCTGGGCGATTGGCGAGCAGATTAGCCGGCCGACCGATCGGCAGCGAAGCGGGAGACAGTGGCTCGACGCCACCCTGAAAGGTCTCCTCTGTTTGTCCCGGGGACCGCGCTAATTGCTCATCCAAAATGAGCAGCTGATTGGTAAGGTCTGTCTCGATTTGCGGGATGTCTGAAAGCGCCGTTTCTAGGTTTTGCAGCGCAATTTGCACATCACTTGCGGAGGCTGTCGTTGATCCTCCCGTATAGCGCTGGTCGGTGAGTTCATATGTCGACCGAAAGCTCTCGGCGGTCCGCGCAGCCAGATCCAAACGCTTTTGCAGCGTAATCGCCGACACCCAATTTTTAGCAAGAATTGCGATTTCGCGCTGCTCTGTTGCTTGAACAGAAAGCTGACTCGCCAACGCATTCAATTTCGCAGACCGTTCGGTTGCTCTCAATACTCCAAAGATATCGGCGTTAAAGTCAAAGATAAGTCCAGCCGAATACGCCTCGGACCAAGAAAAATCGCCTGCGAAATCTGGGGCACGCGTTGTCGACACATCGCCTAAGGCTGTCAAAGATGGCAGTCGCTGGCCGCGTGCTATTTTGGCGCTCTGAAGCGCCTGCTCAGCCTGCAAATTAGCCTCTTTCAATATGAACGATTGCGCGCGCAACACGGTGACGAGATCGTCGAGTTCGGAGCCGCCAATACTCGACCACCAGCTCAGCATTTGAGGTTGACCCGCCTCCTTTGACACCGCGCCGAGGTACGTCTCCTGTTGGCTTAGATTGTCAATCAAAAGGGGTTGCATTGGGTCGGGCGTCATGGCGCATCCGGTCGTCGCAGCGCTTAACAAAGCGCCGCCAAGGAGGCGTCTTTTAAGTCTCGGTTTGTTGGCCATAACGCGCTCAATCCTCGAATTCTATTACTGTGCCAGCTCGCCAAACAACATATGTCCGGTCGCCAGTTTTTCGTTCTTGCGACCGGACAATTTGCGTTTCGAGCGTATGAGCGCTGGGTCTCAAAATTATTGCAAAGACTCGATTTCTTCCGCCGAGAGCACTCCGTCCTCATTCACATCCGCGGATGTGAACCGCGGCGCTGGCGCTTCCAACATTTCCGTTTTGGAAATGCTCCCATCACCGTCGGCATCTGCATTGGTGGCTAGCTCTTCGAATGCCTCAGTAAAACGGACCTTACCGGGACCAAACCTCGGTCGGTCATCGAGATTGACTGTGCCATCAGAATTGCGGTCCAGCCTTTCAAAGCCGGCCTCGCGCATGTCGACAACTTCTTGCCACTCTACCGCACCATCGCCATTGCTATCTGCAGCGGCAAGACGTCCGCCATCTTGAGCGATGGCAACACCAGCTGTTGCAAGCAAGGATAGCCCTCCAAGACATGTAAGCAAATTCAGCTTACCTTGTTTTTTCAGTGTCATATTTGTTCTCCATAATGAGCTAAGGCCCCGAACTGCGACAAATGCAGCGCCGTTAATGCGATACATTAGTCTTTTTCGTTTGAAAACCTAGAGTTTTAACGGCCACTGCATTAATTCGACGCAACGATATTCCGTCCTCACCGCCCCTCAGCTGGAACACATTCAGCGACGTCTCACTAAGATGGAGTCCTTTTCGGAAGCCATGTTTGACTATTGATTCAAGTGTCCGGCGGCGATCATACGGCAACCACCCCCTTTGGACGAAGACGCTCAAATATTAACCCGCGAGCAAGCCCGCGCTGCCTCCCCAAAGTACCGCCCTGCAATTATTGCAAGGCCAGCGAATTGTTCTATCGTCACGATGCCGGGATCATCCGGCAGAGAAAGACACACACTTCATGACTGATTTCATCAAGCTGACGCAATACGCCGCCTGCGCGGGTTGAGCGAGCAAAATGGGCCCTGAGGCCCTGGCGCAGGTTCTGCGTCCGATCGCAGAGACGTTTGATTCGGCTGATTTTCCGGATCTGCTTCGGGGCCTCGACAGACCCGATGACGCTGGCGTTATGCGATTGGCCGACGATATGGCTTTGGTTATGACCGCAGACTTTTTCGGCGCCGCCGCGTAGGATCTCGCTGATAGTGGTGGCGTCTAGATCGTCTGGAAACGCGGCGAGATTGAGCGCCATGATTGGACGCGCGCCCATCGCATACACATCAGACAGAGCGTTGGCCGCAGCGATCGCGCCATACCAATAAGCATCATCGACGACAGGCGGGAAAAAGTCTGCGGTCATAACCAAAGCCATATCGTCGGCCAATCGCATAACGCCAGCGTCATCGGGTCTG
>JBCAWZ010000067.1:0-15125 GCA_038534315.1 Pseudomonadota bacterium | reverse complement strand
GTGGCTATGTCGAGCAGGGTTGCGGACTTTGGGATATCGCAGCGGCCGAGATAATTTGCAAAGAGGCGGGTATGACCATTCAAACCGCGAACATCGCGCCGGGCCGATATGCGGTGGACGCGCACTGGCGCTAATGGGTGCAAAGATTCCACGTGCGTTGTGCCCGGTTTTGTGATGGCTTGCCGCAAAACAAATATCAGGGAGATGACATGAAACTCTACAACTCAGTTGGCCCAAACCCGCAATTTGTGCGCAGCTTTATGGCGGAGCGCGACATCACGCTGGACATGGAGGAGGTCGACATTTTGTCCGGCGTCAACCGTCAAGACGGGTATCTGGCTGTGAATCCCGCAGGTCAGCTGCCGGCGCTTTTGATGGACGATGGCACACTTCTCACGGAAATCACCGCCATTTGCGAGTATCTCGACGAAACCTGTCCGGGTCCCAGCCTGATCGGCGCAACGCCTGAGGCGCGCGCGCAAACCCGTCGCTGGACCCGATGGGCAGACCTCAATGTTGTTGAACCGCTGGCAAATGGGTTCCGTTACTCTGAGGGGTTGCCGATGTTCCAGGATCGGATGCGTTGTCTTCCGGACGCCTCGGACGGTTTGAAGGCATGCGCGCAGGATAAGTTGGCGTGGCTCGACAAAGACATGGAAGGAAAGATGTTCCTAACCGGAGATACTTTCACCATGGCGGATCTGTTCCTCTCCACCTTCCTCGCATTTGGCGAACAAGTTGGGCAGCCGCTCAATCGTGATTTCAAAAACGTTGCCGCGTGGTTTGATCGATGTCAGGCACGCGACAGCGCCAAGGCCTGAGGTTACCATTTCTCGCCGAACGGCCGGATGACCATGTCCGACACCCAGGTCGATTTCGGTTGGTGCGCGACCATGTAACACTGCTCTGCAATATCGGCAGGCTTGGCGAAGAACTCGTCGGGCGCGTCCGGTGCCATTTGCCGCGTCCACGGCACATCGATCACCGCATCGATGGCGACGTAAGCGGCATGGACGCCTTTCGGGCCCATGTCTCGCGCGATGCCTTCGAGCAGGATGCGCTGGGCCGCCTTGCTCGGCGCGAAGCCAACAAAGTTCGCTTTGCCGCGATAGGCGGATGTATTGCCTGTGCCGAGCAGGACGCCGTGTCCAGCCTCAACCATGTCCGGTAGGGTCAGCTGCGCCAGGTGAAACAGTGCCATTGTATTGATTTGAAAGTTACGTTCGAGGACAGCAGCTTCAATGTCGAGAATGGTGCCGAAGGCGCCGCCCACAGCATTGTGGATGACCACATTGGGCGCGCCGAGCTCGGATTTGATCCGGGCCAATGTGTCTTCAATCGGCCCCCTAGAAGAGACATCGCAAGGAAAGGCGTGCGTGTTTGGTGTGGCCTCGGCAATCTCCATCAGTCGGTCCTCAGACCGGGCCAGCATGGCGACCCTGTAACCCCCGGCAGCAAACCGTTCGACCAACGCCCTGCCAGTGCCAGGACCCACGCCCGTGATCAGACAGGTTTTCGCGTCGCTCATCTCATTCCCTTTGCTAGTTAAAAAGACTGATGATCCAAATCACGATCCGCCCAAACACAGCAAACACCAGTGCGGTTATGGCCATAACGCCAACCAAGGTGAGCCAACCGGCTTCTGTCGTGCTCATGACAATCCAGGCCACATAGGCACCGAGACCCGCAAGGGCCACGGTGACGGCCCGGTCGAACCAATCCACGGCGCGTTCGAACAGTTTGAAAAAGCGATCGAGCTTCATTGGCTAGACGTCTCACGCCGGACGCCAACAGACAAGTCCGTTGTCGCGCAACGGTTTTTGAACGCTAGATTTTCGATGACTTGCGTTGCAGTGTGGGCGAACCAGGGAAGAGGATATTTATGGAAGACTATATCGAGCAATATATGCCACTGGCGATTGAGATGGGCACCAATATCCTACTCGCATTGGCCATTCTCATTGTCGGCAGCTGGGTCGCAGCGCGCATTGGCAAATTTGTCGCTGGGATCGGAGCGGCGCACGACAATCTCGATGATACGGTCTTCAGATTCCTCGGCAGCGTCGCGCGCTATGTTGTGCTCGCCTTTGTCATCATCGCGGTGCTCAACCGGTTTGGTGTCGAAACCACGTCAATCGTTGCGCTCCTAGGTGCTGCAGGCTTGGCCGTTGGCCTGGCGCTGCAAGGCGCCATGTCGAATCTTGCCGCGGGCGTGATGCTGATGCTGTTCCGCCCTTACCGGGTCGGTGATTTCATCGATGCGGCCGGTCAGTTCGGCAAGGTGGAGGAAATCACCCTGTTCACAACCGAGCTCCGCACCTTTGATCATCAGCACATCATCGTGCCGAATGGCAGTATTTGGGGTGAGCAGATCATCAACCATTCTCACCATGAAATCCGCGGTGTCGAAATGGTGTTCGGCGTGTCCTATGACACCGACATCGACCATGCGCGATCTGTCATCTCAGCCGTGTTTGATGCGCATCCTGACATTCTCAGCGATCCGGCACCCGACATTGTTGTCTCGGCTTTGAATGATAGCAGCGTCGACTTCGTGACTCGGCCGTTCTGCAAGGGCGAGAACTGGTTCAAGATCCGGTATTCGGTGCCCGAGCTGGTCAAGAAAGCCTTGGATGAGGCCGGCATTGAGATCCCGTTCCCCCATCGCAAGGTCATCATGTTCAAGGGCGATCCGGACTGAGCCTATACGGTTTCGGGCGTTTTGACCTGAATCTTGGTTGGCCGCGCATTGCCGCGACCGTACAAATTCACTTTCAGCTTGGAGATTGCGTGAACCAAAGCGTTCGGCGCAATCTTCATGTCGCCTGTAAATTCGATGTTCGGGAAGCGCGCGAAGATCTGCTCATAGGCCACACGCAATTGCATTTGCGCGACCCGAGAACCGAGGCATTTGTGCACACCATGTCCGAACGCGATATGCTTGCCGACATTCTCCCGCGTCATGTCGAACACATCCGGATTCGGAAACATCTCAGGATCACGATTGCCGGCGCCATACCACATCACCACTTTCTCATCCTTGGCGATCTTCTGGCCGTTTAGTTCGATGTCTTCGAGCGCCGTGCGCCGCATATGCTTCACTGGCGAGACCATGCGCAGGGCTTCTTCCGACATTTGCGGAATGAGCGACGGATCATCGAGCACCATGGCCCGCTGATCGGGAAACTCGGTCATCAGCTTGATCGTACCGGAGAGTGAGTTTCGTGTCGTATCATTGCCGGCAAAAATGATCAGCAACCAAGAGCCGTCGCGGAATTCTTGAGACAGCGTTTCACCTTCAAGCTGCGACAAAGCGATGACGCTTAGTAGGTCGTGCCTTGGATTGGTGGCCCGGTCTTCCATCACCTTTTTGCCGTAAGCAAACATATCGTCGACGACACCGCCAAACTTGAAGGGGAACATGGGTTCGCCGAGGAAGGTCTTGAACGGATGCGTCAAGAATTGGCTCGCCATCTCCAGATAATGCATCCAGTGCACAACATTATGCCGATCTTCTTCGTCCACGCCGAGCATCTCGCAGAGAGTGAACATGGGCAGCTGATTGGAGAACAGTTTAACGAAGTCGACGACCGGGCCGTTGCGCTCCATCTCATCGAGGAGACGATCAACTTCGTTGCGGACTTTTTCTCTCAGCTCGGCGACATAAGTAGGAATGAAGAAGTCTTTTTGCTGAATCCGCATCTGCATATGGCGCGGCTCATCTAGGCTGATCAAATTGTCCATGGACGCGCGAACGAGGATTTCTGGGCGCCAGTGTTTCCGGTCCGGCACAGCGAGATTGATGCCGCCACGTTGGGACGAGAAAACGTCCGGCTGCAGCTCCACCTCTTTGATGTCGTTGTAGCGTGAGACTGACCAGAAACACGAAGCGTCCCGACCCATTTTCGACCACATGACCGGCGCCTCGTCGCGCATCCTTTTGTAAAGATCGTAAGGATGTCCCCGCGTCCAAGAGTTTGGATTCCAAAGCTCAAAATCCGTCTCCAACATCGGATAAATGGCCGGATAGATGGACTCCTTTTGTCCATTGTCGACAAAGATGTCGTCGCTCACAAGCTGCATCAGATCTGTCCTCCATGAGTCGGGATTTTGTCCCGCTTCTCTTTGGCAAGATCAGAACATGTTCTAAAAATACTGTCCAGCATGACACGACGGAATTCAGCCAATCGTCACGTCAATTGGTCCCAGAGTTTTTCAGGCGCTGCTGTTTTCCAAGCCATGATCAGCGCGGATTTTAGGGTGACGAGATCGATTGTGCGTAACTGAATCACGGTCCATCCGCTTTCACCCCATTTGTTCGGGACGGGTGCAAACAAATCCGGTTCGGCTTGGCACAACATATCTTGTTGCTCAGGGGTGAGTTTCAAATTCGCCGTGTCCGCATCCCCTGGCAGGGTTGCGAAGATCTTGCCCCGCGCCGCATCTACTCGAAAACTGGTTCGGTCGAAATGAGGTTTTTCCACCGCTTGCGGCAGGCTAAGGGCAACGGTGCGAAGCTCATCTGCTGATGCCATGTTCATAGGCTGCGTCTGACACGCAGGTCCGTCAAGCGCTTAAAGTGAAAGCCGCTTCGCTACCTCATCGACATGAATGTCTGCGCAATCAACCAGTGCAAAGCCAGGGTCATGCCCTTCAAAGGCGACGTTCAAATCTGTACCGCCGAGCAGCACCGCTTCTGCGCCGGCGTCGCGGACAAGGGTTGCACCTTCTTCAAAGAACACGGATCGAAGCGCGTTGGTCGGCTGTCCCGACACCGCGAGCTCAACATAGGCGTCATGGACTCGGTTGAGGGCGTCACCGGCGGGTGCAATGACATCCAGGGCGCCAAGCTTGCCAAACATCGCTGAGGCCATGGCCGGCCTGGTGCCCATAATTCCGACCCGCTTCAGCCCGCTATCGGCGAGATGGGCCCGCAGAGTCGCCATGATATCGATCACGGGTAAAGGCGATTTTGGTTGGAACACATCGATCGGGAAATGACCGGACACCGAAGTGATCACCACGCAGGCCGCGCCAGCTTGGGCCAACCGTTCGGTGAGCCGCATATAAATCTCAGATTGGGTGGCCTTGTCGTCGGCTTGCAAATTGGCGAGCAGGGTCGGCGAATCGGCATGGACCATGGTCAAATCCATATCCACGCCCTTGGCGGCGGCGCGCTTGATCAAGCCCTGATAATAGAAATCTGTTGCGGCGGGACCGATGCCTCCAATCAAACCGATATGCATATCTTACCTCTTTGCGTGGATAAGGGCGGTGCCATCCACCCGCTAAATGGTCGGCACGGCGAGCACCGGGCAGGGAGCTTTGCGCACGACTTGGTCGGTGGTGCTGCCACGTAGGGCATCAAGAAAGCCTTGGCGACCCTGCGTTGCCATAACGATGAGATCTGCATCGAACGCCTCGGCCTCTTCGAGAATCGTATCGGCGATCGGGCCGGACCGGACGGCTTGATCGAAATGGACAGTGGCGGGCGGCGCCCAGTTGATTTCGGGCGCGCTGTCTTCTTCGCCGACAAAGACGGCACGCACGCTGGCGGCTTCAGGCTGCAAAGCATTCAGCATTAGCGTCACGCCCAACAGAGACATTGATGAGTCGATCTCAGAATCCACCGGCAGCAAAATTCGTGTCAGGCTCGCTGCGCCCGTCTTTCCGTCGACAAAGGGTTTGCTGCCACCGACCACAAACAGTGTCATCGCGCGCGCCGTTTGCGACAGTGACTCTGAGACGGATGGGATCAGCCAGAGCGGGGCGCCATCGTCGCCACGGGTGGACATCACGACGAGCTGGTATTCGCGTCCGACACCAATATCGCTGATCGACGGCGTATGATGCGATAGGTGCGCTGCGATAGACTTGGAGATGGATTGCGAAATCAGACTGGTCTTGGTGACATCCATTCCCAGCCTGTCGACCAGATCCGCCTTTGACGCGCCCTCGCTGAGCACGCCCCAATCGATCAGCGTGTCCCGCACGCGAGGAAATCGCGACCAATCATCGATGCCGTCGGAATGATCGTCGACATGCAAGACTTCGAGATTTGACGCTGTGCCGACGGCCAGCTTCAGCGCATGATGGAATGCGACAATGCTGGCTGAGGAAAAATCGGTTGGGTGATAAACCGTATGGATGGTGCTTTGAGTGTCCGACACAATGGGGTCCTTCGTCCTGTCACGCAGCCTGGCATCGCCGGCTTGAGTTCAGATCAGCGCCTATCAGTAAGCAGCCTTTTCTCAATAGGTGAATGGTCTTAGACCCATCGAGCGACAACGCGGTCACCGAATGGGTGGGCCATTCTCAAATGCATTGAAGACGTCGCTCCTGAAACGCGCTGGTGGGCGCGTATCACGCACTTCGATGACAATGTGCTCCGTGCTGGTCCGACCATGTCGGTCGGTTGCCGTAATGGTGACAGTATGGGCGCCAATAGGCAGAGTGCTCGGTAAGGACAGGCGCCAGAGATGCATATTTCGATCGGCGATCACCGCTTGAGGCTGCGGTGGTGCCGGCCCGAATTGTGCACCTTGGAAGACTTCCCAACCCTGATTGCGAGCCTCGCCCGACCGGCTTTGCAGAGCGTAACGTGCGACTGACAATTGCCGCTGAATGGCAAATGGGTCGGCCCAGAAAGCACCGAGCCAGAGTCCTTCGCCCGTTGCCGGTTGTGTGCGTTCCATCGGAAAGACGGCGCCGGCGATCTCGGCTTCGACCTGTGTCTCTGAGGACCCATCCCAGACATTGGCAGTGAGATAAGACCCGCCGGCCAGATCGAGCGGCGTGAGCAATTTCACATCCGGTAGGTCATTGATTGAGCGCGGCGGCAGGGGATCGCGCGCGTCTCTCGGACTGTTCCACCAGGCCATGATCTGCCGATACCAATCCCGGAAACCGGGTGTGTTGATGGACACCCACATCCGCTGGTCTGGGTCGAGATTGGTGCCAAAATAAGTTTCAACATAGGCGTTGCCGTCGAATTCAAGGTCGAGCCAACCGCGCGGTGCGCCCAGCCTTTGCAAAGACATTGGTACGCCGTAAATATCGAAATCTCCCTGGAACCATGCGCCGGACACCGCGCCAGCGACAATGTGGCGGAAGGGCAATGCGTCGATACCGACCAGTTCCTTCCAGCCGGAGAAGCGATCGCCAGGACTCATGTTTTCAAGCGTGTGCGTGTGACCGGACAAGGACAGAGCCGGACGGTCGCCGACCAGAGCATAGAGTTCGCCAACATTGTCGGTTTGATGCGGCGCCGTGTTTTGATTCACATAGGTTAGAAACGGGATGTGATGCGCAAAAACGATGAGCTTGTCATCGTCGGTTTCAGCCAGCAGGTTCTCGACGAATTGCATCTGATCGTCGGGGATGCGGCCATTATACAGTTTGCGATCTTCCGACACGCAAAATTCGCGACCCGGCGTTTCCGCATCTTCTGGACCACAGGGGTAGACGACATTGTCGAGCACAACGAACACGACCTGACCGATCTCGAACGCATAATAATTGGGTCCGTATAGATTGCGCCAGCTATCAGCGGAGTCCGCGTCACGATCGGCGTCAAAGTCGAAATCATGATTGCCATGGACCCACCATTGCGGTGCTTCCACCGTCGCGATCACGTCGGCCAACCGGGGTAGCATTCCAAAATCGTCACCCAAAACATCTCCGAGCGCAATTAGGCAGTCGGGTCGGTCAGTGTCGGAAAGCGCCAATATGTCGTCGACGACAGAGTCGCGCACATAGCCGACTTCGGTGTTCGAATAGCTCTGCGTATCTCCCAAAATACCGCATTGGAACTGATCGCTGTCTTCTACCTGGATAAGCGGGAAATCGATTGCCGATGGCATTGGGCCTGTTGGTGGGAGGCCGCCATAGCGCAATTGTTTTGGCGTGCCGGCCGGTTTGTGCTGGTAAGCAATCTGCGGGATCCAATCGCGATTGTGCGGCACTTGGTAACCCGAAGGCTGGATCACGAAGACCGCCATATCGTCTCGTGCAGAAAGGGTATAACCGCCGACGGCATCGGTCGTGACCACGTCCAACCCATTGGATACTTTTACGCCTGGAACGCCGGGTTCGCCGGCGTCAAAAACGCTATTGCGGTTGAGATCTTCAAATACCAAGCCAGAGACGCTGGTGGCGTTTGGATCGTCACCAGTCGTGATATTCGGTCCGCCCTGATAGTTAGAAAATAGCGGCGCATCTTGCGGTTCGGCTGACATGCCAACCCACGTTTCGTCAGACGCTGCAGACGGATCGGAAAGTGTTGTGCAACTGGCGAGCGCCAAGACACCAAACAGCGTCCCCGCGCACAATAATTGGTTGTCTTTGCGAAAAAGCGTTCGAATTGATCTCACTTGTCCCTCCATCAATTGGATGCGGTTACGAAGTGTAGATGACGAAGGCATGACAATGGCCGGTCCGGGCCCGTTTCTTCACAACTGGACGGAGTGATTTCGGGCTGAGTGCGAGACCGGAAGAGCGCCGACAGCGCGAGCAATCAAGCGTTCAATTGCCGCCAACGCCATATATGTGCGGCGGCCAACATGCTTGCACCCGCTACGGTGAGCAGCGTCTCATGATCGTGCAGCGATTCAACAAAAGCGCCGGCGAGCAAAAAAGACAGACCAGGAATAGCGAGCAAGGCGAAGGCCATTGACGTGTCCTCTCTGCTCACTTGAAAGAGGGCATAGCCCGTGATCGGCAGTGCCAAAACGACCAGTGCTTTGTGCACCCACTCGATGTCTCCAATCACACCTAACACCGGCAGGAACGCCGCCATAACTGGCAGCGCCAAACAATGGATGACACACAACGCGGACAGGCTGATCGCTGAGGCATCAACGTAAGAGGGGGTGGCAGTTCTGGCAGACATGGTGTGGCTCGTTCTTTGTGCCGTGAATGATCGCCTATCTGCTAGAAACCAACAGTCGCGACAGGATCAATACTCACGTTGAATGTAACTTTATAACTTGTGCCAATCTCATTTATCGCAAAGCGGCCGATTGGCAATTGAAGAACCGCAAAAAGCGCGATTTGTCCGCCCTGAACGGGCGCTATCCACAACTGAGGAACGTGGCCGTTCAAATCTCGCTTTGGCAATCATGGTGCCTGTGGTTGAGCATGTCACAATGCGATTGGACAAGCCGTGGGCGAGGTGTTTTTGTGCCGGCAAATGGGAGTGGCGTAATTGATTCAACGACTGTGCTTGATGCTGGCGATCGCGATTGGGATGAGCAGTGTTGCGGCGTCGCAATCCGCCACCATCACACCGGAAAAGATCACCGCGATTGACGCTTTCGTTGATGACCGACTGACCGCGTTGGGCATGCCGGGCGCGGCAATTGCGCTAATACAAGACGGTGACATCATTCATGCCAAAGGGTTTGGAACGGTCTCTTTTGGTGGTGGTACGGTTACAGCGGACACGCCATTTGAGCTTGGCTCCATCTCAAAATCATTTGCTGCCACGGCCATCCTGCTCTTATCGGAGGCGGGCAAACTCAATCTCGACGATCCAGTGATTGAACATTTGCACTGGTTTCGAACGCACCAAGCGTTTCGCTCTGATCAAATCACGCTTCGTCATTTGCTGACGCACCGAAGCGGGCTGACCACGTATGACGGCAATCGAACCCATGCCCGTCTCGACATGGGTCCGGCAGCGATGAGCGATGCTGTCCGCACTTTCTCGCGCTTCCGTCTGCGGACTGACCCCGGTGATCAATACCAGTATTCGAATGCAAATTATTTGCTACTCGGCGCGGTCGTCGAAGCGGTTTCCGGGCAACCTTATGAGATCTTTATCGGTGAACGAATTCTGCAACCCTTGGGGCTTGAGAACAGTTGGGCCGGTCCGGCGCCGCAAGGTCGCAGCGATGTAGCGCGCCCGCACCGCTATTGGTTTGGCTCTGTGGCGGAGCATCAAACGCGCCCGTCGCGGGTGCACAGCGCCTATGGCGGGATGCGAGCCTCGGCGCGTGATCTCGCCACTTACTTGCGGTCGTTTACCGATGACTCAAATGCGCTGTTGTCAGCCGAAAGCCGCGCCGACATGATGACGATTAGCGAGCCCGGTTCAGAACCGGGCTATGGCTTAGGCTGGTTCGTCGCGGACACCGGCACACACAAACTGGTCTATCATACAGGTGCTAATCCCGGCTTTTCGACAATTGCAGGTATCTCAACGGATGGACGCTTCGGCTTTGTCGCCTTGGTCAATGGCCAGTCCTCTTTTACGGATCAGAACGTGCCGTCATTGCCTGCTGGCGTCGCGGATTTGGCGCTCGATCGTCCAATCCCGCCAGTGTCGATGCCATTGCAAATTCGGGTGCTGCGCGGCGCCGTGCTCATCTTGCCAGCGGCGCTCCTTTTGTGGCTGGTAGTGATTGTGATCCGCCGTCAGAGAAGAGGCTTTAGGACGCTTTCCGACCTCACGCCGCTGGGTATTTTCGGGCGCGTGGTCGTGCCGTCCATCGCGATGCTGGTCCTTGCCTATGGGCTGTATGTGTATCTGCCGCGTCTGAACACTGTGCCCATGTCGGCAGTGAATTTGTTCAGCCCGGATATCGGATTCATGCTGACATTAAGCGCGTTACTGGCATTGGTGATCGCGATTGTCCGACCGATTTTGCGACTAAAGCCGCGCCCCTAGGAGACTGGAATTGAAATTGCCGCGTGCCATTTGGCCGGACCGCCAGTCGCTTTCCGGAAAAGCTGTGCTGCTGCTGCTTGGCAGCGCGGTGCTCAGCCTGTCATCCTATGTTGCCATACCGATGGTGCCGGTGCCAATCACGATGCAGACCTTGGCTGTGACAGTGATCGGTGCTGTTTTTGGGTGGCGACTTGGCATGACGGCCGTTTGGCTCTGGCTTGCTTATGGCGCTACGGGATTGCCTGTCTTTGCTGGCGGCGCGTCAGGGTTATCGCACTTTGTCGGACCGACAGCGGGCTATTTGTTTGCCTTCCCCTTTGCAGCGGCGGTGACCGGGTGGCTGGTCTCACGGGGCTGGAACCACAAAACGCCAAAGCGCGCCTTTGCTGCCATGTTGATCGGCAACCTGATCTGTTTGTCGGTCGGCGCGGTTTGGCTGGCCTTCCAAACGGGCTTGTACACGGCTCTGATCAACGGCTTCCTGCCCTTCCTTGTGGGTGCTGTTATCAAGTCAGCGCTGGGGGCGATCATCGTCATACTGCTGGCGCGTCTTTTTGCTGCGGTTCCGGTGCCACCTCCCGCCTCATCGCGAAGCCGGCCTGGCTAAGCCCGAGGACAGGTGGCGATTTGGTGGTATGCTGATTGCACGCAGATTTGAGACCGTAATTCGCGCTTGGGAGATTAAGCGTACGCAAGGAGACAATAGTGTTCGGCTTGGTAAATGCTCGTCCGCTCAAAGGCTTAGCGACATTGGTGGCCTTGGTAACGGCGACGATGTCGCTGCAAGCTTGTGATGCGCAAAACCGCTCGGAGGCGGCTCAGCTGACGGATGGACAAGCCTGCGCTGAGGGTACGCTCGGTGTGGCTCGTGAACTCGTGGTCGCGCCGAAAAGCACCAATGTGCATGAATTTCTAGAGCCGTATGAAGTTGTTCTGACCTTTGATGATGGACCGGATCGCTGGGCAACACGCAAGATCGTCAAAATGCTCGATGCGGAATGTACGCATGCGACGTTCTTCCTTTTGGGGCGCAACGCAAAGCGGTTCCCGAAGGTGGTGCGCGACATTGCGGCAAGCGGTCACTCAATCGGTTCGCATAGCTGGTCACATCGGCGCTATACTGAGCTCACAGCAGAGCAAGTGGCGGCAGATCTACAGCGCACACATAGTGCGATCAGCGATATTCTCGGCACGCCAGTACAGTTGTTTCGCTATCCCTTCATCGCATTCAATCGCGACTTGAACCAACAGATCACGGGCCTTGGCATTGCCATCGTCACCGTGACGGTGGATGGCCGAGACTGGGAACGGATTTCGCCGGAACGATCCATCGACATCGTCTTTGAGCAATTGGAACTGCGTGACAATCGCGGGATCATTTTGCTGCACGACCCATTTGATAAGTCCGTCCAGCGCACCCGATTGCTGCTCGATCGGTTGAAAGACGAAGGCTATCGCGTGGTTGCGATCAAGCCATCAGATAACGACAATTCTGGCATATAAATTGCTGCCTGTCTTACTGGCGCATCGTAGTGATCAATTGCCAATTGGTATGATACTTAAAGGGCTTGGGCCGTGCATAGTATCGGCTGACACGGCAAAGTTCTGCGATAGATGAGGTAGGGTGTTCGTGCGGAATTTCTTGGTCCATATTCGCCTCGCTGCGATACCTGTTCTGGTATTTGCGGTCGGGTTCTTGATCCTGGACTTGCCGCTGCGCGCTTTTCAGCGGGCGACAACGCCGCCCCCGGACATGCTCGTGCTGAGCCCTAAGCTTGCCGATTTCAAAGCCCGCGCGGATGCGTTCGACGTGGTCTTCATCGGTACATCCCGAACCTTGTACCACATTGTGCCAGATGAGGTTGAAGCGGGTTTCGTCGTGGCCGGCTGCCCAGAACCTTCCGTCTATAATTTCGGTGTGTTCGGCCTCAAAGGCGCGGAGCAGGACTGGGTCGTCCAACAAGTGATGGCGGCGGATACCGGTCAACTCAAAACGGTGATCATCGAAACACCGCTGCCTGAAGCCCGCGACATCGAAGATGCCACCTCGACGCGCGCACGTTTCTTCAACGATCCAAATTATCTGACGTGGCACATAGAGGCGATTTTTGCGTATCCAGAATCGATCGCCAAACAAGTGTTCCGCCTCGGCATTTTTATGCTTGGCGTCAGCTATGACCAGTCTGGTATCGGTCTCAGTGCTGAGCGTTTGTTTCCACCCGTCAAGGGACCTGCGCGGTTTGGGTTCGACTTCGCCTATGATGGCTTTGAAGCCCTTGGCTCTCAGCCCAATGAATCAATCCTGCTGCGGCGCAAGGAATTTGTCGACAATCCCGAAATGTTCACGAGCAATCTGCAGAAATATGGCGCAGCCTCTTCCGAAGATGTGGCGCCTTTCGCGAAATATTTGGCCAATCGCCTAAGCGAGATTGAGCAAGCGGGTTTGCGCAGCGCGCTCTTCATTGCCCCCGATCCTGCAGAACTCGACCGGACGCCACGGATCGGTCCGAAAGTGACATCGGCGTCGCCGACCGCCTCCGTCTTAAACTTCAACAGGCCAGACATCTATCCGAGCCTGTTCGAACGTGACCTGTGGTATGATGAGAGCCATCTCGGCTTTGACGGTGCACGACAATTGAGCCGCATGGTCGGCGAGACGCTGTGCCAACAGCAAAGCGCGTCGCATGAGCAGGAGGGCAGTGACGATGCTGTTCGTTGAGCTCAGATTCTTTGCCTTCTTTGCGGTGGTTTTCACCCTGTATTGGATGATCTCCGACAATAATTGGCGCAAGCGCGTTTTGCTGGCAGCGTCTTACACCTTCTACGCCGCCTGGGATTGGCGCTTTCTTTCGCTCATTTTGTTCGTGTCCGCGGTCGCTTATCTGGTCGGCCGCGCCGTCGAAGCGTGGCCAGAGGATCATCGGCGGCGCAAGATCGCGCTCGGAGCTGGTATTGCTACGACACTGGCCGTCTTGGGTGTCTTCAAATACTTCAATTTCTTCACGGAGAGCTTTGCTGACCTCGCCACTCTGATGGGTCTGAGTGTGAACTCGGTGACTTTGAGCATTGTGCTGCCGGTTGGCATCAGCTTCTACACGTTCCAGGCGATCTCTTACATGGTCGATGTCCACCGCGAAGACATCCCGGTAAAGCGCAGCTTCGCCGATGTGTGCTTCTATATTGCGTTTTTCCCGCAATTGGTTGCCGGACCCATCGTTCGGGCTGCGGACTTCATGCCGCAAATGCAAACCGCGCGGCGCTGGGCCGATGTGAATGTCAAAGCCAATCTGCTTTTATTCCTCATCGGCTTTATCAAGAAGGCCTGTATTTCAGATAATATTGCGCCTTATGTTGATGCGATTTTTGCGGCGCCAGAGACCTATCAAGCGACCGAATTGGTGGGCGGTGTCTTCCTCTATGGTGTCCAGATTTATTGCGACTTCTCCGGCTATTCCGACATGGCCATCGCTTTGGCAGGACTGCTCGGCTACCGCTTCTTGCTGAACTTCGACGCGCCTTACTTGTCGCCAAACATTCAGACTTTTTGGCGTCGTTGGCACATTTCCTTGTCAACCTGGTTGCGCGATTATTTGTACATCCCGCTTGGTGGAAACCGCCAAGGTGAAGTGCGGCGCGATGTTAATCTGATGATCACGATGCTGCTGGGTGGCTTGTGGCACGGTGCATCCTTAAATTTTGTGATCTGGGGGTTCCTGCACGGGCTGGCGCTTTTGGTGCATCGAAACTGGGAGAAGCTCACCGCACGCAAACCGAAAGACCCTGTGATCACGCAGGCGTCATTCACCGCAGCAATCGGAACCGTAATGACCGTGTATTGGGTCCACCTGGCCTGGATATTCTTCCGCGCGCCAGACCTAGAACATTCGATCATGATGGCGAAAACATATCTCACCCTGCAAGGTGGCGGCTCCGAGACATTGCCAATCGCGGTTTGGCCATTCCTGATCTTTTTGATGCTCATCCATTGGGGCACGCGCCAGGTGGATGTTGCGGGTGCGATTGAGCGTTTGTCCGCGAACAAATTTGCACTGGTCTATGGTGCGTCCGCGGCGCTTGCGCTTTCCTTTGTCCCGCTGGGATATCGACCTTTCATCTATTTCCAATTCTGAGGCTTGGGGTGGGGCGCCACCCCGATGCGCCCGACGCCCCTTTTTTGGGGGTACGCCCCGCCCAGGCACGTCCTGAATTCAGTTCAGGACGGGCTGGGCAAAGCGTAAAGCAGAGATCGTCCTCTATCGTAGTAGGGCGTGTCGCTGGGACCCGCGCTAATAAACTTATCCCACCCCTTATCCCTGGCCGTATACTCGCTGGCACCTTGGTTTTGTGCAGGGCGGTCCGGACCGTCTGGATTTGAGACTAAGGGCGGTGGTCCAGCGGCTGCTAACGGGGAGTACGGACCCCATTTATGCGGTGCTGGTCGGGGGCTTTGTAGCCG
>JBCAWZ010000066.1:0-15517 GCA_038534315.1 Pseudomonadota bacterium | reverse complement strand
CCGCAATCAACAAATCACGACGGCGGTCAACGACTTTCAGATCAAAGAGGACGACAATCATCGTTGGGCCGTCCCTCCGAGCGAAGCGCTGACATCCGCATTGGCCCAAATGTTAGAACAGGAAACGGGGCAAAGCGTATTGAAGCGCCCCTATCCAAATGGCATCCGGCCTGAGCTCCGCGTCTCCGTGACTTTCGACCGTATGCTGAGAGGGATCAATGGACAGGCCGAATTAAGCGGCCAGTACATTGTGTCGAGCCGCACGTCTTCGCCATTGGTCGGCAGCTTCAGTGTTTATGTGCCGGCGAGTGATGGCAGCTATGATGCCTATATGGCGGCGATGGCCTTGGGCGTGGAGAAACTGAGCCGCCTGATTGCTGCGGATATAACGACCTTAGAATGATCGAACACGCACAAAGAGCAGGGTGAAAGTATCGGTGAAGGACTGGCAAGAAATCCGAACGGCATCCTATGTCGCGCGATTTGGAACGGTTTCGGAGGCCGCGAAAGAATTGGGTGTTCACCGCGCCACAGTGGTCCGACACATCGACACGCTTGAAACCCGCTTGGGAGAAAAAATCTTCCGGCGCCACTCAAGTGGATATTCGACCACCGAGCTCGGAGCAGAACTGCTGTCGACGGCGGATAGAATTGAGAGTGAGATTTCCCACTTCGTGGCGACGTCGAAAGTAACGTCCTCGTCTCTTTCGGGTGAGTTGATCATCGCCACGACTCCGCCGGCTTATGCCGGCATGATCGTCGCGCTCACCAGGAGAATGCAGTCGGAGCATCCAGATCTGCGGATCACATTTCGACTCACGCCTGAGCAGCCTAGACTAGAACTTGGAGAGGCCGACATCTACTTTCATTTTGGTCCGACAATCGACAATCCTGATTATGTAGTGCGTCCGGCGCTGGTGTTTCAGAGCGGCATTTACGGCCATGACTCCTATTTCCGAAAACATGGAAACCCACAACATGTCTCTGATTTCTTAAGTCATAAATTCGCATTGCTCACCTCGGACACATACTCACAGTATAGCAACTGGCTTCGCCAAGAAATACCGGCGGACAACGTCATCTTTCAATCGAATGATTTGCCGACCGTGTATCGCACCGCGATCGACGGATTGGCGCTCGCGCCCATGCCTCAACACGTTGCTCAGAGTGTGCCCGGAATGCGCCAGATCGAGGCTGCTATCCCAGCCTATGACATCATCAGTTGGATTGTGACGCATGTCGATATGCACAGGTCTCCCAAGGTTCAAGCGCTTCTGACTTGCCTGAGAGATGAAGGCATTTTGGGCAAGCCTGCGATCGACTTGGAACCTGATCGTTTGCTGAGTTTCTAACCAGACTGTCTAGAGCGTTCGTGCTGCAATCCTGCGCACATTTGCGCACAGTCTGTCTTGAAATGCGCCATCGATTGGGGCCCCACCTCTGGTATACTCATTGCGATGAGCTTGCTTGTTGAAATACGGACCGCCTATTTCGTTGCGCAGCTTGGAACTGTTTCAGCGGCCGCAACCGCGCTTGGCGTGCATCGCGCCACGGTCATTCGGCGCATCGATTTGCTCGAGGCTGAGCTCGGCATGAAGGTGTTTCTTCGACATTGCCGGGGCTACTCCTTGACCGAGCTTGGACAGTCTTTGGTCAGGTCCGCCGAGGCTATTGAAAGTGAGGCTGAGCGCTTCATTGGGATGAGCCGGATAAAGACGGATGAGCTTTCCGGAGACTTTATCATCGCGACACCGCCGGGCTCTGCTCCAACCGTCGTGGCCGGCGTGACAGCGTTTCGGCGCCAATTCCCAAACGTCAAAGTCCATCACAAAGTGGTGTCAGCTCCGCCGAAAATGGAGCTTGGAGAGGCTCATGTCTATTTCCACTTCGGTGAAAAACTGGAACAGCCCGACTATGTGCTTTGCCCTTGGATGACCTTCTTTGGAGGCATTTATGGGCACGAAACCTATCTCGATGCGTTTGGAAATCCTGAATCGCTCGCAGACATTCCGAACCATCGGTTCGCGCTTTTGGATGAGGCAATCTATTCGCCGCCGAATGACTGGATCCGGGCCAATGTCCCCTCCCATAATGTGATCTTCACCAGCAATGAACGTCATACCATTTGGCGAGCTGTCCAGGATGGTCTCGCATTGGGCTGCATTGGCGATCATCTCGCGCATATCAATCCGAGGATCCACAAGATCAATATCGCGGTCCCGAACATCAAGACCGTGTGCTGGATGGTGACGCATGTTGATACGCATCGGTCACCCAAGGTGCAGGCCTATTTGAACTGTATGCGGAGCGCCGGCCTGATGGGCAAACATGATACGGATATGGATCCGGAGCTGATGCCCTCGGTCTAGTTGGCGACGAACGCACAGATTGTGTGCATTTGAATCCGTTCTTTTGAAGGCGCTGATGGCGTACTTTTCAGTCACTGAAGGATTGGAGGATTTGTCATGCGTTTTTCTGTTCCCCGTTCTATCGTCAGCGCGGTTGTGTTCGCGGTTTGCCTAAGCGGTCCAGGTTTAGCACAGGGAAACTCCGACCCTGACACAATTGCGGAAGCCGACAAGCTTGATTCCGGCATGGGCGCTGAGCTGTATTTCTACATAACCCTGCCGGAAGTGCCGTTCGAGGAGATCGTGGAAATCCTCCCAGCGCACATGGATTTTGTACACACAATCGAAGACGGCGGCATCATGGTCATGGGCGGTCAAATTACCCCGGAAGGCCTCGCGGATGCAGGCGGCCGAGGCCTAATTGTTATAAGAGCTGACTCCTTCGAAGCCGCGCGCGCGATTGCCGATCGCGACCCCATGCATACGTCTGGTGTCAGACGCTATGAGCTTTACAAATGGAACGTCAACGAAGGTGTGACGAATATCCAGCTCAAATTCTCGGATCAGAGCTTCGTCATTGACTAGCATAAGGCCTCGGCCGGGTTGCTGTGTACGACATCACCCGAGCGATGGGGGTTAAGCGAGACGTGTCAATCTCATCGGCGCGTGGCTCGTTCCTCCCACTCACTCGGTGCAAACGTCAATCATCGCCCGACTGGCACATTGATTTTTCGAGCATCGTTTCAAAGCTCTCGGACGGTTTTGGGATGCGCGCATCTCGCTCCAAGACCGTGAATGCGCCGACGCAAACGCTCGAGATGGAGACGATTATCAGCACTGCGATCTTCGTCTTTTTCATCATGAGCACGCATCGCTTTTCGCTTAGCGCAGACTAAGTGGGATCGCCATTCGGCTCCACGTGCCCGGTTGAACACTGGGTGCGCATGCACGCACGTTTACCGAGGCGTGGCGATGTGGAGTGATGTCGGCAGATCGTGTTCAGCCGGTTAGAGGTGCAAGTTGATTATTTCCTCCGAGGCATCACTGAACCTACGAAACGCCCAGGCCCGGTTTATGAATTCGCTTCGTTGCAATAGCTCGAAGGCCGTTTTGGCCGCGACCTTGGTAACACTTTCATCTTCGATCGGAGCTTCAGCCTCAGCGCAGGAAACGGATCTCGACGAGCTGAAGACGCAGATCGAGGCCTTGGCGGGCATGGTTGAAGCCCAAGCAGCTGAGATCGAACGCCTGAAGCAGCAGGTCGAAACAGGATCCGACACGTCCGACGTATTGCGCCTTGAAACCCCATCCACCGTCGCGCCGCAAACACTCGCTGCGATCGATACCGGAATAGACGCCGGACGATATGAAGTCGGTCGCGTTCCAGATGATGCCATTGTTACGGCAGGGGATTTTGAAGGTTCCATTACCGTGCCGAACTCAACCGCATCCATGCGCATTGGCGGCTATGTGCAAGCTGATATGGGGTACGACTTCGACAGTCTCGGCTTCTCTGACTCGCTGAACTTGCGCACCATTCCGCTGGATGGATCGACAAGTGATGGCGAACAGGTATTTCGCAGCCATGCGCGATATACACGGCTCAACCTGGATGTTCGCGATCAAACGCGCTTGGGTGAGTTCCGATCGTTTCTAGAGATCGACTTTTTTGGTTCTGGAAACAGCACAACAAATAACTACACGCCTGTCTTGAGGCATGCGGCGGCCGGCGTTGGCGGGCTGTATGTGGGCCAGTATTGGTCGCAATTTGTTGACATCGCAGCCTCACCGGAAGGGCCGAACAATCCGTTCGCGGTTCCGATCGTCCGCAATCCAGGGATCCGCTGGCGGACCGATCTCAACGATAGCTGGCGAGTGGCTGTCGGATTGGAGGACCCGGCAGGCGACCTGTCCGGCGACAGCGCGCTGCTCGCCTCCGACTCAACGCCAAATGTGACCGGTTATGTTCAGTATACACAGCCCTGGGGCCGGGTTCGTCTCGCAGGTCTGGGACTGCAACTAGAATCTACGAGCGACAGCGCGTACACTGGTGGCTTGAATTTGTCGGGGCGGATCAATCTCCCGGCCTTTGGCGAAAAAGATAATCTGGCATTTGCGTTCCAAGGCGGTGAGGGTTTTGCTCACTACTACGCAACGCTTGCGAATGTTGGTCTTGAAGGGGTCGTCTCTGACGACGGATCCGTTGAAGCGACAGGTATCCTTGCCGGACACCTGTCTTATCAGCACTGGTGGAGCGACGCACTGCGCTCGACCTTTAAGATCAGTGCGGTTGAGTTTGACTCGCCCACAGGCTCCAGCGAAACGGCAACAGATGGCGGATCTTCGCTTGGCGTCAATCTGTTTTGGACACCGGTTAAAAACGCGACCTTTGGCGTGGAATATGTCTATGCCGATAGAGAGGTCGTGAGCGGCCTGACCGGAGAAGGTTCGCGGCTTTCCGCGCAAGCGCGGTTTGATTTCTAGCCGGAAAAAATTGCCCGGCGCCGTCGGAGGATAAGCAACGACACCGGGCAAGTGGAGACGGGACTTGGGCGTCGAAACCCGTCTAATGTTCGTCGCTGGCGCTGTGACTTGCACCATGCAGCATCGAACCTGGTTGTGTCGGCATCACGACCTCCAACACTTGCATCATGCCGAAATCCTCATGATCCAGAATGTGGCAGTGCAGTACGAACGTCCCAATGTAGCGCTTGTACTGCGTCCGTACGGTGACGACATAGGGGGCGCCAAACAGATTGGTGGGCAGGAACACCGTATCTTTCCACTGTCCTTTGAGACCTGCATAGACCGATCCAGAGTCAAACCCGCTGACGTCAATGCCTGTATCTGGATCGATGATACTGACGATCTGCACTGGATTGACGTGTTTGTGAAAGGGATGTCCTTCGGTGAACGCCGCTAAGGTCCACTCCTCAACATTCCCCAGGATGAGGGTTCGATCCATGCGGCCCAGTGCATATTCGGAAGCATCGATGAGTTTCGGTAAGGGTCCCGACTCTAGATCCAGAGTTCCAACCACAAATTCGTTCTGAGCGCCGCCGGGCAAGTGTGGTGCGCCTTCATTGATGAACGTGTCGAAGCCGAGCGTTTGTGTCCCGTCGAGATCGGTCTCGATCAGGCTCTCATGCGCGACGAAGGAACTGAGATCGATGACATCGCCAGACAGTTCTTCTGTGATACGCGCCCGAATATTTTCTGGCATATGCGTTTGTGCGGCAGCGACCATGAAGGATTGAACATGCGTTGTTGGATCCATTTGGGCGTTCGGCAAGGGAGCGCCGGACACGTTTACAAAGCCGAGCAGCTGTCGCTGCTTTTCCTGCATGCGGATATTCTCGTTCTTAGGTGCGTCATTGTCGACCATGCAATAGAGGCCCGGCTCGGGAAATGAGACCAAGACATCGTCACGATAACCGGGATGCAGCATGGTTCTTTCCTGCACATTGACGCGGCTGCGCGTGAGACCATCCAAGGCAATTGAAAATTGCGTGACCTCTTCGCCGGTGCATTGCTCTGCTACAAATGCATCGCGGTCGTCGCTGCTACCAGCGTCGTAGTCGGCAACGTCACCCTCGAACTTTCGAAAGCTCACAGAGATTGACCCGCTCACGCCCGCCTGGATGAACCGCCAGCGCTCAATTGCTCCGGCACGAACACCGTCAATCGTCGGCATGACACGTCCGTTCAGTGCGGTGTGCCGGCCCGAAACCTCCCAACGCGTTCGGACGTCAGGGATCCCGCTTGGCGTATCGAAATTCTCATACATGCCGAACTGATTGTATCCTTCAACCATGCCGACATCGCCATCATCGCAGACCCAAAACCCTTCATCATCTGTTTTGATATCGATCTGCCCAAGTTCGTCGCGTTCGCCGCACGCATAAGCGATTTGTGTGAGCGTCACGACCCGCTCGCCAATTGGCGCGCCATCTGGTAGGCGCAAAAGCGTATCGATGTCGCCGGCATGATCCACGCCCGGCACGCGTTCTCCGCGAATGATGAGCGGACCGCCCATGCCACTGCTAACCTGAAGCGCCGTCGCGCCATGCAAGTGTGGATGATACCAAAATGTTCCGGCAGGATGATCTGCAGGAATATTGTACTCGTGTGTAAAAGTGGCACCAGGATCAAGCCGAACAAGAACATTGTCTGAGTTTCCGGACGGGCTCACCCAGAGCCCGTGGACATGCATATTCGTGCTGTTGAAACAGTGGGGTACGTTTACGTCGCCGTGATCGACACAGGATGGATCGTCAGCGGGTAGGTCGTTTTCAAGGTTGAAGAGAAATGTGTCGCCAGGTCTCAAATAGATCGCCGGTGGAACAAATGGAACGTCTGGATCTACGCCTTCACCTTGATAGCTGCGGAGACGAACCTGATCCATTTCGCCGGTCGCGGGATTGTAAATCTCGCCATCCGTATAGGCGATCCGTGCGCTCCATTCGACGGTCCCTGCCGGTCGAGACTTTAACGCCTCACGTGTCGCCAGTTGCTCTCTCGGAGAGGCGTAGCTGGCATAGCTTATTCCCGCGGTTGGAGCGGCGGTTGAGCTCGCCTCTTGCGCTAGGGCAGGCGTGTTCACCATGGCGCACATCGCGGTTAGACCAACACATAGCGGGCCAATTCGCTTCGCTCGATGCATTGAAATTGAACCAGTCGTCATCAGATCGTCTCCATCAGCTGGGTCGATTAAAATTGCCTCACAGTGTCGAAGAGGCGGGTATAGATGTTCCGGGGTCAATTGACCGAAATGAGTAGGGAGCTCCGTTGTCGAAGCTTATTGCGGTCGACTATTCGATGACCAATTCCGGGTACCCTTCGAGGGGTTTCAGCATGTTGTGGAACATCTGCGTGCCAACCTGGTTTTCCGCGTAAGTGTAGTCAGGGAAGGTATATTCGCTGACGAAGTCAGAAAGCCGGAAATAGACGCCTTTCATCGATGAGATGAGGTCGACATCGCCTGTATCGATATTGCGTCTCAGCGTTAGGATGAATTGTGCATCTTGGTCATCGGCTTGCAAAATGCCCGCAAATGGGATGTGCGTGCCATCCGCGCCGAGCGTCTCGCCGAGCCCACCAAATGGTTCGGTGAGGGCAGGGGCGGCGGCGAGATCCTCAAGCTTGATGAGATTGGCGCTCATTTCCCGATTGATCACCAGTACGAATTGCTCCGGCTGGCGCTCCATATTGTAAGCGGTCAAAGAGAGAACTTCGAGCGGCCGATTGCCGTAGCCCAATTCGGCAACAGTTTTGCCGACCACGTGCGCACCGTCTTGCAATGCACCAGCGGGAATGGTCACCAAGGGTGTGCAGGTGTAAGCGGCGACCATCGTCTTCTCGCCATTTAAGTCAGCCATTGCCATCGCGCGGATTGGCGCCCGTGTTTCGTTCTGATTGTGAGCCGTATGGAACATTTCGATGCTGGTCGTCTTGGCGCCGTCTGTGAACGGATAGGCGACGCTGCGCAATGTGGACGCAAACTCGCCATTCGACAGACCGGCGACGTACAAGGTTCCATCATCGTATTCGAAATCAGTGACCGACAATGCGGGTGCCGGAATATCGCGCCAGAAAGTGACGTTCGGATCCGCTGGTTCGGAGAAGTCGATGCTGGTGAAACTCATCGCGTCAAAATCGAGATCGGTGATGTTGCCATCTGGTGAGACCATGATGAGCGCGGAGCGTTCCGCCCCGTCGCCTGTCACAGACAGCGAAACGAAGGCGGCTTTAGTGACGGGATGGACGGCCAGGTCGTGATAGGTAATGTCGAATGGGCTGACGCTCAGGAAATCGGCCAATTGCGATCCGAAACCGACAAGATTGTAGGGAACAGACTCTAGGTTGCCGGTCTCATCCGGAATGTCATCTAACTCAAGCGCATAGATTTTGTTTTGGACGTCATCTGCTGCGAACAGCGTGTTCGGACCTCCAAACTCAAGAACGGTTAGAGAGATGGGGGCGGTTTGGAGATCGGTCGACGCCGAATTTTCCGGGGCCATTTCCGGTTCGGACTGTGCGCAGGCTGTCAGAGATACAGTGAGGGAGAACAGACAAGCGGCGGAAGCTCTTGCGATGGATAGCATAATAGTTCCCTTTCCAATATCAGGTTGATCAATCGATGCCATGAAACCTACGCGGCTTGTACAGAAACAAACGCACAGTGAGTGCGCACCTTTGTGACACTGGCCTCCCCGCTCTTTGAAATAACCGCGCTAGTGCGGAACGAATATCAGTTCGCTGACCGCGCTCTCAGTTGGACCCTCCGCCGGGCGGTCGAACGGGACACCAGGCCGATTACCAGCAAGGTCTTCTAACCGAGGATCGATCACAATCCTGTATTCGGACGGCTCCCAGACCTGGCGCGGAGCAAACTCCCAAACGCTTTCATCCTGGGTGATCGCGATCTCGCCAGGCACCGCTTCGCCGTCTGCGGTGATGACACGAATTCGGTACGCCATTGAAAGATGATCATGTGGGCTGCCGAGATCGATCCTTAATGCTGATTTAGATGCTGCTGCCGGTGGCTCAAATTGCCAATCGCCGGGTGAAGGCGGCTCTCGGTCTGGAGCCGCAACCGCAAAAGAAAACGATACGGTGTTACCCAGACCGCATCCGTCGCTGTCAGCCAAATCGTCCGGTATCGTCAATGTGTAAGTCTCGCCTGAAACAAGCGCACGGCCAAGAGCGTCATGGGCAACAAGACCGGTTTTTACCCGACCTGGATCGAGTAGTAGCGTCAAGCGCTGGCGATCTGGTGACCAGAGTTCAAACCGCATCGGAAGAAACACGTCCGTCACTTCATCGCCGCTCGCGTCGGTTAGCATGATGTCGGACGAGTCAAAGTTCGTGCCCATGCGGCGCGGAAAATATATGTACACGCGGAGCAGATTCTCCGGCAGCATCGCGCCGCTTGGAAAGAGCTCGATTTCGGATGCCTCAACAGGGGCGGGACAAGCGGTTGCGACGGATGTGAAGATGCCCGCTGACGCCAAAGCGGTTAGACCCGTTCGCCAGATCATTTGGTGACGCGTTTCGCAATTGCAGGGTTGGCATTTGGAGTCATACCGGAGACGCTCTTGCATCAATCATGAATAGACAAGGAAATTGCCGCTGTGGCTGCGGGACGGCAATGTGATCTGATGCGCATGGGGTGCGCTCATGCGCGCTGAAGGCGGCAGTCTTTGGCCGTTGGCCGGTGGTTGAGGCGGCAGTCTTGAGCGAAGCGACTGTTGGAACAGGACGAATATCGTCACCGCGAGCCGGATGATTCCGGGCGAAGTTTTGACATCGCGAAATGGTGATTTGGTCGTGGACCAGGCGTAGTATAAGGCGATTGGGCCTCGCTTCCCGCTGGCAGTACCTTATGCTCGTATTAGGGAAAGACTTAAAATGGGACAGATTCCAACGCTCGCAGCTTTCTCGCGCTCTATCGGTTATGTGAGCGGAATTCGTATTAAGGACAAACACCTTCACGTGCCTCACCCGCGGGTTCGGGTGTCGCTTGATCGGTCCTTCTTCAAAAGCCTGTTCTTCGCGCTACAGCTTTACGCGTATTTGGTGGTGGTGGGCATCTCACGCGTTTTTAAGCGTAATCGCGTTCGCCGATCGATCGCGTTTTACCCGCACAATGCCCCTCCTTGGTATAATATTTGGCTGGTAACGCAGGTCAGTGATATTCAGATTGTGTCTGACATCGACCAAGCGGACACAGTGTTCGTTTTTGAGGATGAAACGTATAGCCGCGCTGCGCGCGAACTGACAGCGGAACAACGATCACGCGCACTCAACGATAGAGTGGAAGATATCTCCAAAACCCATGTCGCGCGAGTCTTCGAAAATGTGTTTGGGTATTCTCTGGCGGTTGATCCGCTGACGTATCACGGTCTAGCCGCCTGCAAGTCAGACACAAACGGGACGCACGATGGTAAAATCGTACCTTGCCCAATCTCCCGCCGCGAAATCGAGGACAGCGCGGTGTATCAGCGTCTGATCGAAACCGCGACGGACGGGCGACGCAGCGAAGATCTCCGGGCCAATGTGGTGAAAGGGGCGATTTCCGTCGTATTTCACAAATTCAAAACGCTCGAAGGCAGGTTCGGGACCAATTATCTTCATACGGATGTACGCGACGCCGATGATGTCTTTTCAAAAAGGGAAAAGGCCCAGATCAGAGCATTCTGCCGTGAGATAGGTCTCGATTTTGGCTGTATCGATGTCTTGCGGGATATCAATGATGGGCAAATCTATATTGTCGACGTCAACAAGACGTGCATGCCGGTTCTGTCCTTAAGCTTTAAAGAACAACTCAAAGCCCTCCGCCTGATGGGCAATGCGCTCAACGCGGCTTTGTGAGATCGATATGCTGACGGATCAAATGAAAATACAGGATCTGTTCTGCGCGACGTGGCGATCAAAGCCCTCGTTAAATCGCAGTGAGATCGCGCGCGCCCTAAATCACCGCAGCCACAGACGCTGGATGTTGCAATATTTGGAGCAAAAATCCGAATTGTTGCGTTTTAACATTGTCGTCGCACTTGGCATTGTCGTGCTTTGGTTACGGCATCATATCAATTACCGCGTCCGCCAAATTGAGAGCAGGGCTTGGTTCGCCTCGCCAGCGCTTGCAATCGAGCATGCGCGCACGGCGATCCAGCACCACGATCCCAACGTGCGTGAAGATGGTTTGGCGGTGCTCGTCTATTTTGGTGATACGAGCAGTTTAGGCTTGATACGATCTCTATTTGAACATTCTGACCCGACAACGCGATATCGCGCACAACTTGCCGCGCGGGCGATAGAGAGAGAAATGCCGATATTGTTTGTTTCGCCTGCTTTTACGCGATTGAACGCAAGCGCGGAAAACAGAACCGCACTGTAGGTCAACGGCGAAACAGGCCGGACGTGGCTGGCTATGGTCCTAGATGGCGCAATTTCATCCATCGTCGCGGTTTGGAGGATGCTTCTCGATGCGGGACAGCAACACCACATTGTAAAGTCGCCAGGGCGCAGCGATGTGAATCGGTCATCGAGCCGGCTGAGGCAGCACCAGGCAAGACCTGGTGCTGATACTGTAGGCAATCAGCCGGTGCGGGACATATCCGATGCTCCAGCGTTGATTGCGGCGTGATTGCATCCCAGCTGCGCTGTCGCACGCCTACTCAAAGACAAAGCTGCGGTCCCACGAGCCCCACTTAACGGACGCCACGCCGTAGCGTGTGGTCGCACTGTACGAAGAACGTCCCGAGGCCATCGCAATATTGATGCGGCCGCCACTTTTGGAAATCGCACCGGCGTGCACCGCCGCTTTGCAGATAGAGCTATCAGACGTGTAGACATTTGTACCCCAAACCGTCCCTGCATTGGTTTGACTTGCCGAACATGTGCAGCTTAGGCGACTGCTGACCTTGGTTGCATTCGGCGGGCACGTGCCGCCGCCCGGCTGACCCTGTGCTGCGCGCATCCCGTTGGAAATGCCGCAATGTACAGAGGACGGTTTCGTAAAGTCAGCGCCATAATGGGAGTGAACGGTCGGGCTGCCATAAGCCCACTGACAGGCCTGACTGGGATCGAAGGGTCTCACCCGCCCTCCAGTGACTGTGTTGAAACCCATAACCTTGGCTTCAACACATTCCCAATAAGTCTTTCCAGTGTTGTACCGCGCGGTCCAGCGGGGGGCGAGTTCCTTGCCAAAGCCAGTCCGATTGGCGGCATCGCAATAGGTCGTCAAATTGACAGACCGACCATCTGCCGCAGCTTGGGGCGTGGCAATACCACTGATGAGTGAGATCGCGAAAAGCGCGATCATAAGAGTTAAGCGCGTAGGAAAATTAAAAATCATAAGAAGTCTCTTTTAGCGAGTGAGCAGAGGCGCAGCCCGATTGAGCTGCACCATGGGCAAGTCAACGGTGGCGGAGCGTCACAACGTTTTGGCGGTTTTTGTGAAACCATCGCGAGACCGCGAAAATCGGGCCGTGATTCCTGTTCTTGTCATAATCGTTCCTCCTATTCTCAAAAACAGGTTCCGATTACCAAGCAGCGGATTTGTATTGTATGAGGCCGATCCCTCATTTGGGTGACGGACAAACGATAAAACAATTGAATTCAGCGCATTACGAGGGCGTAGCAAACAGCAAAGCCGCGCTACCAAAGCGCGGCTCAGCCTGCTGTCAATCTGAGACCACCGGTAAACCCTCGATCGTGAATAGTGAACGCCGCCCTTCTTCGCTCGACACTGTCAAGCGCAACCCATTTTCCCGCGCCCAGCTATCAATCGACGCCAAACCAAGTCCTCTAATTTCAGGCTTGTCTTTGGCGGTACCGCGTTCGCCTCGTTGAAAAACGCGATCGACCTGTTCTGCCGTCAATCCTGAAGCCTAATGAGATTGGCTCGATCTCCCAGTTGAGGTTATCGATGCGTCAGTCGTACACGATCCAGTCTATTTCCCAGAGGTCTGGCAGGGAATAATCTGGCAGGGAAAAATCCGAGCGTCTTCCAGGCGTTGGCGCAATATAAGCGCCGCCCGTATAGTTGCCGCTATATCCACCCGCATAAGGTTCGTTTGCGTACACGGAATAACGCGGCTGCATCGCAATACCAGAGGAAGGAGACGGAGACGTCGACGTGATCTGGTTATAGTGCAGTTCAGAAAATTGAGACTTCAAGCCCAACGATTTATAGTAGCCAGACATATCAATTCCGGGAATTTTGGCAGTTGTTGTCGGAATGATCAACGGCCTGAACGGACGATCCACCTTCTGGCCGAATTGGTCGTATATTGCAAAATTATTCCCCCGACGGCTGACCGAACTCACTGAGAATCCAGGATTTTTGCGAAGCATTATTGCGGTCGGTTCGTCGATTCTGACTGAGTCTCCAAACCGATCACTCACCGTCCATACACCATTGCGATCCTTTGAAACGGTCTGCGGATTAACCGGCATGGCCGCGGCGCGCCGATTGTGCTCGGCGATACGCTGACGCTCTGACTCCAGATGGTTTTGATACCCCTCCATCATCCCGACCGCGACCAGACCGCCCAGGGCGAGCCAGGTGAAATCGGCACCGTCTTCTGTCAGCCAAGTTGGTTCTGCCAACCCGCTTTCCGCGATCAGGCGGCGGCGCGTATTGTTTATTTGCTCAGCCGCTTCGGCGGTTAAATCCAATTGGAGCGTTTGTACGGCGCCCGCACGCGCAATCTGGATATCGGAAACCGTTCCCGCTCGTTTTTTTAGCGCTGTTCGGACGTCTTTCTGTTTCTTAATCTGTTTGCCGTCGATCGAGAGCAGAATATCGCCGTAGCGCAGGTCGGTATTGCAGGCATGTGCGCCGAACTCGACGCCAGTGACAAAAACGCCATTCTTGCGCTTAAATGTTTTGCGTTGCGAGCTTTCCAGTTTGCTGGAAATCGTGGTTGCGCCAAATCCAAACGGTTTCGGCTTCAGAATGTTCGCAGTTTCAGGTGGGGTGCCCAACTGCCCTTGAGCAATACGGCTTGTTTCACCGCGAATATACCGAATCTTGACAGGAAGACCGCTCGCCATGAGTAAAATGTCATCTAATTGTCGGGCGGTGTTTACGGGAACTTCGTCGACGTCAACGATGATATCTCCGGCTTCGAGCCCCATGAGATCTGCTGGTGAACCCGGAGCCACAGCGCTCAATGCGACCAAATTGGCCCCGCACCCACTCGCCGCAAGAACCTCCTTCGGGGAGTCACCATAATAGCCGCCAAACAGCGCGTCACTGGCATCGGCTTTCGCCCAAAATGTGTAGAGATAGCGATACTGGTTCAGACTGCCGCGCTGTGGTGGTGCAAGCCGGACTACGCTAGCCCCGCGCTTTTTTCCCATACCTCGAGCATTCCCCAACGCAAATTGCGGCTGCATCGGCCCTTGAAACTTGGAGTATCCGACGAGCTCATAACCGTCTTGAACGAGCTTCAACATATCCGCAGATAGGTCTTGAGAAAACTGGGCGTCGACGTCCCGCGACTTTGCAATCTTGGGTCTAGCGTCATCTAAGACGGTACCCTGAGGCGCTTCTTTGTAAGCCATACCTGCTTGCGTGACGCAGCCAGGCAAAGCAAAGAGCGCGGCGACGGCGCAGACTGTTCTAGCTTTCGTTTTAATGCTCATGACGCTTCAACCTCCGGATTTCCATTTGGCAGCGGATTTAGCAGCTCCGCCGCCTGTGCAACTTGCCTTTGAATTAGCGGCTTTTGCACTTTGGGTGTATGAGGGCAACACCTCAGTTTGGCCGCGGGCGATATGCCGCTGGTTTGAGGGACCGACCCTATTTCTCCGCGCTGCAATTTTGGTTCTGATCTGCGAACAAATCACCAGATCCATCCCGAGGAGGCCGCCATGTTCCGCCATCAAAAGTTCAACGCCATTTTACTGGGATTTGCCGTGCTCTCGGGGCTGCAGGCTGCGCATGCCTGTTCGTGCGGTCCTTGTGACCAGAAGACGTCATTCCTCGATTCTGAGGCCTACAGTTTTATCGGCTCGGCCCGCGTCGAATCCGTCGAGGCCCCAACCGGTCCGTTCGACAAAATCATCACTCTGGTGCCCGTCAAGGTGCTGCGTGGCGACGCCACGGATCGAATTCAGATCAAAACCTCTTCGAGTGGCGCCAGTTGCGGGGTCGGGTATTCGGTCGGTGCCATGGTGCGGATTGCCGCGACACAGTCGGGCGGGTATCTGCACACAAATCTGTGCACCCAGATGTGCTGGACCAGCGCGGCAAATAGCGCGCTTTTACCAGGCGAGTTTGGTGGCCCGTTGCCGATCGTCATCGACGCGTCTCCGGTAAAGCCGCCGCTGGATTTTCTGCAAACCGGATCAGGCCCGGTCCAATCCGCCGATGAAAAAGACTGATCCGCGTCCGGGCTGACTTCTGGCATCAAAGCTGAGGCCATTCTTTTCGGCCCATTCTGCAACAATTGAGAGGCCGAGCCCGGTGCCCGAGACGTCGCCGTCCGGGGCGCCGCGTTCGCCCTTTTTCAAAACCCGCGCGAGCGCCGCCGGATCAAGTCCAGCGCCTGTATCATGCACTTCGATACGGACCGCACCATCGCGCCGCCGGGCGGCGACCAGAATGTCGCCATCAGACGTATATTTCAGGGCATTCGAAACGAGGTTTGAAAGCG
>JBCAWZ010000065.1:0-15664 GCA_038534315.1 Pseudomonadota bacterium | reverse complement strand
ACTAGGCGCGCTGCCCTTTTACACAACCCACTTCCATATGACGAATGAACCTTCGGCCAAGCTTTCAAAATTGCTTGCTGAGATTACACCGGAGGGCATCACGCATTTCACCTATGCATCTTCTGGCTCGGAAGCCAATGAGACGGCTATCAAGCTCGCTTGGATGTATTGGCGCGCCAAAGGCAAACCAAGCAAACGAATGATCATTTCGCGCGAGCAGGCCTATCATGGCTGCGCGATCTTCACGACCGCGATCAGCGCGCTCCCCCAGTACGATGCGGCCTATGGAATCGGCCAACAGGATATCGGGCTGGTCAAGCCACCGAACAGTCTTGCCTATCAAGAAGACGGTGAAAGCGATGAGGCATTTGGCCTCCGCGCGGCAGGCTGGCTTGAGGACGAAATCCTGCGGGTTGGTGCAGACAATGTTGCAGCATTTATCGGAGAGCCCGTCATGGGGGCCGGCGGCGGCGTTCAAATTCCGCCGATGAGTTATTGGCCAGCTATTCGCGCGATTTGCGACAAGTATGACGTGCTTCTGATCGCCGACGAAGTGATGGCGGGCTTTGGCCGAATGGGTGAATGGTTCGGTCAGGACCATTTTGGCTTCACCGGCGATTTGATGACCATGTCCAAGGGGCTGACCTCGTCCTACCTGCCTTTGTCGGCAACCGGCATCAGTGAAGACATAATGAGCTTCATTTTACAGTCCGGCGTCGACTTCTATCACGGCTTCACCGCAGCGGGGCATCCGACCACCTGCGCCACGGCGGTCGCGGCTGTCGAGTCCTTGGCCGAGCAGGACCTAATCACCCGCACGCGAACCGAAACAGGTCCGCACTTCCTCAGCGAGATGACCAAATATGTGAAGCAAAACCCGGTCGTAGCGGAACTGCGCATGGTGGGTCTATTCTGCGGTGTCGAACTCGATCCAACGGGCTATCAGGATCTTCCCGATTTCGACGAATCGCATTTCGGCGACGAAGTGACCATGATGATGCTCGGCAAGGGCTTTATCGTGCGCAATGGCGGACCGCGGTTTATCATTGCGCCGCCGCTCATCGCAGAGCTAGAAGAGCTTTCAGCTCTGGCCAAGGCATTCGGGGAAGCGCTTGGCGACTTCCACCAAATGTGGGAAGCGAAGCGAGGCGCCAGTTGATCCCTTTTTCTAAGTGGATCGGCGCTAGACGACCCTATTTCAGGTACCGGCTTTGTGTCTGGAACATTCGAAGGGCGTCTTTGTAGCTCCCATCAACAAAGAATTCGTCGATCAGTCGCCCTTCAACTTCAAATCCGCATGCTTCGTAGACACGTTTGGCCACTTCGTTTTCAGTCGCCACAACAAGGTACAGTTTGTGCAAATTAAGCACCCGAAATGCATAGTTGAGCGCCGAAATCGTGGCCGGTTTTGCAAATCCCTGTCCTTGATGACTTGGGGCAATTATGATTTGGAACTCGGCCCGTCGATGGATGTAAGTGATTTCGACAAGTTCAACCAAACCAGCAGATTCACCCTCTTGCGTCTCAACAATGAAACGCCGCTCCGTTTGGTCATGTATGTGTTTTAGATACAGTTCCTCGAGTTCGACGAACGACTCATATGGCTCTTCGAACCAATAGCGCATAACCGTTTGATTGTTGTTTAGTCGGTGAACGAAGCGCAAATCGTCTCGCTCCAGCGCCCGCAAACGAAGTTTGGGGCCGGTGGGATCGGAAAAGTCGTTGGCGCCAGCATCAACCAAAATTGAGCTCGCCGGTTTTTTTCAACTTTGGCATTTTTTACCCAGACTACTCCCCACTAAAACAGAAATTTAAGCGCAACGCTCCTTAGCGGCTCGCCCGGGATCCAGCCAATGTTCCGGTGGACGAGAAGGTTGCGTGTTAACTCGGTGTCCTGGCCAGATACCATTTGCGCCAATGTCTTCCCGGAAGCAAAACTGGTGCTGACGCCCTCACCGGAATAGGCGAGCGCATAGTGGACGCTGTGATGCTTCGGATGAGTTCCGATACCTCCAACCAAGTCTCGAGAGATCGCCAGCATGCCGCCCCATTTGTGATCAATTTTGACGCCAGCGAGTTGTGGCCAGATGGTCCCTGTTAGGTACTGCGAAAGGCTCTCGGAATGGCCTCTATGATTTCCGCTCGCGAAGGCGCCATCATAGTAGATAACAGGCGCTCCGCCGCCAAAAACAATTCGATTGTCGACCGAAACATTCGCGAAGCTCATTTCGGGACCCTTGCCGCGAATGCTGAGCAATTCACCGCGTTTGAACCCGGTTGATTTCAGTTGCGCGTCAGACAAGGGCTCAGTCGCGATCATGGCTGAGTAAACCGGTATGTACCGATCCGAGAATTCGCCAAAGCTCTTCGTAAATGCATTTGTTGCAATGATAACTTGGCCTGCTTCAATCCGCCCGAAATCTGTAATGGCAATTGGTGTGTTTCCTCGCAGATCCAGACGTTCTACGGTTGTTCCTTCGTGAACCTCAACACTGGCATTCAAAACAAGGTCACGCATTGAACGGCCGAGCTTTCCGGGGTGAACACTGGCCGAACCATCTTGATAAACGGCGCCGCCGGTGAAGGCATCGCTTTGATATCGAGCGCGGACCGTTTCGGTCTCCAGTAATTTCGCTTGGAAACCGAACGTTCCGCAGACCTCGAGAACGGGTTTGAACTTTTTGTTCGGGTTTTTCGCTGTGCTCAAATCGACAATAGAGGCCGGCGTAAAATCGCAACCGACACCATGATGTTCGGACAGCTGCTTTATGATCGACACACCCTCCCGCATCATTTGATGTGCCGGCTCGACAAATTTCGACCCCGTGCCCGGAAGGTTTAGATTTTGGGCCATACACCAACCGACATTGCGACCGCTCGCACCGTAGCCGCAGCGTGCGGCGTCGATTAGGGTCACCTTTAGATCGGGGTTTTCTTGCTTGAGGTGCCACGCCGTCGATAGACCCGTGAATCCACCGCCAATGATCAAGACATCAGTTTTGGAATCTGATGCATTCAGCGGGGCGCGAATGGGATCATCGTAAATTCCGGCATCTCGCAGCCAAAAAGAATCCGTTGAGTGTTCTGCGATCCAAGGGGTTTGCGGTCGATGGCGCTTCAACTCGCCCCAGATCAGGACGCCCAACAGAACAGCCGCGCCCCCGATTGCCGCTGCAACAGCAAGCTGAGACAAGCCGCCTCGTGCTTCCGGCGCCGTTGTCAGATTGAGCCCGGCAGTCCCCAGAATGATCACGAGAGCTGCGACAACCATGAGAAGAGTTTTGCCCACACCAAGGTGTGTCATCTGCATCTCTCCCATGCGGTCTCAACAAACAGCTTCTGAACGCGTTCTCGAAAATGGTCTACGGTAAGCTCGCGGTTCGACAAACATTCGATTAGAAAACCGCGAAGCAAATTCGACAGGCCACCCGCCAATAGCTGAGGTTTTGCAAAGCCTGAGTCATCAAGGCCTTGCGCCAATTGCGCAATGCCGTTGTCCAGCCAGGCGCTGAACATCGTGGCCAGTTTCGCGTGTCGGGTCGCGTGCAAAGTCAGCTCCATATCGATCCTAACGGATGAACGGCTGATCAGTTCTTCAGAGACCATGTTGCAAAGAACATCGATCACTTGATCGCGGCTCATCGTTTCGCCGGCGCGCAGCCCGATCTTGGCGGTATAATCGTCAACTGATCCCAGATGGTACTCAAACGCTTGGAAGATCAGTTCATTGCGTTTCGGAAAGTGATATCCGACAACGCCGTGAGAAAGATCTGCCTGTAGTCCGACACGGCGATGCGTAACAGCATCTACGCCTGCCTCATCAATAACACGGAGCGTGGCGTCAAGTATCTGCTGTCTCGTTTTCTCGCCTGCTTTGAGGGGTGCCAAGTGAATTTCCTTCAGATTGGAGGTTCTTTGGGATAAGAAACAATCTTGACAAATGTCAAGTTTTTAACGACGCACAAGCAAGTGGAAATTGTTGTGCTCGAAGAAGGAGCAAGTGCCTTGGCGAATTACGTGACGGGCAAGTCGATCATAGTCACTGGCGGTGCGGGCGGCTTCGGCAAATTGGTGAGCGAAAAAGCTGCGGCGATGGGCGCAAATCTTACTTGCGTCGATATTGACGTCCACGGGCTCAAAGCGGCTGTTGAGAGAATCAACGCTGCCGGCGGCAAGGCGCAGGCCGTCACCGCTGATGTAACCAATCTGGCAGATATGAAAGCAGCGGCCGCACAAGCGATGGAAGCCTATGGCCGGATTGATGTGATGATCAACAATGCTGGTGTTATGCCGCTTGGCCTATATGCCGACCATGAAATCGGCGCTGAGAAATGGGCACGCTGCATCGACATCAACATCAAAGGCGTTCTGCACGGGACGATTGCGGTGTATGACCAAATGATGGCGCAAGGCGAAGGCCACGTCATCAACCTTTCCTCTATCTATGGCAATTTTCCTGTACTCGGCGCGGCGGTGTATGGCGCAACCAAGACAGCCGTGAACTTTTTGTCCGAGTCGCTTCGCGTCGAAGCGCGCGGCAAAATCAAAGTGACAATTGTCAAACCAACTGGCGTACCCGGGACCAATCTTGGCAGCGGCGTTGTCAATCGCGAAGCCGTGATTGGAATAGTTGGTCAGAATACGCCTAGTTTCCTGGAGACGCTTGCTGCCTATGGTGAAGGCAAACTACCGGCTGAAAAGCTAGATGCGGAAAACATGGATTATCCCGTGCTCGACCCAGCCCACATTGCAGACCAGGTGATCTATGCAATAAATCAGCCGAAAGGCGTCTCGATTGGTGATATCACCGTGCGCGCCTCAGGCGACCACTACATTCTTTAGATCAGCCTTTTAGAAAGGAACACAGAATGAGCGACACTTACACAATGACGATCGCCGGCACCGAGGTGACAGGTGCTGAAGCATTTGGCGTTATCAACCCCGCGACCGAGGAGGCATTCGCGCAAGCGCCAAATTGCACACAGGACGAACTAGAACAGGCCATCGCGGCGGCACAAGCAGCGTTACCGGCCTGGCGAAAGACAAGTCTTGATGAACGGCGAGGTGTGATGCAAGCGATTGCGGGCAAGATTGCCGAGAATGGAGAGACTCTGGCCCGCCTTCTTACCAAAGAACAAGGCAAGCCCTTTGAGTCTGCGATGGCTGACGTCCTGGGCGGCGCGCACTGGTTGATGGAAACCGCCAAAATGGAAATCCCCGAGGAGGTCGTCGAGGACTCAGAGCAGCGCTATCACGTTACCAAATATGAGCCGATCGGTCTCGTCGCAGCGATCGTACCATGGAATTTCCCAATCATTCTCGCCATGTTCAAAGTCGCGCCAGCACTGCTGGCTGGCAATACCATCGTGCTGAAGCCGGCCCCTACCACGCCACTGACCACGCTGAAGATCGGCGAACTGATCCGCGACGTGGTCCCCTCTGGTGTCCTGAACGTTATTTCCGGCGATGACCGCCTGGGCCCATGGATGACCTCGCACCCGGCCTTCGACAAAATCAGCTTTACCGGCTCGACACAGACGGGACGCAAGGTCATGGAAGGTGCGTCCAAAGATCTTAAAAAGATCACGCTTGAGCTCGGTGGCAATGATGCGGCCATCGTTATGCCTGACGTGAATGTCGAGGCCGTGGCAGAGCAATTGTTCTGGGCGGCGTTCCAGAACACAGGGCAGATCTGCATCGCGACCAAACGTATGTATGTCCATAAGGAGATTTATGAGCCGCTCAAAGAGGCATTGGTGGCATACGCGAAAACCGTTAAAGTTGGCGACGGCGCTCAACAAGGCACCAAGATCGGACCGATCCAGAACAAGGCGCAGTATCAGCGCGTGCTGGATCTCATCCAAGATGCTAAGGACCAGGGGTACAAGTTCCTCGTCGGTGGCGATGCGTCAACGGCGCCGGGTTATTTTGTACCGGTCACAATTTTGGATAACCCACCGGAAGACGCCCGCATTGTTCAAGAAGAGCAATTTGGCCCGGTCTTACCGCTAATGTCCTTTGACAATCTTGATGATGTCGTGACTCGCGCGAATGATACAATTTACGGCCTCGGCGCGTCAGTTTGGAGCGCGGACATTGAGGCTGCAAGCGCGCTTGCGGACCGGTTGGAAGCCGGCACGGTGTGGATCAATGAAACGCAACACCTTTCACCGCATGCGGCGTTTGGCGGCGCCAAACAATCTGGCATTGGTGTCGAAGGTGGCGAGCACGGCTTGCTCGAATTCTGCCAACCGAAAACAATATCGATCAAGCGGGATGCGACTGTAACTTAGTGCCTTGCTCATCGATCCAGCTGCGCCAGCCTTTTCCCAACGGATCAGGCTGGCACTTTTTCGCGTGGTCCTCGCGAATAGCGCGTCGAAGCTTTTTGCCCTCACGCGATGGCGTCAATTGGTCTTCAGCTTCAGACTTGCCTCCTAAAGGAACTACTCTAGAAATTCTGGATGTGACCTAGCGAGGCCGAGGATTTGCCGAATACAATATCGCCTTCAAGTTCAGGGAGTGTTGTCCATGAGCAGGTGTTTGAGCGCGTAAGAGAAGCTATTATTTCCGGACAGTTCTCGCCAGGCAGCGCGATCTCCGTTCGCAAACTCGCGTCAGAGTATGGCGTCAGCGCTATGCCGGCGCGCGAAGCGATACGCCGACTCGTGGCGATGGGTGCGCTCGAAATGACGGACACGCGACGCATCACCCTAGCGACCATGTCTCAAGACAAGCTGGCAGAGATTGGTATTGCCCGCTTAGCGCTAGAGCCAGTGCTCGCTATGAAGGCTTCGGAAAAAGTGTCCGGAAGCCATCGCGCCAAAAAACGCCTAATTGATTTGCTCACACATTGTGACAATGAGCTCGACGTCGCGATTGAGAGCGGTGACGCGACGGACTATGCGCGGCATAATAGTGAGTTCCACTTTGCATTGTATCGAGCTTCTGAGGCGAACGTTATGCTCAGCCTCGTCGAAAGCCTATGGATGCAGTTTGGCCCCTTCATGAGGGTTGTCATCGGACGCAAAGGGACTTCCTGGTTCAAGGACGACAAACACAAAGCGGCGATTGAGGCGATCCGCGCTGATGATTCAGCGCTCCTCCGGCAAGCAATATACGAAGATATTTCGGATGGGCTGAAGAGTATCAGCGAAGTTGATTTCAGCTCTATTTGAGTCTTTCGTCGGCGCGTGTCGAAAAACTCGTTATAGCACGAGATCTCAAATTATATTCGGGACGGTTCTTTTTGTTGGGCCCGTGGCTGTTATCAATTGTATTGAAAGATATTTTTGAGTCACTGCGCCCTAGATTTACGAGTAATGTGGTCTTGGGATTTTCGAAAAAATGTGATCACAATATGGACGAAGCTATTGTTTATGCTCGCCAGCGTGCTAGAGTTTTTCGAAGGTGTTAGGCACCATTGGCCAATGCGCAGGATACTCAAATGTTGAACCAAAATATCGTCGCCGGAGCCGACCATGGCGTGCTTACGGATACGGTTCATATCGACAGCTATTATGCAGCGACATCCAATCGAAACTGGTTGAGGCCGCAACTGACCGGTGAAGTCACCGTCGATGTTTGTGTGGTCGGCGGTGGGTATACAGGGCTGTCTGCCGCTCTTTCGCTGGCCGAGAGCGGCTTGAGCGTATGTCTGCTCGAGGGCAAAGCCATCGGCTGGGGGGCGTCGGGCCGAAACGGTGGTCAGATCATCAATGGACTGAATGCGAGTATCAACAAAATCTCTCGGCAATTCGGCAAAGAAGCTGGATCTTTTGTCGCGCAATTCGTCCAGGAAGGCGCGACGCTGATCAGCGAGCGCATCGATAAGTATCAGATCGAGTGCGACTATCGCAAAGGCAATATATTTGCGGCCTATACGAGAGCCCACATGAAGGAGCTGGAAGCCAAGCAAACGCTGTGGCGCGGCTTTGGAATGGATGATCATGAAATGCTCGATCAGTCCGAGCTGCAAAAACACGTCGAATCCGACGTTTATTGCGGCGGTATGATCGACCATACGGGCGGCCATCTACATCCTCTAAATTTGGCGCTTGGTGAGGCGGACGCGATTGAGAAACTCGGTGGTCAAATATATGAGATGTCTGAGGTTTTGGGGGTCAACCAAACCGATGATGGTCATATCGTTAAAACGGCGACCGGCCAGGTAAATGCGCGCGAGGTGGCCTTGTGCGGAAACGCTTATATGACCGGTGTGGCGCCCGAGATCGAAAACCGGATCATGCCCGTTTCAACGCAGGTGGTTGCAACCGAACCTTTGGGCGAAGACGTCGCGAAGCGCTTGATGCCGACGGACATGTGTGTCGAGGATATTCGCTACATCCTCGACTATTTCAGAATGACAGCAGACCATCGTTTGCTGTTTGGCGGCGGTACAGTGTATGGCGGCACGGACCCAGACGATGTCCGCGCGAAGCTGCAACCCAATGTGACCAAAGTGTTTCCTGAGCTCGCAAACGTAAAGCTAGAATACGCCTGGAGTGGAAACTTTGCTCTGTCTTATTCCCGCGTGCCGCAAATTGGTCGGCTTGAAAGCGGACCTTACTACGCCCACGGGTACAGCGGTCATGGTGTCACCGGTTCGCATCTATTTGGCGTTATTCTAGCCGAAGCGATTCATGGCGACTCGTCCCGTTTTGACGTGTTCGCCGGGTTTCCGTATTTTTCATTTCCAGGTGGGCGGACCTTGCGCGTGCCATATTCGATTGCGGGATCCTGGTGGTATGGCCTGAAAGACCGTTTAGGCATTTAGGAGACAGGGCGCGTGACGGAGAATGATCTCATAGACTGGGTTCAGGCGCGGCCAGCCTTGAAAACGCTTAAACCTATCGTGTGCGACTTGAATGGTGTGTTTCGTGGCAAACGCTTGCCTGTGTCAGAAGTCGAAATGGTTGCCTCAGGCGGCCTAAAAATGCCGCTGACGTCGATCTTCTTCGACATTTGGGGGCGCGATGTCTACAGCACCGGACGTGTGCTCGAAACGGGGGACCATGATGGGAAGCTCGTGCTTACAGAGCGCGGGCCGCTGGCCCTGTCTTTCAAGGACGGCACAGAAGAAGCGATCTTCCAGCACACAATGAGTTTGACCAGTGGAGAGCCGTATCCGGCTGACCCTCGCAATGCCTTGCGCCGCGTGGCAGATCGATATCAAGCCAAAGGGCTGACGCCCGTGTGCGCCGTTGAGCTCGAATTCTACCTCTATGATCCAAATGCCGGGGACGGTGTTTTGCGTCCTCCGTCGCCGGATCCGCGTCTTAAGAGCAAACCAGCTGCGAACACTTACTCAATCAATGAGCTCGATGCGTTTGAGCCCTTTTTGGATCATATTTATGAAGCCTGCGCCGCGGCTGGCATTGCTGCGCAAACGGCCATTTCTGAAGCCGGGAGCGGTCAGTTCGAAGTCACCTTCACGCATGCGCCAGATCCACTAAAGGCGGCCGATGATGCTGTTTTGTTCAAGTACATCGTGAAGCGCATTGCGCAAAAGGCCGGGCTGGGGGTGACCTTCATGGCCAAGCCTTATGCCACAGATTCCGGGAATGGGTTTCACACCCATATGAGTGTGCTCGATACACAAGGTCAGAACATATTTTCGAGTGGTGATGAAGCGGGTTCTGACGCCCTTCAGTTTGCCGTGAACGGTCTGCTCGAGGCGCTGCCCGAAACGATGCTTGTCTTTGCGCCACATGCAAATTCATTTCGACGGCTGCGGATTGGGTCGCATGCTCCGGCAAATGTTAGCTGGGGCTATGACAATCGGACCGTGGCGGTGCGGATTCCGGCCGGATCTGATGTCTCGCGGCGGGTCGAGCACCGTGTGGCCGGCGCCGATGCAAATCCGTATTTGGTGCTTGCCGCCATTCTCGGTGCGGCGCTTGACGGCATAGAGGCCGAGGTCCGACCGATCGCGCCATCGATTGGCAACGCCTATGATGGGGATGGTGCCAGATTACCGACGACTTGGGACGCTGCCATCGACGGTTTCGATGCATCGGCACGTGCGCGCAGTGTCTTCGGTGACTTACTTGTCGATGTATACGCCGCCGGCAAACGGCAAGAGAGAGACACGCTGGCGCGCGATATTCCGTCCACGGAGTATGGCGCCTACCTGACATCGGTATAGGCGGGGAGATCGACATGTCAATTCAAGCCATCGCCCGCAGATTGAACATTGCCGTCTTGCAGACCGGCCGCGCCCCGGACGAGCTCCAAGCCCAACACGGCGACTATGACAGCATGTGCAAAGCATTACTTGGTCTAAAGCCAGATGAGGCAACGACATATGCTATTCTAGACGGGGAGTTTCCGGTCGAGCCCGAAGCTTATGATGTGCTCTTGATCACTGGGTCTCGGCACGGTGTTTATGAGGCGTATGACTGGATCCCACGTTTGGAGGCTTTGATCCGCGAAGCCTATTCCCGCAAACAAAAGATGATTGGCATTTGTTTCGGTCACCAGATCATTGCCAGGGCCTTAGGCGGCGATGTGGAAAAAAGCGACAAAGGATTTGGTATTGGCGTTATGGATTATGCGCTAGCGCGCCAAGATGGGGCGCAGGCGCCGATCTCTCTGTGTGCTTGGCATCAAGACCAGATTGTCGCCCCGCCGCCAGGAGCAAAGGTCATTGCGCACTCTGAGTTTTGTGCGATTGCCGGATTGGCATATGAAGATATCGCTATCTCCTTCCAGGCGCATCCAGAATTCACGCGCGATTATGTCCGCGACTTGATTGAGCTGCGCACCCCATCAATGCTAGATCCAGGCTTTGCGACCCACTCTTTGGGGACACTCGAGCAGTCGGTCGACCAAGACATCATCCAAGCGGAGATCAAGCAGTTTTTAAAACGGTAATCAGAATTGGTAGGAGGTAATATTGTCATTTGACGCATCACAACTTTACGACCCCAGCAGCTGGAGCGACAACGACGCAATCCACAAACTCTTTGCCCAAATGCGAGCGGAAGACCCTGTCCATTTTTGCGAGAGCACGATCTTTCCAGATCTTTGGCACGTCACCAAGCACGCCGATATTTTTGATGTAGAGCGCAGAACCAAAGACTTTTTGAACGAACCCCGCTTGATCATTTTCAATCGCGAACAAGAAACGCAAATCCGGGAAGAAACCGGCGGCTCGCTTAATCGCATTCGATCGCTAGTTACTTATGATGCGCCAGAGCATATGAAGCTGCGTCTTCTTACCCAGTCGTGGTTTATGCCGAAGAATTTGAGCAAACTGCAGTCTAAGATCGGCGGTTCTGTTGAGCGTGCCTTTTCAGAAATCGGCGCGCGGGATGGAAATTGTGATTTTGCTAGCGATGTCGCGACAGAGTATCCACTTCGTGTGATCATGGATGTCCTTGGTGTTCCTGAAGGCGACTATGGAATGCTCTTGCGCCTGACTCAAGAGCTCTTCGGTCCCGAAGATCCTGACACGCGCCGCGATGTTGAAGAGGGTATCAGCGCTGACGCAGCGCAAGAGCAGACCATTCTTGAAATGTTTGCCTACTTCACCGAGCTCACGAAAGCGAAAATGGCGGATCCCAAGGATGATGTCGCCTCAATTGTTGCAAATGCGGTCGTTGATGGTGAACCGCTCGATGATATGGCCAAGCTTGGCTACTACATCATCGTTGCAACGGCGGGCCATGACACAACCAGTTATTCCTTGTCCGAGGCGGTTCACCAATTGGCGAAAGATCCTGAGCTGTTCGCTCGATTGAAGTCGGATCCAGATACTGTTGCTCCATTGGTGACGGAGGAGGCGATCCGATATGCGTCTGCGGTGCGTCACTTCATTCGGACAGCAGCGCACGACACGACGCTTGGGGGCAAGCCGATCAATGCCGGCGAGTCTGTGATTCTTTGGTATCCGTCCGGAAGTCGTGATGAAGATGTCTTCGAGGACCCTCACCACTTTAACATTGACCGCGATCAAAGTACACGGCACGCGGCTTTCGGCCATGGCGCGCATATGTGCCTGGGGATGCATCTCGCGCGGCAGGAGATAACGGCGTTTCTTAAAGCACTGGCTGCGCGTGTCGACACGTTGAAACTCAACGGTGCGCCAAAATACATGCAGGCAAATTTCGTCGGCGGGATTAAATCACTCCCGGTCGACATGGCCTTGTCACTGGAGACCGTTGCATGACCCAACGCATCACTCGGCGCGATTTCAGAGCAAGCTTCGGTGTAGCTTACTTTTAGGGTTTTGATGGGGGTGACGGGGAGCGATGAAATTTCATTTGTTCGTGATCACAATTGGCCCTTTAAAGCATGTCTCTTGCTTTGAGAATCGACCCACAACATCGCCATGAAGGCAAATGCGAGCACGCCACCAAACGCCGCGAACAAGCCTGTCGCACCATAGGCGGACAGTGCGTTTCCGCCCAGAGCCGGTCCGAAGGCTGCTCCGATCGACATGGCTGCCGGCGCGAGGGCAAACCCCCGGCCCGAGGAATCGGCCTTGCTGGCGACAGCCAACAAATATGTGATGCCAAAGTTCCAAGCAATATTGAAGGCGATCAAAGCAAGCGCAAACTTCACCATGTCTAAATTCCCGACAGTCAACAATAAGATGAATCCGAGAAACATCGCTGCGGTGAGCATGATTGCGAGCGGTGCGGAAATGCGATCTCCAAAATGGGCGCCAGCCAGCGGACCCAAAGCGCCGAAAAGAAGCCCTAAGCCGAAGCTCAGACCAAGGGCGGCGCCGTCCTCTAATCCGGCCTGTTCGCCTACGCGCTCCAAAAACGACCATGACGCCATAATGCCGAGATAGAAAATCGCCAGCCCGACGAGCGCCACAATAATACGAGGGGTCCAGACAGTCGCCTCCTTTGAACCAACACTGTCTTCATCGGCTTGAACGGGGCGATCGGACAGGCTGTGAACACAGAAGATCGACGCGATTGTGGTCATGGCAATCAAGCCTAGAAACCCATGAAACCCAAAAGCGGGTTCGACAAAGGCTGGGATCAAAAAAGCAAGCACGCCGGCTAAAAGGACGGACGCCGCCACATAGGCGCCAAACGCTGACTCCGGGTCTGGCATCTGCCCCAATGCGACCAAGGCCGGCACCTGAATGATTGAAATGCCAATGACATACACCATGAAACACAGGGTCAGCGGCAAAATGGTGCTCGTCAACGTCATCGCCAGAAGCGCGCAAACCGCGACGATACCGCCGAAGTAAATCAGTGTTTGCATGGAGAAGCGGTACAGCCAAAATGGCGCTGACACGAACACCACAACCGACGCTAATAGAGGCCAGGTCGCAAAATAGCCGAGCTCAACATCACTCAATTCGAACTCTCGCCCGACCGATCCAATAAATTGGGGTTGTAGATTGAGGATTAGCAACGCCGTCGCGCTGACAAAGCTTAAGGCTAAAACCGTGCCAACCGGATTTTTCCCCACGTTATCCACTCCCTGTCGCAAACGCTGATCATGTTCCGACCAAGACACGTTCGAGTGTCAAGGCCTGGACCCGATTTCTCGGAAATTTCTACAATATTTTGTGATCACGATTGATATTTGATGCATTGTGCGGCAGGTATGAAAGCGTTATCAGACCGGATCCAATGCGACTCTGAGACCGATGCAATTGGAGCGTGGGCAGGTGTTCAAACGCGATTGTTGTGAGCCAAGACAGGGAAACATCAATGTCCACGTCTGTAACCGCATGCAGGATAGCTTCGCTCAGGTCAAAAGGTCAAAACCGGTTTTTCTAAGGGAGGGTTGCCTATGGTCAGCCAATTATACCAAGAGTGTCTGATCGATATTTATCGCGGCGAACAAGAGGGCGAAGCGATCTTTGATGCCGTTCTCCGAAATGCCGAGGACGAAAAGCAGAAATACGTTATCGGCTCGTTCTTGCAGTTAGAGACTGAAGGCAAAGCGCGACTTCGACCGATGATGTCGAAACTTGGAATATCCACTGCTGAGAATGCCAAAGCCAAAGCCAGCGCAACGGCTTTGGCGGAGTCCATGACGCATATGCCGTGGAAAGACCAGTTCGCTGCCATGGCTGCGGGGATCGAAGCGGAGTTCTTGGCGAAGTATCGAGAGCTGGCGACCCTGGTAACGGAAGAAGAAGATGCCGAAGCCTATCGGCTAGCGACCTTCATGGGCGACCATGAGTATGCGGTTATGGTTGCTGCGGCAAACCTTGCTGCAGATAAGTCGGATCCGATTGCGCCGGTTGTGGATCTTCTTCAATTCCCGCTTTTGAAACCAGCGAATTATGGCGACGGGCCAGTCTGGAGCTAGCGATGATCTTCTCGGTCGCACAAATTTGGCGATACCCGGTTAAGTCATTCGCGGGCGAGCAGATTGACATGGCAGCCGTGTCGCAGAATGGAATACCCTATGACCGCTATTGGGCGGTTCGGGATGTCGAGCGCAAAGACATTTTGAGCGCCCGTCAGGTTGGTGTCCTGATGCAGTTCTCTGCGCGTTTCAATGGGCCGCCAATGGAAGGCCATGTCGAAGCCGACATTACCTTTCCAAGCGGTGACGTTATCTCGACTCGAGACCCAGGCTTAGACCAACGGCTGTCGGACGTATTAGACCGCGAGGTCACGTTGAGTGCTGTCCGCCCCGAAACAGATGATGTATACTATAAGCGCGAGGCGCCACCTGAAGTGACGCCTGACACGCTTCGATCCGATTTTGGTCTTGAGGCGGATGAGCCACTCGACAATTTCGCTGCCCAGACCGACGCGGAACAAGGTTACGCTGATTTGTGGATGCAATATCGGAGTCGACCCGGCACTCATTTTGACACGTCTGCCTTGCATATTTTGACGGAAGCATCGCTTGATCACATGCAGCGTTTGGTGCCCGATGCCGTTGTTGATGTTCGCCGATATCGTCCAAACATTTTGCTTGCTCACGAGGCCTCTGTCGAAGGGCCAGTGGAATTCGATTGGGTCAATCAATCGCTCAAGATTGGCGGCGCTGAATTTGTGGTCACGTGCAAAACCATTCGATGCGTCATGAGTACGCGTGAGCAAGGCGAACTACCAAGAGCAGCGAAGCTGATGCGTGCTCTGGTCAAGAATACTGAGCAAAGGCTGGGCGTGTCCGCTGAAGTACGCACGCCCGGTCAGATCAAAGTCGGCGATCAGCTTGAACAAATTGGGGGTAGCTTATGACACAACCAGATCCGAAATTCCTGAAGCTATTCGAAGCAGAAATCCAGAACCGGGCATTTGCGCTATACGCGACGAAGCTTATGATGAAGCGTGTCAAAAAGCCCGATGATGTCGTCTGGTATACTGCCTGGCTCGACTGGGAAGAGTTCCATAAGAAGAACTTCGCGCGGGTCGCACAGAAGTATGGTTTCAGCCTGGAGCCAGGCTTTGGCGCCAAGCTGCAAGCCCGGATTGGCGATGTCGCCGCGCGGCTCATCTCCGAAACCTCGGTCATGAAATACATGCTGAAGGAGACCGCGAAATATTGCGATCAGCTCCAAGAACTGGCGGACATTGCGCCCGAGGAAGACAAGGACTTCTTCAACTATGTTGTCGATCAAGAACGGCTGCAAGTGGATGTGCTACCCTTCCGAATTGACGGAAAAAGCCAAGAAGGCGCAGACATGCTCCGCGCCTATATGGACAAGTACAACGCGCGGGCGGCG
>JBCAWZ010000064.1:0-16582 GCA_038534315.1 Pseudomonadota bacterium | reverse complement strand
AGATGGACATCGTGAGTTAAACTCACGATGTCCATCTTGTCGGGCGCAGGAACCATAATGAACGCAGTAGGTTTGTCCGCGAAGGTCGCCTTCAAATCGGCATCGACAAATCCGTCAATCACAGTGGCAATGTCGCCAACACGGATCGTACCTTCTTCAGTCGTTTGACGCACGATAATGCGTTCAAATTCGTCGGCGGTATCTGCAAGCTGACGTGTTGAAAGGCTAACATCACCGACAGAAGATTGGACCCGACCGCCAGACGAGTTAAGCGACGCTGATCGAATCGCACTTGCCACATCACCAAAGCTAAGATTGTACCGGCGCAAACTGTCTTCGGAGACCTCGATCGAAACCTCTTCATCCAGCACACCATTAAGTTCCGCCAGCTCGCCACCCGGAAGTTCAGCGATGTCGTCGCGAACTTTGTCTGCGACTCGCTTCAGAGTGCGGCCGTCCATTTCGCCATAGACCGCGACGCCGAAATATCGGTTGCGTTGTTCCCAGCGGATCACCTGCGGTTGGAATGCTTCCCGCGGCAAATTGTTGATCTGGTCGACGCGGAGTTTAATCTCGTCGATGAACTCGACCATGTCGATGTCTTCGCGGCCCTCAATATTAACAGTGCCATTGCCTTCGCGAGCCGTTGACGTGATCCGTTTGACGCCATCTAAATCAGACACGACCTCCTCGATCCGAGTCACAATTTGTTCTTCGATGTCCTGTGGTGATGCACCCTGCCAAGAAACACTTACGGTCGCGCCCGTGATGGCGATGACCGGAAACATTTTTCGCTCCATCTGATTGAACGAAAGCGTGCCACCCACAAAAGCGACAATCATCAATAGGTTCGCCGCAACGGCGTTGCGCGCAAACCAAGAGACCATACCCTTCATCCTACTGAACTCCTGTGTCTGACGTCATCGCTACGGCCTCGGTATCACTTTCGGTGCTGGCACCGTCTTTCTTTGGCTCGTGCGTGAAGATTGTACCGTCGTCCAAGCGCTCTAAGAGTGTAATGGTCATACCATCGAACGCGGCCTGCACAGGGCTCACCAACGCCAACGCACCCTCATCGACATCAGCACTTCGAAACCAGGCGCCGTCGGGCGACGTGTAAACGACGTCAACCTCGCGAACTCTCAATACACTCCAGTCCGGGTCACCCAAGAACAGCTTATTGCCACTGCGAATAGCGGCTCTCGGCGCAACCAGAAGGTCCGCGATCTCGGCGCCCTGTATGGATGCATTAACAAATAGACCCGGCGCCATCGGTGCACCATCGTCTGCATTAGCGCCGTAAGGGTCATCGAGTTCTGCAATAACATTGATCAATCGCGTCCGCGCATTCACTGCAGCGGCCGAGCGGGTGATTCGCCCGCGCCAAATGCGCGGTTGTCCACCAACTGCGCCAGAGAAGACGACTTCCGGACCAGGTTCCGTCTCAGTTTCAGCGAATGCAAGGGGCAAACCCAGCCGCCCAAGCTCATCATCTGTAATTGGCAGCACGACCTCGACCTTATCCGTCGCGAAGATCTGCCCGAGGGACTGGCCGGGGCTGACAAACTGCCCAGTATCCACGATGTTTTCACGAACGCGGCCACTGAACGGCGCGGTAATTCTTGTCCTCTGCAACGCCAATTGCGCGTCAGCAAGTTGAGCACGGGCAGAGTCCAGATTCGCCTTTGCTTCAGCCAATTGTGGTTCGCGGCGTGCCAGCGGAGACGCCCCCGTGATACCTAAATTCTCGAGGTCTTCGAGCGCGACGTCAGCTTCGGCTTGTTCTCTCGCAAGTCTTTGTTCGGCAGATGCTACAATTGCTTGCGCTCGAACCATACCGAGTTCGTAGTCAGCAGCCTCAAGCCGAACCAATAGCTGCCCGTTTTCAATGAAACCACCGTCAATAAAGTCCGGCGAAACATAAGAGATTCGGCCGGAAATTTGAGGAGCGATCGCGATCTCGCGTTGAGGACGCACTTCGCCCTGCGCATCAACAGTGAACACCAGATCTTCGCGCTTTACCCGTTCGGCAAAAACAGCCAGCCCAGCTGGCTCTTCAGTTGCCTGTTCCGGTTTCGGCTTGAGGACTTCCAATGTCGCAAAAGTCGCGACGCCTACGCCCACCAGCATTAGGAGCGTCACAACAATGGGGAGGATACGCTTCATCGTAAATTGATCCTATCTGTCTCTGTCTCTTGGATCGTTAATTCGCCTGTGGTGCGTTCTGGTGCCCCACCTCCAAGCGCCAGGTGATATCTTACCCTGTTTGATGCGCGCGCGGAACGGGCGGAGATCACACTACTCTCTGCATTAAGTCTACGCGTTTGCAGATCGATCAGATTAAATATCGAGATCAATCCATTTACATATTGGCGTTCGCCGAGCTCTTCGGCTAACCGCGCTTCCTCAAGAGCAAGCATCTGGGCGGTCTCTTGACGTGCAAGAAAAATGTCAGCCGCCAACGTGTCCTCCACCTCGTTCCAAGCTGTTAAAACGATCGAGACATAATTTTCCGCCGCACTTTCTGCACGCGCAATGGCGGCATCACGATCAGCTTGAAGCGCCCCACCCGTAAAAATCGGTGCGGTAAGACTGGAAATCAGTTGACCAGCAAGCCTCGCAGGATCGAGCGCATCGCCAATTGCGTCCTCATTTGTTGACGCGCGTGCTGTGATCGAAAGAGACGGCAGCAAGGACAAGCGCGCTTGCTCAGCCCGAAAACCCGCTGCTATGAGACGTGCTTCAGCCGCTGCGAGATCAGGCCGCCGATCAAGGAGATCTGCTGGAGCCCCTCCAGCTGCTATCTCAGGCAGCTCGGGCAACGGCATGTTGCCATCAATCAACCCCGCCGGATAACGTCCAAGTAGTATCTCCAAACGACGGATTGCGTTTCCGCTGGCTTGTTCTCTCGAGGCGACGGTGGCGTCCGCAGAGGCGAGCGTTGATCTCGCGGTTCTCACATCCAAAGCAGTTGACAAACCGCGAGAAAAACGACGCTCCGTCAACTCCAGCGCCCTTTGCCGAGCAAGAACGGTCTCTTCAGCGACGCTGAGCTGAGCATTTGCTTCAGATAGATCAAACCATGCGATTACCGTTTGACCGGCCAATGAAAGGCGAGCCGCATCGTAGTCTGAACGACTGGCCACCAAGTCAGCCCGCGCGGCATCAACTTGCGCGGAAACACGCCCCCAAAGGTCCGCTTCCCAACTCAACGAACCGTCCAGGCCAAATGATTCAGAATTGATCCTGTCTGTGTCGCCCGCAATCTCAACACTTGTGCTAGTAAGACCGGCGGACCCACCGAGACTAGCATTTGGCAAAGTGCGTCCGTAAGTAGCAAGCGCCTGTGCTCGTGATGCGGCGACGGTGAAAGCTTGTGATCTCAAACTCGGATTGGCAACCAACGCTTCCTTGACCAGCGTAGAGATTTGAGGATCGCCGAAGACATCCAGCCAGTCCTGATCCGGTGCAGCTTGAGAAATATTTGCTGAAGTCCAAGTTGGCGGCGGAACCGGGGGCGCCGCATCGTAAGTCCCAGGTTGTCCAGCGCATGCTGTCACGAACAATAGGGAACCGATTATTGATCGGCAGATCGTCATGCTAGTCTCTTTCTCTGCAGTTCCTGCAACTAGAGAAAAGCTACTCGAGTGTCAACAAACTTTTATTGTTTATCAATATGTTTCGAGCGCCCATCGTTGACATATCGCGCAACGGCGCTGGCGATGCTTTAGGAGCTTATCTAGACCTCTCAGAAAGGGCTCGTTAGGGAAGCGCATGGCCGATCAATTCAATCCCTTGAAAATTCAATCCGATATCCGGGCCAAACGTTTACGGGATTTCGTCGTACTAACAATAGGTGGGTTTTGCGTCCTTACTTTGTTGTTTTTGACAGGGGCTATGGGCCTCGTGGAATGGATCACAGGCGGCGTCGTTATGACCGCAGGCGCGCTGGCATACTTTGTTGGTTCAATGCCCGCCGAACCCATTGTGACCATTGACCAAGCAGCGCAAACGCCCCGACCTGCAGACACAAGTGAAGCCACGCTGGCGCCGCTGATCCGATCAATGCCTTTCCCAGCGGTTTGGCTTAGTCCCGACCAGCGACTGGCCCTTGCAAACAAGGCCGCAAAAGATGTTTTTCGCCTCGGTGATGAAACCGGCATGTTGGTGTCAGCAGCACTTAGACAACCGGATTTGCTGGCGGCGTACGCCAGAGTAGCCGAGACCGGAAGCGAAGAGCAGCTAGAGTTTTCACTACGCGACGATGCCGAATCTTGGATTGCGCACTTGCAAGCGGGCACAGAAGCTGGGAGCGTTTTTTTTGTGCTGCAAGACACAACAGCCGTGCGACGCGCCGAACAAGCTCGCGCCGACTTTCTCGCCAATGCTAGCCACGAGCTGCGAACACCACTGACAGCGATCGCGGGGTTTATCGAGACCATGCGCGGCCCGGCGCGAAACGACAAAGATAGTTGGGACGGATTCATTGAAATTATGTCGCAACAAACAGAGCGCATGAAGCGCTTAGTGTCGGACCTCTTATCGCTCTCCCGTATTGAGTTTAGTGAGCATCGATCGCCGTCTGGAGAAGTCGACCTCACAGTGCTCGTGGGTGGTTCGGGATTTTCGATGCAACCAATCGCGGGAGAAGCGGACGTTAAGCTCGTCTTGGCGGATACTGACATTTCATTGCCAATTGTTGCCGAACCGGATGAAATGATGCAGGTGCTGCAGAATTTGGTTGGCAATGCGATCAAGTATTCTTCACCGAATACCACTGTTACCGTCACGGTTGGCCAATCCGAAAGCATGACGCTTGCAGCCGATAAATGTGCTCGCCAAATTGACGGTGCGACGCGCGCTGTACTTTTGGCACCTCGCGCATCCAGCGAAGTTCCTGCAGCTTGGCTCAGAGTAGTCGATCAAGGTCCCGGAATAGCGCCAACGCATCTGCCGCGCCTAGGCGAACGGTTTTACAGAGTGGATGAAAGCCGAGGCGGTCAAATCGAAGGGACGGGACTTGGCTTGGCGATTGTAAAGCACATAATGGCCCGCCACCGTGGAGGTTTCGCAGTGGAAAGTGTTCCTGGCAGCGGATCCGCCTTTGGAATTTGGCTGCCCCTTGCGTCACGTATAAAAGAGCCCAGCGCAGAGTGAGCGCGACAACATATCATCCACCTGCGCCATCGGCGCAACGAACGATATACGTTGATGATGAGTTGATCGTCGTTGACAAACCAGCAGGTCTGCTGAGCGTCCCCGGCCGCGGACCCGAAAAAGCAGTTTGCGCGCAAACCTATGCCGCCGCGATGTTCGGAACGGCGCTGGTGGTTCACCGTCTCGACATGGACACGTCAGGCCTGCTGGTGTTTGCCCGCACAAAGTACTCACAAAGCGCCGTATCGAAACAATTTGAATTGCGTCGTGTTGAAAAATCTTATGAAGCCATCGTCACGGGTCGGTTGGCTCAAGAAACTGGCGTGATTGCTCAACCGATTGCAAAATATTCACTAAAACGGCCAATCCGACACACTGATCCAGATGGGCAGGAAGCGATAACCTATTGGTCGCGACTCTCGGCGACACACTCGACATCTCGGGTGTCGCTCAGCCCAAAGACTGGCAGGTCCCATCAATTGCGCCTTCACATGAGCACGATTGGACATTCCATTCTCGGTGATCCGCTCTACGGAAATCCAGACTCAGCGCCGAGACTTTTGCTTCACGCGCGCCGATTGAAACTGTTCCATCCGAGCGACGGTGTAGCATTTTGCTTTCGTGTTGACGTGCCATTCTGAAGCAAGGCTGGGTTCATGGTCTAGACTGTCACATATGTTTCAAACAGTGAGGATATGAGCGCGACATAGTAAGGACGGCGGATCACGATGATGGAGACCCTGGGCCACCTGCCAATGGGTTGGCTCCTCTTCACTTTTTTAGCAGCGACAGGGTTCGGCGCGTTCTTTATGGGTCGAACAAAGCTCGTCGCCGTGTCTCAAAGTAACAGCGCCGTCATCAATGGCACGCACTCTCAGCCGAACTATCACGGCTACTTTGTCGCGATGGTGACGCTTTTACCAGCGGCGCTGATTTTTCTTGTGTTCTTTATATTCGGCGACAGTTTTGTTCGCTCCGAAATCTCTTCCGAATTTCCTGATTATATTCTGGATCTCCCTCCAATTCAGATTACCCAATATCTCGACCGGCTATCAGATCATTCCTCAATGCGGGTGCCGCCACCGACAGGAAACGTGCTGTTCGATCAAGCGAGTATCCGTATGGCGCAATTGCGCGGCGAAGTGAGGTTTTTAACCTTGTTGCTCGCGTTGTTGGTTGCTTCGAGCGCCTATACCTGGGCGATCCGCCGGATAGATCCTGCGTTCAGGGCGAGGCGATATGTTGAGGAAGGGGCAAAGATCGGCCTATTTATGTGTGCCGCAATTGCCGTTCTCACAACCGCCGGAATCGTCCTATCGCTTGTTTTCGAAACGGTCCTTTTTTTGACAGCCGAAGATGGACCATCCGTCTGGGGCTTCTTGTTTGGGACAGAATGGAACGCGCAAACCGGTGAGGATTTCGGCGCAGTCCCACTGTTTTTCGGCACATTTATGATCGCCATGCTCGCCATGGCGGTGGCCGCGCCCATCGGGCTATTCTCTGCAGTCTACTTGTCCGAATATGCCAGTCCTACGCTGCGCGCTTGGGCCAAACCAATATTGGAGCTTCTAGCAGGCATTCCAACGGTTGTTTATGGGTTTTTCGCCGCCCTAACAATTGCGCCTGCGGTCAGGAGCAGCGCACAATGGATTAATAATCTCGATTTCGTGCCCGATGGATTCTTGGCCGCACAACCGCAAAGCGCAATGGCAGCCGGCTTGGTAATGGGTATTATGATTATCCCATTCGTTTCGTCGCTGTCAGATGACGTCATTAACGCGGTGCCTCAATCATTACGAGATGGTGCGCTCGCGATGGGCGCAACGAGATCGGAAACCATTCGACAAGTTGTCTTACCGGCCGCCCTCCCTGGCGTGATCGCCGCGCTATTGCTTGCCGTTTCAAGAGCGATTGGGGAAACTATGATTGTAGTTATGGCAGCCGGTCAACGGGCGCAGATCACGCCCGATCCGACATCCGACCTTACGACAATCACAGCGCAAATCGTGGCCTTGCTGACTGGAGATACTGAGTTCGATAGCGCAAAAACACTTTCCGCATTCGCGCTGGGCTTTGTTTTGTTCATGGTCACTTTGGTATTCAACCTAATCGCCCTCAACGTTGTGAATCGGTACCAGGAAAAGTATGACTGACGCAACGAAACCTGTCCCGATATCGAAAGATGAGGCCTTTTCCAATCCGGAAGTGATTAGGCGTTTGGCACGCCGCCATGCGGCTGAACGTCGGTTCCAATTTTATGGTATGAGCGCGATAGCGTTCTCTGTGCTCGCTTTATTTATCCTGGTGTTTTCGATTGTGAGCGAGGCGAGTTCAGCGTTTACAAGACATCATGTCGTGTTCGACCTCAATCTACTCGAAGAACAAGTCATCCCAGAAACCGGCGATACGGCCGAAGACATCGCCAGCAATGTCAGCGGGTTCAATAAATTGGTTCAAGACAATCTCTTGCGAGCTTTCCCGACCTTCGCCGAAGATCGACTCAAGCGTCGCGAATTGTTTGCGATTGTTCCCAGACTCGGCGTGTTGCCAATGGCAAGGAAAACCGCCGAACGCCCAGAGACGATCGGGACCAACCAATCGTTTCGAGTGGTATTGTCAGATGATCTTGACCTATTCTTGAAAGGTCGCGTTACGGGTCGTCGAGCCCTTCAAATCGGAAATGCTGGCCGGTTGGGGGAAATAGGCAACAATTTTTTCTCACTATCGGATGCTGGGCCTGACGGGTTTCCAAACCTTCAAGAAGTTTGGGCCGATCGGGATCAACTCGGTGGCGTGTTGGTAAGCGTCAACGGCAGTTGGTATAGACTTCTTGACGTCAACGGCGCAGTTATGAGCATCGAATTTTTGGCCGGGCAACTGCCACAAATTGGTGAACAAAACAGCGCTAGCATAGAAGGTTTGGTCTTGAGCGCGCCCGAGTCCGATCGAACCATTAGCGATCATCAAATCGCATGGACATTGTCACTACAAGACCAAGGCCGTGTCGAACGCCGATTGAACACATCGCTGATAAGCCACTCCGATAGCACTTATCCCGAATTGGCTGGCGCTGCAGCAGCAATTGTTGGTTCTATCTTGACGATGATTTTCACCGCAGCCTTTGCTATCCCGATCGGCATTTTCGCCGCCGTCTATCTGGAAGAATTCGCGCCGACGAACCGACTGACAGGTTTGATCGAGGTGAACATTAATAATCTCGCTGCGGTCCCGTCTATTGTATTTGGACTACTAGGTGCTTCCGTTTTTTTGGATGCATTCGGATTGCCGAGATCTGTGCCTTTCGTCGGAGGATTGGTTCTTGGGCTACTTGTACTTCCGACTGTAATTATCGCATCTCGAGCAGCATTGCGGTCCGTTCCGCCGTCCATACGCACAGCGGCGCTCGGACTAGGTGCTTCTCAGACGCAAACCGTATTCCATCATGTCTTGCCATTGGCAGCGCCCGGTATTTTGACCGGGGCCATCATCGCAATGGCACGCGCGCTTGGAGAGACTGCGCCCCTGCTACTCATCGGTATGGTCGCATTCGTGAATGAGGTGCCAACGGGCCCGAACGACGAAGCGACCGTGCTTCCAGTGTTGATATTCAAATGGTTTTCTGGTGCTGAACGCGCTTGGGAACCTATGACATCTGCGGTCGTCATAATCCTACTCGTTCTGTTGATGGCAATGAGTTTAACGGCGGTGTTGTTACGTCGACACTTTGAAAGGAGATGGTAGACATGACCAGCAGCAACCAAGAGCTACCGTCTCTCGACACTGCAGCTTCAGACGAGCACGTTAAGATAGATTGCAAAAATGTGAATGTCTTCTACGGGCAGAAGCAAGCGATCTTCGATGTTTCGCTGAGCATAATCGATAGTGCCGTCACATCGTTCATTGGCCCTTCAGGCTGCGGCAAGTCGACATTCCTCAGATGCATGAACCGGATGAATGACACGATTGACAACGCCAAAGTAGATGGTGAGATCTTCATGGATGGTTCGGACATCAACGACCCCTCAGTCGACCCTGTCTTATTACGATCCCGAGTGGGAATGGTGTTCCAAAAGCCAAACCCGTTTCCTAAATCCATATACGACAACATTGCCTACGGCGCCCGTATTCATGGTATGGCCGCCGGGAGAGGTGAGCTCGACGAGCTCGTCGAAGCATCTCTTAAACGTGCCGGCCTCTGGGAAGAAGTTAAAGACCGACTGCAGCAACCCGGCACTGGCTTGTCAGGGGGCCAGCAACAACGGCTCTGTATTGCGCGGGCTATAGCAATCAGCCCGGAAGTCATTTTGATGGACGAGCCTTGCTCGGCGCTTGATCCTATCGCGACCGCCCGCATCGAAGAATTGATCGATGAGTTACGGCAAAGGTACTGCATTGTCATCGTTACGCACTCAATGCAGCAGGCCGCTCGAGTTTCACAGCGCACCGCATTTTTTCACCTCGGAGAATTGATTGAGTACGGAGACACTGAAACAATCTTCACAAATCCTTCAGACCAAAAGACTCAGGACTATATTACAGGAAGATTCGGCTAGTACTTTCGGACAACCCAATATGCACCAGCATATCGTTACCTCTTTCACAGATGATTTGGAGCGGCTTTCGGCAAATCTGCTCCGAATGGGTGGGCTTGCCGAAGCAATGATCCGCGATGCTTGCCGTGCAGTTGTCGCCCGCGATCATGAGATGGCGCAGCGCGTTATCGAGCGCGAATTAGAAATGGTCTCAATTGAGGCGGAGTGCGAGCGGGATGTGGTTCGCCTTTTGGCGTTGCGCCAACCCATGGCCGCGGATCTCCGTATGGTCATAGGCGGGATCAAAATGTCGGGCACGATCGAAAGGATTGGTGGCCTGGCGCGAAACATCGCGCAACGCAGTTTGGCTGTTCAAGACACCGACAATCGCGCCGCACTTAGAGGTGTCGAGCGTATGGGACAAGCCGTGTCAAGGCAGCTGCAAACCGCGCTGGATGCATATTCCCGTCGAGATGCCGCGACGGCGGCTGCAGTTGTTGACCAAGACGATGACATCGACAGTCACTACAACGCGCTCCTGCGCGCTATGTTGGTCTATATGGTCGAAGAACCCGAACAGTTAGATGCTCGCTCGAACTTCCTGTTTATTGTGAAAAATCTAGAACGCATCGGTGATCACTGCTCTAACATTGCAAAAGTGGTTCATTATATCGCGACCGGGCATCAGCTGATCACCAAACCGAAACAAAAAGAAGACCTAGGCACTGAAGATGAAGTGGGTGAAGAATGAAACCTTTTATCGTGATAGCTGAAGACGAGCGGTCCGTATCGGAACTGCTTCGGTACAATTTGGAGGCGCATGGCTACGAAACCGCCACGGCCAATGACGGTGATGAAGCAATGCTGCTTCTGAACGAGCGAGTACCGGATCTGATGCTTCTAGATTGGATGCTGCCTAAAGTATCCGGCATTGAGATTTGCCGTCGCGTGCGGTCTCGGCAAGAAACTGCAAATCTTCCCATCATCATGCTCACTGCCAAAACGGAGGAAGCGGACCGGGTACGAGGGCTCGAAACCGGCGCGGACGATTATGTAACAAAGCCATTTTCAACGAATGAGCTTGTCGCAAGGGTGAAAGCTGTGCTCCGTCGAATCCGTCCGGCTCTCATGGAAGATACGATTTCGATCGGAGACATTAGTATCGACCGTACGACCCATTCAGTCATGCGTTCAGGCAAACCAATCCATCTTGGTCCAACGGAGTTTCGTCTATTGGAGCACTTCGCCCAGCATCCCGGGCGCGTTTTTTCACGCGAGCAACTGTTAGACGGGGTCTGGGGCTCCGACGTCTATGTTGAGGCACGAACCGTCGATGTTCATATCGGCCGTTTACGCAAAGCTTTGATGAGCCAGGGCGGCGATAACCCGATCCGAACTGTTCGCTCCGCGGGATACTCGTTGAGAACCTCCTAGCGATTGTGCCTCGATAGGTGGAAGCGCCAAGCCGTGTCGACGATTGTGTCGAGATCAGAATAACGCGTTTCGAAGCCGAGGACTTGTCGAACTTTGTCCGTGTTTGACGTCAATACTGGCGGGTCGCCGGGGCGACGTTGTCCAAAGCTTAATGGAACTTTGCGATCCGTAACCCGTTCAACAGCGTCGATAATCTGTTTCACGCTGTAGCCATGACCTGTCCCGAGGTTGAATTGATCCGTCTCGCCGCCTTCGAACAGATATTCTAACGCGCGCGCGTGACCATCGGCCAGATCGTCTACGTGGATATAGTCGCGGATGCATGTTCCGTCCGGAGTTTCGTAATCCGTTCCAAATACGGAAAAATCGTCAATCTCTCCGCTGAGCGCCATCAAAATTCTGGGGATCAAATGCGTTTCGGGCTCATGCTCTTCACCGATCTCGCCTTCGAGATCTGCGCCGCATGCATTGAAGTAACGCAGCGATACAGAACGAAGGCCGTGAGCGCGATCATAATCATCCAACATCGTTTCGATCATGAGTTTTGTTCGCCCATAAGGATTGATCGGTTTCTGTTCGGTCGTTTCCTCAATTGGCATATTCATTGGCATGCCATACGTGGCGCATGTACTTGAAAAGACGAGCTTATCAATACCCGCTTGCCGCATTGCCTCCAAAAGGTTCAATGTTCCAATAACATTGTTGGTATAGTATTTTGCCGGATTAGAGACCGATTCACCCACATAAGAGTAAGCGGCAAAGTGCACAACTGCTTCCGGATTGTACTTCGTAAGCACTTCGATCAGCCGTTCTCGGTCGTTCAAATCTCCGGTTTCCAGCGGACCCCATTTGACAGCATGCTCGTGACCGTAGACCAAATTGTCAAAGGTAATCGGAGTGTACCCCAATCCGGCGAGCCATTTGCAAGTGTGGCTTCCAATGTATCCAGCGCCTCCGGTAACCAATACGGGTCTTTGCCGCGACATAAATTCACTCCAAGATTGACCTTAGTCTCTGTGGCAGTTCAGAAAGTTAGGTCAAGACCTTCTATTGCGAAGCGCCGCCCGGAATGATGGAACAGCAATTGCAAAGTCTGAATGTCTAGTCTGGAGGACAGAATGTCCGTCTTATCGGATGCCAGCGAATTCGACATCTCCGGCGCTTCCGACGCGCTGAAGAAAACGCTTGTTGTGATTCCTGCACTGAATGAGGAACCGCACATCGAAAAGTGCATTCGCTCGCTGAATACCGACGCTTTGATCGACAACAGAACCAAAGTGATTGTTGCAGATGGCGGAAGCACCGACGGCACTCCAAAGATTGTTGAATCGCTTCAAAAGGAATTTCCAAATCTGACACTCGTCAGAAATGCAGAAAAGCTGCAATCTGCGGGGATCAATTTGGCCGTTCGAGAAGAGGGGCAAGAAGATACGCGTTTTGTTGTTCGATGTGATGCGCATTCAATTTATCCGCCTCGCTTTGTTGAACGGGTCGTTAGCCGGCTTGATGATACTGGCGCGGCATCTCTTGTAGTGGCTATGGATGCCCTGGGCGAAGGTTGTTTTGGAAAAGCCAATGCATGGGTCGTCGACACTCCACTCGGCAGTGGAGGGTCCGCGCATCGCGGCGGAAGAAAATCTGGATTCGTCGATCACGGACATCATGCGGGGTTTAAATTTGAAACGTTTCAAGCACTCGGCGGATACGATGCGAGTTTCTCTCACAATGAAGACGCGGAATACGATCAAAGGGTGCGCGCGGCGGGAGAAAAGATCTATCTCGATTCAGACATCCGCATTCGCTACATTCCGCGTAGCAGTGCAAGGCATTTGGCGAAGCAGTACTTCAATTACGGCAAAGGACGAGCCCGCACCGTTCAAAAGCATAAACAGCGTCTCCGTGTTCGACAGGCTATCCCTGTATTGGCGCTGCTCGCATGCGTCGCAAGCCTGGCAATGGCAACTTGGCGCCTCGAAGCATTGATAATACCTGGAGTCTATCTGGTCGTTTTACTGCTCACTTCTATTTGGATCGCAATTTCGCAGCGTTCAATTTGCGGTCTTTTCGCAGGACTAGCCTCAGGCATCATGCACATGAGCTGGGCCGCTGGATTTCTGAAACAGATTTTGCTTGGCTTTGACCAGCACCCTTCGCAATTGGCGGATTTGTCAATCCGGTCCAACCCAGCTAAGCCTGTGGACAACTTGTCGGGTGTTGGGACAAACGTGAAACAACGAACAGGGTCTGTCTTTCTGTCTCCGTGGCGGGGATTCAATCGCGTTTTGTACATGGTACACCGCGATCTCTCACGGTTCGTGCGCTCGATTGGACCCAAATCACCGCCCTCCGCATCGGAACAGAGTAATCGGGACAATAATCCGTCTTTGTTGGACCGCGGGGTGACGAGGCTACAAAACCTGCTCGCTTCTCCACAGCTCTCCGAGATCGAACTTGATGGAGACATGGAACCATTCGATGGGCGCATTTTACATAACAGTCGCGGTGTTTCGGCTCCGCCTGGAGAAGTTGTCTACGCAATAGGAGATGTCCACGGGCATTTGGGGCTACTCGAAATGCTCCTAGACAAAATAGACAATGACGTAAAAACGTTTTCCGAAGAATCCAAACCGGTCATCGTGTTTCTAGGTGATTACATCGACCGTGGGTTACAGTCGAAGCAAGTGATTGATCTATTGATTGGCGATCGACTGAATGCATATGAAACCGTCTTCATTGCGGGCAACCACGAAGAAGCGCTGTTAACGTTCACATCCGAGCCGGAATTTGGTTCAAAGTGGGCAAGATTCGGTGGCGCGGAAACGCTCTATTCATACGGTGTCATGCCGCCACGTAGCATTTCCGCGAGCGGAGAAGATTGGACTCGAGTTTGGCGAGAGTTCAAGGACCGTTTGCCGAGCGAGCATCTGGAATTCTATGCGTCTTTACAGCACTATCATATCAGAGGTGACTATATTTTCGTCCATGCTGGTCTTCGGCCCGGCATCCCGTTTGCTGAGCAAGATCCGAAAGATTTGATGTGGATCAGAGACCGGTTTCTGAAGGACAAATCGACATTTTCGAAACTCGTTGTGCATGGGCATACACCATGTCGTTCACCAGAGCTCGATCATCGACGCCTGGGGTTGGACACTGGTGCTTATTCAACAGGGATATTGTCAGCTGCCCGCTTAAAAGGGCTTGAAATCAAGATCCTTTCGACGTGACTATTGTGAGACAAATGCGCGACACTGAGGAGATACCGAATATGAACATGCGTAGGTTTCTGAAAATCGGCCTTGTAGCGGCTTCAGGCATCGCGCTGCTTTCCGCCTGCCAATCCGCACCGAGTGCGCCGGGCGGAACCGACGCATCCGCGAACAGAGAAGCGCCGGTGTACAAGTTGGGGTCCGGGGATCAAGTTCGGATCACGGTATTTGGGCAGCCCGAGCTTACAGGGGAATTCGAAATAGACGGATCAGGCGCTATCGCAATGCCGCTTATCGGAGAGGTGTTTGCTTCTGATTTGACTGCGCGAGAACTGGAACTGGCGATTCGGGATCGCCTTGCAGACGGATACCTTCGAGACCCCCGGATTAGTGCCGAAGTGACCAATTATCGTCCTTACTACATCCTCGGCGAAGTGAACCGTCCAGGCGAGTATCCCTACACATCCAGTCTGACGGTCCAAAACGCCGTTGCCGCAGCAGGCGGATACACTTACCGCGCTAATCGGCGGGTCGTGAATATCAAAGGGTTGGAAGATGACAGAGAGCTGAGTTATCAGCTTAGCCCGCAGATCCAAGTACAACCCGGTGACACAATTCGAATTGGCGAAAGGTTGTTCTAAAAACGTGCTGCACGTGCACAGTTTTTCAACACCAGGCAGATTCGCCCAATTGGGGAAATTTGAAATCTACTAATAGTGTTATTTTTCAATGGTATAGAAGTTCTTCACGCTTCATTATTTGACAGTTTCATGTCATTCTCAAGTACTTAACTCGCCCGTCTGGGGAATTTGCAGTGAAATTGCTCTCGCCGCCGGAGAAGTCGCTTATCAATACCTAAAAAAAGCGTAAAACAATTTGGCACCAAGATTGCAGAGACCAAGCAATACGGCCAGACATTAGTTCCTGCAGTGACATAGAATGTGTTGGGAAAACTGGCTGTGTGGGCTGTGCAGCAAAGGATTTTGGGGACGATTATGGGTTTTAGGATTGCCGAGGAGAGTCACTATCGTGATACCCGACCCAATGAGGTTCAAGGCATAGCAAACGCTCGTTCAGGAACGCACCTCACTGGCAAACGCATTTTCGATATCGTCATATCCACCCTAGTCATTCTCCTAGTTACGCCTCTTCTCCTCGTTTGTATGCTGCTCATTCGGCTTCAGGATGGCGAAAAATCGATTTTTAGCCAGGAGCGAATTGGGCAAAGCGGGAAGACCTTTCGCTGCTTCAAGCTGCGTAGCATGGTTCCGGATGCTGAGATGCAACTCGAATTTTTACTAGAGCGATGCCCCAAAGCACGTGCTCAATGGGATGCTGATCAGAAACTCGAAAATGATCCACGCATCACGCCTTTAGGGCGTTTCCTTCGGAAATCTTCGATCGACGAACTGCCACAACTCTTCAATGTTCTTCGCGGGGAGATGTCACTTGTCGGACCACGACCAATTATCCAAAGCGAAGTGGAACGTTACGGGCTCTACTTCGACGATTATTGCAGCCTAAAACCAGGTATTACGGGCCTATGGCAGGTCGAAGGTCGCAGCGATACCACTTATGCTGAGCGCGTTGAGCTAGACGTTTCCTATGCAAAGAACCAATCCCTGATTGGCGATATTGGAATCTGTCTGCGTACTGTACCTGCGGTAATGTTGCGCCGAGGCGCTAAGTGATAGGCAACTAGGCAGCCGTTTCTTTTCGAAACCTCGAAACCGCCAAACGTCTGATCACAAAGAGAGACGCATCTACGGAAATTGAGAATGCGGAAATCGCGTGGAGCGGATTTCGAGAATTAATTCCGTCAATCATTTGCCACATGGCCCACTCGCGACGCGAAAAGGCCAGGAAGCCTTCAATAGCCTTTCGCTGCGAGCCGCTTAACCTTGGACGCCTCAAAAGGTGTTGATTGATTTCGGCCATCTTTTTGTGGTCTTCGGCACCCTGAGACCGAGAAGCGGAGTGAGGGCGTTGAACCAGATAATATCCTAACGGATCTACAAGCAGAGCAGGCACTTCATCCAATAGCAGTCGACTATACAATTCATAATCCTCGCCGAATCGAATTCCTTTTCGGTAAGGTGCATCCTCACTCTCAAGCCCCCGACGATCAATTAGTGGCTTCAAGAATCCGAGCTCGGATCGCTCAATTTCCGTATTGTAGCACCTGCGGATGAACATGTCTGCCATCAACGGGATCGGTCCGCTTGGCTTGCTCGGCCAAAGCAAGCGAGTGAC
>JBCAWZ010000063.1:0-16881 GCA_038534315.1 Pseudomonadota bacterium | reverse complement strand
CTCAAACTCAAAGACGATGTCAGCTTGGATCATGAAGAAGCCGAAAGCCTCGACGTCACCGTTACGGCGACGGATGGCGAAGGTCTGGAGTTGTCTGAAACCCTTACCGTCAATGTCAAAGACGTCGCCGAAGACGTCCAACTTGATGACGGCGGAGTCAGCTACACGGAAAGCGGCGTGACCGAAACGTCCGTTACCGGTGGCGACGGAAATGACACACTCAAAGGCGGGTCTGGCGATGATGTCCTGTTTGGGGCCGATGGGGACGATCTGTTCATCTACGAACTCGGAAGCGGCTCGGACACGATCGATGGCGGTGAAGGTTGGACCGATACGATTGACCTTGCCTCCGGAACTGGGGACCTCGGCGTGTACGGCGAAGACTGGACTGTGACTCTGACGGAAGGGGAAATCGTCAATGAAGGCGAAGACACGTTGGAATTGTCCGAAGATGCGACTGGCTTCATCGAATTCGACAATGGAGAGACGGTGGACTTCACCAACATTGAGCAGATCGGGTTTTAACCAGCAGCGAGCACGAGCTTATCGATGATGGCGAGCAACTCGTAACGCGAACGGCGATAGTCGAACTCAGCCTGCGACAGACTGATCCGCGCCAAGACCAAATCCCGCTGACCGTCGAGGACATCTTGGATACTGGTGCTACCAGCTTGATACTCAGCTTGTTGACCCTCGACCACAATCTCGCTGGCCTCGACAGCGGCTTGTGCCGCATCAATCGCAGCGGCCGAGCCAATCAATTGGTTCCAAGCAGTTGTGACGGTCTCTTCAAGTGCAAGTCGGGCATCAATACGCGCGGCGTTTTCCCGGCTTAGACGGGCACGCGCCGATTGCACCCCTGAATAGTTTTGACCCTGCTGAAACAGCGGCACTCGAAGCCGCGCAACGACTTGAAACTCGTTCGATTCACGGCTGACACCAGCGGCAAAAGCAGATTCATTATACTCATAGGCATTGTACTGACCGTCCACCGACAAGCTCGGTCCCAATTGGCCTCTTGCGGAACGCCGTCCATGTTTGGCCGCTTTGACGGAAGCTTCAGTCGAGAGCAGACGGGGATTGGATTTCATCGCTTGCTGAATGGCATCTGCAAGGCTGATGATTTCGCCTTCAATTGTTTTGGTGTCTGGGATCAGAAGTCCAGAGGCGACCTGCCCGGTCTGGCGAACATAGGCGGCCTCCGCCGCCGCAAGCTGCGCCTCAGCGCGCACAAGTTCGGCCTTTTCCTGTTGCATCCGGGATCGGGCTTGCGAGACGGCAATGAGGCTCTCCGCGCCGGCCTCGCGCCGGCGGTCGGTAAAGTCGACTTGCTGCTGCAACAAGGAAAGGCTGCGGGTGCGATGGCGGACAACTTCCCGCGCTAAGGTCAGCGACGCATGCGCATTGGCCGCTGACTGCGCGACGAATTGGCGATTTTCGCGCTCGAGAAAACGCTGCGCCATGACCGAAGAGTCCGCGTCTTTCAAACCGTAATACGCGGTGCCGCTCTGAAACAGTGGTTGAGAGAATTCGAGCGAATAACTGACGCCATCATCAGCGCGCAACCGGTTCAATCCATCGCTGCGCCAGCTTTCATCGCTTGCGCTGACGGTTGCTGAAACAGACGGCAATAGCTGACCCAATGCGCGAAACCGATCCGCCATCGCGGCGTCCGTATCCGCTTCACCAATGGTGATTTGAGGGCTGTGCTGGAGGGCTGTTTTGATCGTCTCTTCGACCGTTTGCGCATCGGCCAGCGTCCCAAAGAGGGCGCAATAACTCGCACAAGCGAACAATGCCGAAAGCCTTAAACCCATAAGTCGCTTTAGGTCGTTCGTGGTTAATTTAGTGTGACCGGCAACTGTATCTGAACTGTCTCAGCCATAGGCCTTGTAGGCATTGCCGATCGCAAGCGTGGTTTTGTGCATGAGCCCATCGATGCGCCGTAATGGGTCAATGATCTTGAGGTGAATATCGTCATAACCGCGGGCCAAATCCTCGTTTGGCGTACCACCCAGCGCGCGCAGTGTCTCATTTGCTAAGGTGGAACGCGGAAAGGCTTTTGCGAGAAGCTCCGCCGCTTCACCAATCCGCATTTCGAGAATAAGGCCCAACAGGTCGACCGGGCCAGTATCGTGACGCCGTGACAGTGAAGGCAGTCTTCCCGCCAGCGCCAAAGCGTGCATCATCATCGCTTGGCGCAGCGCATGAAGCACATGCAGATCGAGCCGACCCTCATGGCGTTCTTCGGCAGACGGAGCTTCCGTCAACTCCGAGAGCAGCCGGTCAAACTTGCCGAGATCAATGGAGAACCGATCGGCAATTCGACGTATGGATTCAGACGTATCTCGATCCGACAAGCGATAGTAAACGCGCCGGTAGGTCACAGCAGATTCGGTCTCAGCGGTCCGTGAAACGGCGACCCAGAAGCTCGGATCATAAATTTGAGCATAGGCTCGAAGTGCCGGAACGCTGGTCGAGACTCGCGCCTTCAAGGCGAGCTCCAACAAGCTCCGCATCCGCGGCGACCGATTAAGCAGGGAAATCAGGCGTTCCGTTTCGCGTCGCACTGCAGAGCCAAGCCCTGCCGCTGTGTTCACGGGAACACCAAGTTGCTGCAGTGTCGCATTGTGAGAGATCGCGCGTAGGGATCGTGGCCCTTTTGGTCCTCCTGCCCGCCGCCTTTGCCGAGATCCAGCCCGCACCAGAAAATTCGTCGCAAAATCGCTCAGCAGATTGGCATAGTCAGGATTATCAAACAGACGCTCATGCCAACGCCGAAGGGCCCGATAGCTGTCCCAGGTAAACCCCGTTTCGGTGTAGAACGGATCCGTCTCGCACTCATCTGGATCAGACAATAAGTGCGCACAATAGGCGCCATATGCCGTTTCCGCCAAAGCCGGTGTTGCGAAATGGAGAAAGCCGTCGCCGCCTTGAAAGCTCACTTCATGGCGAAGCCTCAAGCCGCGCTGACGCGCTTGGGTGCGCGTCCAACAGGTCAGAACATGATCGAACCTTTGCGCGAAACTGCCGGGCCAAGCGCCCCGTCCCATCGACTCGCCATGCGTGTTGAAGATGAGCAAACCAAGACTTGGGTCAAATTTAGCGAGCGCGCGCGCAATCAAATTATGAATACGCTCAATCGCCATATCAGCTGCCACCTGTCCGATGAAGCGACCTGCATCGGAGAAGCCAAGCTGGATCGACAAATAGCCACGCTTCTTGAGATAGTCGTGAAAGGCCGGCTCTTGCAGCAAACGTTCAATGAACCGTCCACCTGTTTCCAAGGCTTCTGGGGTTTCAAAAAGTGGAGATATGTCCAGCCGGTCCTCAATGCCAAACTGGCGTGCAAGATAGAGCGCACCCATCACGGTGGCCGGATTTTCCGCTTCGGCGATGAGAAAACGTATCGGCGAACCCGCATCAATGTGCTCAAGCCAAAGCGCGCTCATCAGGATCTGGCGTCGGGCCGTCGATTGTTCCAGGAACAAATCCGCGAAGCTCGCGCGTTTGATATCATGTTCTGAGGCTTTTTCAGACAGGCGCTGTAACGCCAAACGTCCGAGATCACGGTCTTCGGTCTCAAGCCCCAAATCCCGATTGATCACGGCCCGAACTTGTGTCGCATTCACCCGCAAATGCACGCGCGCCGTTCCGAGTTGCAGCGCCTCCACCTCAGAACGGAGCACAAGCAGAGGCGCAACCAAGCCGTCTGAAGCAGACCTTAGCATCTCATCGATCGCAGCAATAATCGCACGCGCATCCGTGATGCGGCCTTCGTGCTTTTCGGTGATCCGCGTCACCGCAGCGACAAGAGCGGTCTGTTCTGAAAGATCTTCCGCGAACAGGTCGGCTTCCTCCGCGCTGAGCGCGGCGGCTTTGCGCAGTTTCTCTGCGAGTTCGGTACCCGCCTCTCCACAGTCGATCTCGTCAACGCGCTCGGCATAGCGGGCAAGCTGCGCCGCCTTCTCCGACAGACGCAGAGCAACAGATTGCCACCAATCAATATCGGTGCGCCCGTCCAAATCATAGCCAACCCAACTCGCAAGTGTCGGCAATGAAACTCGCAAGTCTTGCCATGTGTCGGGGAAAGCGGTTTCCGCAAAGGCATAGACACGGGTGGCATAGGACCGCATGGCAATCTGCGCGTTCTCGAGCACAGATTGCACCTCTGCATGTTCGCTCGCCAAAGTGATGCTTGCAGACCATGGACGACCATCCGCCGCGAGCCGGTCGGCAAGATTTTGCCGCGTTGCTGGGGTCGGTGTCTCGGCATGCGCAGCGAGCGCGGCGCGCGCCGTTTGCGGCAAGGCGAAAGTTGGGTGACCTGTAAACACCACGCCGCCATTCGGCGTCTCGACAGCGTCCCGAAAGGCGGCCCAACCACGATTAGCCAGCGCCTTCAGATGCGTTTCGACGGCACCCCAACACGCTTCTGTATCGCAACCAAAATGCTGATCGCGCAAAAAAGCCGCTCGGCTGTCAGCGATCCCAATATGGATCTCATCGATGAGCGCTTCGACACTCGTCAGATCCTTGCCACCAGCTTCCAAGGCTGAGAAAGTTGACCGCGCCAAGCCAAACACCGAGTTCGTCATCGGGTCTTCTGCGATCCGAGCGGCGCCCGTGCGCAACTGGTCATGCGCGGCCAATAGATCGGCACTGAACTTCGGTTCGGTCATCGCATACCTCTTGGTTTGAGAAAGCCCGAAGACCGGTCGCTATACAATAGCTTTGGCAGCCTGGTTGGCGCTGCTCGCTTTCTCCGTGATAGCGTCCCAGGCACCGGCCGCGATATCGCCTGATGAGGCGATCCATGACCCGCCAACTGCGACAACATTCGGCAAACGCAGATACGCATCCATTGTGTCCTGACGGATGCCGCCGGTCGGCATGAAGGTGAGATCAGGCAAAGGACCGCCCAGACCCTTTAGAAAAGACGCGCCGCCCGCGGGTTCGGCAGGGAAAAATTTCAGCACATCAAATCCAGCAGCCGCTAAGCTCATCGCCTCGCCGACTGTGGAAATGCCCGGAATAACGATCCCGCCAAAGGCTTGTAGAGACGGCACCAGAGCGGCCGGTGTGCCGGGCGTTACGAGGAATTGTGCGCCGGCTTTCGCGGCAGCATCGACATCGGATGCACTGAGAATCGTCCCCGCCCCAATGACACAATCTAGGTCGGCATTGGCAATCTCAGCGATCGCGTCCAACCCAGCCTCAGTTCGAAGCGTGACCTCCAAGACATCCAAGCCACCCGCGCAAAGCGCCTGCGCCAAAGGAACCGCCTGACGCGCATCGTCGACCGTTAGGACCGGCACAACACCGGCCCGCGCTGCGCGCGCCAACAAATCTGGTTTTGAGAGCATTTGGTTTCCTTCGTCTGTACTATGTCGAAGCCGCTTAGCCGCGCGTTGGTTATCGGATTTAGCCCGAGACGGAAATGGTAAAGCGCCGATCGCACCGAATAGCGCAGGTATAATTCGTGTCCAAATCGGCACTTAGTCGATCTGCGTTACGATAATTAATATACTATTTTCAATAGCTTGAGAAACAGTCGATGGGTTCGCAACAGGGTAACCGCATGGCTGGTATGCGGGCCATCTCAAATGCGAAGACTCAGACCCTGATCACGCGGCTTCCGCCGCCGGGACGTCCTCATTCAAGAACTCCGAGATAATCGCTTTCGTCTCTTCCATCCGTGTCACAATGAACAAATGCCCCGCGCCCTCCATAACATGGAGCCGAGAATTCGGTAGGCCGGTGGCGAGGATCTTGCCATTGATCACGGGGACGATCGCATCATTGTCTCCCATGATGACGAGTGACGGCATCCGCAAGAAGCGAATAAACGGCAGGCTGGACCAGCCGAAGAAGGCCATGATCTGATACATATAGCCTTTCGGATCAGGCGCCTTGAGATTGTCGACATGTTGCCCGGCACCATCATCTGCCATTTCGCCATATAGGGTCGCGAAATTGGTCCGCATAAATTCGGGATCAATATAGCGCCGTGCATCGGCCATTTTGATGATTGCGGCCGGTCGACCCGGTACCATCGTCATACCTGGAGTCGTCGCACATAGGATCAGCTTTCCGACGCGGTTTCGGTACTGCACAGCGTATTGCTGAGCCATGGCGCCGCCCCAAGACACACCCATCACATCGACGGCATCGATGCCATACTGATCGAGAAGCTGACGTGTCCAGCGCGCCAACATCCAAGGGCGATAAGGCCATGCGGTCACTTCGCTTTCACCGACGCCCGGCACATCAAAGGTGATCACTTCCCGGTCTGGAAACATGTCTCCGAGGCTCAAAGCGAGCTCGATGTTCGCGCCGATGCCATTGAAGAAAAGAAGTGGCAAGTTTTCAGAGCCTTTCGGCGCCGGCCAGTGCGCCGTGCGAAGGCGCGCCGCGCCGACATCACAAACGTCAAAATTCGGCATACGCTTAGCTTTTGAGGATGTCATTCTGAGTGTCCTTTGTTCGTCGCGCTAAGAGGCTTCCATGACGTATGTGCCTGGCGCTGCGCAAATCGGTTCAAACCCCTTGCTGCCGCAGTCTTGCGGTGCGGGCTTCAAAGCGCCTGAGCGCTCTTTGATCCATTCCGCCCATCGAGGCCACCAAGAGGCTTGCGTCTCTTCTGCGCCCGCGGCCCAGGCATCCGGGTCTAGGCTGACATCAGGATTGGTGAAGTAGCGCGCTTTCGGATTTCCGGGCGGGTTGATCAGGGATTGTATGTGGCCACTCGATGACAGAATGAATTCGATATTCTCCGAACCGAGCAATGCCGGTGTGCGATAGCACGCCTTCCACGGTGTGATGTGATCGGTGACGCCAGCGACGATGAAGGCGTCACAGGTGACCTTGGACAGATCGGCCATATGCCCAGCAATTTCGACCTCGCCCGGATGATCGAATGGTTGCTTGACCGCCATGTCGAGATAATCCGAGTGCAGCTGCGCAGGCAGATTGGTGGTATCGTTGTTCCAGTACAGAACGTCGTAGGGAGGTGGATCCTCACCCATCAGGTAATTGTTTACGACGTAGTTCCAGACTAGATCGTTGGGACGCATCCAGGCGAACATACGGGCCAGGTCATCGCCCTTTAGAACACCCTTGCGGCGCGACATTTTACGGGCAATTTCGAGGCTGTTTTCCGATGCGATTTCACCGATTTCGCTATCGTCTTGGCGCGGGTTCAAAACACAAACCATAAAGGTAAGCGAATTCAGGCGATCATCACCGGCCGCCGCCAGCATGCTCGCAAAGGTCGCCGTGGTGATACCGCCAGAGCAAGCGCCAGACATGTTCAATTTGTCGGAGCCGGTAATCCGTTTGATCACTTCGCTCGCTTTGAACAGGGAATTGACATAGGTCTCCATGCCCCAATCAGCCTGTTCTTTTTGCGGATTCTTCCAAGAGATGGTGAAGACTTGCTGCTGGTTTGACAGAAGGAATTGCACCATGCTGGTGACCGGCGTCAGATCCATCGCGTAGAATTTGTTGATCTGCGGTGGGATGATCAAAAACGGCGTCTCATACACGTCGTCTGTGATCGGCTTATATTGGATCAGCTCCAGCACATCATCTTTCCAGACAACCGCGCCTTCCGTTGTCGCTAGATTTTCCCCAACCTTGAAAGGCTTGGTGTCAACCTGCGACGGCATTCCGCCATTCTTTGTCAGGTCCGAATAGGCGTTCTTAAGGCCCTTCAGCAGCGACAATCCGCCAGAATCCATAACCCGCTTCATCGCACCGGGATTGCCGACCAAAGTGTTCGTTGGCGCCATAGCGTCTGTGATCATGTTCATGACGAATTTGGCACGCGCGTGTTCGAGCTGGTCCAGCTTCAAATCACCAACCCAATCCTGCAGGTTTTTTTGGGTGGCGAGATAGGCCTGCATGCCGCGCTTGTAGAACGGATTGTTCAACCAGGCGGGGTCTTTGAAGCGGCGGTCTCGACGGTCTGGTTCAATCTCGGACCGACCAAGTATGGCATCTGTATTCGCCTTGGTCATTTTACCAGCATATTTCAGCGTGGTCATCGGATTGGTCATCGATGACCGAAGCATCATCGCCACCGCACCGAGTAGCTCTTGTCGGTTGATACCGCCCAATAGAGGGTTTAGCGCATTTGTGCTCTCTGCGGCATTTGAGGCAATCTCATTGTGATCGTCCACGTTTTCCTCCCAAACTCCCAACACAGCCTATTCTATACTCTTCGACTGTTCATTTTCGATTACCGCACGAACCCTAATCCAATTCAACAAAAAAGGGCGGGAGCTGTGCACACTTGTTATCTTACCCGTCATCAGTTTGGGTTATGCTGGTTCCAATGAAAACGCGTGATCGAATACTTGCTGCAAGTCTCAACCTCTTCAACACAGAGGGTGAGGAGAATGTCACGGCGCTTGATGTCGCCAACGCGTTGGAGATCAGTCCTGGCAATTTATACTACCACTTTAAAGGCAAGGACGCTTTGATCGCTGCGCTCTTCAACGATTTCGAAGAAGAGTTGGATTTGATTTTCCAAGGCGCAGATCAGCGGTTGAAATCGTTGGAAGATCATTGGGTGTTTCTCTACATCATGTTGGAGGAGATCTATGACTTCCGCTTCTTCTATCGCAAGCTTGGCGTTCTGACAGAGCGATATCCAGACTTGGCCCACCGCTTCAAACGTCTGACAGGTCGCCTTCGCGATACGCTTAGCCGGTCCTTGGAAACATTTGGAGCGACCGAAACCTTCAAATCGCATCCGCGCGTTCGGTCCGTTGTGCTCGACCAGATCACATCGACGCTGACGTTTTGGTTAGAGGAAGAGGCGATCAAGGGCGGCAATTTGCCCGCTGCCGAGCTCATCCATGATACCGTTTTGAGAAGCTTGCTGACCTTTGCGCCCTATTTGGAAGGCAGCGATCAAGTCGCTCACCAGCAAATCCTCACACACTATGACGAAGTCTCCGGATAAACCGCAAAAGAAAAGGGCGCCAACTTCCGTCAGCGCCCAGCTCTAAGTCAGATTAGGCTTTTGCCAATTGCTTGGCTTGGGCAACCCACTGGTCGCGGATTAGGCGGCCGCGGCTACCAATCGTCTCATCAAGTGCGACAGCTTCGGCTTTCTTAAGAGCGCCCAGGCTGTCGAAATTCGAGATGCCTGCCTCGTTCAACTTCTTCGCCATGGCCGGTCCAACACCATTGATCAAAGTCAGATCATCGATTTTGACTTCAACTTTCTTGGGCTTCTTAGCGGCTTTCGCTTTCGCCTTTTTTACAGGCTTCTTTGCTTTCTTCGGCGCTTCTTCGACCAAAGCGTCACCGACATAAGCGTCGATTTCTTCGGACAAGCGTGCAAGGCGCCGCTTCAACATCAGATCGCCTTGTTTCAGCGTGCCTTTCGTCGCCGCAGCAACTTCATCCTCGAGCTGTTCGAGTTTGCTCGCCAAACTGTCCACAGTTGGGTTTGAGCTACTGACACCAAGCATGTCGCGCATACGGTCCATACGGGCCTCAAAACGATCGCGGACGGTCTCTTGGAATTTCTGGGAGGAATCGACCATTTGACGCATACGGCGTGATGCTTCTGAAACAGCGTTGTTGTCGCCGATACGGGACAGGACTTCGGTCTCGACTTCACCACCGCGCTCAACGAGGTCGTGGAACATTTCAGCAGACTGCTCATTCACCGACGTTGCGCCGGAACGGGCAACATCAAATGCCATGCCGTAGGCGCCGATGCCGGCCAACCAAATCTTACGTGATACTTCAACAGCACCAGTTTCGAGTTCGCGGCGGCGCTCTGCAGCCTTTTCCCGGATCGATGCTTTTTTGTCTTTCTTCGCCATGTGACGCTCCAATCTTTAAGATGAGCCGGGTCTACAGAAAAAAATTAGAAACAGCATACTAATCACAGAATTTGACAGCGCACTGCACAAGTTGACCACTCACCAGTATAGAAAACTCTCATTTTTTCAGGGTAATAAGAAAGGCTGGCCAAACTGGGATTGTGCCGTCATAGTTTCCGGAACCGTTCTTGCGTATCGCCATGAGAGTCGAGCGCGGAACCGGCCTGGGAGGATGGATATGGAACAGCTGCAAGGTATGGACGCGTCATTTGTCGCGTTAGAAACACCAAGCTCACCCATGCATATTGGGTCGATCTTGATTTACGACCCATCGACGGCCCCCAACGGGTTTGTTAGATTCAAAGACATTTTGAAATTCTACGAAGAGCGGATGCAGCTGTCTAAGACGATGCGGCAGAAGCTCGTCAAAGTGCCGTTCAATCTCGATTACCCATATTGGATGGAAGACGATCAGTTTGATCTGGAATACCACGTAAGACACGTCGCTCTGCCAAAGCCCGGCGATTGGCGGCAACTCTGCATCCAGGCTGCCAGGATCTTTGCCCGCCCGCTCGATCTGTCGCGTCCGCCTTGGGAATTCACCGTGGTCGAAGGTTTGGACAATGTGCCAGGTATCCCCGCAGGGTCGTATGCTGTTGTAACGAAAGTGCATCACGCCGCGATCGATGGCATGTCGGGCATCGATATGATGCAGGCGCTCCATACGCCGACGCCGAGCGTAGCGCCGCCGAATGAGCCGGATACTTGGAAACCGGACAGGAACCCGAACAGGGTCGGCATGTTTGCCAAAGGCTATGTCCGCGCTTGGCTCAATCCAATCCGACAAGTGGGCGTGGCAGCCCAGGCTGTGCCTGGCATGTACCGCTCAATGCGCGGCATGATCAAAGGCGATTTCGGAATCACCGCCGCCGTTCAAGCGCCGAAGACCCGCTTCAATACAAAGATCTCCCCGCACCGCGTTGTTGAAGGGCGGATCTTTGAGCTTGAGCACATCAAAGCATTGCGGGCGCTGTCTCCTGGCGCCAAAGTCAACGATGTGATGCTCGCAATTATTGGTGGCGGTCTGAACAAATACCTCAAGCATCACAACGACTTGCCAAAAACCACCATGACCGCCATGGCGCCAATTTCCGTTCGGGCCGAAGGCGAAAAGAACACGATGGGCAACCAAGTCTCAGCGATGATCGCGCCTTTGGGTACGCACATTTCAGATGCCGCCAAACGCATGGACTATGTGTGCGAGCAAACCGCCCGGTCGAAAGAGATGACAAGCGCTATGGGTGCGCGCCAAATGACCGAGATGAGCAAAGTCTCACCGGCTTTATTCATGGCGCTCGGCGCACAACTCTACTCCCGGCTTGGCTTCGCGAACATCAACTCCAGGCCGTTTATCAACACAGTTGTGACCAATGTCCCCGGCCCGCCCGTGCCAATCTACTCCGCAGGCGCAAAACTTGTCAGCATGCAGGGTCTGCTTTGCCTGTTAGATGGTATGGCACTCGGCCATGTGGTGCAAAGCTATCTGCGGGAAGCAACCATCACGTTCACCGCCGATCGGGACATCATGCCGGATCCCGAATTCTATGCAGACTGCCTGCAGGCGAGTTTTGAGGAGATGGCTGTGGCCGCTGGCCTCGATCTCTCGCCACCAGCTCCGACGCCCGCTGCCACTCCAAAAAAAGCCGCGGCAACGGCGAAGCCACGCGCGACGACAAAGCGAAAACCACGCGCAACAACAACAAAAAAAGCCGGCGCTTCAAACGCCAAAGCCAAAGCCAGCTGAAGATCGCTGAGCGGATTGGGGGCTTGTAACCGAGGTCGATACAGACCATGGTTGCATGAAAGACCGTGAATGCACGGCAAACGGGAGGCCAGTTATGGCTGAACTTGCGACAGAAATGGCGAAGCCGCCGCATCCATTTTGGACGTTGACGGAAGGTCGCGCGATTTTGGAATTGGGTGCCTTTGGCATACTCAGACGACAAATGCGAAACTTGCCAAAAGGCGACGGACACCCCGTTTTGGCGCTACCAGGTTTTATGGCGAGCGATGTGTCGACCCGTCCAATGCGGCGCTTGTTCGACGATCTCGGTTACAATTCTTATGGCTGGGGCTTGGGGCGCAATGTTAAGTTTGACGAAACGCGGGAACGCGACATGTCGGATCTTATTGAGCGTATTCATGACGAGAATGAACAACGCCTATCGATTGTCGGATGGAGCCTCGGCGGCGTATTTGCACGCGAACTCGCGAAAATGCACCCAGATAAAATTCGCTGCGTGATTTCGCTGGGCAGCCCGATCACGAATGAGCGGAAGTATTCCGCGCCAAGCCGGATATTCGAAGCCATCAATGGCAAACAAACTGAGCCCGAAGCGGAAGGCCGCTATGCCAATTTGGGCGCACCGCCCCCCGTACCGACAACGTCAATTCTGACCAAAACAGACGGAATCGTATCCTGGCGTGGTTCGGTCCAGGCGCCGCATAATGAAGCGCAAACCGAAAACATTGTGGTTCCAGCCAGCCATGTTGGGCTGGGTGTCAATCCTTTGGTGATGGTCGCGGTCGCCGATCGGCTGGCGCAGCCTGAAGATGATTGGGCACCTTTCGACCGGTCTGGTTGGCGCGAATACGTGTTCAAAGGCGTCGGCCACGCCTGATCTCTCGGTATGACGCGGCGGGCTACGTCGCACTTGACCACAGTGCCCGCTTAAGGCGCGAAATTCGGCTGTCCGTTAGACGCAGACACACCGCCATCAACCGGCAGAACCACACCGTTCACAAACGAGGCGTCCGGCCCAGCCAGGAAGGCGATGACGCTTGCAACTTCTTCCGGCTCGGCAGGTCGGCCGAGCGGCATTCGGTTCTTGAACATTTGCAACATCCGATCACTGTCTGTGATGGTCGTTGTCATTTCAGACTTCGTCAGCGACGGCGCCACTGCATTTACGCGAATGCCTTCTCGGCCAAGATCCAAGGCGAGGCCACGAGTCATGTTCGACACAGCTCCTTTGCTTGTATTGTAGCCAAACATGAACCAATCGCCGCCCAATCCCGACACAGAAGTGACGTTGACGATCGATCCCTTGCTCTTGCGCAGTTCTGGCAGCGCTGCCGTACACAGCGAGAATATGCCGGTGACATTGATCGTCATCATCGCTTCAAAGTCTTCCCGGCTGAGATCTCCGAGCGGCGCGACACGCGCAATGCCGGCATTGTTGACCAGGCAATCAATCCGCCCAAAGCGCTCGACCGTTTCCGCCACCAGCCGGTCATTGGTTTCTGTCTCCGAGACATCACCATCGACAATCAACACCTGATCTTTCGGCAGATCGGCGACGACCTCCTCAAGCTTGTTCCTGCGTCGGCCGTTCAGTGTGACGTTCCAGCCATCTGCAGCAAAGCGTTTGGCGGTCGCAGCACCGATGCCGGAGCCGGCGCCCGTGACGATAACAGTTGGGGTGTCTGACATGTCGTTTCCTCAAAGTTTTTTATGATCTTGCGAGGAACCCTAACCGACTGCACTGAGTTGGAAAGCCACGCCCAGTCCCGAAAATAAAACCGCCGGCGCTTTCGGGTCGCCATCCCGGTGATTCGACGCTATCGCTACAGCAACAAAAGAACAAAAGAATTGGGAGGAGATTATGAAACGCCAGGACGTGCTTGCGCAGCTAACGGCGCCCGGAGAGCCATTTGAAATGCTGCAAGAGGTGGTATTCGGTCGTTCCTGCCGGGTCTTTAAGAATGCGCCGCAAACCCTTCGAGACCTCTACGCCGACAATCGCAGCGATCTGCCCTTTATCGTCTACAAGGATGAGCGGCTCAGTTTTGAAACTGTGTGGCAACGCACCTGTCAGATCGCTCATGCGCTGGTCGGTGAATTCGGCATTCAAAAGGGTGATCGCGTCGCGATCTCGATGCGCAATTATCCTGAATGGATCATCGCATTCAATGCGATCACGTCGATCGGAGCCATCGCGGTGGCGATGAACGCGCTCTGGCAACCCGATGAAATGGCATATGGTCTTGAAGATAGTGGCACCAAACTCGCTTTCTTCGATGACGAGCGGCTGAAGCGTTTCGCGGCGATTTCGCCGAGGCCCAACATAGAGCTCGTCTCTATTCGCAGCGCCACATCGGACCCTCAAATCCATGCTTGGGATACACTGCTCGCAGGGCCACAGCTCGACACGATGCCAGCGGTGGATATCGCCCCCGATGATGATGCGACAATGTTATATACATCAGGCTCCACCGGACACCCAAAGGGCGCGGTCTCCAGCCATCGCGCGGTCATCCATGCCTTATTGTGTTGGGAGTTGGACGCGATGGGCGCTGTGATGCTTGGCATCTTCGATGCGCCGGATCCAGAGAACAGACAACAACCCGCTTCCCTTTTGGGCATTCCCCTGTTTCATGTCGCCGGATCGCATGCCGTCATGCTGGCGTCTTATCGCTCCCAGCGTCGTCTCATCTCAATGTATAAGTGGGACGTGAACGAGGCGGCACAGTTGATCGATCGCGAGCAGGTCACCCAGTTTACCGCGCCATCCGCGATCACTGGCGACCTGGTTGAAGCGGCGCGTCGTAACAATCTCGACCTCAGTTCATTGAAGCTTGTCGGTGGCGGCGGCGCTGCGCGGGCACCAGAGCAAGTTCGCGGCATCGACAAGGCCTTCCCTGAAGCGAGACCGAATACGGGCTGGGGCATGACAGAGACCAATGCGATCGGAACCGGCATTGCCGGCGCAGATTATCTCGAGCGTCCGGAAAGCTCTGGACAGGCGGCCGCGGTGCTCGACATTCGCATTGTCGATGAGGACGGCAGTGAATTGCCCGCCAAAACACGCGGCGAGCTGCAAGTCCGCGGCACCAGTATGATCCGGGGCTATTGGAACCGGCCAGACGCAAATGAAGCGACCTTTGATGGCGAGTGGCTCCGCACGGGTGATGTGGCTTATATTGATGAGGACGGCTTCCTGTTCATAGTCGATCGGATCAAGGATCTTGTCATTCGCGGTGGCGAGAACATTGGTTGCGGCGCTGTGGAAGCCGCGTTGCAAGAACATCCAGCTATTGTCGAGGCCTGCGTTTATGGGGTTCCAGATAAGCGTCTTGGCGAAGAGGTCGGCGCCACGATCTATGCCGACCAAACGCTCGATCCGGCAGCGCTCACTGAATTTCTCCGGTCCCGACTCGCCGCGTTTGAAATCCCAAGACATGTCCGCTTTGCCACAGAGCCCCTGCCCCGCACGGCGTCTGGAAAAATCTTCAAACGCCAACTGCGCGCGGAGGCGGCTGCGGATTTGGAGGCGGCGCAATGAGTCATCGATTTGGGCCGGACGTGGTGCTCGACCAGCCCGGCTATATCCACGAAACCGCGCTGATATTTGGCAAAGTGTATATCGGTCCGGGTGCAACCGTTTGGCCGAATGTCGTGATGCGGGCAGAAATGTTTGAAATCCGCATTGGCGCCCGGACGAATATTCAGGATTTCTGCATGGTGCATGTCGGCGCGCAGACACCGACTGTGGTGGGGGAAGACTGTTCGATCACGCATCACGCGACGCTGCATGGCTGCGAAATTGGCGATCGCGTTCTGGTTGGGATCAATGCGACGCTGATGGATGGCGTAAAAGTCGGCAGCAATTCGATCATTGCGGGCCATTCGATCCTCTCGGAAGGGTCAGAATTTCCAGAGAATTCGATCATTGGCGGGACGCCGGCACGGTTGATCAAAACACGCGACTGCGGCGAGGCGAATTTGATCAATGCGATGTTCTATTCTGAGAATGGCAAGAATTACGCGAAGGGTCACCATCGCATGGATCCGAAGCAATTGGAGGCGGCCGTTAAGAATCGTCAGCTGGGATCCGAATGATCGCTCGGAGATGTGCCTACCGAGGGGTTTCACCAGATTCGAGATAAAACGACCCACTAGAATTGAACCGACCAAAACCGACCCTCGCTTAGCCGCTCTTAGGTTGAAATTTCGATCGAATTTCACCGATCCGGTTGAAAACCTATTAGCCAAAATCTGCTAACACAACTCCACTTTAAGTGGGGGAAGCGTTCCAGGATTGGAACCGCTGGGCTGAACATGCGGGCATATCGCCAAGCAAAGACGATTGACTGGATCGAGCAGCGCTTTAATGCGGCGCCCTCTCCGGAAATCGAAGAGGAAGTGCTCAGAGCCCGCGCACTCGTCACGAGTAGTATTTTCGTTGCCGTGCTGTTGCTCGGCTGGCGATTGGCTGGCTCGCTTGGCAGCACAGGAACACTGGCAGACCCAGCAACCGCGGTCGCCACCACCGCGATCACGGCAACATTTGTTGTGCTCCGCATTTCCTCGTCAGTGTACTGGCCGGGCATCTGGTTTGGCTGTTGGACGATCGTTGCCTTTGGCGCGCAGCTTCTGTTGAACGTAGACGCGTCCTTCGCTTTGTTTGCACCGCTCATACTGGCACCTGCGATTTTTGGCCTGGTTGTCAGCGCACGCGCCGGGTCTCTCAGCACCGCCTGTGTCTGTGCGATGTTTCTCGCGGCCGCATTGATCAATCTAGGTTCTGGCTCACCGGACGCGACACAGAACATTCTCCTCGGGGCGATTTGCACTGCTTTTTGCGGCGGACTTGTGTCCTATTTTTCGTCCTATCGCGAACAGGAAACACGCAAGCTGATTATTTTGAGCGAGGGGTTCCGGAACGCCGCATATCGCGACTCTCTCACCAATGCGTTTAACCGCCGCGCCTATAATGAGCGCATGCTGTCCCTACAACGTCGAATGCACCAAAGCGGCCGACCATCGCTCTTGGTGATTGATGTCGATAAATTCAAATCGATCAACGACACCTATGGGCATGCCGTCGGCGACAAAGTCTTGAAATTCATTGTACAGCGCATCGAGAACGTCCTCGAAGATGGCCAGACCTTATACCGGATCGGCGGCGACGAATTCGCAATCTTGTTTGAAGATGAGGCAGGTTTTGAAGTCTTAGGGGACGTGGCTGCCAAT
>JBCAWZ010000062.1:0-17948 GCA_038534315.1 Pseudomonadota bacterium | reverse complement strand
TCTGCCTTAAGGATACGGCTTTCCCTATGATCGGGATGCACGCTGGCTAGATTTCGCAGTCTTTGGGCCATCGCTTCCGGAGAGGCCTCGGGATCGAGCTTTCGAGATAAATGAGCCAATGCTGCATGGGGTCGAGAACGCCACCCAGCCTCCAACGCGCTTTGGGCCTGACGCGTTTTGTCATCAATCATCAATTGCCGCGCAAAGTGGTATGATGCCACTGGAAAGTCGGGGGCGGCCTTCACGGCTTCAGACAATTGCAGATGCGCCTGTCGACGCTCAGTGTTTCCGAGTTGCAGTGCATGAGCGGTCAACAATACGGCGCGTCTCTTTCGGCTCCGTTCGGCAGGGATCTGATTGCGGCGCTCGCCGGTTTCTAGCGTTGCGAGGGCGTCGGCCCAACGTCCCGCCGCGACCTGGCTATCAAACAGCGAGTTAAACGGCCAATCCGCAGACGATTTGAGCTCCAAAGCTTCGCGAGCGCGCGCTTCACTCGCTAGCAAATCTCCGCGGGCGCTGGCGGCTGCAGCTGCCCCTCTAAGTCCCGCCATCTGTCCTCCAGGCAATCGCGCGAGCTGTCCCCAGGCGCGCTCAGCATTGGCCCAATCATCAGACACTTCTGCGGTACGCGCTTCTAGAAGCAGCTTGAGCCGGTCGTCCTCCGCGTGCTGGGCGGCTTTCTTGGAGAGTTTTTTGGCGAGGACGGTGTCTCCGGCTTCTGCGGCGAGCAAACCATCCGCCAAAGCGCGGTTGGCTTCTCGTACTTTCGAGGCGCGCCTCGCTTTACCAAACCGAGTTGGGAATGAGAGCAGCCCGGTCACGAATGACCAAATGACCGCAATCGCGGCGCCCAGCAACAACAGACCGAGGAGTGCGACCACCAGCTCAATCTCATAAGCGGCGCCTGTGCCGAAATCGATGGTTAGACCGCCTGGCAATCTGGACGCCCACAAAACGAACAGACCCGTGAGGACTAAGAGCGCGATGACAACAAACAGAACGATCATTATTGAGCCAGTGAGACGAGTAAGAGCCGCAAGCTATCAAGTCGTTGATCGAGATCAATCCGATCTTGTGCGTCGGCGATCCACACATCAAACTGTTGAGCAGACCCAGTCGGCAAAGTGTCTAACCGTGCGATTGTCGCTTCCAAATCCCCATCCTCTAGCAATGCTTCAGCCGCTTCCAGCGTTTCAACGAGCGGCGTCGATGCTGTTCTCTTAACACGTACATTATCACCAAAAACCTGATCGACCCAATTTGGTTCAATGCCTTCAGCGCTGGTTGCTTCTTCGAGGGTTGATTGGCGCAAGATTGAAAATTGCGCCGTCAACTGGTTGTGCGTTGGAACGCCTTTCCGCGCGTACGGCGCGAGCCCATTCACCAACGTGTTGTTGGGTAGGGCTGTGGTTAGCTGCTGATGCCCGAGCACAAATGGTCGACCGCGTGCGGCTTCTGCACTGATCGAAATCATTGCGAGACTGGCCTGCTGAAGAGTGTTGGCCTTGGTCGCGTCATCTGTTTGGGGGATCTGGCGGCGCAGTTCGGAAAGTTCCTGCGTAATCGTGTCTATTTGCGCCGACCCGACCATCGTGGAACGCGTTGACAGCGCGTCGAAGTCGGCTTCGAGCGAAGAAATACGATCGATGAGGCTCTGTGGGACCGTGACGTTCCCGGTAGCGCTGTCCGTTTCGACAACTCTTCGATCCAGGGCTGCGATCTTGGTTTCCAGGCTCCCGATCAGTTGTTTGGCGGATTGAAGTTCGTTGGTCAGCTGAGCAGAAGATTGTTGCGCGGCGCGCAGCGCAGGGGTTTGCTGTTCGAGTTGCGCTTCCAGATTGCTCACCGTCTGAGCTAAGGCGGCTAGCGCCTCAGAATTAGAGGTGGCGCCGACGCTGGGTGCGCTGGTTCGATGCGATGCCAGTCCCGACGTCCAAAAAACGTAGGCCAGCAAAAAGAGTAGCACGACAAACAGGATGCCGAATGACATCCATCCGGGGCTTTTCAGCAGATTTGATCGACCACTATCGGCGTTCGTCGGCTCGAACTCTGCATCGATCGGTGCCGTTTCGGCATCAGATACGGACGACCCAGTCACGTGGATGACATCTCCAGAAAGCCTCTAAACCATACCCGACTAGCGTCTGTTGGCAGACAGGGCGACTTGCAAAGCGTTAAGCAGTTCCGTTTCATTCGGAGCCTTTGCAACGTGAATCTCAGCGAGGCCAGCGCGTTTCAAAATCTCGCAAACCGTGGGGGAGATCGCGATTCCTGTCAAATGCGAGAGCTGCCAATCGGATGCGAGCTGTACAAACGCTTCGGCCCCCTTTTCTGAATGCACCATCAAGTAAGCGCGGGTTTCTGATTGTAGCAAACTGGAGACGGTTTGGCTCAATGCCGGAGCAGTCGTCGCTCGATAGAGGGGGCAAAACGTGATCTTTCGCCCCCGTGCTTCGAGGATTGATTTGAGGTTTCCTTTGGCAGCGGCATTTGCGACATGTAGGAGCGGTTTGAGGGTAGGAGGGCTTGCTTCCAGAATCAAATTCGCTAGGTCCGCTGCGTTCCCGCTGGATTCCTCCACCTTAGTGAACCCGGCCAAGCGGGCAGCGTGGGCCGTGGCTGGCCCGACACACCAAGCGGACAATTGACGCTCACTTGAACGTTCTGCGAAGAAACGGACACCGTTCGCGCTTGTGAAGACCACTCCGGAAACTGACTGTAAGTCCGGCAGCGCAATTTCAGGAGATCCGATGAGCTCAAGGGCCGGTGATATCAGCGGCAAGAGGCCCATTGCCGTGAGACGCGCAGCCGTTTCTGAGGCGCCTGGCTCAGCGCGTGTCACGATGACGTGTATCGCTCCCATCAATCCTCAAAAACCGGCAAATCCCCACCCGCCTCGTCACGGATGCTCTCTGCTAAGTGCTTTCCGAGCGCAGCAAGTTCCTGTGCTTCGGCGCCAACAAGCGCTGTTGCTTCAGCGCGCCAGCGTTGCTGCCCGTCTGGCGATAGCACTTCGCAGCGCATGTGCCAGCGTCCATTTCTCAGCCGCATGTGCGCGGCCATCGCCGTTCGACAGGAACCATCGAGCTCTGCCAAAAACGCCCGTTCTGCAGTCGCAGCCAAGCGCGTTGACGCATCGTCCACTTGCGCGAGTGCGGTGTTGGCAAGGTCAGAAAGATGATCGGGTCTTGCGGCCACAGTGATAATGCCCTGGCCTGCGGCGGGCATCATTTCTTCAACCGCAATGGGCGTTGCGCTGTCTGCGAGTTCCAGTCGCTCCAAACCCGCCATGGCGAGAAACGTCGCATCGGCTTCGCCCGCTTCTAACTTCTTGAGGCGTGTTTGGACGCTTCCGCGAAAAGAAATGACTTTAAGATCAGGTCGCAATGCGAGAGCCTGCGCCTCACGTCTCAGGCTGGCAGTGCCGATCGTGGCCCCTTCTGGTAGGTCTGCTAAGTTGCCAATACCACTCAGGGTCACAAGGCCATCGCGGGGGTCGGCGCGTTTGGGAAACGCAACCAATTCTTGCCTTTCGGGCAGATCACTCGGAACGTCCTTAAGGCTATGAACGCCGATATCGCACTCACCAGCATCGACGGCACGGTCGATCTCACGTGTGAAAAGCCCCTTTCCGCCGGAATTGATAAGTCGCTCTGTCGTCAGCTGATCGCCTTTGGTCGAAAAGGTAATGATCTCACCGGTTAATTCTCCCCCGCTCACTTGCTCCAGTCGAGACGCGATCAAACGCGCTTGATACAGGGCAAGCGGAGATCCGCGCGTTCCGATTTTTAGGACATTGGTATTCGACATACTTAGCTCAACTTTGTTCGTCTTCAGCTAACCAAGGCGACGCGCCAGCGCAAGCGCTGGGCGTGGGGACTTTCTGAACTGGCGTGCAACCCTTATATCGCCCGCATGGCTGAAACAGTGACCGTACTCGGCATCGAAACAAGTTGCGACGAAACAGCAGCAGCTGTCATCGAGCTTAGCGATGCGGGTCCACGCATCTTGTCCGAAATGGTGCGCGGGCAAGTTGAGGAACACACGCCATATGGCGGCGTTGTGCCTGAGATCGCCGCCCGTGCACACGTTGAGCTTGCAGATCATATCATAGCACAAACCTTGGCCGACGCCGGCATTGCGCCGGGTGCGCTTTCGGGCGTCGCGGCGACAACCGGTCCAGGCCTGATTGGTGGCGTGATGGTCGGTATGATGACAGGCAAAGCGATCGCACTGGTCACAGACAAACCGTTTATTCCGATCAACCATCTTGAAGGACATGCTTTGTCGCCGAGACTGAGCCAGCACTGCCCATTTCCGTACCTGTTGCTGCTGGTATCAGGCGGTCATTGCCAATTTCTCGCGGTGCGCGGCGTTGGAGCTTATACACGGTTGGGATCGACAATTGACGATGCTGCGGGCGAGGCGTTCGACAAGCTTGCGCGCACGCTTGACCTTGGTTTTCCAGGTGGACCGGCTGTCGAATCCTTGGCGCATCACGGTCAAGCGGATCGGTTCGACTTGCCAAGGCCGCTTTTGAATCGACCAGATTTGAACTTTAGTTTTGCAGGCTTGAAGACAGCGGCGGCCCGTATCGCGCTAGACAACTCGCTCGATGACAAGGGCAAAGCGGATCTGTGCGCTGGGTTCCAAGCTGCGGTCGCAGATTGTCTGGAAGCGAAATCCGAGCGCGCGATTGATGTGTTTCGGGACAGCGTCGACCCCGACGGAACGCTGCGCTTTGTCGTCGCTGGCGGTGTCGCTGCAAACCAAACGATTCGGACGAAACTGGATGCGCTTTGTCAGCGATCAAGTGCCAAGTTGATCGCGCCACCATTACGCCATTGCACCGACAATGCCGCTATGATTGCGCTTGCCGGAGCGGAGCGGTTACGGGCTGCGCTTGTCCCTGAGGACGGCCTCGCATTTACCGCACGTTCGCGCTGGCCGCTCGACGAGGTGCGTGCACAACAAGATCCAATGTATGGGGCAGGAAAGCGTGGCGCGAAGGCCTAGAATTTAAACGCAGAGCGCAAGCGAATGCCGGCTTCCGTTTGATCTTCCGGCAGCATATCGCTCTTTTCGGCTTCTGCGGTACCAAAGCTTACTTCGCCGCCGACGCTGATACGCGGTGTAATCCGGAACTCCGCGCCCGCAGACATTTCCTCGGTCGGAAGGGCGGTGTTCCCGGCATAATCGCGTGAGGTCAAATCGACGCTGACGCTCCATCGCTCACCCTTGATCCAGTTTAGCTTCAGACTTTGAGATGTGACATCTTGCCAGTCTGGAGAGGATGAAACGTCATTGCTGGAAAACGTAAATTGTTGGTACCAGTCCGGTTCTGCGCGGTCTGATTCAGAAATGCTAGGCGCACCCATATCGGGGACAGAGACGCCAATCTCAGCGTTTGCGCGTTGGTCAGCGTCCACAAGCTTCGTACTGTCGTCAGCAAATGCTGGAAGACAGGCGCTGCTTAAAAGAATGGCTGCCGCAATGAGGCGCATAGAAACTTCTCCTAGGGTCCCAGATAGCGATTCCTTTCATTAATAGAAGCTTAAAATCCTGAAATGCTGAAAATTTCCGTAGAAAGTGTGACCTCTAGGACAACACCGTCCGACTTTGCGACAGAATCAGGCGTGCCAGCCTCGTCGTGAAGGTATCCGATGCTGATTTCAGCGGAGTCGCCAAATTCGCGGGACGCACCGATTCGCCAACTATCGGACTCTAATTGTGTGCGGCCATCCTCAGCCGAGCCATAGCCGACAGTCCAATCAAACCCAAATGCCGGGCGCCCCAGGCCGACCGTCCAGGACTGATAGTCACCGTCCAGCAGGCCATCATTGCTATCGGCCCAGCTCGCTCCAAGCGTCCAGTCCTTGTAACGGATGCGCCCACCTGTGCTCATCGTCTCCATACGGCTGCGGTACGCGTCGCCGAGATCTGTTGTGGGTTCGTCGACAGCTCCGCTTGACCAGGCCAGCATCCCTTCCAAGCGGAGATCGAGCGAGGACAGAAGCCGCGACGCGTTGATCGCCACTTCATATGCTTCGTCCAACCCGCCATCCAGTCCATTTCGGTCTAACCCTATTCGCCGGTCTAGCCCGTCAGCGCTGGCATCCGGTGTGACAGAGAATCCCGCCCGAACGCCCAACAGCCTTGGTGAGGCGTAAGACAATTTCACACTTGGACCGGTGATGTCGTGGCGGGTGCGGATCCGTCCCAGACCGGATGGATCTAGCAGAGGCGCATCGAGCCGGGCATGCGAAAAGGCGGAGGGTGGGCCTTCATAAAAGCGTGCCGCGACGCCCCGATCCTTGCCGAGCCGGACCTCACCATACGAACCGTCCAGCTGAATGTACGCCGATTCCAATCGCGTCCTGAGGCCGCTGGATTGCGATGGCAGGCCACCCGCCTGACCAGAAAAGGCACCCGGTGCCGTCAACTCAGTGCCAAAACTCCGAGTTGTTCCAGGCGAGTCGGCGTTGTCATATTGTGAGCGTAGGACCCCGTTCAGCCGTACTCTCAATCCATTATCGAATACTTTTTCTGCCCGGCTAGACAGGCTGAGCTCGCCTGTGGCCGGTTCCGAATCAACCTGTCCATCTTCTTGCAACCACGGCGCGATCACGGTCACGGACTCGGCCTGAACATCCACCTCATCAAAGGGCTGCGCCTGTCCGGAAAACGGCGCCACGCCGACGGCAAGGCAGAGAATATGGTATTTCAAACTGTTTTCCTCCCGGCCCTTCCGGCAACGCACATGACCACTGGTTCACACGCTTGCAGCTGCTATAGAAGGTGTTTACCAACAGGGTCTTGCCAGCAGGAAGAGACGAAATGAAGGCAACTGCAATCTTCGCAGCCATAAGCTCCAGCCTGGTGCTGGTCTCCGGCTGCATATTCGGCGGAGGCAACAATGACCGCACGCCGCAATCTATCGTTGAAGACATTGCAGGCGGCGCCAATCCCTACCTATGGCGCGCCAGCCTAGACACGCTATCGAGCCTGCCGCTTGTCGATGCCGATCCGTTCGGCGGCACCATCATTTATGATTGGGCGTCGTATGAAGACATTCCCGGCGAGCGAATCAAAGCAACGGTCTACATCCTCGATTCGCGGCTACGGGCCGACGGTGTCAAAGTGTCTGTGTTCCGTCAGACGCAAGAGAGTGGCGAATGGACGGACGCCGCAGTGGACCCTGCAACAGGGATCCAGCTTGAGAATGCGATTCTAAACCGTGCACGCAATCTCAGAGCGTCCGACGTCGATTAAAGTCTAGGAAGACGAATAGGGGGCAATGCCTATGTCTTCACGATACAATCCGCAGGATGCGGAGCCAAAATGGCGTGACGCCTGGCGGCAAAATGATCTCTTTAAAGCCAAGCATCCAAGCGATGCCGGCGATATGCCAAAAGCCTACATCTTAGAGATGTTCCCGTATCCGTCCGGGCGATTGCACATGGGACACGTGCGCAATTATGCTATGGGCGACGTGGTCTCGCGCCATAAAAAGGCGAAAGGGTACAACGTGTTACATCCGATGGGGTGGGATGCGTTCGGTATGCCGGCAGAGAATGCCGCAATGGAAAAAGGCGTTCATCCGGGCGAGTGGACTTACCAAAACATCGCCGCCATGAAAGCGCAGTTCGAGGAGCTTGGCCTGTCGCTCGATTGGTCACGCGAATTCGCGACTTGCGACGTCGAATATTATGGTGAGCAGCAAAGGCTGTTCTTGAAATTCCTCGAGCATGGTTTGGTCTATCGCAAAGCGTCCAAGGTCAATTGGGATCCGGTCGATCAAACGGTCCTGGCGAATGAGCAAGTTATTGACGGGCGAGGCTGGCGGTCTGGCGCGCCGGTCGAACAACGTGAGCTGACCCAATGGTTCTTTCGGATCACTGACTATGCTGAGGATTTGCTCGAGAAACTGAAAGAGTTGGACCGTTGGCCGGACAAAGTCCGCGTCATGCAGGAAAATTGGATCGGTCGCTCCGAAGGCTTGCAGATGCGGTTCGAATGGGTCGAAGGGCAGGCCTTGCCCGCATCAGCAGATCCGGCTGGTTTGGAGATTTACACAACCCGGCCGGACACGCTTTACGGCGCAAGCTTCATCGCTCTGTCGCCAGATCATCCGCTGACCATTGCTTTGGCTGAGAACGATGAAGCGCTGCAAAGCTTTCGCGAGACGTGCGCGCAAATCGGCACGTCGGAAGTTGACATCGAGAAGGCTGAAAAACTTGGTTTCGACACGGGCTTGCGTGTGGCCGATCCGGTCAAACCGGGTAAAACCTTGCCGGTCTGGGTCGCCAATTTCGTTTTGATGGGATACGGCACCGGCGCGATTTTCGCCTGCCCGGCACATGATCAACGCGACTTCGATTTTGCGCGAAAATACGGGCTGCCTATCCTCCCCGTTGTCCGCCCCTCTATCCCTGGTTCACCAGGGGATAAGTCGGGTACCCAGTCCGACTCAGATTCGGATCAAAGCTGGATTGAATCCGGATTGGGTGAGGACATGTCGGGGGCATATGTCGGACCGGGCACAATCATGAACTCAGCCGATTGGGACGGTTTGGCGATTGCCGAAGCAAAACCGCGTGCGATTGCCGAAATTGCTGCGCGCGGCCTTGGCGAAGGCACGACCAATTTCCGGCTACGAGATTGGGGCGTTTCACGGCAACGCTATTGGGGCACCCCAATCCCAGTCATCCACTGTGATGAGTGCGGCGTCGTGCCGGTTCCGGTCGAAGATTTGCCGGTTAAATTGCCTGATGATGTGAGTTTCGACAAACCCGGCAATCCTTTGGCGCACCATCCAACATGGAAACATGTGGCGTGTCCGAAATGCGGAACACCGGCCCATCGCGAAACCGACACGCTGGATACGTTCAATGATTCCAGCTGGTACTTTGCCCGCTTTGCGAGCGCGAATGATCCCGCCGAACGGGCGTATTGGTTGCCGGTCGACCAATATGTCGGCGGCATTGAGCATGCAGTGCTGCATTTGCTGTACTCGCGTTTCTTCATGCGGGCGATGCGGGATGTGGGTGAGGTCGATTTGCCGAGCGGCGAACCCTTTGCCGGCCTTTTCACCCAAGGCATGGTGACGCATGAAACCTACAAGACCGGGAATGGTCGTTGGGTCAGTCCTGATCAGATAGAGCTGCGTGACGGCGTTATGGTCGAGATCGATACGGGCTTACCCGTCACGGTCGGCGCGGTTGAGAAAATGTCGAAGTCGAAGCGCAACACGGTCGATCCAAAGGCGATCATTGCCACCTATGGCGCGGATGCGGCGCGCTGGTTCGTCTTGTCTGACAGCCCGCCGGAACGCGACGTCGAGTGGACAGAAGCGGGCGTCGAGGGCGCGGCACGGTTTCTTCAACGAGTTTGGTCTTTGGTCGACGCGGTTGCGGAGTCAGGACCGGGCGCTGATACAAATGAGGCGACCGCACTGGACGTGCGCCGGACGGCACACAAATCGACCCACGCGATCGACACAGCGATCGATGAATTTCGTTTCAACTCCGCCATCGCTGCAATGCATGAATGGGTCAACCAGCTCAAGAAAACAGAGGGTAAAGGAGCGGATGCGGCCCGATCCGAGGCTGCGGACATGCTGATTGGGTGCTTGACGCCGTTCATGCCGCACCTTGCTGAGGCGTGTTGGCAACGGCTTGGGCATGAAGGCTTTGTCTCGGCCACAGCCTGGCCAGACATCGACCCCGCAATGTTGGTGGATGACACCGTCACCCTGCCGATCCAAGTGAATGGCAAACGCCGCGCTGAAATCTCAGTTGCCAAGACCGCATCACCCGATGCGATTGAGGCGCAAGCGTTAGCGGAACCCGCTTTGCAAAGTCATATTGAAGGCAAAGCGATCAAGAAAGTGATTGTCGTTCCCGGACGGATCGTGAATATCGTCGTCGCATGAAACAGCTCTTCGCCGCCTTATCGCTTCTGATGCTGACCGCCTGCGGTTTCACGCCGCTTTATGCAGCCGGGGCCGGTGGTGGAAACATAGCCGTTGAAGAGATTGACGGCCGTTCGGGGTACACGTTGCGAAAAGAGTTGCTCCAGCGGCTGGTGATTGGTCTTCCGGGTCTCAATGAACCTGCGTCATTGAATGTTACACTGGACAGCGAGCTTGATCGTTTGGCATTGCAGCCGGACGAATCTGCCGCGCGGACCGACTTTAAATCCCGCGCCGACTATGTCCTGTTCTATGAAGGCGAGGCGATCACCGGATCTGTGGAAGCGACCACGAGCTATCAGGTGCCTGAGGCGCCTTTCGCGGACATTCCAGCCCAGACCGATGCCCAAAACCGGGCCATGGCGCTGCTCGCGGCCCGGCTGGTTGATGATTTGCGCATCAAGACGGCCAATCGCCGGTGAAGATGCAGGGCAGCGGCGCGGTGCGCTTTGCGCGAAAACCCGATTCTGCAATCCGGCTGGTTTTGATCTTTGGCGATGACGAAGGCGTGGTCGCGGACACAGCTGGATCGCTGATCTCGGCCTGGCAGAAGGAAGCGCCCGCAAGTGTGATCAGTCTCGACGATGACGAGATCAAGCGAGAGCCCGTCACATTGTTCGATGCGATTGAAGCGCAATCCCTGCTCGGCGATACCAATATACTCCGCATTCGTACCAAGGGCGAAAAGCTTTTCGCGATATTGAAAGACGTGCTCGCAATGGCGGAAGACGCGCCTCAGCGGATCGCCGCGCGGGTGATTGTCCAAAATGGCGCGCTGAACACGCGGTCGAAACTGCGCACCGCGTTTGAGCAGGCAAATCAGGCTGCGGCCTTGCATGTTTTCGCGGACGACGCCGACGCGATTACATCGCGTGTGACCGCCTTGCTTGACGCCGAAGCTCAGGGCATCGCTCCGGATGCGTTGGCGCGCTTTGTCGGCGGGCTCCCTGGACATCGCAGTCTCGCCAATGCGGAAATTACCAAGCTTGGCCTCTATGCTTATGGCTTGGATCGCCCGGTCAATGTGGCGGACATTCGCGCGCTCTGTGAGACGAATGCGGATGAGAATAGCCGGGTCGCTGTCACACTTGCCCTGAATGGTGAGGTGGATGCCGCTCAGACGGAACTGGACCGGGTTATCGATGCTGGCTTCTCGCCGATTGGCCTGTTGCGGCAATTTGAAATGGAAGCGAGCCGCATGTTGAGCGCCCATGCTTTACGGGGCACCGGCGGCGGCAATATCGGTATGAAGCTTCGACCACCAGTATGGCAATCGGATTGGCCGGCCTTTGAATCTCGTCTCAAAAAATGGCCGGTGCCACGTTTGGTGCGCCTCTTAGAACGGGTTCACGATATGGAGTTGGCGGCCAAATCACCCGGCGGGGCAGGGCTTTCTGAGGCGGCGACCCGGGAGCTGTTCGTCCGCCTTGCTGTGGCGGCTGCAGTCTAACGCGCCTTCGGAAACCGACACGCGCGTATGCCCACCTGTCACCAAAACACAACATGCATTGCTGCGGGAACGCTGATAGGACGCAGCGATGAGTTTTCGCGATTTTTTGTTACTGGCCGCTGTTTGCTTCGTCTGGGGTCTGAACCTCGTCGTGACCAAATGGGTGGTCACCGATGCCGGCGTACCGCCGCTTTTCTTTGCAGGCTTGCGATTTTTGGGCATTGCGCTGGTGCTGTTCTGGTTCTTGCGGCCTTTGCCAAAGAATCTCGGCGCTCTGTTTTTAATCGCCATGGGTATGGGCGCAGTTCATTTCGCCTTTTTATTCTTGGGCCTTGCCAATGCCGAAGCAAGCGCGGTGTCCGTGGTCGGGCAATTGGGCGTGCCATTTTCGACGTTGATGAGTATGGCGTTTCTGAGCGAGCGCGTGGGGTGGCGGCGCGGTCTCGGTATTATGCTCGCCTTTGCTGGCGCGGTTCTGATCGCGTTCGAACCCGGCAAATTTGCCTTCAGCACGGGACTTCTCTTTGTCGTCGTTGCGGCGGCGATTGCGTCGGCGGCTGGGATATTGATGAAGCGCATGCCGCCAATAAGTGCCCTGCAAATGCAGGCTTGGATCGGACTGTTTAGCTTCGCGCCTTTGTTTGCTGTCTCGGGCTTGGTCGAAGGCGATCAGCAGGGATGGACGCGCTTTATTGACGGTGGCGTTTGGGTTTGGTTGGCCACGGCCTTTGCTGTACTTGGCGTCAGCGTGTTCGGTCATGGCAGCTTCTATTCCCTGATCAAGAAGTATGATGTGTCGCTCCTCTCGCCGCTGACTTTGATGACACCGGTCTGGGGTGTGGTCCTCAGCATTGTGTTGCTGGGCGAATCTCTGACACTTCAACTTATCACTGGTGCTGCGATCTCGCTCGGAGGGGTGTTCGTGATTTTGGTACGTCGCAATCAGTCTCTGCCGCAGGCCGCGTTTGGAGACAAAATGCAGTCTCCCAAACGATGAAGGTTGAGGTTGCGCAAAGCCCGAATTTCAATGCGCGCCGGGAACCGGTCAGCCTGCTGATCTTGCATTATACAGGTATGGAGAGCGGCGACGTTGCGCTGGCGCGAATGTGCGATCCAGCGTCCGAAGTATCGGCGCATTACATGGTGTGGGAAGACGGTCGAGTGACCCAACTGGTCGGCGAGGACAAACGCGCCTGGCATGCCGGCTTGTCAGCTTGGAAGGGGCTAACAGATCTCAATTCTCGCTCTGTTGGCATTGAGATCGTCAATGGCGGACACGATGTGCCGCTCGCCGATGGCAGCTTGCCCCCGTATCCGCGGCCTCAGATTCATGCGCTGATCGAGCTCTGCCACGGCGTGATCGACCGGTTCGACATTCACCCGATGCGCATTCTCGGACACTCTGACATCGCCCCGCAGCGCAAGCGCGATCCAGGCGAGCATTTTCCATGGGCCCGGATGGCTCGTGCGGGGATCGGGTTATGGCCGCCAGAGACCTTCACCACAGACCCTCCGAACTTGATGGGCAAAGGTCTCGAGCCCGGCGTCTCCAGCGCGTCAGTGGAACGGCTTCAAATTGCACTGTCGAAAATAGGATATGGCTTGTCGCATAGCGGCACCTATGACGCCGAAACAGAAGCCGTGGTCACAGCGTTCCAGCGCCGCTGGCTGCCAGACCAGGTGACGGGCAACGCCGATATTCGAACCCTGGCGCGGATCGGAGTGATTGCGTCTGCTCCTGACGATTAGTCGAGATGCGGTTCTCGATCTTGGCTGAGATCGTCCCATTGCACGGCAAGCGCCGCGGCCAGCAGCAAAGTGTTCACAGACACGGTGAGCCAGACCAAGCCGACAATCAGTGACGCCAGCGCGCCATAAATCGTGTCGAGCGTCGAGTATTTGAGATAAAGCTGAAACAAGAAAGTGACGCCAAGCCAACAGGCCGCGCCGGCCGCTGTACCTGCCAGCATCGGAGTGCCGCGCGAGAGCTGCGCGCCGAGCGAGATCGCCAGAATGAGATAAAACATCGCAAACACAGCGATCCATTTTGTCACCCAAATTGTGCTCGCCATCACGGCGATCTCTCGCGCAAATTCGAGTGCAAACCCGCCCTCCTGATTGCGTACAATGGTGAGGATGATCTGGGCGCCACCGAGCAACCAGGTCGCCAAGATCAAGGCCGCGGTCATACCGAAAGCAAGGGTCTGGAAGTGCAACAGGCTGGACTGGCCCTCAGCGTGGGCAATCATCCTAAGGCCGGTGATCAGGGCTTTCGTGCCGGACATCGCAGCCCACAGGACGAGCAACAGCGCTGCGGAAACGCTGAAGGTCAGATTGCGAGGTGTTTGTGCGGTGACCGCGCTGATCTCTGAGCTGCCGATCGGCATGACATTTGTCGCAATAATGCCGTTAATCGCCGCTGCGAGCTGTCCGCCGACGTCAGCTGGAAGCGCCAAAAAGGTCGCTGTCAGGATCAAATAAATGAGCGGGAAGATCGAAAACAGCATGTAGAAAGAGATGCCGCCGGTGACGATGCGCACGTCCGGTTTGGCGAGGCGCACCAAGGCGGCCCAGACCGGTAGGAACAGATACCGACCGCTCCAATGCGTTTTCAACCGTTTCAGCATAGCGCTGATCTAAGCGTGCTTGATGATCCCTGCAAATGGCTCTGCAGCCCAGACTCTGGGCGTTCGGCGCGCCTTCGTGTATAGTGCACACTCGACCAGATGGCCGGGCAGTCGCTGATCTTTCGAGATTGGAGGAAAGTCCGGGCTCCATGGAAACAGGACGGCGGATAATGTCCGCCCGGTGTGAACCGAGGGAAAGTGCCACAGAAAGCAAACCGCCCAGGCTGCGGCCTGGGTAAGGGTGAAAGGGTGAGGTAAGAGCTCACCGGGGCGCTGGTGACAGAGCTCGCAGGGTAAACCCCGTCCGGAGCAAGACCAAGTAGGGGGTGCGCATAGGCCGTTTTCAGCCTGCACTCCGGGTGTGTCGCATCAGGCGTCACGTAAGTGGCGTCGCAGAGGAATGGCTGCCCCATCCGAAAGGATGGACAGAACCCGGCTTATAGGCCGTCTGGTCGACCACATTTGCCAAAACATCCTCACGGCAGTTTTAGCTGCTCTTTGTCTCAATGTCTCTTTCGCGCTGGCGTCCGACGCGAATGTGCTAGATGAAAGCTTTGCGACAGGAGACATGTATGCGGGCGTTTTGGATTGCGCTTGTTATTGCGGTGATTGCGGCGCTCGCTCCAGCGAGTGCGCAGGACCCTATTGAACGTCTGCAAACCCTTGATGAGATCAGTGTTGCGACGGACCAAGCAAAGGTATCACTCGATGGTGCGGTGTCGTCAGACGCCATTTCGCGAACGCGGTTCCAACTGCAGGACATGCGCAACGAATTGAATGCGATCCGTGTCGATGTCGCGGCTGAATTGGCTGAATTGAATGCGAATCTGGACGGTTTGGGACCTAAACCCGTAAGCGAAACCGAATCCGCAGACGTCTCTGAACTCAGAGCACGCTACGCAGGAGAATTGGGCGTGCTCACCGACAAACGCGTGCGGACCAATGCTCTTCTGCAACGCGTAGACACGCTCCTATCGCGGTCGACGAATATGGTCCGGACGGCATTCTATCAGAGGATTCTGGCATATGACACGCCGCCATTTTTCCCCGAATCGCTTGTCGAAGCGGGTGCGCAGTTCGAGACTAAGGCGATGGGCAAGGCCAACTATTTGGCCGCTTGGTGGCGCGGTCATGTTGAGGCCGGTACCGTGCGCAACATGTTGTTCGGCTGGGGTGTGACGCTGGCTGGGATCGCATTCTTGTTGTTGGTCGTGCGTGACAATCTAGCAGATCGTTTGTGGCGCCGGCTTAAGATCCGACCCGATGATGTGGCGTCGCGATCTGGTATTGCCTGGATGCGCGCAACGGTACGCATCGGCTTAGCGGCGCTGAGCCTTTTTTTCGTCCATCGGGTGTCAATCGAATCCGGCCTGGCGCCCCGCGGTGACACAAGCATATTGAACCACATTCTTTGGGCCGTGTTCATGTTTGCGGTAATCCACGCAGTATCTGTCGCTCACTATTCAGTGGGCAAGCCTCTGTGGCGGGTCAGTTCGCGGGATGATGACGGTGCCGCCAAGGGGCATGCCTTCGCCTTGATGGCGGGCACATTGTACCTAACGGATCAATTGATAAGAGCCGTGCTGGGGGATGCGATGGAGCATTCTGCGTTGTTAAGGCTCGAAACGCTCATTGCAGCGGGCGCTTTTGCTTGGGTGGTCTTGTCTTACCGACCCAAACTCGCGGACGCACAGAGCGTTTTCAGCCTGTTGCTGCTCGCAGCCGCTTTCGCACCGCTCTTGGCAGCGGCGGTTGGATACGCGCCCCTTGCGCGATACGCGATGGAAAAGGTCGCCCAGATTGTCGTCCTATTCGCGTACCTCGGACTGGTACGCGCCGCGCTCAAAGGATGGACCCTTTTGGCGGTTGAGAGACTTGTTGTTGGCCGACGGGGCCGCGTCGACGAAAGCGACGATGATGTGGTTGGCTTTTGGACCGAGATTTCTGTCGACGGACTGTTGTTCATTGCGGTGCTGCCAGTGCTTCTCGCGATTGGTGGTATGAACTGGTCGGAGATCCAAACGCTCACATTGGCCATGTTGGCGGGTTTCAGTGTCGGCAACCTCACAATCTCGCCGGCCAATCTACTGTCTGCCCTTGTCGTGGCGCTTTTCGTCCTGCTGGCGACGCGCATTACCCAGCGTGTTTTGGACCGTCGCGTCTTGCCGATGGCGCGCGTGAATCCCGGTTTAAGGTACAGCCTAAAGACGCTAATTGGTTACTTTGGTCTCGTTATTGCGGTCATTGCCGGCGTATCAACACTCGGTATCGATCTCTCTAGCTTAGCGATTATCGCGGGCGCCCTATCAGTCGGGATCGGCTTTGGCCTCCAGTCGATTGTGAATAATTTTGTGTCGGGCCTGATTTTGCTGATCGAGCGTCCAATCAAGATTGGCGACTGGGTGGTGACCAATTCGGGTGAGGGTGTGGTGCGTCGGATCAATGTGCGATCAACAGAAATTGAGACCTTTGATCGGTGCTCCATCATTGTGCCAAACTCGGAACTGATCTCCTCCGCCGTTCAAAACTGGACGCACAGAGACAATCTCGCGCGCATACGCGTGATGATTGGCGTTACCTATGATGCAGATCCCCGCAATGTGCAGCATATCCTCGCAAACGTTGTCGACGGATATGAGGCCTGTCTAAAAGACCCCGCGCCGTTGATCTATTTTACAGATTTTGGCGATAGCGCACTGATGTTCGACGTGCGTGCTTTCATCAGAGATGCCAACGGGTCTTTGTCGACGAAGAACGAGCTACGCCACCGCATCTTCGAAGCGTTGAAGGCGGCCGGAATTGAGATTCCGTTCCCGCAACGCGTGGTGCACATGCAGGGCGATGGATCGGCCGGAGCCGATCCACAAATCGCTGATTAGACGATGCCGTTGGACATGAAGCCGATATCGCTGGTGTTGAAATTGTTGAGGTTCGGGAGCACCGAATTGACCTCGCCGCTATTCAATCCGAACCACTGCCCAAGTGTCGACGCATATTGCTCAACCGATACTTGCGGAATGACTCGCCCGCGGCTTGCTGTATAGTCAGATGAATCCGGATCTGTGACAGGGAAGCGTCCATAAAGCTGGCCACCACGAACGGCACCGCCGGCAACGAATTGGTGTCCACCCCAACCATGGTCGGTGCCATCCCCATTGTCGATTTGGGTCCGTCCGAAGTCTGAAGCTGTGAACACAGCCACTTCATTCCAGCGTCCAATTTCCGCCATGGCTTCTTTGAACGCCGCCATGCCGGTGGCCAGCGTGTTGTGCAGGTTGCCGATTTGATTAGCCTGATTGTTGTGAGTGTCATACCCACCTGTCGATACGAAAAAGACCTGGCGTGACACGTTCAGGAATTGCTGAACTCGGATCGTTTCAGCAACTGATTTTAGCTGCTGACCCACACTGTTGCCAGGGAATTGGGTGTTGAATGGGATGGCGTTTTCGCGGGCTTCGATCATTTGTTCGGAATTGAGTATCGATCGGCTCATCGCGCCGCGAAGATCCTGCGCATAGACATTGCTATCATTGTAATCGCTGCCGGCATAAAAGCTCCGGATCGCGGCCCGGGTAGCGTCGTCTTGGTCTGTTCCGCCGAGATAGTACTCCCGATCCAAGATCGCCGGGAAGTTCGCACCATTACCGCTTACGCGGAAAGGTGTCGTATCCTGACCAGATAGGAAGACATCATTCGATCCGGTTGAGATCGACGAGAACGAAGAGTTTTGGCCCGATTGCTGGGCGGCGAGTATATCAACAAATCGACCTCCCCAACCGTAGCGAGCGCCTTCAGTGCTCAAGGCCATCCAAGTTGATTGTTGGTCATTGTGCGAGAACAACCTCTTCGGCAGGAGCGCCCTGCCAGAGTCCATTGCTGATCGCGTGGTTGGGTCAAT
>JBCAWZ010000061.1:0-18361 GCA_038534315.1 Pseudomonadota bacterium | reverse complement strand
CGCCAACCAATCGGCTGCGTCGCGCTCAACAACGCTGTTGACCTCGCTCTGTGAGCCGCCAAAGGTCGCATAGGAAAGGAACCGAACTGCATCGGGCTCAGCTTTCACGGCGGTTGGACTACTGGCACTGGCGCCGGATCCATCGTCACTGGCGCTACACGCCGTGAGTATCGCGAAGGCGCAAACCATTCCAATGGTTCGCAAACGAAGTTCTTTCGTCGCCATGACACTGTCCCCTTGTCTGACATCCGAGATTGGCTGTCCTTATCCGGGGAAATTCGTTCAGTTTCGTAAATTTGATAGTGAAATTTTTTCCATTCTCGGAACTATTTTTGAGGCTCTAGATCGCCCCAAACCACGAAATGTGGATTGTCATATCCTCGCTCCGTTTTGCCGTATCTGAGCGGTTCCAAGTCACTTGTCGTTACCCTTGCACCTGCAGCTTCTGCTACAGCTTGGCCGGCCGCGGTATCCCATTCCATCGTGCGTCCATGACGAGGATAAAGGTCCGCTTCGCCGGCGGCGACAAGACAGAATTTGAGGGAAGAGCCGGCCGAAATAATGTTAGCAACATTGAACATATTTAAAAAGGAATTGGTCTCTTCGCTGCGATGAGACTTAGAAGCGATTGCGGTTAAGCCCTGATCAGGCGCTTTTCTGATCTTCATTGGGATTCGATCGGCCTTTGCTGGTACCGCGCCGCCAGGCGAAACCTTGGCCTGCCACGCGCTGAACCGATCGTCTGCCATGAATAGTCGATCCAGGGCCGGTGCATAGACGACACCTTGGACCGGTACGCCATTTTCAATGATGGCGATATTGACGGTAAACTCTCCGCGTTTGTTGACGAACTCCCTCGTGCCATCGAGCGGGTCGATCAAAGCAAATCGGTTTCCGTGTTCGGGAATATGTCCGGCAGCAACAGATTCCTCTGCAATCAGAGGTAAGTCCGGATCAATTTTCTGCAGCGCGTTCAGAATCACGGCTTCGGCTTTTTCATCCGCTTCTGTCACCGGCGAGTTGTCTGTTTTCTCAGTTACATCGAAATCCGTCTCATAGATTCGCATAATCACGGCGCCCGCATCCAATGCGATTCGTGCGAGTTGGTCTGAGGTTACCGCCATTATTCATCTCCGCTGCTAATTGCTCACGCCGCTCGATAGGAAGCGCGGTCGCCTTTGGCAATGCGAAAGACGTGCCGAGCCGTCGGCTGAGTGGCCCCCTAGCTATGTGGCATGGTCTGGTTTAGTGGAGCCGGTTAGAAATTCTCTGCTCGTCAGATTCGCCAAACGGAGACGAAGATGCCGCAAATTACCCTTCCAAGTTCGAGCTGGAGCATCGGTGGAAGCGCGCCTCTTGCGGTCATTGCGGGCATGAATGTTCTCGAAGATGCCGGCTTGGCGATGGAGATTGGCGAGGAATTAAAGACAATTTGCGAGGATCTCGGTCTTCCTTACGTGTTCAAAGCCAGCTTCGACAAAGCGAACAGGTCATCCATTCGGTCTTATCGAGGCCCGGGAATGGCAGATGGGTTACCGATGCTGGCGAAGCTCAAATCAGACCTCTCGGTTCCGATATGCACGGATTTGCATGAGCCGGCACAAGCCGAACCCGTCGCTGAAATTGCGGATATTCTTCAGATCCCAGCCTTCCTCTGTCGTCAAACCGATCTTGTCGTTGCGATTGCTCAGGCCGCGCACGCGCAGCAGCGCGTCATTCAGGTCAAAAAGGCGCAATTTCTGGCCGCCTGGGATACAAAGAACATTGTCAGCAAGATTGGTGAGATCAGCGATACGATCCCGGTCATCTTGTGCGAGCGCGGAACAAGCTTTGGATACAACAATCTTGTCGTCGACATGCTCGGTATTCAACACATGCGAGCGATCGGCTGTCCGGTAACGATCGACGCGACCCATGCAGTGCAGCTTCCAGGCGCGGACCCTCGGACAAGCGGTGCGTCAACCGGCGGACGGCGGGACGGAGTTGCAATCATCGCCCAGGCGGCGATTGCATCCGGCGCCGACGGCGTTTTTCTCGAGTTTCACACGGATCCAGATAAGGCCAAGTGTGACGGTCCAAGTTGTTTGCCTCTAACAAGCGCGAGACCGCTCCTGACGAGACTCAGGGCGCTTCACGAAATTGTGCAAGCTGGGGACGGGCCAATATGACGGATGATATCGCTGTTGCGCGGCGCGTATTGACCGCTGAAGCAGAGGCGCTGGGCATTCTCGCAGCCGCGCTCGATTCAAATCTCGTATCAGCTGTGGACACCTGTTTTCGTGCGTCGGGTCGAATTGTTTGTGTCGGCGTCGGCAAGTCGGGACATGTTGCTCGCAAGATCGCTGCAACACTGGCATCGACAGGATCACCGTCTCAATTTGTGCATCCGACCGAAGCCTCGCACGGCGATCTTGGCATGATCACCAAAGACGATGTCGTCCTAGCGTTGTCTCGATCTGGCGAAACGCCGGAACTGTCTGATGTGCTGCATTATGCGAAGCGTTTTTCGATTCCGCTCATCGGAATGACAGCTAAAGCCAGTTCCGCGCTCGGACAAGCGGCGGACAATCTCCTGCTTGTCCCGGACATCGCCGAGGCGTGCCCGGTGACTCGCGCGCCCACGACCTCGACCACTTTAATGATGGCGCTCGGTGACGCTTTGGCCGTGGCTCTACTGGAACGGCGCGGATTCAAAGAAGCCGATTTCAGCACATTCCATCCGGGTGGAAAGCTTGGCGCGATGCTCAAAAAGGTCGGCGATATTATGCGTACAAACGATGCTGTTCCGCTTGTCCGACAAGGCACAGCCTTTGATGTTGCGATTGATGTTCTCAGTGATATGCGCCTGGGGTGTGTTGGCGTGCTGGATGCGAATGACAAACTGATCGGTATCCTAACAGATGGTGACATTCGCCGCTTGGTGCGTGAGGGAAAGCGATTTGACATCATTGATGAAGCGATGACACGCGACCCAATCACAGTGACGTCGTCTGTCCTGGCTCACAGCGCAATTTCGTTGATGAGCGAACGGAATATCACGCAGCTCTTTGTTGTGAATGATACCGGCCATTGCGATGGGGTGTTGCATATGCACGATGTGCTCAAAGCAGGCGTCGTCTGAGGCGCTAGCTCCGTTTAAGGGCGAATGTTCCAAGCCTCGAGGTTTATATCTGCACCATCCACGCGAATGAGTCCGTAGGCACCTGTTTTCAGCTTCAAACTGCCGACTTTATTTCGTCCGGTCTGAATGACGTCGAGTGCAAATCTTGCAATCCCGTTTGACGTGACGACCAGAGTGCGGCTGGGCTCGCCATTGTCGTTTGTTGTTGCGAAAAAGGTTCTCCAATCTTTTCGCAGCTGAGCGGTGTCGACCAGCCAATCCGCTGGAGGCACAGCGGAACTTTCCCAGAGTGCGAGGGCGTCAGGCCCAAGTCGCGCAACAACTTTTTCTTCAGCTTGACCTTCATCTGGGCCGTAATCGACTTCAGTTAGGAAGGCTTCGGTTCGGAGCAAAGGAGGGGAGTCATAAACACTAAGAATGGCTTCTGCCGTTTGTCGTGTTCTCAGCAAAGGGCTAGACGTGGCCTGGCTAAACCCGTCCGGGAACTTATCCACAAAGTGATCCCCGAGCGCCATGGCTTGCGCTTGACCGCTTTTCGAGAGCGGAAGATCTGTTCTCGCGCCGACGCGAAGCAGCGTATCGCCCGAATCGAATGTGTTGCCATGTCGCACAATGACAAATTCATTCATGCTATCGGTTCGCCATGTTTCGCGATGAGTGCTTCTGCGTGTGCAGCATCCTCAGGCGTGTCTATGCCCCACATTGCTGTTTCGGAGGCCGGGACATCGATCGCCAATATCCGCATGCGGTTCTCCAAAAAGCGGAGTTGCTCCAGCCCTTCTAGCTGTTCGTAATGCCCTTCTTGCAGGGCGACAAATCGTCGAAGAGCTTCAACCTTGTAGCCGTACAAACCTATGTGCCGGAACACCGGCGATAAGTATGACCTGGCACGAAGCGCTGCCTCATTGCGGATCGCGGGAAGGAGCGTCTTCGAAAACCACATCGCTTCACCGTCCGCTCGACGGACGCAGCTAGTGCCAGAGAAAGGTGTCACCTCTTTTTGCTTACGCGCCGTATCCAGGGCATCCCAGTCTAATTGCACCACCGGTGTTACGACATCTTGTTCGGCCTTTTCACCAGCTGCGATAACCGCATCAATATAGGCGGGTGGAGTAAACGGTGCGTCGCCTTGCAAATTTACGACGAAGTCCGTTTCTGGAGCGTAAGCTTGCATGGCCAAGAGCGCGCGGTCGGTGCCCGAGGGCGCTTCAGGGTCGGTCATCGCCACTGGAATGCTCAAATCGGTTGCATGGTCGGCAATCGACTCATGGTCTGTCGCCACAACGAATTGACGATCTTCAGTATCCCGACAGGCAGCCTCGGCGATCGCCGCGACCCGTGATAACAGGCTTTTGCCAGCAATACGATGCAATGGTTTTTGAGGAAATCGAGTCGACGCATACCGTGCTGGAATCACGATCAGCGTTTTCACACCACGCCCCCATCGTCTGCCGGAAGGATGTCACGAAACGCCGTGACCATATGATAAATCATGCTTGCAGGGACAGCTTTAGCCGACGCTTCCCCGTGAGCATCGATTTCGTCCATCCAGATGCCCGGCGGCATGTTCGAAAAATAGGTTTCAGCAATTCGGCGCAGCATCACGTCTGCTGCTCCTGGAGGTGCCGTTTCGGGATGCCAAAGTCTGGCACGAAACCCTTCCAATTGAGGCCACAAGCGACGGCTGGCATTCGTAACCGTTCCATCTTTATTCACTTCATTGTAAGCCAACCCACTGGCCAAATCACAGCCATGCTGATCGGCTTTTCGAATAAGCCGTTTTCGCCAGCTGGCGGTATCATGGCCGGTGCGCTGATGATGGTCTGCGAGCAGACTGGCCCATTCATAATGGTGTCCAGGTTCGAAGATATCACCGCGGCCGTTGGGCGCCGGAGTCCAGTCTTCGGTGAAATGCTCACGCAAAAAGTCGTCTCGGTTCACAAACAAATGGTCCTCGAAAATTTCGACCACCTGTGTGGCGCGATCGAGCCAAATGGTTTCGCCTGTGACTCCGTGCCACTCTAGAAACGCTTCCAACAAATGCATGTGCGGATTGGCGCGTCTGGCAGCGACCATATCCAAACCGTCGGAGTATCCGTCAAGCGCTTGGTCCTTGAGCTCTGAATCGACAAAAGCATATGCCTCTTCCGACATCTGCCGCCCGCGTTTTGAGCCCGTTGACCTCCAAGCGGCGGCACCTGCCATCATAATAAAGGCGTGGTCGTAAAGGCCCCGACTGGAATCAACAACATTACTCTGAGCATCTAATATGTGAACCCAGCCGCCGTCTATGTGTCGACACTGTGAATCTAGGAAATCTATTCCCTGTTCAATCAACGATTCTGCGCGTCCGTCTTTGCTCCAGTTTAGTCGCGCGGCTTCGGCAAAACTGAACACCTGGCGAGCTTGTACACGAACGCGCCTCTGCAGCTCAGCTTGTGGGGCGCCTTGAAGATCGAGACTTTCGACAAATCCGCCTCGCTCTGCGTCCCAAGCCCGGTCGATCCAATGATCAAAACTTGCCCACAGCAGGTCTTTTGCGAGCGTCCGGGTTTCTTTCGAAACCGAAAGAGCGAGAGGTTGGAGTTGTGTTTGCGCGCCCAAGTGTTTGACTGCCGTATCGTCTCCAATTGGGGCAATCATCACCGTTTCGGGTGTTGCCACGACAACCATGTTTGGCAGGCCGGACACCGCAAGCTTTGGGCCGTCCGATCGCAAGTAAGAGCCTGAAGAGTTTTCAGCGACTATGGGACCAACTCGAACGGATCCATCTTGCAGATCCGTACCCAGCTCACGCAGCGCGCTGTATCCCCCGACATCGCTCCAACCCATATCCGCCGGAACAAGGCTGATCCGCTCGGCTTTTTCCATAATCGCATAGTCGATTGAGATATCTGGAACTGTCGAGAACGCGTCCTTTTCCAGAATAGGAATCTTAGCATCTGGTGCCGGCATGCACGGGGCGACACGCTCCAAAATGTCGGGAGCGTGCTTCTTGAACGCATCCAGCATCGTCTGGACTCTAAACAAGAAAATGCCAGCATTCCAATAGTAAGACCCGTTTGCAAGATACGACTCCGCAAGATGTTTCGCAGGCTTTTCAACAAAGGCATCAACGCTTTGGAGACCATCGGTTGCGGTGCTTGCTCGAATGTAGCCGTACCCGGTCGCCGCATGGGTCGGGACGATTCCGAATGTCACAATATCGCCAATGCTCGCGGCGTGAACGCCCGTGATGATTGCTTCCACAAAGGCCGCCGGATTTGCAATATGGTGATCAGCAGGCAGCACGAGCATCAACGCATCGGGTTCCCGCATTAAGCAGGCCGCAGCGATCGCTGGTGCTGAGTTGCGGCCCATTGGCTCCAGCAACAAGTCTGCTTCCGGCAAAACCGATGATAGCATCGTCTCGTGTCGGGCCGATCCAACAATCAATGGCGTGTCGAAACGAACTTTTTCGGTGGATTCGTGCAGCCGGGCAGCGGTCAAACCGATCATACTGGTTTGCCCAATGAGAGATTGAAATTGTTTTGGCTTATCAGGCGTGGACAAGGGCCAGAGGCGCGTACCAGAGCCGCCGCACAGGATCACGGGAGAAATACAAGGGGCCATTTGAGTTCAGTCCAGCTGCAGATGGGATAAGAGACGGTCGGCTTGCGTTTGACTAAAGCCTTCCGGCAATGGGGATCGCAGCACAACAACGCGGCTCCAAAATGCACCGGTCAAAATATCGAGGGCGTCATCGAGGTCAAAATCGCGGCGAATGACCCCTTTTGAGGCGATTTCCGCAAGGATAAGCCGCAACGGCGCCCGGACATTGTCGCGCAGCCAGGTCCGCCACGTCTCGCCCGCATCGCGATCATCGCTCGCCGCCAGCAGCGCCCCGCGCATCACTGAATGGCCAAAGCTGCTCTGCACCGACTGTTCGAGCGGCCGGATCAAATCGGCAATCCGCTCACTCGGATCCCGCCCCCGCAAAGACCGCTCCGGCACCAGCGTCAATCCCGCTTCTATGCACATATTTCCAATCGCCGGCCACCAGCGGTAAATCGTCTGCTTCGAGGCTTTGGCCCGCCGAGACACCTGGTCGACGCTAAATTTCCGCCACCCATTCTCGACCAGTTCGTGGCGCGTTGCATCAAGGATGGCTGCGCGAGAATCCGCACTTCTGCGAGGACCTTGTCGGCGATTTGTCGACGTTTGGTTCATACCCAGCCTTTTCGCGGCGCCGTTCTGCTGCGCCGTACAGCGTACGCTCCGTTTGATCGTTTTCTGCGCCGTCCGTCAACTGGTCTTGTTGTTGTTTAGCCCTTTTCGCGCTCCACAGCCGCGCCGATCAGCTCTCTCGCTTTTTCGACCCCATACCAGCCATCGATGCGGGTCCACTTACCGGTTTCGAGATCTTTGTAATGCTCAAAAAAGTGACCAATCTTGTCGATCAAAGTTTGCGGCAGATCATGATACGTCGCGATCTTGTCATAATAGCCAGTGAGCTTGGGATGCGGCACAGCGAGGATCTTCTCATCCTGGCCGCTATCATCGGTCATCATCAACACACCAACCGGACGCACCCGCACAACACAGCCGGGCACCAGCGGCCGATTGCCGACCACCATGACATCAATCGGGTCGCCATCGAGGCTCAGCGTGTGCGGCACAAAGCCGTAATTACAGGGATAACGCATCTCCGTGTAGAGATAGCGGTCAACGAACATCGCCCCAGATGGCTTGTCGATCTCATATTTGATCGGGTCGCCACCCAGTGGCACTTCCACAATCACGTTGAGATCATCGGGTGGATTTTGACCGGTTGTGATCTTGCTGACGTCCATATGACTGTCTTCCTCTACTGCCCAATTTACGCGTCGGATGAACGAGACGCGGCGCGGGGTCAAGTTGCAAATGGCGGGCCATCCGACCTAAGTCTAAGCCAGGCTATAATTGAAGCTAATGGAGAGGCGCGGGGCGTCACTTTGATTGATCAGCACCTCATGCCGAAGCCAGCTTTCCCACATCAGGACATCGCCCGGTTTGGGATCGATCGTAAACGAGCGCTGACGCGGCGCCGGGGCGTCGGGCGTGATCATCGGCGCGGCCATCATCATCGCCAGGCGTGGGTCTTCAAACCGGATGCCGCCCGCGCCCTCGGGCAGGGCGACATAGCAGGTCCCCGAAATGACGCTATTTGGGTGAATATGACCGGAATGATTCGCCCCAGAGGCGAGTATATTGACCCAGAAACTGTCACAGACGAGCGTCGCCTCCCCCAATTCCCACGGCACCGCGCGGGCAAATCTATCCGCCTGCTTATCCAACACGGCCAAGAGCTCGGCAAAGGGCGGCGCCCGGTCCGGCAAATCATTCAGCGAGGCATAAGAGGTGTAGCCGGGATAGCCCTGGTCTTCGCACCAGGCCTGGCCCGCAAGATCGCCCTCTTCAATCATCCAGCACGCCGCTTCCAACGCCTCTAAGGCGCCGAGATCGGGCAGGGCCATCTGTTGGATAGTGGTGGGGAAAAGTGTGTGATCAGACATGGTCAATCCCGGTCTCTAACCGGGATCCATCCCGAGTCAAAGGGGGACCGGGTCCTGGGCTGCCGGGTATGGGATTGGGAAACTCAGGGACGGTTGAAGCGGTGCAAGAACCCTAAGTCTTTGGCACCAGCTTCAAAGCGGGTGTGTCGCTGGGCGCTGTAGTGCCAAATTGCAGGTCAATATAGCGGGCATAGAGGCCGCCATGCTCGAGCAGCGTGTCATGCGTGCCCTGATCGACAAGCTTGCCCTCTTCCATGACCAGAATGCGATCGGCATTGCGCACGGTCGCCAGGCGGTGCGCGATGATCAGGCTGGTGCGGGTTTTCGACAAATGCTCAAACGCCGCTTGAATGGCCTGTTCGCTTTCAGAGTCGAGCGCGCTGGTCGCCTCGTCGAGCAGCAGGATTGGCGCATCCCGCAAGATCGCGCGGGCAATCGCAATGCGTTGCCGCTGGCCGCCTGAGAGTGATGCACCCCGTTCGCCGAGCACTGTGTCATAGCCGTCGGGCAGGGCGGTAATAAACTCGGCCGCATAGGCGGCTTCGGCGGCGGCGCGAATGTCGGCCTCTGTCGCATCTGGCCGACCAAAGCGGATATTCTCGGTCAACGTCCCGGAAAAGAGCGGCGCATTTTGCTGCACCACAGCCAGGCTGCCGCGCAAATCCTGTAGCCTGAGATTGCGCAAATCCTCACCGTCCAGGGCGATCGTGCCGGATTGGGGATCATAAAGCCGCATCAGCAATTGGAAGACGGTGCTCTTGCCGGCGCCAGACGGGCCGACCAACGCCACCGTCTCGCCGGGGTCGATGGTGAAGGCGACTTGGTCCAGGGCTTTGTGCTCTGGCCGCGTTGGATAGGCGAAGGTCACCGCGTCGAACGCGATTTTTCCTTTCACGGGCCGTGTCATCAAAGCGGGGGTTTCGGGATCGGCAATGTCGGGTTCGGCGACCAGCAATTCCATCAGCCGTTCGGTTGCGCCAGCCGCGCGCATCACTTCGGCATAGGTTTCGGTCAACATGCCGACGCCGCTGACGGCGACGAAGGCGTACATCACAAATTGCGTCATGGCGCCGGGTGTGATGGCGCCAGACTGAACCTGTATCGCGCCAAACCATAACACGCCGATCAGGCCAGACAGGATCACGGTGAAGATCAAAGCGGTCATCATGGCGCGAACATGGATGCGGCGCATCGACATGGTATAGGTCGACTCAACGGCGGCAGCGAAGCTTTCGCGTTCCTCGGGCTCTCGCGTGAAGGCCTGGACCGTTTCGATCGCTTGCAGGCTCTCACTGCCCCGTGCCGACGCGCCGGCGAGTTCATCCTGGGTGGAGCGTGAAAGACGCTGCACGCGGCGCCCAAACAGGGCGATGGGACCAATGATCACTGGCCCAAGGGCCAAGACGAGCAAGGCCAGTTGCCAGCTCACCACAATCATCAAAATGAGGGCGCCAACCGTGGTGGCGAGGGTGCGCAGGGCAATCGAGATGGAGGATCCGACAACGGTCTGGATCAGCGTCGTGTCTGTTGTGAGCCGAGAGAGCACCTCTCCGGTGCGGGTCTTGGCATAGAAGCTCGGGCTCAGACTGAGCACATGATCATACACCGCACGGCGCAGATCCGCGACCACACGTTCGCCGAGCCGGCTGATGAAATAGAAGCGCAGCGCACTGGCGATGCCGAGAAAAAAGGCGGCGATGATCCCAAGAATAAAATAGGACGACAGTCCTGATCCGAGATCGACTGTGGTGCAAACGGCCGAGTCGGGCGCGCCGCCGAAACCGCAATCAACGACCAGGCGAAACGCCGCCGGCAGGATCAGGGTGAAGGTGGAGGCGAGAATGAGGAAGACAGAAAAACCGGTCAGCAAGCCTGGATAGGCCATGACATAAGGCACCAAGCGGCGAAGCGGTTTCGCCGTGCGGGCTTTGTCACGGTGCTGACGGTCCCGGTCCAGCTCAGCGGCAAAGCCGGAGCCGCGGTCCATATCGGCCCGGTCCTGGGGTGAATGACTGTCTGAACTCACAACGCAACCCCGCTCGACCGGCCCAATGCTGATCGGCTCTCTTCTACTCTGGTTTCCGTGCAATATGGAATAGGACCATGCCGCGACCATGCGTCCAATGATTTTCCGCTTCAAACCCGGTCGCGTCAAACAGATCCAGCATCTCCTGTGCCTTCACGAAGCTGACAAAGGGCGCTTTGCCGATCAGCCGCATGATCGGGATCAGGATGCGAAACAGGGATAGGCCATCGCTGAGGCAGACCGTGCTGGTGACCAAATGGCCGCCGGGTTTCAACAGGCGATAGGCTTTTTGCAGGGCCGCGTCGCGATCTGGTACCAAATGCAAGAGGTTGAGCATCAGCACCATGTCGTAGCTTTCTGGCGCGGCCTCAAACTCTTCGACGCCGGAAACCTGGAAATTGACATTCTGGGTGCTTGTCTCTTTGGCGCGTTGATTGGCGATGGCGATCATTTCTGGCGAGAAATCCGTCGCATCGATGTGGGCAACATGGCCGGCATGAGCGATCGCTGTGGATCCGGTGCCGCAGCCAAACTCCAGCACGGTCATATCCGGGCGCATCAAACGCTGTGTCTCGGTCAATTTGCGGGCATAACTCTTTTCATCACCGATCGGTTGCTTGCTGTATTTGTCCGCTGTTTTGTCCCAGAAGCGGGTGCTGGTCATGGTTGTTGCCGTCATAGTCATCTCACGAATTGATGTTTTGTTTCCCTATAGTTAGACATTCGCAAATCGGATATAAACGCGAAAAAACTTGGGATTGGTATACACAAATCAATGAACTGGGACACGATCGCCTTTGACTGGAACCAAGTGCGCGCTTTTTTGGCGACGGCGGAAGAGGGGTCTTTGTCGGCGGCTGCACGGGCGCTGAAGCAGACACAGCCAACCTTGTCGCGCCAGGTCACAGCGCTGGAAGACACGCTGGGGGTCACCTTGTTTGAGCGTGGCCATCGCACCATTCAACTGACCCATGCCGGTACGGAATTGCTCGGACATGTTCGCGCAATGGCGGATGCGGCGGGCAAAGTGTCCTTGGTGGCGTCCGGCCAGTCGCAAGCGGTTGAGGGGCATATCCGGATCACAGCGACGGAATTGCTGGCGACGTATCATCTGCCGGCGATGATCCAGTCGCTGCGAGAGATTGCCCCCGGCCTGGTGATTGATGTCGTGGCCTCGGACGAGATCCGCGATTTGATGCAGCGCGAAGCCGATATTGCGATCCGTCATGCCGTGCCCGACCAGCCCGATCTGGTCGCGAAAAGGATCAATAATGGCCGCGGGCGGATGTATGCCTCGCGCAGCTTCTTGGCGCGGCATGGCATGCCGAAAGACTTGGACGCGCTGCGGGCTTATGACTTTGTTGGCATTGAGAATATGGGCCCGCTGCTCGACAATCTGAATCAAGGGCCGCTCAACCTGTCTCTCGAACAGTTTCGGGTCAACAGTTCGAGCGGCAATGCGATGCTGGCAATGATCCGGCAGGGCATCGGGATCGGCTTTTTGCCGTCGATGAGCGCCGAGCTCCACGATGATTTGGTCTGTTTGTTTCCCGATCAGTTCGATGCGGAGTTCCCGGTCTGGCTGGTCAGTCATCGCGAATTACAGACCAGTCGACGCATTCGTGTCGTTTATGATCATCTAGCTGAAGGTTTGGCACGTATATAAATTATGCCCGCGACAGTGGCGCGCTTGCACTTTGTGAGCCCGCATAAGATACGGTGGGTGGTCAGAGGGATTTTGATGGCAGACAGTGCAGGCATGTTCGAAACACCGGCAGCTCCCGGAGACGTTGGCCCTTTGCCAGAGGGACACCCCGAAGTGCGCCAGGGCAAAGTCGGCGTCTTGCTGGTCAATCTCGGCACACCAGACGGCACGGACTATTGGTCGATGCGCCGCTATTTGTCAGAGTTCCTGTCCGATCAGCGCGTCATCGAAGTGCCAAAGCCATTGTGGCAGCTGATCCTGCAGGGGCCGATTTTGACCTTCCGTCCGAGCAAGTCTGGCGCGGCGTATAAGAAGATCTGGACCGATCAAGGTTCACCGCTTTTGGTCTATACCAAAGCCCAAGCCGAGAAGCTGAACGACCGCATCGGCTCAGATGATCTGATCGTTGAATTCGCCATGAATTACGGCAATCCATCGATCGCGTCCAAGCTTGGGGCGTTGAAGGCTCAAGGCTGCGACCGGATCTGCGTCGTCGCGCTGTATCCACAATATTCAGCGACGACGAGCGCCAGCGTGTATGATCGGACGTTCAATGCGCTCAAGGAAATGCGTTGGCAGCCTGCGCTGCGCACGGCACCCGCGTTTCATGATCAGCCCGTCTATATTGCCTCGCTTGCGAAGAGCATTCAGGAGCATATCGATGGCCTCGATTACACACCGGATAAGGTCGTGATGTCGTATCACGGCATTCCGCGCGCCTATTTCCTGAAGGGTGATCCCTATCATTGCCACTGCCACAAGACGACGCGTCTCGTTGCGGATGCGCTGAATTGGTCCCCGGACTATGCGATGACGACGTTCCAGAGCCGGTTTGGTCCAACCGAATGGTTGACGCCTTACACTGATGAGACGCTTGAAGCGCTGCCGGAAGAGGGCGCCAAGAAAGTCTTGGTGGTGACACCGGCCTTTATCTCTGACTGCCTTGAGACGCTGGAAGAGATCGCCATGGAAGGCTGCGAGGAGTTTATGGAGGCCGGCGGCGAAGCCTTCTCCGTTGCGCCATGCCTCAATGATAGCGAAGGCGCCATTGACGTGATCGAAGATGTCGTTCGGCGCGAATTGTCGGGTTGGACTGGCTGAGCTTGGACGAAGACTGGGTCAAATCCGGCAAGGTGCGGGGCCGCATTGCGGGTGATGGCGCACTGGAAATTCGGTGCATCGGACTGACCACCCAGACACGTTATTACAAGCAATTGCTTCGAGAATTCTTTCGCAAGGACTTTCCTCGCCTGCGTCCTGGTCATGGCGACTACAATGTTCACATCATTATGGAATATACCGGCGACGCGCCGTGGATGGATCTCGATAATCTCGCCAAAGCGCTGCTCGATAGCGTCACCGGAAACGCCTTTGTCGATGACCATCAAGTCGCGCGCCTCCTCGTCGAGCGCCGCGTTGGTGATCGCGAGGGGATTTACATGCGGGTCGCCGAGATGATCTAGTCCTCCTCAGTCGAAACGGGTCAGGAGGAGACAAAGATGTCAGGACCTATCTACGTATCAGTGGAGCTATTCGCGCTATATGGATCGATCCTTATTCTGTTGGTGCTGGTCACGCTTCAAGCGGTCAGCAATGTCATGCAGCGCGGTCTGGCTTGGGGTTTGAGCAATCGCGATGAGACCGAGCCGGCCGGCCAGTTTGCTGCGCGCGTGAAGCGGACCTTGGACAATCATGTCGAGAGCCTGCTTTTGTTTGGCTTCGCCGTTTTAACCGCCGAAGCCATCGGCGCGATGACCGCTCTGACGGGGCTGGGCGCCATGCTATATTTTTGGGGTCGGTTGATCTATGCCCCGGTCTATGTGATCGGCATCCCATATGTCCGGACCCTGGTCTGGGCGGTCGGTATGACGGGGATTGTGCTGGTTCTGTTTGAGATCGGCCGGCTGGTGCTCGCCGCGCAAGGCCAGGCCTAGTTCGCAATTTCGTAATAGGCCGTTCGTGTTGGCCAAGCCAAATTGCCTTCTAGGGAGATCCAGCTGACCGCGAGGCCATCGCGATAGGGTGCGACGCCGATACCGCCTTGCACCCCGACGTGCCCCTCTGAGTCGAAGCTCTCCGGGATCGGCAGATCGCGCTCAGGCGACCATGATTCTCCATCTGCAGAGCTTATGTACCGGACATAGGCATCAAGCCGATGTCCGTGGAAAAAGATGAAGAGCCGACCATCAAGTACCGTGATTACCGGGCGCGGCGGCGTGGAAATCGAGAGCTCGATCGACTGGTGCTGCCAGGAAACGCCATCATCAGAGACCGACAAGCTCAGTGTGTCTGTGCGCGTGTTGAGTTGACCATACTGCGACAGCACATACAGGCGACCATTGTGTTCAATTGCGGTGGGCTGGAACTCCCCGCGCAGTGTAATGCCGCCATTGTCGTCCGCAGCTTTGATCAGACGGCGATTGATGAGCTGATCGCTCTCGGGCATCTCACCAATCATGAGCTGGTCTGTTTCCGTCCACCATATCAAGTGGCGGATTCCACGAAATCTAACAAAGCTTGGCGCAAAGGGCGTGAGTTCATCTAAGAAAAAATTCGTATCTTGAACCCGGCTTACGCTGTTGCCCGCAGTAGCCATCAACTCATTTTCCGAGGTGACATAGGCAATTTTCAGAGGAAAAAGCGTTGGCGTCGATCGGTCATGCATCAGTGTATGGCGTGTGCCAAACCGACTATAGGTCGACTCGTTGAACCATTGTGATTGGACGTTGCTAGCCCGACCGAGCCGACCAAATGAATAGGCACGATAGAGACCGTCTCCATCAAAGTCAGGCGCAAGCGTTATATTGGTATCTGGATCGGCGTCATTTGTTCCTATTGGCCACGTTTCAATGTGCACCAGCTCAATGCTTGAACTCTGCTCCAATCCGCCGGCGAGTCGTTCTAGCAATTTGCAGCCTGGAAGGCATAACAAAACAAAGAGAATAGAAAATAAAAAATATCTATTTATGATGATCCTCATTCAAGCAATATATCACAATTGAGTAAAATGAGGTAAAATAAAAACCAAATAAAAGATGTGTATTTAACTTAGCCGCTTAAACGCCATCGGGATCGCTGTCGCCGTGCAACGCGCGACCAGGCGGTCCTGGTCATCATAGCAGTCGGCTTCCATAAAGGCAGCCGACCTGCCCCATTTTAGCACGCGTGCTTCGACCCAGGCCGGACCTGGCATCAGGCGCCGCAAATAGCTTGTCTTCATTTCGAGCGTCGGTGCCGTCATCGTCACATTGGAGGCAATGATCACGCAGGTGCTCATTGCTTCATCCATCATGGCTGAGATAAAGCCGCCCTGAACCGCGCCGGTTGGATTTGCAAACATGCCGGGCACGTCAAAATCCATGCGTAGGCGCATTTCATCCTGATGCACTTCGCTCAGTCGCATGCCGAGCGTATCCGAACAGGGCGGGCGCTTTTTTGAGTTCTGAAATCGCGCCAGCATCTCCGCATCGGAGACACGGGGTTTTTCATCAGTGTCTGTATCAGCCATGAGCGAATGTGTGCCTATTTGCGGCGAAAGGCGTCAAGATTGACAACGGTGTCAGCGTTATCCGAATCAGCGTCTTCCGGAGCCTGAACCTGCTCCACCGGCATGTCTTTCGCCGGGGACACGAGCCCCATAGAGGTCTCCGCACCGGTGCCTTCGAAGCTGATCCCGAAATTCACGGCGGGATCCACAAAACGCGTCAGCGCGGCGAACGGCACCGATAAATGCTGGGGAACGCCGTTGAATTTTAGGATGATCTCAAAATGCGTGTCGTGGATTTCAAGGTCCCAGAATTGGTGCTGGATGACGATGGTCATCTCATCCGGGAACCGCTCAATCAGATTGTCTGCGAGCTTCACGCCAGGCGCTTTCGTTCGAAAGCTGATATAGAAGTGATGGTCGCCCGGCGGCGTGTTGCCACCGCTGACCTGGCGCAGCGTTTCTCTCACAACACCGCGCATCGCAGCCTGTGTGAGTGCTTCATAGCCAATATAGTCAGTCATGCCTGTCTCCGAGTCCCAAAACCAAACTAGTCCGCCCCGATTGACGCTTCAATCGCCTTCATGTCCTGAGCGAGCCTCGACATCCCGGTTTCCCTTTTTGGGCAACCAAGACGCACGAGTGCGTCTGCTGCGAGCACATAACCACATCAATCGGTCGAATAGTTCAATTCCTTCATTTCCGTGTTCAACAAACGAATATCCGTTTGTGGCTTGTTCAACACAATCCCATCACGTCTCAAACCTGACTCTACTGAAACAAAGTGGAGGCTTCTGTTGCCAGGCGCCTCCGGGCCCCGCCTTAGGCGCTGAAGCCCAAGGAGTTAAAAGCGGTAACTACGCGCAGCTAGGCTGCGAGCAGGTCACCTTCAGCAAAGTTGTCATTAGCAACTATTGTTGATTGAGCTTCTAACGCAGCTCAAGCGGGTGAAAGCCTCGTCTTTACACGTCCGTCGATCCTATTTCGCCCCCAAATACCCCCTGCTGAAGGAAGAAGGTTTTGGTGGAGGCGCCGGGTACCGCCCCCGGGTCCGAACCGCTTATTACACGCGCATTTATCACCATAGTTCACAAGGAACATTGCGAACATAAGCCGTGTACGGCGAAAACAAAAGGGGTGAACCGTCGTCCGTGTCTGCCGAGATCAATTTATTCGTGTGCGCTTTCTGCCGATCGAACAGAACAGCCCCGCAAAATAGCCATGTAGCTCCGTCAACAAAAACCAGTTTTTGTGGTCACGACCCCAGCGCAGACGGGATACGCCGCGACGCAAGAAGCATGCGGGCAGGGTGATCAAAACGCGCCGCCAATTGCCGCGTCCGGGAAACCTCTGTGCTTGAATGCGCAGCGAGGCGACATGGCCGCGTATCTGAGACCGAAGTACAGGCTTTAACGCGGCTTCGGTGTCGAGGTATCGGCGCCAAATAACCGCGTCTGGCGTATAACGACAGGCGCCACCTTGGCCGAGTATTCGGTACAGATATTCTGACTCTCCCGAGAAATGACCATCGTCCAGCGCTAGAGCGGGGTCAAACAGGCCAAATCGGGCGAAGCTGCTTCGGCGAAACGCCATATTTGCGCCGCTACCGACTTCCCAGGCTGGAAACGTATTATGCCCTGATCCGAGAAAATCAGACTGTGAATAGTCGCGCTCAAAAGGCTCATTGGCCTGCGCCCAGTATCGGTTGAACAAGATCTCGGCAAACGTGTCGAGCGCGATCGGCCGGACATTTCCCGCCACAGCAGCAATCCCTGGGCGATCAAACGCACACAGTATTTGTTTCGCCCAGTCGGCACGAGGTAATCCACCCTCATCGAGATAGGCGACGACGTCACTTCTCGCAGCGGCGGCGCCCATGTTCCGAGCTTGATCGATACCGGCGACGCGATCGCGGGCATATTTGACGTTCGCATTCCGGCATATCTCTTCAATTTCCATCGATTGAGACATGAAATCGATGACAATAATCTCATCAACTTTCTGCGTTTGGACATGCAGCGCGGCCAGGCACTTGCGTAAGTCCTGAGCGTGACCACGACTGCAAATCACAACCGAAAGCGTTTTCGGGATTGCGGGCTGGACGGGCCGGGTTTCTGAATTGGAAAAAGATGGGTGATAGATGACCGACATTGACGTGCTCCTATATGGGTCGAAGCGCGTCCCCACCGAGGTGTGTGCAAAAAACGAACCAGCTGCAGCCTGTCGGATGGCGAGCCGTATCCGATTGCTTCCGCCCTCATCAAGGATGGCGATCACCGCAGCGGCGCGATCGGGACATCTAGCGCCCGGTGGCGAGGTGCGGGGAAGTGGCAGGGTAGAGTTCGATTTAAGTGGCGTGGTGATGTCCGCTTTGGGTCAGGGGCAGACATAAGGTGAGCGGCTTAGATGGGGCGAATTCAAGCCGCTGAGCTGAGGTCTGCTTTCGGCATCAATGTCGCCAAATCAAATAGCTCGCTGCACCCTGAAAAAT
>JBCAWZ010000060.1:0-18490 GCA_038534315.1 Pseudomonadota bacterium | reverse complement strand
GTCAAAATGACGGCATCTTGATCTAGATTCATGCCTTGGACGGAGAAAGGAATTCCGCCGACAAACCTCGCATCATTCGGGTCATGCTCATAAAGTTGCTGCCATCGTCCGCTCGCGCGCGTATAAATCCGATAAGCATTGCTGCGCTGGTTATAGTCTTCGCGCGCAACGATTGTTCCGTCGTCTGCGACCACCCAGTCAACAGCATACTCGTATTTGGGGCCGCCGCCGGAACCAAGCCGTCCGCTTTGTCGATCGCCTTCAAATACCCGAACCCGCCCGGTATCTGGTTTAACTCGAAATACGGTGGAGCCGACCCCTCCAATGCCTGCGCTAACGGCATTCATGGAAGAATTCAGTTGTGGGAAGGTTTGTGCGGGGATTAGCAGTTCGCCGGTTTCTTCGAGAATCCCGATTACGCGCCCGGAATCTGTGCCCGGTACAACGCCGTTCACCGATGCAAGGAGTTGTTCGATCGAGTCTTGCTCGATGTCGTAGATAAAGGAAAAACTATATTCAAAACGTCCCTGAATATTGAAAAGGGACTCCGTAGCAGATGCTCGTAGAATAACGTATCGATCCCCAACAAAGTCGACCGAGATCGGTTTGAACCCTGAAATCTGAAAGCCTGTCTGTTCGGCTGTCTCAAAATCACGGATCAAGACGTATTCGCCACGCGAATCTTCTCGCAGCGTCGCAATTTTGTTTCCATTGTCAGACAAAGCAACCGACCGCACAGCAGGAATGCTGCCATAGACGTCGATTGCCGGTTGCGCCAAAGCGAGCTGGGACAGGCTTAGCAGTGATAGAACGATCACAACGAACGATTGAGCCACCGAATTGAACATAAGAACCGCCTGTTTCTTTCTAATTCGAAATCAATTTTAAAGAGGTTTTTGGCTGGATAGCAAGTGCAGGATTCGAGCTTACGAATAGCCGTTTCTGTAATACAATATACGGCTCTAGCTTGACTTAAGCTTTAGGTCTCTGAGTTTAAGCTGAATCCACACTGGCTATAGTGGCAATGGCATCGCCAAACCGGCTTATGTTGCTGCAATTTAAAGCCCTGAGCTTATCCTAAGGCGCTGTTGTTCAGGCCCGCGACGAATTTGGACTTAGACATATTTGTTGCCTGCGACTACGTTTCGCTCAAAGAGCTGCGCGCGACAGACTCATTGATTTCGGAGGAACACGGATATGGATTCGTTTGACTACATTATTGTCGGCGCGGGCAGCGCCGGATGTGTTCTGGCCAACCGGCTGACCGAGGACGGCAAGTCAAACGTGCTGCTTTTGGAGGCCGGTCCGAAAGATACATCATTGATGATTCATATACCCGTTGGGTACGCGACCACGCTGAAGGATCCAAAGGTCAACTGGATGTACGAGACAGAGCCGGATCCAGGCACAAATGAACGGGTCCACACCTGGCCAAGAGGCAAAGTCCTCGGAGGGTCATCGTCGATCAATGGTCTGCTCTACATTCGCGGTCAAAGACAGGATTATGATGGCTGGGCGCAACTCGGTTTGCGAGGTTGGTCTTATGACGACTTGCATCCCTATTTTGTGAGAAGTCAAAATCAAGAGCGAGACGATTTCGAAGGGCATGGCAAAGGCGGCCCTCTAAACGTCTCCGATGTGACTGAAAGCCACCCGGTTTCAGACGCTGTGATCGAAGCAGGCAAGGCGCTCGGCCTTCCGCAGCGCGATTTAAACGGCGAAGATCAAGAGGGCGTCGCTTATTACCAACTCACCGTTAAGAATGGCAGGCGTTGGAGCGCTGCAGTTGCCTATCTGAATCCGGCCAAATCACGTCGCAATCTTCAAATCGAAACAGAGGCGCTGGCCGCAAAAGTAACCTTTGACGGCAAGCGTGCCACCGGTATCGAATATACGCAAAATGGTGTTCGCAAAACCGCTAAAGCCCGGCGTGAGGTGATCCTTTCGGGGGGCGCGATTAATAGCCCGCAACTGCTCGAGCTTTCTGGTATTGGCGCCCCCGACCTTTTGAAGGCGCGCGGCATTGAAATCGTATCGGCTTTGCCGGGTGTGGGCGAAAACCTCCAAGACCATTTTGTGATCGGAAATCGCTATCGAATGACGAAGGATGCTCCGTCGGTAAACAGCCAGTCTCGCGGCTTAGCTTTGGTCGGAGAGGTGTTTAAATTTCTGACGCAGCGCAAGGGCTTGCTGACTTTATCCGCGGCGCACATCGCAGCTTTTGTGAAGACTCGGCCGGAGCTCGCAACGCCTGACGTACAGTTTCACATTCTGCCGGCGACTATGGATCAAGCGTTGATGGCGGAAACCGGCGACATGCAGCTGGAAAAAGAGCCCGGTATCACCATTGCGCCGTGTCAGTTGCGGCCGGAAAGCCGCGGCAGCGTGCATATCAAGGCTACGGATCATGCAGTCTATCCCGCAATCATGCCGAATTATCTCTCTGATCCGCTGGATGAGCAAACCGCTGTGGCCGGCTTGCGGTGGGCACGAAAGTTTGCCGAGCAGCCAGTGCTTGCGAAATATATTGAGCATGAAATGGAGCCTGGCGACACGATCCAATCCGATGAGGAATTGCTGGCTTATGCGCGGGAGACCGGTGGCACGATTTATCACCCTGTTGGCACCTGCAAAATGGCGCCGGAGGGCGACACGATGGGCGTGGTCGATTCTGAGTTGCGCGTGCGTGGGGTCGAGGGTTTGCGGGTTGTTGACGCCTCGGTCATGCCGCGCCTTGTAAGCGGCAACACCAATGCACCGACCATTGCGATTGCTGAGAAAGCAAGCGACCTCATACGCGCTGCCGCAAAGCTTCCCGCTTAGGTGCCGTTTCGCGACGCAAGCACGTTGCTTCAGGGAAGTGCGCCCTAGGGCACCGCGAAGACATGTGCGATCATTTGAGTGCCTTCGAAAACAGCGGTGTCCTCGACATTGATGCCATCCTCGACAAACACAAAATCGAAGACTCGATCTTCATCCGCATCCTTGTGCAGCATGACCAGAAACTTGTCTCCCGTCTCGGCGGGATGATCGAATTGAATCGTAACATTCTCGGTTGAGCCCGCACTGAGATAAGTAAACCCCGACACCATGTCGCCATCGGGGCGACCGTCGATGACAGGATGCAGGACAATCCAGCTGTTTTGCGCAACGACCACTTTGGGAAACATAATTGCAGTCGTGTTAGCGCGAAGGGTTGAGATGGTTTCGCCATCCATGCGGACTTGAGAAAACACTGTTTCGCCGTCTTGCCGCGCCAGCCCTTCCATTTGGATCGTATTGCTTTCGCCATTGCCCATTGTGATCTGCGGCGTTGGCGCTGATTCCTCCGCAGAAATGGGCGCGATACAGCCGATAGAGCCGAGAGCCAAAGCGGCGACAAATCTGTAAGACATGGTTTCCCCCTATTTTCTTTTCACCCTTTCTAGACGGGCTTTCCACGAAAGTGGAGCTGTATTCAGCCTATTATCTATTGGGTCGGGGAACGCACCAAACCGCTGTTTCGGTGTGTTTAATCTTAACTGGCACATTTCCTGCTGAACCCAGTTGCAACACGCCTATTCATTTTAGTGCTTTGAGGAAGTTATGGTCTACGCTGCAGCGTTCACAATTGGTGTTCTTATGTGTGTCACACTCGCCGCCTCAATAGGCGTTCTGCTGCGGGACACTGTTGATTCCGACAAGCTGATGCAGGGCGCATTTACGCTTAGCTTTAGTGCGCTCGCCACTGGATTGGTGATGTATGCGTACCCAGATTCCGCTGTCGCGATTGCAATTGCCTACGCGCTTGGCAGCGGCTCTACACTGCTCGCTTTCGTGTTCTCGGGATTGGTGAACAGCCCCAGAGTCGAGCCTTCAGTGGCCCCTATGCGTCCGGACTCCTTTTTGAAAGACCCGTCATCCACGCTGCATTAAGCGGTATGTCGAGCCACTGAACCTCGCGTTTCTTGGCTTTGTTTGTGGTTTTGGCGACGGCAAACTGACCGCCGGTTGAACCCGACTGATGTGTCTGGATATGCAATTTAGATCTTTGCGAAAGCAGGATTCGATTGTGTTATGCTCTCGTCGACAAACAAGGAGCGCCTCCCAGATGAAAACCAAGCTACTTTCGTGCGCTGCACTCGCCATTTTTATGGGCGGCCAAATTGCCGTTTCTGAACCAGATCTGGGTCCCATGTGGGACGATGATGTATCTGCGGCCTCCGAAGCGGAACGCGAGCCGGTCGAGTGGGACCTCACTCGGCTGTTTCCCAGCGTGGAAGCGTGGGACGCTGAGCGTTTAAGCCTGATCGAGCAAATGGAACCTGTCGCAGCGATGGCGGAAACATTTGAACCGAGCGCCGCGTCCCTGGCCGACCTTTTTGATCAAACCTCAGCGATCGGACGGCAAGGGTTGCGGGTTTCAACATACGCTTTCTTGGATGCCGACACTGATTTGCGGGATGGTGAACGGCGGGGACGCCGCGGCCAGGCTCAGAGCATGTTTGCGAATTATGGTGAGGCAACGGCCTGGATCAGTCCGATGGTTCAATCATTGGGACAGGATCAGATTGAACTTTGGATCGCAGAAGAACCGAGACTCGCCAAGCACGCATTCGGTTTGCGCGAAACCCTTCGCATGACGCCGCATACCCTATCGCCAGAGAGCGAAGGGCTGATGGCAGCGGCGAGCGTCGCGCTCGGTGGGGCGCAGCGTATCTACACTCAACTGAAGAACTCAGACATCCCATGGCCGACGGTGACGCTCAGCACAGGTGAAGAATTGCGTCTCGACGCCGCCGGCTATGTGAAAGGACGGGCTGCTGAGAACCGCCAAGACCGGATCGATGTGTTCGATGCGTATTACGAGACTTATCAACAGTTCGAGAGTTCACTCGGTGAAGCTTTGAACAGTCATGTTCAAAAACAGGTCTTTACCGCCGCGCAGCGCAATTATGGATCTGCGCTTGAGGCGGCGCTCGCTGACGACAACATTCCGCGTGAGGTCTATGATACGCTTTTGAGCGAGGTCAACGCAGCGTTGCCAACATTGCATCGCTATTTCGAGCTTCGTGCCCGTATTCTGGGGATCGACGACTTCGCATTTCACGACATCTACCCAAACCTTGTGGAGACGGATCAAGTCTTCGATCTGGATCGATCGGCGCAAATCGCTGCGGTCGCATCAGAGCCATTCGGAACCGATTATGTTCAAAACCTCTGCCTCGCGATGACAGGTGGTTGGAGCCACGCTTATCCAAGTCAAGGTAAACGGAGCGGCGCCTATATGTCTGGCAGCGCTTATGACGTCGGACCCTATGTGCTGCTGAATCACCAAGATACATACGACAGCGCCTCTACATTTGTGCATGAATGGGGACATGCCATGCACTCAATTCTCGCGAATGAGAAACAACCCTTTGAGACGGCAAGATATTCGATCTTTGTTGCCGAAACCGCCGCGATCACAAAAGAGGTTCTGGCGCAGGAGCGGTTGCTGGATGCCGCCGAGACCGATGAAGAGCGCCTGTTCTATTTAGGGTACGCACTTGAGCAAATGCGCGGGACCTATTTTCGGCAAACCCAGTTTGCTGAGTTCGAAGCCGCGATCCACGAGGCCGTTGAAAATGGCGAAAGCCTAACGGGCACTCGGATGACGGAGATCTATCGAGATATCTTCCATCGCTATTATGGTGTCGAAGACGGCGTCACGATCGTTCCGGAGAATTACAATTTGGAATGGGCGTACATTCCGCACTTTTTCTACGACTTCTATGTCTATCAATATTCCACATCACTCGCTGCTGCTGTCTTTTTTGCCGACAAGATCCGGGCGGGGGACGCGGAAACTGTAGCGCTGTACTTGGAAATGCTGGAAGCGGGCGGATCCGATCATCCGTATGATCTCAAACTTAAAGCGGGCCTCGATATGGCCAGCCCCGCACCTTACCAAGCCGTCGAGGCGCGCATGAATCGGATCATGGACGAGATTGAAGAGATTCTTGACCGACAGGACACTGGGGCAGCAGCGCCCGCGCGAGCGACGATATCTCTATCCAATCCATGTGGTGTCGGTGAGAGCTGAACGCTGGCTGGGAACAGAGCGCTTATCACGGCTTAAGCCCCCCATTTGTTATGAGATTTTGAGGGGGATCGCTATGTCCCTCTCGGCTCCTGAATGCTCTCGATGTAAGCGAGCAAAGCTTCTATATCCATCGGTTCGAACTGCCATTGTGGCATGTCCGGATGCCCAACCATGATGCCTTCTGCAAACGGCTCGGCAAGGTCCTGTACCGGATAATTCCAGGATATCTGGCGCAGCGGGATCGCTTCACGGTGAGGGCTGTCGCCGTCTCGGCGCACGGCATGGCATTGAGCGCATAGCGTTTCTACCATCGCTTCGCCACGGGCGAGCAATTCAGCGCCTCTGAGAGGTTCGGTTGTGGCTGTCGCTTCTGGCGCGGTGGGATCCGTTACTGTTTCGGCTGCTCCGCAGCTGGCCAAGGCAAATCCAAGCGCAATAAGAACAGGAATGTGAATGCGTGAATGGGGCATAGCGTTGTCTCCTCAAAAGAAACTTTAGCCCTGTTTCTAGAGTCCGTGGATAAGGAGCTATGCTTAGCTTACAAGAGTTTAAGTCGGAAGGGATTCGGTCTCATCAAAGCCGACGAAATGGGCTGCCTCGTCGACAGATTTGCGCCTCGAGACGACGGCATTGGCGGGGAAGCTATCATCAGGCCATCCCATTGCGACGCAGATCATAATCACTTGATCGTCAGGAATATTGGCGTGTTCGCGCACAACAGGCGATTGCATGATTCCCTGACTATTGATCACACAGCCAAGGCCACGTGACCACGCTGCGTTCACCAAAGCATTGACGACCGCGCCGCAATCAAATGGGGCAATGTCGCTTCCATGGATGGACCGGTCGTATGTGACGACGATGGACACTGGTGCATCGAATTGTCGAAAACCGCGTAGCACCCAATCTTGGCGCTTTTCCTTATCGTGCCGTTCAATTCCCATCGCGCCAAACAGTTGAATGGCAATCTCAATTTGGCGCTCTCGATGGGCGCCTTGATAACCCGGTCCGCCCCGAAACTCGCGTGTGTCGGGCACGCCGGCGAGATTACGCTCCACATTGCCAGCGCGGATTTTGTCGAGCGTTTCTCCGGTGACAACATAGAAATTCCAAGGCTGCGTGTTCAGTGAGGTTGGCGCGCGCATGGCTAAGGAAAGCACCTCCCGTATGAGAGATTTCTCGACCGGTTTTTTCAGATATCCTCGAATGGATCTCCGCCCTTGCACCACGTCATCATACCGCACGTTTCATGCTCCCGCTCTGTTAATTCTTCGCTTGAACGAACGCGTTGGGATCGGTTTGGTCAACCGTCTCCACGCGGCAGCCTGAGAGCCGAAGCAAATGTGACTCCAGAAGCTGACTTTGCTTTTGCAAGTTGAACCGTTTGAGAGCCAAATTGCGACCTGCTTTGCCCATCACGTCGGCACGATCGGGATCATCCAAGAGCAGAGCCAAACGGTTGGCCAAAGCGGCATCATCTTTCTCATCCACCAAGAAGCCCGTTTCATTGTCGGCGACGCATTCCGGTATGCCCGCATGTCGGGTGGCCACAATTGCGCAACCGGAGAGCATCGCCTCAATGCAGACCAGAGGTAAGCCTTCCGCATCCCCGGACGCGGCGCGTTGCGAGGGAACAATGGCAATCCGTGCTTCGGCCCACTGCGTTGGCATGTCGTCCGATAACACCCAGCCGGGGAGCTCGGCATTGATCCCGGCCGACAGCAAGCGCTCGGTGAGTTCCGCTTTAAGAACGCCGTCGCCAATCAAGCGCACCGTCCAGCCTTTGAGTTTATCAGGAATGCGCGCAAGCGCGGCGATCAGCGTTTCGATGCCTTTCTTTTCGGTCCATCGCCCGGCGAAAACCAATAAATTCGATTTTCGGCCAGGCTGAAAAACGTCGGGATCGGCGGTATTGTGGTGCACGATCATTTTTTCGTTAGGAGCGCCTTTGGCCAGGAGCTCGCGTCGGATAAAATCGCTACACGGAAGGATCAGGTCTGCTGTGTCCCAAAGCAGCTGGCGACGACGATTATAGACGCGAACCATGCTATTCTTCGTATTCGCGGTTTTGGTTGCGTCTCCGCCATAATACGTCACGGCGAGTGGCAGATTGAGCGCTTTTGCGAGCGGCAAGGCATACACCCCCGACTTGCCAAAGCTGGCATGGATGGCGATTGGATTTAAAGCCGCTAATCGCTCGCGCAAGCGATCGGAAACCAGCCCTAATTGCTTGAAGCCGAACTCGCCCAACGGCCCATGGAATGGACCCAATTGAATCCATTCAGCGCTGTCCGGAGCATCGCCTTTCAGCTCATGGCCGATGTAAATCGGTTTAAGCTTAGAAAAAGCGCTGTAGCCACGCGGAATGAAGGATTCCGATGGGGTGAAAAGCTTGTCGCTATAAGCAAGGATGTTTTGCGGCTGGCCCATCTCTTCAGCGTTTGCTCTCTTAATGCCCTGGCCGAGGCAGCCTTAGGAGATGTCATCTAGGCGGTCAAATATCAGCACGCGGCGGCTTTCCATACACCAGAGAATCCGCGTCATTGTTTTTCTTGAAGCAGGGTAGGGCTTGGCACGCAAGCAGCCTTCGCCTAGACCCTGGCGCTTCAAGACGGAGCGAACACTACTATGTCGACCTATCGCCTATTTGGTGCAGAAACGTCTCCCTATTCGCTAAAGGTTCGGTCCTTTCTGCGCTATAAAGGGATCGATTTTGAATGGATCGTTCGCTCGGCCGAAACCGAAGCAGCGTTTCAAGCGGAGGCGCGCGTGCCAACCGTGCCGATGCTGCTTTCACCGGGACGACCGCCCAATCAAGACTCGACCTTCATTCTTGCGACGGTGGAAGCCGATCATGCCACACCAAGCGCCGTACCGGAGGATCCAGCTTGCGCGGCGCTCGCGCTGCTGCTCGAAGATTATGCTGACGAGTGGCTAAATAAGCTGATGTTTTTTCAGCGCTGGGGCCAAAAGCCAGATCGTGAAGAGGCTGGGCAGCGGACCATGGAACACTTGCTAAATGGCAATCTTCCGCGCGCAAAAAAGAAGACTCGTGATCAGATCATCAAGCGCATGCGAGACCGTCTTCCAATCGTCGGCATTGAGCGGAAGAATGAGAAAGTCCTAAAACCCAGTTTTGAGCGCGTCTTCTCACTGCTAAACGCACATTTGGAGCAGTCTCTGTTCCTGTTTGGAGGACGACCTTCCGCCGCTGATTTCGCACTTGCCGGTCAGGTTGCACAAATGCTGCTAGACCCAACCCCGTCGGCTTGGCTGCAAGAGCATGCACCATTTGTGGTTGCGTGGAGCGAATTTATGGAGTCGCCAACGGCTGGCGGCCCTTTCAAACCCCTTTCTGAACTCGAAGCGACGCTCTTGCCCTTATTCAAAGAGGAACTCGCGACGACCTATCTGCCGTGGGCTGAGGCTAATCTCGCCGCCGCGAAAGCAAAGGAAGAGCGTGTTTCGCTGACTCTTGATGGTGCGCCGTATGATCAAATCACGCAGCACTATGCCGCACGTGCTTATGCGTCCGTCAAGCAAGCAGTCGGCGCTGCCAAGGACGCGCCCGGTCTCGCGCCATTCTTATCATCAAGTAATGCCGAAAGTGTGCTGAGCTAGTCGGGCGTTTCTTCTGCGCTTTCGGGCTGGTCGTTTTCAGTGTCGCCGGCCCAAAGTTCAAAATTGCCGATGATTATTCGTCTTGCGACAACATCGATGTCGGGCACGTCTTCTAAGGTCATCGGGATCATGACACCGGACCCTGAAGCACCACCGCGCAATTCAATCAGATCACCTGCGCCATGATTGAGCACCGCATGAACGCGCCCCAAATCCTGTCCGGTCGATGTGAGGGCCGCCATGCCGACCAAGTCGTCGACGTAAAATGCATCCTCTTCGGGTTCGGGTAGCAGGCCTCTAGGAACGGATAGCTGAGTACCTTTTAACTTGTCCCATTCCTCTTTTGCCCGAGGAATATTGGGTGTCACAATAAACAGGTCTTTAGCCCAGCGATACGACTTTGGGGTCAGAACGGTTTCACCAGACTCACCCAACAAATCACCAAGTTCAAATAGGGTTTCGGGGTTCTCTGTGAATGAGCGGACGCGGACATCACCGCGAACGCCATGCGCGCCAGCGATGGCGCCGACAATGATGCGTTTGGAATTTGGGTCGGACATTGCGGGCACTTAAATTCAGCTATGTCGATAAGGAAGGTTTCTTTTTCGCTATGTGCCCTATAAGCACAAGCCGCTAAATTGCTCGGATAACAGACAATGTCGGATAAACTGCCCATATCGATACTTGATGTCGAATCTGCCGCCTTGCAGATCGATGGACAAATCGTGCGGACCCCAATGCGGAAGTCGATCACCTTGTCGGATATCACCGGAGCTGAGGTGTGGGTGAAGTTCGAGAATCGCCAGTTTACAGCCGCGTTCAAAGAGCGCGGTGCCGTGAACAAACTGATGCACCTGTCGGAAGAAGAGAAATCTCGCGGCGTGATCGCGGCCTCCGCCGGTAATCATGCGCAGGGCGTCGCCTATCATGGGCGCCGTTTGGGTATTCCTGTGACGATCGTAATGCCTCTGACGACCCCATTCAATAAGGTCCAGCACACACGAGCCTTTGGCGCCCGCGTCCTGCTCGAAGGGCACACATTCGACGAGGCAAAATCATTTGCGGAGAATGTTCGACAACGCGATGGGTTGACCTGGATACATCCATTTGACGATCCTTTGATCATGGCGGGGCAAGGAACCATTGCGCTCGAAATGCTCGACGATCATCCAGAACTCGACATGCTCGTTGTGCCGATCGGCGGTGGTGGCCTAATATCCGGAATGGCAACAGCGGCAAAAGCCCGGAACCCCGCTATACAAGTCATTGGGGTCGAAGCATCGATGTTTTCTAGCATGCACAACGCCCTGAATGGGCTGGGCGTTCCAACCGGCGGCGCATCGATCGCCGAAGGGATTGCCGTGAAGGAGCCAGGTGCGCTTACGTTGCGGGTTGTTGACGCACTGGTTGATGAGATAGTGCTCGTTGAAGAAGAGCATTTGGAACGCGCGATCACTCTGTTTGCCGATGTCGAGAAAACGATCGCTGAGGGCGCGGGTGCTGCCGGACTGGCGGCGCTTCTTGCTCACCCAACTCGGTTTGCGGGTCGAAAAGTTGGCTTGGTCTTGTGCGGTGGCAACATTGATACACGCCTGCTCGCGTCGGTTTTGACCCGTGCGCTGGTCCGAGATCATAGAATTACGAATATACGGGTTATTGGCGACGATCGCCCCGGGCTGCTGGGGCTTGTCTCGCAAGTCATTGGTGATGCAGGTGCAAATATACTTGAGGTCCAGCACAATCGGATTGCGTTGGACGTGCCAGCCAAAGGCGCCGAATTCGATATCCTGATCGAAACGCGCGACGGCCAGCACACTCAAGACGTAATCGATGCCTTGACCAAAATTGGTTATCCGCCGCGCACGACGAATTGACCCACCTTAACCTCTGGCCCGACGTCTTCGCGACTGTTAGGGGAGGACACAGTATCCAGCATTTCGAGAGAAGGTGTTTGCCATGTTGAATAGGTTTGCGCTTGCCATTGCGTGTCTCGCGCTCACGGCCTGCGGTGGGACGGCGCCTGCGCCGTCAGAGTCGACAGATGCATCGGAAGCAACACCGCTAGATGACTTACTACCTTGGGATGGTGATGCCGTAGAGGTTCAGACGACCGAATCTGGTCTGCAATATAGAATTCTGAGCGAAGGTCCCGCGGATGGTCTGTCGCCTCGTCCTCAAGACGAAGTCCAAGTCATGTATGAAGGCCGTTTGCCGGATGGCACCGTTTTCGACAGCTCATATGAGCGCGGATCACCATCGAGCTTTGGCGTGAGTGCAGTGATTTCCGGCTGGACTGAGGGCTTGCAGCTCATGTCGGTTGGCGACGAGTATGCCTTCTACATTCCGAATGATTTGGCTTACGGTAACCAAGCCCGAGGCGATGTGATCAAAGCCGGAGATGATTTGGTGTTTCGGGTCGAGTTGCTTGATGTTGATCAGCCTCCGCCGCCTCGCACGGTCGATGCCGAAGCGTGGTCTAAGTTCACGCCGTGGTCGTCTGAGAATCCAGGCGTTCAAAGCACTGAGTCTGGCTTGCAGTATATAGTTTTGGATAGCGCAGAAACAGAATTGCCATCGCCGACGGTAAATGACCTTGTTGTACTTTATTATGAGGGGCGAATTGATGAGACGGGCGAGAAGTTCGACAGCGCCTTTGATCGCGGTGATCCAATTCTGTATCCGACGGGAGAGCTGCTGCCCGGAATGATTGAAGCGCTGCAACTCATGCAGCCAGGCGATCGTTGGCTGGTGCATCTTCCCTCCGAGCTTGCTTATGGAAGCGAGGGTTTTCGCGTGATCCCGCCTGACACGGCGATCAATTTCGAGCTCGATCTGATGGATGTGTTACCGCAGAACTAGATGTGTCATTTGTTGGGTTTTCGACCGACAATCATGTAATTGACGCCACTGTCACCCGAAAGCCGCCAGCGCGCCGAAAGCGGTGAAAAGCTGACGCCTTGTGGTGGTTCGGTATCGACACCTGCAGAATGCAGCGCCGCACTGATTTCATTCGGCGTTAGGAATTTCGAAAACTCATGCGTCCCGCGAGGCAACCAGCCAAGGACGTATTCGGCGCCGACAATAGCTAATGCAAAGGCTTTTGGTGTCCGGTTGAGTGTCGCAACAATCGTAACGCCGCCAGGTTTGAGGAGGCTGCAGCAATCGCGAAGAAATTGTTCCGGATCGGCGACATGCTCGACCACTTCCAAATTGAGCACGACGTCAAACGTGCCTTCATGTGTTTCGATCAGTTGTTCTGCGGTGCCAGCGCGATACTCGATTTTGAGGCCAGATTCCTTGGCATGGGTCATCGCGGTTTTAATGTTGGCTTCGCTCGCATCCACACCCATGACGTTGGCGCCCAGTCTTGTCATTGGTTCGCTCACCAGACCGCCGCCACAGCCGATGTCTAGTAGGTCCAGATCTGTCAGGGGTGTTCGATCGCTCTCGCTTCGTTCGAAATGTGAAACCAACGTGTCGCGGATAAAGCCCAGCCGCACAGGATTGAAACGATGTAACGGCTTAAACTTACCCTGTGGATCCCACCATTCCGCAGCAATGGCAGAAAATTTCGCCACTTCATCTGGATCGATGCTCGGTGTTTCGATCTTTGCTCTTTCAGACTCTATCGTATCGGCCATGCTCATGTCTTCCGATTGCGCAACAAGGCGCGCCGCTATAATGACGCCGGAATGGCGCCCTTGGGTACCCTAACAGATGTAGAAGGATCGGCACGGAGACAATGGCGCGCAGTGTATTGAAATTTGGCGGGACATCTGTCGCAGACCTCGACCGGATCGCACATGTTGCTGATTTGGTGGGCGCGCGCGCGCGCGCAGGAGAAAAACTGGCCGTTATCGTTTCTGCCATGTCGGGTGAGACCAATCGCCTTGTCTCGCTTAGCCGCGGCGCCGCTGGCGATGCCTTGAGGGGTGGCGGTTTTGACGACGAGTATGATGTGGTCGTGTCGTCCGGAGAGCAGGTCACCAGCGGGCTTCTTGCTTTGGCCCTGCGCCAACGCGGATTGCGAGCGCGCAGCTGGCTTGGCTGGCAAGTGAGAATGCACACTAGGGAAGGGCACGGCTCGGCTCGGATTGATCGCATCGAGGCTGATGACCTGGCAGAATCGATTGATGAGGGTGAAATCGCTGTCATCGCTGGTTTCCAGGGTGTCAGCGAAGATGGCCGCGTGTCCACGCTTGGCCGGGGCGGTTCCGACACATCGGCCGTTGCCGTCGCTGCGGCGCTCGACGCGGATCAATGCGACATCTATACCGATGTCGACGGTGTCTATACGACAGACCCACGTATTGTTCCTCAGGCGCAGCGCCTCGAAAAAATTTCATACGAAGAGATGCTTGAGATGGCATCGCTTGGCGCCAAAGTTTTGCAGACGCGCTCGGTCGAACTCGCGATGAACCACAATGTTCGAGTTCGCGTTTTATCAAGTTTTGCTGACCCTGGGACCAACAATCCCGGCACATGGGTATGCGGAGAGGAAGAGATTGTGGAAAAGCAGGTCGTAAACGGCGTGACCTATTCGCGCGACGAAGCAAAGATCACTCTGTTTGGCATGGAGGACAAGCCCGGCACGTCGGCGAAGTTGTTCGCACTGATGGCAAATGAAGGGGTCAATGTTGATATGATCGTTCAGGCAAACGCCCGTGGAGAGGGGCGGGCCAATATGGTGTTCACCTGCACGAGCGCTGACAGCGCGAAAGCCCGCCAAGTTCTCGAAACCCATCGTGATCAAGGGCTTTTCGAGAATGTAGATGTGACGGAGGATGTCGCCAAGGTATCGGTTATCGGTGTGGGCATGAAAAGCCATACCGGTGTCGCGGGCACAATGTTTGAGGCGCTTTCGCAGAAGAACATCAATATCGACGTGATCTCCACGTCAGAGATCAAAATCTCCGTACTGATCGATGCGGATTATACCGAACTTGCCGTCCGCGCGCTTCACACCGCGTTTGATCTCGACGCTGATTAATCGAAAAGGTTCGCAAAGCGCGACAAATGCCCGATTCATTCTCCATACCAAGACTCCTCATGAACCGGCTCCGTACGGTCATGGCTGCAGATGTGGAGCCCGAAACGCGTTTGCAACGCGTCGTCAAATTGATCGCCGGTACCATGGTGGCCGATGTCTGCTCGATCTACAGGCGAACACTGGATCACCGACTTGAGTTGATCGCGACCGAGGGTTTGCGGCCTGATGCGGTGCATCGAACCTTTCTCGATTTGAACGAAGGGCTGGTTGGCCAAATTGCCGCGCACGCGCAGCCATTGTCGATCCAAGACGCGCCTCGCCACCCCAATTTTTCGTATCGCCCCGAAACTGGGGAAGACCCCTACCACGCCTTTCTCGGCGTGCCGATTTTACGGGGCGGACAAGTTGTTGGCGTCCTCACAGTTCAGAACCAATCGGAACGGATTTACGAAGACGACGAAATCGAAAGCCTACAAACAATTGCGATGGTGCTGGCTGAAATCGTGTCGGCGCCGACGCCGCAGGAAGCGAATGACGAACCACAGCGTCCTGTGAACCTGAAGGGCCGAATTCTGTGCGACGGCCTCGGTATGGGACGCGTGCGCCTGCATGATCCAGTGATTCCGGCGGCGAAGTTTTTCGCGACAGATCGTGATTTGGAAGAGCACCGATTGGAAAGTGCGTTCGAAGAGCTGCATCTTTCAATTGATCGTCTCTTATCCGTCGAAATTGGCGGGCTTTGGGGCGAACCGCGTGATGTTCTCGAGGCCTACAAGCTGCTGGCGTCTGATCCAACTTGGGCGGAACGCCTTAGGGAAGGTGTCCGAAGCGGACTGTCTGCCGAAGCTTCGATTGACCGGATGCGCCGCGAGCACAGGGCGAGATTCGAAAAAGTGCGTGACCCGTATTTGCGCGAGCGATTGCATGATCTTGAGGATTTGGACAATCGCCTGTTGCGCATTCTGGCCGGCACTGACGGTAAGGTCGCGCTTGGCCAAGAAGATGCGGGCGAGCCAGAAGTATTGGTCGCGCGGCGTCTCGGACCTGCGGAATTGCTCGAATACGGACAAATGAATCTGGCAGCGATCCTGCTCGAAGAAGTCGCGACATCGAGCCATGCCGCGATTGTCGCCCGTGGTCTTGCCATACCGACCATTGGCGGTGTCGATGGTTTGCTAACGCAAGTGGCGAGCGGCGACACTGTCATTGTCGACGGAGAAGAAGGCAGCCTGCATATCCGTCCAGACGCCGCACTGGTTCATGCCTTTGGCGAACGAAAAAAACTGTTGGGTGAACGGCAGGCAGAATTCTACGCACTGAGGGGTGAGGCGTCTCAAACGCGCGACCAGACTCAAATTCGCCTTATGCTGAATGCCGGGCTCGGCCTAGATTTAGATCATCTCAACAGCACTGGCGCCGAAGGCATTGGCCTGTTCCGAACAGAATTCCAGTTTCTATTGTCCGACACCTTGCCAACGGTGACCGACCAGATCGAGCTCTACAAAACAGTTCTCGACGTCGCAGATGGCCGTCCGGTTTACTTCCGCACGGTCGATTTGGGTGGCGACAAGATGTTGCCGAACCTCAATGATGTCAGGGAAGAGAACCCGGCGATGGGTTGGCGCTCTATTCGATTTGCCCTCGATCGCCCGGGCTTGTTTCGCCGTCAATTGCGCGCGCTCATTCGCGCAGCCAATGGGCGCAGCCTCGCCGTGATGTTTCCAATGCTGACCAGTGTTGATGAGTTTCGGCAAGCCCGCGCATTGCTCCAAAAGGAAGTCGATTGGAGCGAACAGAACGGTTTCCCGCCGCCGAACGACTTGAAAGTGGGTGCGATGCTGGAGACGCCGGCCTTCGCTTATGCGCTTCAAGACCTCGAAGGCGAAGTTGATTTCGTGTCCATTGGGACAAATGATATGCTGCAATTCTTCCACGCTGCAGACCGTATGACTCCGTCGGTATCGGATCGTTACAAAATGATAAGTCGGCCTGTTGTGCGATTTCTAAGGGATGTGCACGCAACGTGTGAGCGGTTGCGCATTCCGGTTTCGATCTGCGGAGAGGTCGCCGGCCACCCTTTACAGGCGCTTTGTCTCATCGCCATTGGTTATCGTAGCCTGTCCATGCCGGCCGGAGGTGTCGGTCCGGTGAAGCGGATGCTGAGGAGCTTGGACTTGTCAGCGTTCGGACCTGATTTTGAAACGCTGCTGGCGGATCATCACCTGAACTTAAGAGATGGATTGATAAAGCTTGCCGAGCATCATCAGGTAAAGCTGGCGGACGCCTAGATTCACAGCAACAAAAAATGCGTATAAAGAAGCCAAATGAGCGAAGATATTCCAGCCTTCCAGCCCGAGAATACCAGCCTGCAATCTGCTGGGCAACGTCTGCGTTCGGCACGCGAAACGCTTGGACTATCGCTCAAAGACGCAGCACAGCGGACACAGCAGTCTACGGAGTTGTTGCGGGCGCTTGAAGAAATGCGCACCGACACGTTCTCCTCAACGGTTCTCAGAATGCACGCGCGCACCTATGCCGATGCGCTAGGTTTGCCACAGGATGATATTGCCGCTGCGTTTGCGCCGGCACGGTCGCAGTTGCAAAGCGAACGAATGCCGGGGGCGCCACAATCTGCGAAATCTGACACATCTTTGCAATTTGCCGTTCCGGCGATGAGCGTGGCGGGCTTGGTCGCACTTTTGTTTGTAGTCATGATGTTGTGGCCGTCTTCGAACTCCATGATTACGGCAGCACCGGTTTCGAGCAAAGTGGAGCGCGCAACGCGAACCATCGACGAGCCGACAAGGTTTCGGGCAGATCTGACTGGCCCAGAATTACAGGTCGTTGCATTGCGGTCTGGTGTCATCGAAGTCCGTGGCTCGGATGGGACCATTTTTCGGAACCGAGAGATGCGCGCCGGTGAGGTCTATTTCCCTCGTGTTGGCGCTGGGTGGACCATCACAGTTCAGGATGCTGGCGCTTTTGAATGGCGTTTGGAGGATATCAGTATTGGGCCGATGGGCGAAGCCGACACACCCGTTTATGCGGTTCCTGTTGATGACGCCATGCAGCGGGGGTTGCAACTGATATCAGAAGCAATCGCCGATGCTGAGTTACGAGAAGAACCGCAGCGCTAAACTAGTTTTGTAATTCGCGACCTTTACAGTTCGGCGTACAATCATAGGTCTGGTCGATACCCGCTCGGGTGATCGTGACCGTATTTTCGTTTGCTGGCGCGACCAATAGATCAGCTGAGTAAAGCATCCGACCCTGTTTGTCGAAGATTAGCAAATTGGTCGATCCAGGAATTTTGCCAGATATGAAGAGCAACTGGTCTGTGTGAACCGCTACATCTGCGACATCCGGATTGCCGACGACCACGCTTCCGGCGCTTCCGCTCAGCCGCAATGGCTTCGTCTTTCCAGCATCGACAGAAAAATAATCAGCAAAGGCGGGCGCGGCAATGAGACAAGCCATCGCTGAAGCGGTCAGAAATCGTGTCAACGTCATTTTCGGCGAACTCCAATTCGGTACACGTTGGTAGTCTGTTCGAAAAAGGTTATCCGAACCCTAAGGGATTTAGCGGCTTTGCAGGCTCGGTTGCCATCTTTGTGGTTAAACAAATCCTAAGCGACAGACGAAATCTTTTTCTGAAGATTCACGGACCTTTCAGTAGAATAAGATATCACCAACGTGTCCCGGGGTAGGGGTGAACCGAACCGGACATATAATGGTGCAAAAGTGGGGGTTTCCAATGCGCAAGTTTTTTCAGAATGAGTCTGGTGCTACGGCTATCGAGTACGGCCTGATCGCTG
>JBCAWZ010000059.1:0-19185 GCA_038534315.1 Pseudomonadota bacterium | reverse complement strand
CGGTTTGCCCTCCAAGGCATTCAAGATGACCAAAGGTATGAGTTTCTCGGGAAAGTGGAACGGGCCATAATTGTTGGAACAATTTGTCAGAACAACCGGTAGCCCAAATGTGCGCTGCCAGGCGCGCACCAAATGGTCTGAAGACGCTTTGGAGGCCGAATAGGGAGAGGAGGGTGCGTAGGGCGTTTCCTCCGTGAACAGATTATCGTCTAGCGGGAGATCTCCATAGACTTCGTCAGTCGAAACGTGATGAAATCGAAACGTGTCGCTTTGATTGAGCTCTTCCTGCCAATACTGTTTCGCGGCATCAAGAAGGGTGTAGGTGCCGACGATGTTCGTTTCGATAAAGGCTGCGGGACCGTCTATAGAGCGATCAACATGGCTCTCGGCTGCCAAATGCATGATGGCATCCACTTGGTGCTCTCGAAGCAACTTGGCGACGAGTTCGCCGTCACAGATATCGCCCTCTATGAAGTGGTATAGATTGGAATTCTCAACATCCCGAAGGTTTTGACGATTGGCAGCATAGGTTAGCTTATCGAGATTGATCGTTTTGATACCCAAATCCGTAACGAGATGCCGACATACAGCTGAGCCGATAAAGCCACATCCGCCAGTCACCAAAACGCCCATATCAAAATCCCAATTCTTGAGGTCTGTATGCTTTATCAGGCGCCGAACACAAAGCCAGTGTCGACGTCACCCAATCGCTTTGCCGCACGATCTTTTTCAGACAGTTTGGGCTCCGCGCCTTCTAAAGGCCAGGAAATGCCTATGCTTTCATCATTCCAAGCGATGGATCGGTCATGGTCCGGTGCATAAGCCGCGTCGACTTTATAGATCATGTGCACATCTGGGGTCAGCGTGACAAAGCCATGTGCGAACCCCTTCGGCACGAGGATTTGGTTGCCCACCGCCGCGCTGAGTGTGACACCGACCCAGTCTCCGAAGGTTGGCGATCCTACCCGGATGTCGACGGCGACATCGAAGACTTCACCTGTGATCACTCGGACCAGCTTGCTCTGGGCAAAGGGCGGCGTTTGAAAGTGTAGGCCTCGAAGCGTGAATGGGTCTGCGGAAAAGGAGTGGTTTTCCTGGCACCAGTTTTCCGCGATGCCGTGGCTTTCAAAGCGCTCGGCGTTCCAAGCCTCAGTGAAAAACCCGCGATGGTCACCAAATCGTGTGGGCGTGACTTCGAGCACGCCGTCTAGGCCGAGCGGTCTGATCTCCAAGCTCATCTAACGATGCCCCAAACTGCCTTACTGAACCAAACGACGAAGATTGGCCGCATACTCCGTTTTGCCTAGATCATCTGCCGCGGCAAGCAATTCATCCGATGTCATCCAGCCATTTTGAAAAGCGATTTCTTCAGGTGAGGCGATCATAACGCTTTGTCTGTGTTCGATGGTGCGAACAAAACTCGCCGCATCATGCAGGCTGTCATGGGTTCCAGTGTCCAGCCAGGCATAGCCTCGTCCCAACAGCTCGACCGATAAGTTTCCTTGCTCGAGATAAGCGCGATTGACGTCGGTGATTTCGAGCTCGCCACGTTCTGAAGGCGTCACATCACCCGCAATATCGACGACCTGCTCATCGTAAAAGTACAGGCCCGTGACCGCCCAATCGGACTTTGGCGCACCCGGTTTTTCCTCGATGCTGATGGCTTTCATTTCGCCGTCAAACTCAACGACGCCGTATCGTTCCGGATCGGACACGCGGTAGCCAAAAACGGTCGCGCCAGTTGTACGGCCCGCGGCAGATTGGCAGATTTCACCGAGGTGGGCGCCATAGAAAATGTTGTCACCCAGCACGAGTGCACATGGCTCGCCGGCGATAAAGTCGGCGCCGATCAGAAAGGCTTCTGCCAATCCATTTGGTTCGGCCTGTTCGGCGTAGGAGATCCGGACCCCAAGTTGGCGTCCATCTTGTAACAATCGCTTAAACTGGTCCGCATCTTGAGGGGTCGTGATAACAAGAATGTCGCGGATCCCGGCAAGCATCAAAACGCTCAACGGATAGTAGATCATCGGCTTATTGTAGACGGGCATCAACTGCTTGGAGACCGACTTCGTCAGCGGAAAGAGTCTGGAACCGCTTCCTCCCGCCAGAATAATGCCCTTCATGGCGATAGCCTCCTACCAGTTCAAGGCTCGGTATCCACAGAGGACAACAACGTCAACCTGGAACAATTGAGCCCCAACACAATGGTTTAGTATGCGTCGATCGTAGCCAGTTAAACGACCTGCTTCGTAGACACTTCTTTGTAGAGGCTCGCAAAAAATTTTGCGCGAGCTTCAATTGAATGTTTCTCGAGCGCTTCTTTGACGGCGGCATAGGCCATTTCTCGCCTTCGGTCCGAATTCTCAATCAATTCGGTCGCCGCCCGCGCGATCTCTGTCACAAAGTGTTCTTCAGAATCAACGTCAACTTTTATGCCGAATGCCTTCGTTACGTGACCTTCTGGACCGCCATAGTTCGCGACTATCATTGGTAATCCGCGCGACATAGCTTCGAAGACGACGCGACCGCTTGGCTCGCGAATACTGGGGAACAAGAAAATATCCGACCGATCGTAGAAGGCGTTGACATCTTGAATCGAAATTTGGCCATGCATGGTCACTTTTTCCGCCAATCCGAAGTTTAGGATTTTGGATTGGATGGTTTCGCGCTCCGGACCGTCGCCCAGAATATCCCATGTCCAATTCTTATTCTGGAGATCAACGCTTCTGAGCGCATCGAGGGCGTATAGATGACCCTTGCTTGGCACCAAACGGCCAACGGTTAGGAATTTGACGGGACCGGAGGCTTCGAACCGGCGGGTGATGATATCTGAAATATTGTGCGCGGGCGTCGGGGCCGCCACTTCGGCTTGCGTACGAAAGCCCTTCAGGGTCATGTGGCTCAGCAGATCCTCGACATATTGTGCCGCACCTACGACGAATTCCGCCCGGCTATATGTCTGGCGGAGGGGTTTTGACGAGCGGAACCGCAACCCGTCAAGGTCGCGAAGGCGATAATACCAGGGATAGTCTCCCTGGCTTTGATCGAATCCCGCCGGGGCGCTCAAGCTGCCGCCAAGCGGACCAATAATATAAGGTAGAGCAGTGTTTCGAAGCGGAGACGCATATCGAAGCGCGAGCGGTCCGCATTGATGCGCGCAGGAAAACTGATTGAGGTCGATCCTGTCGCGAAGTAGCTTCGCTGCGAAGGCTTGAAACTTAATGTAATTTGGCTTTGCCAAAGCATCGAGACGTTCATGAATTTTACCGGTCGACCAAGATCTAACGCAGTGGACTTTGGTTTCGGGGAAGTAATCGGATATTTCGTAGTCGCGGTTTTGTGCTGTGAGGGCGATCAGCTCAATGTCGACATGCTTGATCAGCTCGGTCACGAGTTCAAAGCAGGATAGCTCTTCTCCCGACGCAGTCGGATCAATCATCGGTGCAAGCAAAAGGACTTTCATTCGTTTCGGGATTCTACAGGATCGACGCCAGCACAAGCAGAAAAAGTGTTTTTGGCGTATCAGTCCCTATTCACGCTATAAGTTTGGGCCGCCCCGTTCTGATCCTTTAGCGCGATCCAGGACATCGCGCCAATCAAGAACATAAACCAAGAATGGATGGCGTTCCAAAGGTGCACGCTGCAGATAGCGAATAGAATCGAAACAAGAGCGAACACCATTGCTCGGCGCAGAGACGCGGTTTCCGGGCCGAGCTGAGTTGGTTGGGAGACCTGTCGCAACGCGAAGTAAATGGCGATCGACAACAGAATAAAGGCTGGGATTCCATAGCGGATCGCCTGAACAAGCCAAAAGTTATCAATGCTCGCGCTCATCCAGGATGGCCGCGTCCAATCATTCATACCGATTCCCAAAATCGGATATCGTTCCACTTCTGCTGTACCATGGATCCATATATTGATTCGATTGTAAGCACTTCCTGAGTTGAAGGTTAGATAGCTGACAAAGACGTGAAACGGCGTCCGGTTCGATGCGATATCGATAATGAGGTAGGCAGCCGAAGCGCATCCACCCAATAGTTTCCATCGATGCGCATAACCAATGAACATGCGCCGCCAAAGCATCAGGATCAGCGCGACATTGACCAGCAAAAGTGCCCCAGTCGATAAACTCAGGAGAGCGCACATCAAGGCCGTCGCGGTGAACAAGATCGTCAGAAATAAGGATTTGAATGCTCTTCCGAGTGCCGCCAAAACAAACAAACTTGCCGAAAACACGCCAAACAAGATCGGGTGTTCGAACGGTCCTTGGACGCGATGTAGCCCCATCCGGATGCCTTGATCTGTGTTCGGATGTGCATCGCCAAAGCTGGAAAAGAATTGCAGTATAATGTTCCTGCCCGTCAGCGCTTCCACCAGGACGGTCGGGATCAGTAAAACCAGAAAAACAAACGCATACCGTAAGACCAAATGCATATCGGCCTTGGACGTGATCAGGGTTCTTCCGGCAAGGTAAGCGGCCAAGGCATCGACAAGCGTGACGCCGGCGGTCTCGATCGCAGCGGCGCCGTGGTGATAAATCAGCGCAATGGTCGCCCAAGCGCAGTACAAGATCACATAGGCATCGGCGGCCAAAAATCTGTTGTTCTTGTCAGAGAACAGCCTCGCAAGCATTGGGATAAATAGCGTAATCAAAACCATTCGATAGATCGGCAATCGGATGCCAGCGATCGTGTAAGAAAGTGGCATGCAGAGCGCGCCGACGAAACACACAGCTAGAAAGGCCATGGCGCTCGCTCGCGTCCGATCTTCGGGCGAAGACTGCACGGCCGGCCGGTCTGTTTCATCTTGAAGCGGGGCATTTTCAGCCTGACCGATCCCGCTCTGATTCGGCGCTGGACCCGCATGAGCGAGCCCGCCTAGTAGAAGGTGCGGCAGATTTCGTCGCTTCGCTGGCATGTGTTGCTTACACTATTACGATTGCCTGAGAAATGAGACTATTGGCTAAAGGGGGCTTCCCACAAGCCGTTTCGCGCAGAACGAAGTGTATGAAACATCGATATTGGCCAGCAATGCCGCTCGAGATGGCACGACTCTCGCATAAATTGGGCTACAGGGATCAAATTGCTCATTGAACCGCATTGACCGGTCAGCCAAGATCTGCTGCGACAATGAATGAGGATAGCTGCGCGCCAAATACCGTGTAAGTTCAACCTTGAGAAGAATTGATAGCGATTTGAAATGAGCCTCCTGTGACGATCCATCAGGAAACCGGTCAAGCCCAAAGTCTTTTGCAATCGCAGAAGACTACCCGACTGATTATGGCTGTAGTCGCCGGCATACTCGGCTTAGCTCTTTTCTTGGACCCAATCCAAAATCTATTCCAACGCTGGGGCACATCTGAAGAACTCAGCCACTCCTATTTCATCCCGCTCATCTCCGCTTGGCTGATCTGGACGAACAAAGAGGCGATTGGACAGAGCATCGGGAAGCCGTCTCTGGTTGGTTTGTTCCTAATCATTGCAGCGCTCGTCCTAAGGTTGCTGGGAGAACTGATACACTTCTATTTTTTGCAGCAAGTTGGATTGATCGTTTTCATTGCTGGCGTCGCGGCTGGACTCGGTGGCAGATCTTTGCTGAGGATTCTGGCGGCGCCGATTGGATTTCTCATCTTTGCGGTCCCGCCGCCGAACTGGGTGATGACGCTGCTGTCTTTGGAGTTTCAACACATCTCGTCCGAACTCGGCGTCGCAATGCTCCGATGGGCGAACGTCCCAGTCTATTTGACAGGCAACATAATCGATTTGGGCGTATATAAGCTTCAGGTGGAGGAAGCCTGCAACGGCTTAAACTACCTCTTTCCATTCTTCAGCCTCGCCGCGATTGCGGCTTATTTATATCGAGGGCCTTATTGGCAGAAAGCTCTCATCGTAGCGTCATGCATCCCAATCACCATTCTGTTCAATAGTTTCCGGATCGCAATTACCGGCATCTTGGTGAACATTCGAGGGATCGAGCATGCAGAAGGTTTTATGCATGCCTTCGAAGGTTGGGTTGTCTTCTTACTCTGCATGGTCGCATTGCTCGGCGTTCTTTTTGTTTTGAACCTTTTTGCGCGTCCCCGCCGAAGTTTGGCGAGTGCGATCAATGCACCAGAACTTGAGCCGCAAACGCCAAGAAGTGGGACTGGAGTTTCGCCCGTTGCGCTGTGGATGAGCGCAGCCACGCTCACAGGTTTTGCGCTTCTGGTGTCACACTTCACGATGGTGGATGAGTTTGACGTGCCGGACCGTCGAGAATTCGAGCTCATTCCTTACGAATTCGGCGATCTGGACCATGAAGTCCGTCCCATCAGCGCCGAGACGGCTGCAGTGCTGGGCGCCGATGACTCCATTGTCGTTAACTTTTACGATGATCGGGGGGAAGTCGTGAACCTCTACATGGCGTATCTAGAGGAACGGCGAAACGGAAGATCATGGCATTCGCCACGTCAGTGCATTCCAGGCGGTGGCTGGAGGATCACGGAACATACTATTGGTGGTGCGGCCACCAGCCAAAGTGGCGCATTTGAGATCAATCGCCTGATCATTGAAAACCAAGGTAATCGTCAACTCGTCCATTACTGGTACGATCAGCGTGGCAGAAAAATCGCAAACGAATTCGTCATGCAATATTGGACCGTTTTCGACACCGTGACCCGGCAGCGGCCCGACGGCGCGCTCGTTCGCCTCATCACGCCGATAAAGTCAGACGAATCTGTTGAAGACGCTGAGCTACGGCTCACCTTGATGACAAGCAAATTGGACGCTGTGTTGCCGGAATACGTGCCGCATTGAGCACCCGCAGTCGGTTGATGCGACGTTTAGAAAAGGTGCTCTTGAACTTTGTTCGGATCCTGCAGCCCGATACGTCAACTTTTCTGGGCATAGAGTTCGTTCTCGCGCATGGTTCATTGTATCCGATTTGCCGCTGACCCATACAATTTCTGATTGCCATCACCATTCACCGTTGACGTAAGCGTTTTGGTCGTGCTGAACCTCTGGCACGAAGATTGCGCGAGACCCCTGTACCAATAAATGGGCATACCCCGGTTAAGGCTGTAGACCATTGAGTCTCTGGGCGAAGCTCCAACTCATCAGGGAATACTCAAGCATTGATCGGTGAAACATGATTTGGGTGTGCCTAAGGGAACAAAATGAAAAGTAGAAAGCTTTTTAAAGCCGCTGCTGTTGTGGCGGTATTTTCGGTCATCGCAGCTTGTTCTTCGCCGGAAGAACGCGTCGACGGGTTTACCAGGAGCGGCGAAGCGCTCCTTGAAAATGGGCAAATGGTCGAGGCAAGCCTTGAGTTTCGAAACGCGCTTCAGATCAACCAAGACCACCTCCCTGCATTACGTGGCTTCTTGGCCGTTCGCGAGGCTGACGAAGAGCCTACTCCCGAGGTTCGCAATCAGATCGCGGGTCTTTTAAATCGCATAATCGACCTAGATCCGTCAGACAATCGGGCGAAAACCAAGCTGGCTCGTATCGCCTTGATTGATGGGTTCATTGATCGCGCTTTCGCTTTGAGCGAAACTGTTCTCGAGACCGAACCAGAGAATGTTGACGCACTCGTGATTTCCGGCGGTGCTTTGCTCCGATTGGAAGATTCCGCGACCGCGATTGACCGGGCCACCTCTGCTTTGGCGATAGATCCCGAGAACCTTGACGCCCAACTCATACTGGTTGTCGAGCGGATTATCGCGGAAGACCTTGATGGCGCCATTGCATTGATCGACGAAAGGTCGAGTGAAGGCGAGCCCAATCTCGCCTTGTCGCTCATAAAGATCCAAACGCTGGAACAGATGGAAGACATAGACGGCGCGATCGCCATCTACGAACAGTTGATTGCGCTTGAAGAAGATGATGTGGAACTTCGCAGGTCATACGCTGGGTTTCTCGTGAGAAACAACAGGGTGGAGCCGGGACGCGAAGTGATGCAATCCCTTGTCGCCGAGTACCCAGAAGACGCAGAAGCTGTCGCAGGGCTCATCGGCCTTGTGCTGGCGACCGAAGGCAATCCTGCAGCTCAGATGGAGCTACAATCCTTCATCGATGCGGATGGCGATCGGTTAGATTTGTTGGCCATCATGGCTGAATTGAAGATCGCGTCCTCCGATAATGAAGGTGCGGCTGATGTCCTATCTCAAATCATCCAAGACGCAGGCAATTCGGAGGAGGGCCTACGCGCAAAAGTCATGTTGGCGGGTTTGGAGGCGAGTGGCGGAAGCACAGACAGCGCAGCGGATATGATCGAAGAGGTTCTTTCAGCTGATGACCGTCAGTCCGGAGCGCTTGAGCTAAGAGCAAGTCTCGCGATCGAAGAGGGTCGGATCGATGATGCGATTATCGATTTGAGGACCGCGTTAGACGGAAATCCTGATGCCCCGTCCGTGCTGACAAAACTTGGGCGGGCGCATGAGTTATCCGGCGCCGTGGAGCTCGCAGACGAACAGTTTGCCAAGGCGGCCATCGCAAGCGGGTTTTCGGTGACACCTTCGCTCGCATATAGCGATTTTTTGCTCCGCCAGGACAGAGCTGATCGAGCGGAAGAGGTCATGAATGCCGTGCTTCAGCGCTTTTCCGCCAGCACCGATGCATGGCGTAAGTTCGCTGAAATCAAGATTCGACGCGCGGATTGGCTCGGTGCTCAACTTGCTGCCGAACGCCTTGAAGAACTCGGCGATGATGTTTCCGTGTCTGAGCAGATCGCTGGAGTCGCGAATTTGGGGCTCGACAGAGCGGATGAGAGCATCGCTGCTTTTCAGCGAGCTTACGATGCCGCTCCTTCGCAAGGACGTCCACTCACATCCCTAGTCCGCGCTTACGTTACCAGCGGGCGGATAAATGATGCTGAAACATTCCTGAGAAGCGTCGCAAACGCAAATCCAGATAATGCTCTTGCGTCCGTCTTACTTGGGCAGATCCTAAGTCTGCAAGGACGGATAGAAGATGCCGAAGCGTCACTCATTGCAGCACGTTCGGCAGATCCAACAGAAACAATTGTACACCAAGCCCTATACCAATTCTATCAACGCCAAGGCGATGCTGATGCGGCAACGGATGCGATCAATGCCGGTCTGGCTTCAGCGCCAGAAGATTCCGGTCTTATCTTACTGGATGCGATCGATCAGGAAAGCAAAGGCGCCTTCGACGTTGCGATTCAAAGGTATGAGCAACTCGTTGCTGAATACCCAAACTCTGAGATCGCTGTGAACAACCTTGCTGCTCTTATCACTGAACATAGCAGTGATGAGGACATGCTCAATCGGGCGCGTCAGTTGGCTGAACGCTTCCGGTCTAGCGACATTCCACACTTCAGGGACACGCTCGCCTGGGCCTATTTCCGGACCGGCCGCGTGAACGCCGCAGTCGATATTCTGGAGGGCGTTGTTGAGCAAGCCCCAAATGTTCCGATTTTTAGATACCACCTTGGCCTCGCATACGTGCAACAAGGACGAGCAGAGGACGGTGCAGCTGAGCTACAAGCAGCTATAGAGCTAGCGGAGACCACGCCTTTCCTGTATCTAGAAGAAGCGCAGCGGGCACTTGATGAGGTGGATTCCTAGTCCAAAGAAACAAGGCGGGTGAGTTATGTACGAAAAATTCTATGACCTTGACGTAAAGCCTTTTTCGATCGTGCCGGACCCCGGGATGGTATTCTGGGGTAAGACGCACACCAACGCTGCCGCTATGATCCGATATGGTCTGGTGGAAAGCGGCGGCATAACTGTTCTTACGGGTGATAGCGGTTGTGGTAAGACAACGCTCATTCGTCGCTTGCTGGAACACTATGGTCGGCAAGTCTCCATTGGTGTGCTTTCGAATTTGCCAAAGTATGACGAGGATCTCATCGGTTGGATTCTCTATGCGTTTGGACAAAAAACGTTTGATTTGCCGACAAGAGTCGGCCGGTTCCATGCGCTACAGCAATACATAATTGATGAGTTCAAAGCCGGCCGTCAGGCTATCCTGATCATTGATGAAGCGCAAAACCTTCAGTCCGAACAAATCGATGAGTTACGGATGCTGACCAACATCAACAGCGGCCAGCAATTGGTGTTTCAGCTTGTACTGGTTGGTAGCCCAAAGCTGAGGGATCTGTTGAACGATCCTGAGCTCAGCTCGTTTTCTGAGCGGGTCGTCTCTGATCATCATCTTGGGCCGCTCACCGAAGATGAAGTTTCCGACTATGTACGGTCTCGGCTCGAAGCGGCTGGTCGAGAAGATAACCTCTTTGGCGAAGATGCACTTCGCCTGATTGGCAGTTTTACCAAAGGAGTTCCAAGAGATATCAACCGTGTCTGCGACCTTTGTTTGGTTTATGGGTATGTCAACAAACTTGATTTCATCCACGCTTTCACAGTTGAAAAAGTCTTACGGGAAGTGGACCGGCAAATGGCAGAAAACCGTGCCGGTGGGTTGAAGAATCGATCTTCCAGCCCCGCGCCAATCGTTGATTCGACCGATCGCCTTCGCGTGATTGACAGGAAACCCTAGATTCGTGCCCAAAGTTGACGCGTTAAAGCGCGTGCAGGATGGAAATCTGTGTGCGGGCTGTGGAGGGTGCGCGCTGATTGCACCAACCAAAGTGCGAATGGCACTTTCGGAACCTGGATATGCTCGCCCCGAACTTTCCGCTGAATTGAGCGTAGAAGAAAATCGCCAGATTGATGCTGTTTGTCCGGGTTTGCGACAAAAGGTCGTTTCTGCGGATAGATACGATGACGTACTCTGGGGACCATATCTCGATGTTTCTACCGGGCACGCAACTGACCCTGAGTTGCGCTTTAAGGCGTCCTCGGGCGGCGCACTCTCAGCCATACTGCAGTTCTTGGTCGATAGTGGACGTGTTGACGGCGTTGTTGAAACCGGGCCGGATGCCAATTTACCCACTGCGAATGCAACCGTTTTGAATACAAGTCGAGGCGATATTCTTGCCAGTGCTGGGTCGCGCTATGCGCCGTCTTCACCCTTGGCCGGTCTCGACATCTATCTAGGTGGACCGAAGAAATATGCCATCGTTGGCAAACCTTGCGATATTGCTGCACTACGGGCCCTCAGCGCACTTCGACCGGAAGTAAGCTCCGCTTTCCCATACATGTTGTCCTTTTTTTGCGCGGGAGTTCCTTCGCTGACCGGCGCCGAACAGATATTGAAGACCCTCAATGTTGAACTCGGTGATACGGCTGAGTTTCGCTACCGCGGCTATGGTTGGCCGGGGCGGGCGGTAGCGAAACTTCGCGATGGGACTGAACGCTCGATGTCATATGATGAGAGTTGGCGTCAAATTCTCTCGAAGTACGTTCAGCATCGATGTAAGATTTGTGCTGACGGTACCGGCGTCGCGGCAGACATTGTGTGTGCCGATGTTTGGGAGACCGATGACCGAGGTTATCCGCTGTTTGAAGAGAAAGACGGGCAAAGCCTCGTTATGGCCCGAACACCTCTAGGACAGGAAGTGATTCACACCGCTGTTGGTGATGGCGTAATTGAACTTGAGCCATACGATATCAAAATGCTGGAGCGAATCCAACCAGGACAAAGCGCCCGCCGCAAAGCGCTACTCGCTCGTCTGTTGGCGCTTAAACTGATTGGCTCGTCCACGCCAAACTACAGAGGGCTGCATCTATTTCGGGCAGCGAAGAAAAATTCCCTGTCAGGGAACTTGCGCAACTTCGTCGGAATGGTACGGCGAAGATTGGGCCGATAGTTAAGTCGGAGCTTCCCGAACGTTAGAGGTCCTAGAGATGTCGTCTCCGCTCACGATCGGTCTCATCGGTCATTCGACAAAATCAGATAATTTGGGGGTGGGCGCACTCACTGTTGCTGAAATTGAGATCGTTCGGGCTTTGGCTGTCGAGCTCGGTACACCTTTGAAGTTTCTCGTGTTTGACTGGAGAAACAGTCGCAAGTCGTTTGTTTTTGGTGACGACATCGAACTCATTGAGATGAGTGGGAAATCGATTGCAAACCCATTCCTCTACTTTCGGAACCTCCTGAGAACCTCGATGGTTATCGATATCGGAGGGGGCGACAGCTTCGCAGACATTTATGGGCCGGGCCGATTAGTCAAAATTCTTCTGATGAAGTATCAGGTTCATCTCGCGGGTAAGCCTCTGGTACTTGCGCCGCAAACTTTCGGACCGTTTAAAAGTGGTTGGAGCCGATTTCTTGCTAAACCGCATATCCGCCTCGCAAAATCAGCCTTCTCGCGCGACCATCTTTCAATGGACGCGATGCGGGGATTGGGACTGGGGGATGAAATTGAATTGGCTTCAGATGTAGCACTCAAACTTCCCTACTCGAAGCCAGACTTTGAAGGGCCGAATTCAAAAACAAAGGTCGGGCTGAATGTTTCGGGCCTTCTAATGAGCGGTGGCTATAACCAGAAAAACCAGTTTGGGCTTAAGGTAGATTACCCGGAGCTGATAAGCGAGCTCATCACGCAATTTCTTGAATTAGACGAGTGTGAACTTCATCTCGTACCCCATGTTTTGAGCCCAGATCAGGAGATTGAAGACGATTATCGTGCTTGTGTTCGATTGAATGAGCAGTTTCCCGAAACGGTTCTCGCACCAGAGTTTGAGACTCCATCGGATGCCAAGAGTTATATTGCGAATATGGATTTCTTTATGGGAGCGAGAATGCACAGCTGCATCGCCGCGTTTTCTTCTGGCGTTCCGGTCGTCCCGATGGCTTACAGCCGCAAGTTTGAGGGCATGTTTGGAGCGTTGGGATATGAACACACCGTAGACTGTGTTGAGGGTGAAAACGAAGCCCTCGTCCGAACGATCATGAATGCTTTTGGAAACCGAGAGCAAATTAAAACCGATGTTTCCGTTGCTCTCAACGAGGGAAAAACCCGACTTGCCTGTTATGAGGATGCAATAAGAGCTCTAATTCAAGAGCTTTCTAGTCGCTGAAAGCGGGCATCCGGTGTTCATTGCCATAGAGCCTGTTGGATCATCCAAACTGCACGCCGCGTCCTGAGCCTAAACAAGGTTTCCAATGCGCGAAGTCGTTCGCCCCAAGCTGATAGCTTTGGCGAACCCAGAACCTTTGGAACGTGAGCGAACGGGGAAAGAAAAACCAAAATCGCTCTGATGAGCCATTTCGTACGAGCCTTGAAACTGGAACCATTCAAACCAAAGGCTTCATCACTCAATCGACGCCATTTCTTGCGCAGAGCGGGCCAGTCGGCTCGGCTGGGATGCGAAACGGCAAGCTCATCCGAATAAGCAATTTTGAACCCGGCTGCACACGCTCGCAGACACCACTCTTTGTCTTCCGAGACGTCCGACTTGAAGAAGCCAACGGCGTCAAATAGTTCACGCCGTGTCAGCATGTTGGCGGTAACCGTAAAGTTCCACTTTTCCACGTAGTACCGGTTGTTAAACGCGAACACCGTTTCGAATGCTTCGGACCCGGAGCGCGGCGCCGGGGTTTCGTCGAAAACGGATACCAGCCCACCAACAATATCGCTCAATCCTATAAGGTCGGATGCCGCTGCAACCCAATTATCGGCAGGTAGGCAATCTGAATCTATGAACAGCAAGTGTTCGCCGTTCGCTTCGACGATGCCACGATTTCTAGCAGAGGCGGCGCCCTGTTCGTATTCAACTAGAATTCGAGCCGATGGGTAATCCGCACAGAGCTTATCGACATCCAGATTCGCAGAATTGTTGTCCACGACAATCAATTCAACCTGACCTGTCGAGGAGATTTGCGGTCCGAGCGCGTCCAAACACCGTCGAAGGCGCACTTCATCTTGGTAATGCGGTACAATTACCGACAATCGGGGAGGAGGAGTTTCGGTATTGTGGTTAGGCATTCCAAGCTCGGTCGTTACACTGTCTCTCATTAGTACAGGTTACTTCATCTTGCATGGCCAATAGATAAGATCGTAATTCAAGTGATAAGCAAATGCTGGATACTGGTACTCATTGTCAGCATGCATTAAGCGCAGAATTAGACAGTTTAGCCAAAAAGCACTGAGTGGAATGAACCAAAAACGAGTAATGGCGATTGCTTCTGGAGGAGGGCATTGGCAACAGCTGATGCTGCTACGGCCAGCGTTCCAAGAGTATAGTATTCGTTATGTCACGACCATGGCAGGTCTCCCGGAAAAATTCGACGCGTTGCCAGCTGCAATTGTTCCAGATTGCAACCGAAATAAACCTATCACAGCAACCTTGTCCGCATTTGCGATCCTATTTCAGATGTTCAGGCATCGCCCGCATGTCGTTGTTTCGACAGGAGCGTTGCCGGGCGTGATTGGCCTTGCGGTCGGAAAACTGATCGGCGCGCGAACAGTGTGGGTCGACTCGGTTGCCAATGGTGAAGAGATGTCGATGTCGGGCAATTTAGCGCGTCCTTTTGCGGGGCTGTGGTTGACGCAGTGGGAGGCCGTTTCAGAGAAGAGCGGCGCAGAGTTCGCAGGTCGGGTTATATGATATTTGCTACCGTCGGAACGCAACTGCCGTTTGACAGATTGGTTGGTGCACTAGACCAGCAAGCTGGCCAGTCATCTGAAGAATTTATTATCCAAACGGGACCATCTCGCCTCAAACTGGAATACGCGACAGGTTTCAAACAGCTAGATCCGGAGCGTTTCGAGCGATTTGTCGAAGGTGCCCGCTTGCTGGTGGCGCATGCGGGAATCGGATCTCTGTTGACTGCAAGCGCTTATGGAAAGCCGCTGATTATCGTACCGCGGAGGAAGTCACTGGGCGAGCATCGTAACGAACATCAATTAGCAACAGCACGGCAATTCCAGCAGCGCATTGGCGTTCATATTGCTTGGCAGGTCAGTGATTTGGGCCCGCTTCTGATTGCGAAGGATCTCATGCCTTTGGAACAAACCGGCGCCAAACACCTGCAGCCTTTGCTCGATCGAATCCGAACATTCATTTAGGTTCGGCGCGAAGGGGCTCAATCGCTCGCGAACCGCGACCAAGTTAGTAATAATCGTACTGGTTTGACTTGGCATCGGACTTGTTGAGCACAGTTCCGATCAAATTGTAGGGTTTTAGAAGGCGACGACATTCTTTGATCTGGTTTGCCGTCGATTGACCTGCGGCGACGACAAGCAAAACACAATCCACTTTTGGCAATACGCTAAGTGTATCATCCACTTCCAGAATAGGTGGCAAATCCAAGATGACGATCTCATCGGGATGCTGATCTGCCAATTCCTCTATTATCCGATCGGTTCGATCTGACGCGAGTGTCTCAGCTGCGTTTTGGATTGGAAAGAAGTTTGGCAACACTACGAAATTTGGAAAACCAGGACTAACCATCACATCGCTGATCCGTGCGTTTCCATCAAAGCATTCAGCAACAGATCGAAGATCTGTCGGAAGTCCCAAATACTTTGCTATCGTTGGCCTTCTTAAGTCGAAGTCTACCAGTGTCGCAGAATTGGTTGTTGAATGCGATATGCTCAATGCAAGGTTTATTGACGTGAGCGTTTTGCCGCTCTCCGCCGTTGGGGACGTGATCGCCAGTGTCTTCCAATCGCGCATGTGCATTTCGCGCAACAGCCGGGTGCGCAACATGTCATACGCGGCCGTGCGGGGATCCGATTTCTTATGTGCGACAATGCGGTTTTGTTGCAGATGTGAGGCATGCAACTCTACATGGGCAATTGGCGAAGAAATGGTGCGTTCGCCGCTTTGTTTCTCAAACCCGATGGTGCGCCGATCGGTATCGCGCGAATTGTCGATACCATCGTCGAAAATCTGTTTGATAAAATCCAAGAGACTTTCTCCTTACGCAATGAGTGAAATAGCAGAACCCATCAAATCATTAAGTGGTACGATCAAAAAGTGTGTCGCCGTGATCGCCGCGATTCCTACTAAGGATGCCGCTCCAAAAATGGCATAACCAATCCGTTTTTTACGAATGTCTTCCTCAGTCTCGATCATTGGAAGCACTGCAAACGGCGGCTCATCCATGAGCTTCGCCACGATAACCGGCCGGGTCACACGACCAAAGAGCAGCTCGATCAAAAGTAACAAGCCAGCGCCAATTGCGCCTCCCACAACGGGGCCCACGGCAGCAACCAACAACCGATTCGGACTGCTGGGTGCTTCAGGACGGACTGGCGGTTCCAACAGGATAAATCGCTCGGCTTTCTTATCCTCTTCCAAATTCTGAGAAAGTTGGGCAGCACGTTCTTTCGCCCGCAACTCCTCATATTTTGACCGAGTGTTTTGAAGGTCACGGGTCAGATTCCCCAATCCGAGCTCGACGTCGGGTGTACGCGACACGCGACCCTCCAAATCATTAATCTGTCTCAGTAAGCGCTCCCGGAATTCGGTTTGGGCTATGGCTTGAGATTCGATCATCGAAATAGAGGTTTCGATCCTTGCTATCGTTGGATCGACTTGACGGCTTTCGGCGGCTATGTCGGGTTCGTCGATCGTTGAAGCGCTATCAGAAGGCGAAACCGAACCTTGAATTGCGGATTCCAACGCGACAATTTGTTGCCGAAGTGCCAAGACATCTGGATGTTCGTCTGAGTAACGAACGCGCAGACCAGCGAGTTCTGACTCCAACCGATCGAGTTGCTGCTGTGGTGTTTGCCTTTCAATCGGCGCGCTCGGAGGTAGCGCTGTCAAGCGGTTCTGCGCCGCTTGCCTCTCAATCGCGAGGAAGCGAAGTTCACCCTCATACGACTTTAACTCGTTTTCCACGTTACGAAGTTGGGTGCGGGCTCTTTCAAGCATGTCCAAATGCAAACTCATTTGTTCAGGCAAGGCACCCGCATTTTCTTGTTTGTAGGTGGCAAGTTGCGCCTCTAGAACCTCCAGTTCTTGCTGAAGGTCGTCGGCCTGTCCTCGCAAAAACTCTGTCGTTTCAGTTGCTCTTTGAGTTCGTGTACGGGCATTTTCGTCCAGAAACAGAGTCACCAATTCGTTTGTTACCCGCAACGCCATTTCAGGCGAGCCATCTTCAAACCCTACATTTATGGCAAATGTTGAAACGCCTCGCCCCTGACGCGCTTGTATCATATCAATGGAAATGTTCCGTCGCATGGAGGCGATTTTCTGAGATTGAGAGCGGATGCCATTGGTGTCACCATAAAGGTCGAATTCACGAACGATTCCGAGCAAGTTCTGTCTCGTCATAACGCGCTGCTGAACAATGCGAACACGTTCATTAGCGATCCCAGTTACAGTAGAAGGAACAAGATCCTCCGGAATTTGTTGGGATTCGATGAGTATTGTACCTTGAGCTTTGTACTTGGCAGGTAGTGTGTTCGCGACAACTGCACCCAATGCAGAAAACATCAGAAACGGAATGATCAGTATCCAACTGCGGCGCCGGAGCACCGCCAAATAATCGCGAACGGATAATTCGTACGACATATTCCCTTCCAAAGTTCGCCGGATCCCTGCTTGAGACTAGCGCATAATTTCCATCGCGAAACTAGGATTTCTCAGCAGAGCGATTGTCCCCCAGCAACGTTGCAAGCCAGTTCATCAATTCACGATGACATTCCTAAGAGCAGTTAGCGACTGTCATTCGGTGTTCCTCGACACACCATTCAACGGCTAAATGTCATGGTACATAAACAACGTCACCGGCGAATAAAACATAATAGTTGGTGAGCCGGTCATCCCCGCTCAGAATACTATTCAAGTTCACAGGAATCCGAAGCGCTTGTGGCCCTTTGCCTCGCAGAATCACAATACGATTTTCTTTTGCGAATGTCGTGACGCCGCCGGCAAGACTAATGAGTTGGGCCACATTCATTCGCGAAGTCATAACATACGTTCCGGGACTGTTGACTTCTCCGAGCACAAAAACCCTGTTTCCAGCGATTGATGTCACGGTAACGTTGACCTCAGCTGCCCGAATCTTTGGCTGAAGCAGCGCTTCAATCTCGGTTTCGATTTGTGCAACCGATTTTCCTGCTACACTAATTACACCTGCAAGTGGGAATGAGATCTGTCCATCGGGCAGTACGTCTACTTGTCTGTTCAGGTCGTCTTCTCCCCAGACGCTAATGCTCAACTGATCTCCAGGGTTTAAGGTATACTCCGGAGTTTGAGCCGCGGCAGAAAAAGCCATCGCCGCGCCGAACAGGAAGTGCGCCAGGACAAAAATTCTACGCATATTCAAAAGACCTATCCTAAATATCTTAATCTGCGGCAATACCGATATGCCCCTTTATTCCATGCATCAATTGCCCACCAAACTTTGTCGAGGATAAGGCAAAAAAAATGGGATGGTGGAACCATCCCATTTTGCAAAAAACTAATTCGCTGTTCTATGTATGGGCGGGAAGGCCAACCTCTTTTTGGATTTTGCGGCGACGCCAAAGGCCGGCTCCAAAAAGGCCCGAGAGGAACAAAAATCCTGCTGCTGGAATTGGAACTGGAGTAATACTAAGCTCAGCAATGTCGAAACCGTCCTTATCTCCAGATACAGCGAAGTTACTGGCTGTCGTATCGACGAAAGTCAGCGCTGATCCTACGTTCGTGCCCAGTCCGATTAAGAAGGACGTCACCCCTTTAATTGGAGTGTTAGCAAATGCAGAAATTACTGCGCCGTTCGCACTGGTCGATGAGATACCACTAGCTTCGTTAAAAATTTCGCCGAGAAGAGTTCCTGTCGAGTCAGTTCCAAGATAAATCTGCATCGATTCGGGGAATGAAGCATTGTTTCCAAAAGTGAGCTCAAGCACTGATGCACGCTTGATAATTTCAGGCGCGATGCTAGCCGTTAGCTCACCACCAATCCCCAGTGAGTAGATTGTTGTGGTATCACCATCGGTCATATTCCCGAGAATGCTCCGGTCCGCGTCGACAGAGTCTCCGTCAGCCTGAGTGCCTTGAGCAGGCGTGAATGTGATTGTCGCAGCATGGGCGCCAGCGACCAGACCTCCGGTCAGGAACGCAACTGCAAAATAACGCAATACCTTAGAAATCATTCTGAACCCCTTCGTCAATAAGACTGTTCTAGACTTACAACCCAGCTTTCTGTTCACCGGAATCAAGATGAACCCAATCCCTGAGGGTGCAAACAAGCTGGACCCCGTTGATCCCTTGGTTAAATGCTCCGGTGCCATTTGCAACTTTAATTTTGTGAATGTTTAACCTGCGTCTGAGTCGTGTTGTTTTCGCGCAACATGTGACAGATTTTGGTGCTCAACTGATGAGGTCGCAACCGTTTCACT
>JBCAWZ010000058.1:0-19404 GCA_038534315.1 Pseudomonadota bacterium | reverse complement strand
CTTCACGAAGCGCTCCGACACATGCGAAACTGTCGTGTTGCCCGAAAATGCCCATCTCAATTTTCGCGGCGATGGTTGGGATTGTAACCGGCCGTTCCGCAAGGTCGGTGGACGCTGTGAACTCAGCAGCCGATAGAGACGGTTAAGTTGCGGGCTCAGCCGCCAGTCCGCTCCAAAGCACGCTGGAAGGCTGGCCGTGCCATATTGCGCTCCACATAAGCCGAGAGGTTGGGATAACCATCGAGTTCACCCAGCCGTTGCGCCATTTGCCCGATATAGGTGATGCCTATATCCGGCGCCTGCAGTCGATCACCCATAATGAACGAACGGCCTTGCAAGCGCGCTTCGATATAACCGAGCTGCAAAGCGACCTCACCGGTCGCAAAACCGTCCAGCAGAATGGGCGTGTCATCAGAGCGCGACAGCAGAAGTTTTATCAACAGCGGCGCAAAAGCGGAGGCCTCTGAGTAGAGCAGCCACTGCATCCACTCTGCTTTTGCAAGTGCATCGCCCTGTGGCGGTCCGAGTGCATTCTCTGCGTCATACGCCTCGAGAAGATACAGTGCGATCGCGCCGGATTCAGCAAGCACAGATCCATCAATCTCGAGGACCGGCGACTTGCCCAGCGGATGCACATTTTTGAGTTCTGGCGGGGCGCGCCCCTGTTCATTGCGATCGTAGATATCGAGCTCATATTCGAGCCCTAACTCTTCGAGCAACCAGGCCGTAAAAATAGATCGACCGACGCGCAGGTGATGAAGCTTGATCATGAAAGTCCTTTTTTGGAGTTTGGTTTGGTCGGCAAACTAAGCACGCGATATCCGAAACGCCCTTCGAGCAGCCGAATCCTATTCAGCGGCTCGCTGCTGAACCATGGCGGAAACGACGGGGTGCGGCTGCAAAGACGTGATGTTGCCTTTTATCTCGGCGAAAGCTTCCCGTGCAGCGTCCAAAGTAAAATCAATATCGGCTTCCGTCATCGCTGCGCAGAGGAACATATTGTGCCAAGGGTGCACGTAGACGCCGCGTTTCAGCATGCCTTCCGACCACGCAAAACCAATCCGAAAATCAGGATCATCGTCAAACAAGAAGAGTGGCATCTGTACCGGCCCAGTTTGCCGAAACACAAAACCGGCTTCGGCCGAAGCGTTTTGCAAGCCGGACCTGAGCCGTTCGCCCAAACCGATTGTGTGTTCCAGATAGTCGGTCTCTCTCAGAATTCTGAGCGTCTCAATAGCAGCAGCCATTGGCACCGCGGCAAACCAGAACGACCCGGTCGCATAGATGGCAGAAGCGCCGTCTCGCGCGCGATCTGACCCAAGCAGAGCAGAGATCGGCTGCCCATTGGCGAAGCTTTTTCCCCAACTGCTAAGGTCTGGTCGAACCCCGAGCAGCTCCCAGCTGCAATCTCGGGTGAGACGAAACCCGGCGCGGATATCGTCCACGATCAGCATCGCGCCTGTCTCGTCACACAAATCTCTGGCACGTCGCGCATAGGCCGGATCGGGCAGCGCTTGATCGATAAAGGCGTCATGTTTGAACGGGGCAGCGAAAATACCCGCAAGATCATCGCCGGCTTCTGCGACCGCCGCTTCCAGGCTTTCGACGCTGTTATAGGCGTAGGGTCGTATAAAAGCGCGATCTTCGGCGATGACGCCAGCTGGGATAGGTGTGCACCAGGGCGCCGCGCCATGGTAGGCCCCTGCGGCGACCAGAATGACACGTTTTCCAGTCTGTGCCCGCGCAATCGTCTTTGCCATCGTTGTGGCGTCCGTCCCATTCTTGCAGAACATCGCCCAATCGGCGTGGCTCACCATATTGACCATGGTCTCCGCAAGCTCGACCATCAGCGGCGACGGCCCCGTCATCGCATCGCCTTTCGCCAACTGATCTAAGACAGCGGCATTCACGCGGGCATCGCCATAGCCCAATAAATTCGGGCCGTAAGCGCACATGAAGTCGAGGTATTTGTTGCCATCAGCATCCCACAAATAGGCGCCTTCGGATTTGCTAAAGAATTGCGGATAACTGTCCGGCATGAGTTTGGTCGACTCATGGCCATAGACCCCATTCGGCAATACGCGCTCTGCCCGGCGGCGTAAGTCATGATCGGTGTCGCGGTCCATTTACGATCTCCCTGGAGTGCAGTGCATCTTTGACACCGCTTCATCGCGCTAAGGGTTGGCGCATCAGACAGGAAATGCAAGCGCTGACGCTTCGGAAACGCTGTGTCAGCGCGATAGGGGTGTGGGCCGAAGGCGCGGCATATGTTATGGGCCTGCGCTATGAGCTATGATGTTGGTCCTGGCGATTTGGTGCTTTGCGTAAATGCCGCGCCGAACCATGTGACAGGTGATCCGGTGCCGCTGGTTGCCGGCGAAACGTATCGCGTTTGGGCGATTATGCCTTTTCTCTGTCCCTGTGGTCGATCAGACGCTTTGCTCGATGTCGGCGTTGGCTTTGCTTGGTGCCAGACCCGGTTCCGGCTGTTGCCAAAACCAAGAGCGGAGCAGAAAACCCGAAAGGTCTCCGCACCGAAAGAGGTCGAAACCGTTTAGTCGGCGCGCAAGTGACCGTCGAGACAACGCGGCCTAAGCGGTAGGCGCTACCGGAATAAGAGCAACGGAATCAAGCAAGAGCGGATCATCGATGTCGTGGTCGACCCGATGATCATAGACCGGATGCGGGAGTGGCCATAGGCTCCCATGATCAACAAATCCGCGCCGAGGGCTTCGGTCTGTTCTGAAATGATTTTCTCAGCGTGACCGGGCTTGATAACGGTTTCAGCTTGATAACCGGCTTTGATCAGCTGCTGGGTCGCAGCTTCGGCTGCTTTGGCATGGTTCGAACCATCTTCGCTCACTGTCAGCACAAGCATTTTCGGACGATCCGCTAGCGGATGCGTGGTCAGGCTCTCTAACGCTTTGCGGGCGCTCACGCCGTCATCAAATGCAAACATCACCGTATTGATGGGTTTGAAGCTTCGGCTCGCGACGAGGACGGGCCGGTGCACGGAGCGCACGACCCGCTCAAGATTGGCGCCGAGGTGCAGCTTATCAAAGTCTGCCCCTTCGCCGCGCTTTCCCATCACAAGCAGATCACCAGCGCGCTCGGACAGCGTTTCGGCGATTTCACCATGGCGAAGCGCGAGACTGATTTTGGAGACCTCGTGTTCTTCCAGCCTCACCTGAGCCGCGTCCAGAATGGCCCGGCCGCGTTCCTTGGCCAAACGCGCTGAGGTCGCATCGTGATCGGCCAGCTCTTCTAACAAGGAAGAGCGCGCTCCGAGCCCAATCGAACCCGACAGGTCAGGTGGCAAAGCAGCAGAAGATTTTTGGCTGAGCACATGGAGCAATTCGACTTCGCCAGCATATTGCCGAGCGGCCCAAGCCGCATGATCGCAAACACTGTGCGTGTAAATTGAACCGTCAATCAGGGCGAGAATATGGGTCATGGCATTCGCCTTCTTAATGCGACAGCAATTTGTCGAGCGCGCCAGGCTTATCGTGCAAAGCGAGCTTGTCTACGATCGTTTCGCTGGCCTCATTCAGGCCGATCAATTCGACCTTCGCGCCTTCGCGGCGAAATTTCAGAACGATCATATCCAGCGCCGCGACGCTGGATATGTCCCAAATATGCGCCGCGCTGACATCGATTACGACGTCGTCCAACGCCTCTTTGAGATCGAAGGACGCGTTGAACATTTCCACCGACGCAAAGAAGAGCTGGCCTTCGACACGATAGGTGCGTTTGCGGCCGCCCTCTGTAAGCTCAGATGATACACGAAACACTTGTGAGATTTTCCCGGCGAAAAACACACCTGACAAGAGCACGCCGATCAGGACGCCGATGGCGAGGTTGTGGCTCAGTATGACGCCCGCCACCGTTGCCAACATGACCAGAGACGAACTGCCCGGATGCACACTAAGCGCTTTGATCGACGACCAGCTAAATGTTCCGATCGACACCATGATCATGATCGCGACCAACGCCGCCATCGGGATCTGGCTTACCCACTCCCCGATCAGCAAGATCATCGCCAGTAGGAACACGCCGGCTGACAGGGTCGACAACCGCCCCCGACCACCGGATTTGATGTTGATAATGGACTGGCCAATCATGGCACAGCCCGCCATGCCACCGAAGAAACCTGTCACCGTATTGGCGACGCCCTGGCCGATACATTCCTGGTTGCGGTCGCTCGGCGTGTCGGTCAGCTCGTCGACAATGGACGCGGTCAAAAGCGATTCCAATAGTCCAACCACGGCGACGGCGAGCGCATACGGAAAGATAATCTGAAGCGTTTCGACATTCAGCGGAATGTCAGGCACCAGAAAGACCGGCAGCGTGTCCGGTAATTCACCCATATCGCCTACGGTGCGGACATCGAGACCAAGCCCAATGGCTGCTGCGGTCAGGACCAGAATACAGACCAATGGCGACGGCACTGCCCGCGTAATCCTTGGGAACAGATAAATGATGGCAAGTCCGGCCGCGACCATGGGATAGGTCAGCAATGGCACGCCGATCAGTTCTGGGATCTGCGCCATAAAGATCAGGATGGCCAGAGCATTGACGAAGCCCGTCAGCACAGAGCGCGAGACAAACCGCATGAGCCGGCCAAGTTTCAAAAAGCCAGCTCCAATCTGTAACAGCCCAGCGAGCACGGTCGTGGCCAACAAATATTCGAGCCCATAATCCTTGACCAAAGTGACCATGAGAACAGCTGTTGCCGCGGTCGCCGCCGAGATCATGCCAGGTCGACCGCCTGTGAACGCCGTGATCACGGCTATCGAGAAGGACGCATACAGCCCGATCTTGGGATCAACGCCGGCGATTATGGAAAAGGCAATAGCCTCTGGAATCAGCGCCAGCGCAACCACCAGACCGGCCAAAAGGTCACCGCGGATATTGAACGCCCAGATCTCCCTGAGCTTTGGCAGCGTCGGTATCACCATGCTGGCAGGACCTCAAATGTGTACCCATCGCGGCCGATTCAGAGCAATGGCCACAATGTCGAACTTTGGTTTTCTTGAATTAGACTGGTCGCCCAGCAGCATGCTGCACCGCAACACCAGCGGGTCGTTATAGAGATGCGCGGCGCTTAGCAAGACCGCCAGGTGGGAAACCTCCCTCCATTTCAGCCAGTCCGCTATCTCGTATGCAGCGACGCATCTGCGTGGGCAGATCCTGGCGCAGAGCAGACAATTGTCAGCCAGGCGCCCTCATGTGAGTATCCTTGCTCGACCAGACAAAAGGGATTGTAACGTGAAAGCCGTCCTATCGATCTGCCTGTTGCTCCTCACCGGCTGCGCGGGTCTCACATTTACCGACCGCGAAACCGAATGCGAAGAGCGCGGCTATGAACGCGACACGCTCGAGCACGCGCTGTGTGTCGAACGGGCCCGATAGTCAGAGGAGAGTCAGCGAGCATTAGAGGCATTCGGTCCGATCGATTATCCGAACAAGCGCGCGCAACATGGCTTCGAAATCCCAGGCGGGGAAACTGGCAAACGGCCGATCTGGGGCGAATTTAAGTCGCTGAGCTAATGTCTGCTCCCGGTGTCGGAGGGGACATTAGCGAGGAAGGTGTCGTCAAAGGAAAGAGACTGGCGCGTCTTCTCTCTTTATTGGCAAAATCGCCCGACCGTGATGTCCCCCTGACCACATCTATGATTGGAAAATTGTCTTGCTGGGCATAGTTGCTAGAGGCAGACACCCGCGCCCGGAACTACTCTGCTCAAGTCGAGTTTTGCGCCCGCATTTAATGAGCGAATTTCACAGCCAGGTTCACCTCCCGTGAAAGAGAACTGATTGTTTCGAATGACGACGTCCGGTGAGTTGTGAAGCTCGATGCCGAATGCGAGACTGGAGCATTCATTCCGACGCACTCGGGCCCGATCTATATGTTCTAGACTGATGCAAGTTTCGCTATCGGTGCAGTCATTATTGCTGATGATCGTCCGCAAGGTTGATTGCGAGAAAGCGAAATTGCTCAAGTCTGCGGCGTGAAAGCAGTAAGTGTTGGCCGTCCGCGAGGACCGACAGGTATTATCGATCATGATTACATTACTCCGCTGTGGCGCCGCCTGGGGACCTTGGGGACGCCAGGTTCCCAAGGGTCCGGCCTCAGGATGGCGGTCATGGGCCTCTTGATTGTAGGCGAGCTGGAACCATTGCAGATTGGAGGGGTAGCCAATGGCAGCACCGCTACCCTGCAGCGCAATCACGCAGCCTTGACTACTGGGCAAACCTTCAATCCCGCCGACCAATTGGGGCGGCAGAATGAAAGAGTCACAGAACAGATCGCAATCACGAACGATGACCGTCATATTGCTATTGTCGATAATCTGCAGGCAATTGCCACGACATCCGTCTGTCGTGATTTCCGAGAATAAGGCTCTGCCATCTTTGTAACCCACAACGCCGGGTCCTAGTCGGCAATTTCGGAATAAGCAGGACTCCATCGTCACATCGCCCGGCGCAGGCACAAATTCGAGCAGACCGCCATTTGAAAGCCCGAATGCGTCGCCATCGGTTTCGCCGTCGAGATTGTAGTTTGCAGTGGAAATTGGACTGCCGGCGACGGTGATGCAAGCACAGGCATTCTCAAATACGCCAAACTCAGCGGAGCGATACCCATCAACTTCGACGTCAGACATTTCGAAGTCTTGACGCGTGGTCTGTTGACGCGCCTCAGGATCATGCCAATCGAAACTGTTCAAGACATTGATGCACAGGACTTCGTCACCAAACGCCCACAACTCGCCAATCATAGCCCCCCGGCAGCGGATACCGCGAACTTCAATCTTGGTGGCACGGTCGACGACGCGCTCTCCCGGCTGAAGAGGGGTTTTGTAGAATTCGAACAATGCGGGGGGAGTCTTGGTCTTCGAGCCATTCACAGGCACGCGTGGAAACGGAGGCGGCTTGGGTTCGCCGCGATCACGACCGCCGCCCGGAGCTTCCCAGATTTCGAGACTGAACTCATCCGTGCAAGTTACGGTTGTGCTATTGGATCCGCGCCCAACGAGGCGGCCATCAAAGTCGGCGACGACAATCGGGCTGCCGATCTTAAACGTACCGTGGGTCAGGCGCACGATGCCGCCCGGCGGGGTGTTTCTCAGGGCCCATTCTAGATTGGCTTTGTCATCACTGCCCGTGGGCCGGACCTGCCAGCCACGACCGCGGCGTTTGATATGTTGACGATCCGGAATGGTTAGATGGTTCAAGTTTGAGGGTTGATCATTTGACCAGAGCTTCTGCCACTCGGCGTCATCGTCGATCTCGGCCGAGGCTGGAACGCTCGCGGCGCCCCCAACAATCGTGCTCGCAATCCCCATTTGAGTCAGCATTTGGCGTCTATTCAATTTCATTTTCATCGAAAACTCCCCGTCTCGCATTTGTGATTTTTCTCACTCGGAAAGCCTACGGCGCGGGTCGATGGCGTGCCTGAAACAAATCTAAAAGTTTTCTAAAAATCGATACTGGATCTTTGTTCTGTGCGTGGTTCAGGTAAAAAGATTGGGGGAGACTGATGTGCCAGAACTTTCGCAACGCATACGAGTTGATGACCTAATCGTGGATCGCGGCGCTCGGTCCGCGTTTCGAGGTCATGAAACGCTCCGGTTAAGCGGACTGACCTATGATTTCCTTCTTGCTATGATTGAGACGGCCCCGAACGTCACCACGTTCGACTATCTCATGAAACGTGTTTGGAAACAGCACGTTGTATCACCGGAGAATATCTCGCAGCGCGCTTACATGCTGCGTAAAGCGCTCGCTTCTGACACACGCGATGCAGAATATTTCGAGGTTGTGCGTGGGGTCGGCTATCGTTTACTGACGCCAGCGATGCCGGTACCCGTTTCCAAGACCGGAATTGCGTTCCGTACGGTTCAGACCATTGCTGTGATGCCATTTGAAAATTTGAGTGGCGACGAGGATCAGGAATTCTTCTGCGATGGCTTAGTCGAAGATGTAACCGCCGCGCTTGCTCGCGTACGCGGTTTGTTGGTGATTTCGCGCAACTCGTCTTTCACGTTCAAAGGGAAAAACCCCTCCATCCGATTGGTCGCGGACCGTCTGAACGTGGATTGGCTTCTACGAGGTAGCATTCGGCGCGCTGGCAACAGAATTCGCGTATTTGCCGAACTCGTTGAAACCGCCTCAGAACGATCATCCTGGTCACGCACCTTCGATGGGGTCATCTCGGATGTATTTGATCTACAAGACTCTCTGACAGCCGAGATAGCCAAGTCTTTGGATATCGAGCTGGTCTCGGGCGAAGCAGGTCGACAGCGTCTCAGCCGCTACACAACGCCAGAAGCTGGAGATGCTTTGTACAAAGGTATGTATTTTCATTACGCTTACGAACTTTCGCATTTTGAACGCTCCTTGGCGGAGTTTGATAGATTCATTGAGCTGGAGCCAAACTCAGTCCTTGGCTACGCATGGAAAGTGATGTGTCTCGGTTTTGCGGTCGTTGTTCAGTGGGTTGATCCGGCCGAGACTCTACCGAAGCTAAATGCACTGGTTCAGCGCATCTTCACGCTTGATGCGAACGATCCAAACGCACTGATGGGCTCGGTCTACGTCAAAAACTTCTCGGGCGACGTATTAGGAGCGGAATCGGCGGCATCAGAGGCCACTCGGGTGGCGCCGAATCTTGATGAAGCCTGGTTCTTATTGAGCTGGTGCCAAATGCTTGCTGGCCGACCGCAGGAGTCGATTGTCAGTATGACCCGAGCCATTCGCCTGAGTCCAGTTGTTCCCGCTACACGATTAGGGGTTCTGGCCACCGCATATCGAAATGCGGGACGATACGAAGAGTCAGCAAATGTGTTTTTTTCAGTAATAGAAAACTATCCAGATTTTGTGTGGGCGCATACGGGTTTAGCGACAACTCTTGGACTATCTGGGAATTTGGAAGGAGCGCGGGAGCAAGTTGAACTCGCTTTGCGCAAAGACCCAACGTACACCGTAGAGAGATTTGTTAATCCCGATTTCTATGTCGACAAATCTATCATGAAAGCGTCTGGCGAGGTTCTATCCCGAGCGGGCATGCCCTCGGCATTGACGTCGCAGCGTTAGAACTTATCCGATTTTGTCGCTGAGAGTTCAGCGCTGAGCCTTTATCCACGATCGAAATTGAGAAACTCATTCGGCACCGACGGCACGACGCTCTTTGCGTAACTCATCATGTCTGCTCCTGACCCAAAGCGGCGAGCCTAGGCTGACAGCCCCCGTGATCGACCGAGCACCCTGCCTTCACAAAAACGCGTTGCTGCGTTTTGGCCGACGGATTTTGACCCGTCACCCGTTGAACCGGGCAGTATGGAGCACGGAGATACGGGTGACGTGGGACAAAGCTTACAGTGTGATTTGGGGCGCCGGGCTGCTGCTGTCAGCGTGCAGCGGCGGAGGGGCATCACCGCCCTCCCCAGCGCCGATCAACACCGCGCCGACCGTGTCAGCCGGGACCGCTCAGTCTGTTGCTGAGTTGGACACGGTCAGCCTCTCTGGCAGTGTCTCCGACCCGGATGATGTGCCCGCTATGCTGTGGTCTCAAACGCAAGGCCCCGCGGTGCAGCTCTCGAATGAAACCACGCTAACAGCAGAATTCTCAGCCCCAATGGTGCCGCAAACCGTCGATCTGGTGTTCCAGCTCACGGCAGATGACGGCGTCAACCCTCCGGTCTCCGACACCGTGACCGTCACTCTCATGGATGGCGGCATCACCGTGTCGAGTATCAATCCAGCCGGGCAAAGCTATATCGATCCGGAGCTCCACCCGCTCCGCGCAGAAATGGTGTTTCAGTCGAATGCTGACATCTGGGTCGGTGCGCTCGACATCTCGTCTGGGCGTTTTGTGTCTGCCACAGGCAAAGACACATTTATCGACGCCACAATCAGTCTGACGGACTCTAAGAATGGCCCCGAATACGGCCTCGATTCAAATGGCGTCGCTGTCTTCTACAATTCGGAAGCCGTCGATGGCTCCTTCCAGTTTTCCCGCGCGACCGAGCTGGGCATCGGAAGTTATGTGACCGAGCAGCTCACACCGGCTGGCGTGAATCGCGTCAATCAATTGCCGAGCCAAGATCAAACAAGCCTGACCACCTATTTGGCGTATGGCCGCGACGCAATTGTGCCAGGTTCGCCAACCGCAAATGGGTATATCGCTTATCTTGACGAAGCCCTACCGAGTGACGATCGCGACGTCACAGAGTTACGTCCTGGATTTGCCGGTTTCCGCTGGCTGAAGGGATCTCGTTTTTTCACGACGACCGTCGCCGAAGATGGCCCCGAGCAAGGTCAGATCAAGCTCATCAATGCCGCCACAGGAGAGGAACGGGTGATCACCGACGACGCCGGAACCAAGTTTGACCCCTTCCCTTGGTTTGCGCCAGAATACGATGACGCAATGGCGGTGCATGCCAGCGTGAACCAGACCGACATCGCCGTCTATGTTGATCGCGGCGGCCCCTATTTCGAACGCGTTGCCTTGCTGACACCGCCGGCTGAAACCGATCTCAGCTTCGTCCAGTCCGCCGAACCCGTCGTCACTGAAAGCGGTACCTCATACATCACGCTGACTTTGAAGGATGATCCCGGCAGCGTCTTCACGGATGTCTCGGACAGCGAGATCTGGATCTATGGCATCAGCGACGGTTCAGACCGGTTTGCGTTAAATTGCGGCGATGGGCGTCCTGATCGGGTGCGGCATGAAGCTGAGAGCCTGTCAGGAGCGCAGCAGCTCCTGGTCTATTACAATGAAATCCTACCGTCCGGCTTATTCGACCTGATCTTATGCGAGACCGGCCTCGCCCCTTAAGCGGTCGCCCCATCGCCTAAGACCAGGCAACCGACATTAAGAGACGCGAGTCGCGCAGCGCCGCCCGTCGATGCAATCGTGCCGCTTGATACTCTGAAGTGGCGCGCATTGTGAGATAGGCGGTGGCGCTGGGATACTCCAACAGTGCCACCATGTCCCAATCTTCATCCCCCGGCGCGATCGCCATCTGCGCGACAGCACCGCCCCAAATCGTACGCGCACCTGCAATGCGGCGCACATTCTCGGATCCATCTTGGTATCGTTTCATCGCCGCCCGACCAGAGCATGGTTCGGCGTCAAAATCCGGAGGATAAATCGCGACATCGCGGAAGCTCAATAAGTTGACCATCACGATCGGGTTGCTGTTGGCGGCTGCAAACTGCACCATCGCTTCAACCGCATCTTCTTCGATCTCGTAATGGCTCATCTCGGTTCCTTCTGCACGGGCTACTTTAGCGCGACGCCGAACCGGTACCAGCCCTCATTATTGTCCGAATCTACGCCGATTCCAGAAACGACGGGCGTCAATTGTGGAGCAAGTTTGGACGCCGAATAGATCGACCGTTTTGAATTTTTTTGTGCGGCATTCTACACGCTAGGCTTCAGCGTGATCGATGAATGAGGTGCGATGCGAGATCAATGATGTCCCAATGAGGTGATTGAGCTTCTCCGACCCGTCACGACATCCCCGCCAGAAGGGCAGCATTTCCGCCAGCTGCGGTTGTGTCGATTGTCACCACGCGCTCGAGGAGGAATCGCTCCGCATCATCGCGATAGGACAGAAGCGGCAAAATTGGACCGTGCCGCTTGGCCCAATGACGTGCAACCTGCTCGCGGACCCTGCCCTCAACGACCACGCCGGCAATATCGGTTCGCAGCAGATTCGATTTGAGGTCCCTGCCACTGGCTCGGACCGGCTCATTCCCGGTATCCCGAACCCGCTTTTCTTGCCTGGCGAGATCTTCAGGTGTGTCTCCGCCAAGGCAAAGCAGACGGCCGCGCGGTATGTATCTTATCGTGTTGGTTTCCCCCGTCGGACCCAGCAGGGATTTGGGCGTGAATGCAGCCATGGACGCCGGGTCGTGTGATGGCTGCGTCAATCGCAAAAGGTAAGCCGGACCGCCGGCTTTCGGGCCGGTTCCCGACAGCCCTTCACCGCCAAAGGGTTGCTGTCCGACAACCGCGCCAATCTGGTTTCGATTGACATAGAGATTACCCGTTTTTGCTCGGGCCAGGACCTGTTCCACGCGGTGATCCACGCGTGTGTGCAGCCCCATTGTGAGACCAAACCCCAGTGCATTGATCTCGTCGACCAGCGCCGGTAGGGCTTCGCCGCGGAACCGGACAAGATGTAAGACGGGTCCGAAGACTTCGTCGGTTAAGTCGGTGATATTGCGCAGCTCAAATGCGATCGGCGCGAGATAGGCTCCCTCAAGGCCAGCGGGGATCGGCGCTTCTCCGATAACGCTATGATTGCGACGCATCTCGGCGATATGGGATAGGATGGCGTCCCGAGCCGTGGTGTCGATCAGCGGGCCAATATCCGTGGAGAAAAGACCCGGGTCGCCGGTGCGAAAGTCCTGCATGGCCCCCGAGAGCATGGCGATAAAAGCATCTGCAACGGGGTCTTGAACGCACACCAAACGGCAGGCGGAACACCGCTGACCAGCGCTTTGAAAAGCCGACTGTATGACATCGCTCACGGCTTGTTCGAGCAAAGCGGTTGAGTCGACGATCATTGCATTGATGCCGCCCGTCTCAGCAATCAGGGGCGCCGCGCCGCGACCCGTTTCGGCGAGCGATGCCGCAATCTTTTTCGCCGTCGCAGTTGAGCCCGTGAAGCAAACTCCGCGGACGTCTGGAGCCCCGACCAAAGCTGCGCCCATCGCGCCATTTCCGGGCAGGATCTGTAACGCATCTTGCGGAACACCAGCTCGGTGCAGAAGCTCAATGGCGGCGATCGCGATCGCTGGCGTTTGTTCAGCGGGTTTGGCGATTACGGTATTGCCGACGCTCAGAGCGGCGCTGACCTGACCAAGAAAAATCGCTAATGGAAAGTTCCACGGGCTGATACAGGCGACAATGCCAATGGGTGCGCGTCCGGACATATGCGGCTGTTCCGCTTGGCTGGCATAATACCGCAAGAAATCAACCGCCTCGCGCAATTCGGCTTCGGCGTCGGGCCATGATTTTCCGGCTTCATCAACGCATAAGCCCATAAAGTACTGGCGCTCATCGATCAAAAGATCTGCGGCTGTTCTCAGAATTTGCGCCCGGTCCGAGACGGGTCTCATCGGCCATAGGCTGCCGCTGCAGGCGCCAATCGCGCCCTCAACGTCTGGGCTGGTTCCTGGCGCCGCCTGCAGCTTTTGTCGCGGTCGCTCGTAGGAGGCGGCAATGCAGGCTTGCGTGAGATCGACGCCGGGTGCGACTTGCCGCTCTGGCAGGGTGATATCGCAGGGGGTGCAGAGCGAAGGATGCGGCGAGAAGCCGTGTACCGAGGCGGTCTCGATCGGATCGGCGATAAGCGTGTCCAGGTCAGCATCGGGCGCAAGCAGCTGGTTCACAAAGGAGGCGTTGGCGCCATTCTCTAAGAGGCGCCGCACCAAATAAGGAAGCAAGTCTTTATGCTCGCCGACCGGAGCATAAGTACGCGTCGCAAAGCCATGGTTTTGCGCGAGCCTGTGATGCAATCCATCGCTCATCCCGTGCAGGCGTTGAAACTCTAGATCTCGCCGATCGCCCGCCATGTGTACAATCGCCGCCGCGGTATGGGCATTATGCGTCGCGAATTGCGCATAGATGGTCGGCCCCGCCTCGAGCAGGCGGCGCGCGCAGGCGAGGTAGGAAATGTCGGTATGCTCTTTGCGCGTAAACACTGGGTAGCTGTTGAGGCCGAGCTCCTGCGCACGTTTAATCTCGCTGTCCCAATAGGCGCCCTTGACGAGTCGGACGGTGATCCGCCGGTCATGGCGGCGCGCCAGGTCTTCAACAAGCTCAATCACCGGCAGCGCGCGGCGTTGATAGGCTTGAACGGCAAGGCCAAGGCCGTCCCAACCTGCCAGCTCCGCGTTTTGTAAGAGCTCTGCAAAGACCAATAATGAGACTTCCAGTCGATCGGCCTCTTCGGCATCGATGGTGAGGCCGATATTGGCGGCCTTTGCGCGCGCGCCAAGCGCCGCCAAGCGCTTGGCCAGCGCTGGCACACAGCGGTCGCGTTGGTGATACTCATATCGCGGATGCAGCGCCGAAAGCTTCACAGACAAAGCGGGGGCCGCATGCAAGTCGCCGCCGGCAGTTGGCGATTTTGCCAGAGCTTCAAGCGCGTTTTGATAGGCCGTGAAATACCGGTCAGCGTCGGCCTGCGTATGCGCCGCCTCGCCGAGCATATCGTAAGAGTGGGTCGTTCCCGTGGCCGCCGCATTGTGCCCGCGGCGCAGGGCGGCTTCGATACTGGTGCCAAGCACGAAATGGCGGCCAAGCAACGCGATGGCGCTGCGGACGGCGGCCAGCATGATGCGGTCGCCCAATTTGGCCAGCAAGTGATTTGCCGCAACGCCGCCGCTGGCGCCCACCCAAGATTTGCAGAGGCTGAGCCCGGCTGAGCCGAGCTTGACCATTGGGTGTCGCGCAGAGCTATGAGCCCACCAATCTCCGGCCATCAACGTGTCGCGCAGGAGTAACGCGGCTGTGTCCGTATCCGGTGTGCGGATCAACGACTCGGCGAGCCGCATGAGCAACAGGCCTTCTTGAGAAGAAAGACTGTACTCCCGCAAAAAGGCATCAACCATGGGCAGATGTTTGACGTCGTCTAGCAAGGCGCTCGTCAACGTGGCGGCCTGTGCATTGATGGCGCTGCGGTCCGCTTCGCTGAGCCGGACGTTTTCGGCAAGGCCTTCGGTCAGCGTGGCCTCATGGGTGAGATAGTGCCGGTACAGATCGGCGAAAGATGGGTCATTACCAATTTCACTATAGGGCATGTGCAATCTCCAGCGCGTTTGTCGGAGTTTACCACATAGTGTTGGCGCGAAAGCACTTTGAATGATATTATACTTAGTCCAATGGAGCTTTATTCGGTAATATTTCGATCCAAATGATCTAAAAACCTACGAGGGTTACATGCTTGAAGATCTCGACCCCTTTGATCGCCATATCCTGCGGGCGATGCAGGACAATGGGCGGCTCTCCATCAGCGACTTGTCGGAAGAAGTCGGGCTATCGAAAACACCGTGTTTGACGCGTCTCAGGCGGCTTGAAGCCCAAGGCTATATTCAGCGATATAAGGGCGTCCTCGACGCTGCTAAGATCCGGCAGGATTATGTCACCTTCGTTCAAGTCAAGCTCACCGCCACGACACGCCGACATTTGCAGGACTTTAGCGCCGCGGTCCAAGACATCCCGCAAATTCAGTCCTGCCATATGATGTCAGGCGGCTATGACTTTCTTCTCAAAATCCGCACGCGCAACATGCGCTCTTACCGAGAGCTTCTGGGCGATGTCCTGTCAGAACTCCCGGGCATCGCGCAGACCTCGACCTTTCCGGTCATGGAAACCGTCAAAGAGTCTGATGACTTCGTCATCATTGACGCCAAGACTTAACCACGGCTGGTGAATGCAGCACATAAAAGAACCGGCCGAGCAAGCTTGGATCGTGACCGCCGCGATCGCTGCTTCTGCTCGATCGGAAGCTGACACCGCTACGACTGAAGCCATGAGCGAACGTTCTGGGACGAATTTAGGGCATTCTTGGACGGGTTAGTAAGAGCTGCGGACCCGTTGCGGTCTTTGCTTCGCGCGACCTGGAACGACCCGGTTCGTCCCGGGCCTAGGCTTATCAACCGAGCATTGCGCCGCCGGAGAGAGCGGTTGGAACTACCGACTCTTCTTCGAGAGATTTTATCCTAGAATTGAAATTTCACAAAAGCGTGCATGATCCTTGAGGGGTCAGCTGGTAATTTTCTTCTAGGCTAGAAGGAGCTCACATGAAAATTTCTGCGAAAGACGCGCCGCAGGCGCGCGAGGCACTCGGCGATATGGCGCGCGGCGTGGAGGCGGGCGGACAGATGATGGCGCTTATGTCCCTCCCTGACGGAACCGACTTTTGTCAGTTTCTGAAAGGGCTTCCCCACGATCACTGTCAGTGTCCGCATTGGGGTTATCTCCTGGAGGGCCGTATCAAAGTCGATTATCAGGATGGAAGCAGCGAAATCGTGGAGCCGGGCGACCTCTATTATTGGCCGCCTGGACATACGATCGCGGTGCAAGGCGATACGCTTTACGTGGAATTTAGTCCGGCTGACGCGTTGGCCGAAGTGCTTGATCACGTCGTGTCCAGACTGCCGGAGTCCTGAGAAGGTGTGCAGTTGCCCCCCCGCCACAGTTTGATCGCCGCGCTGTCGCGATCGGTGTGCGAGGTTCAGTCACGATACTGGAGCGCACCAAGTGCCAAAAATAGGTCACGAAATAGCGCTTCGCTACGAACGCCAAGCGTATCCTGGACGGCTCGTTCAGCGAACAGAGGGCTGCTGGAAGACTTGCCCGCAATCGACGATCCGGACCCCTCGCATAGAGCTTAGTGTCTTCTAGGTATAAGTTCCTCTGAACCACCCCGATCTAATCCTTAGCAAAGGTCTCTCGCTATCTGCGATCGGCGATTTGCTGCAAACGTCTAAGGGACCCTTTATGCGCCCAAAGCGGACGTTAATCCGATGCGCTCACATCGGATTTTTCAATCCACCTATAATAGAATGTTAGAAACGCAGCACCGACCATTGACAGCGTTGTGATCGCCGCAAAGGTCGTCACGGCAGAATTGATCCAAAAACGAATAAACTCCGTTTCCGCTACAGTATAATAGGCTGGCACCTCACCGTCGGCGATCAATCGCTCCCGCAAATCGATATAATTGTAATAGTTCACAAAGACGCCGAGCCCAGCAATGGCGAGCCATACATAGGCGGTTGCAAATACCAGGAACGCAAATAGCCTCAGCAGCAGTCCAGCATGGCGGAGAAAGTAGTACAGCCCGGCAAGATAGGCAGCCACAATTGTAAACATCGCCGACGCCACGATTGCTGTTGCTTCCTGCAGCAAAGTCACATTGTCGATTAAGGCGGTTTCGAGCGCGCTCACGGCTCGTCGTTCCGTTCTGACCAGCGATAGAGGAAGGTCAGCCAGAACAGCCCAAATAGTGCAATGATCAATATCACGAGAAAGACATTGTACATGAGGCCTGTCGCCAACTCGATACGCTCGGTTCTAGCGATTGTGGCCTCAGACGATGGCGTATCTGCGTAAATGCGACGCCAGTCAAACCAACGATCGCTCAAAGAAGCAATTTGAACATTCGCCATCCACACGAATAGATAGACCGGTACAAAAAAGGCGAACGTGAAAATTCGAACGGTTATACGCGTATGCCGGAGGAAAAAATACTGCGCTGCGACGTAGCCAAACACCAAAGTGAACAGCGCGCCTAGAACAATGTTTTGGCTTTGGATCAATTGATTGGCGAGACTGAACACCTCAAATTCGGTCATGTGTGGGGTCCGCTATAAGTCGTCATTCCCGCCAGAGTACAACGCCAATGTAACACCTTAATTATGGGACCTAGGTAAGAGTCCGCTTCTGCGCTCAAAGCGGACCTGGGTTTGGATCCAATCCGTCCGTTCAAGTGCCATAACCGCGCCGATTGCACTCCCGAACGAGGTGCTCATAACGTGCGTACAGGTTCGGCGCGTTTAAAGACATTCGACGGTCACGGATGTACTGCTGATTGACCTCGAATGCTCGTACCATGGGTCCGCAGCGTACCATCAGGAGCGTATCACGTTGTACCGCACCCCGCTCCCAAGCTACGCCCAAAAATTCGTAATAGTCTAACAGATTTATGATGTGCCGATCTGTGTCGCGATCCACATCGCCGTCAAACCGTTCACCTGCCGCGATCCAGCGAGCCATTTGGTAGTCGGATTCTGATATGATTTCGCTTTCGCTGATCATCGCAAGCAAATTGAGCGTGCGGTTTGTCAGTGTTTGCGCGCTGGATTGCTGATAGCCCAGCGTCGCAAGCACGATGCCGGCGACGAGCGAAACTAACGTCAAGTCTCGGATGGCCGAACTGTTCTCATTGAGCGGTGTCGGCGAACCCTCTCCCGTAATTCGGTTTCGCTTGATGCGATGACGCCAGCTCGCGACAAGAAAGGCGATCACAAAAGACGCACCACACAGTGCTGCAACCAAAAATAGACTGTACCAACTCAATGCAGAACTTTCGCATCGCGTCAGCAGCTCGCTCATATTCTCCGCCATCGACAGGGTCCAACGCTTGATCGTTTATACTGGCTTGGCAAACAATGCCGACGCATTGTGACCGGCGTAAGAAAACGACGATTTGAATGCGGAAAAGCGGCGCTACGACCGATTCCTTAGCCAACCACAATTGCTGGATGAAACTGAAAACCCGTCTCCGGACCGCGCGTCCGCTTTTGCGCCCGAGGCGGACCTAGCGGACGTTACTCCCGCTGCATTTCTTTGATCATCTTGTCCATTTCGATCTGGAAATCGGGAGGGTAGATTTCGCGACCACTACTCCACCATTCGGTCGCGCCCGGTTGCCGAATAGCGATCATGATCCGATTCAGGTTACCTTCTTCAAACGCATCTGGTTGTCGATACAGCGATAGAGCCATGTCGAAGACTTGTTGCATGATCGCGCCAAAGCGCCATCGTTCAATATCGTCCAGCTTTGACAAATCCTTCAAACCCCGCCGATGGATTTCCGCGACCTCTGGATTCGAAATCAGGAGCGACATGTGGTCAAACTTCATGATGTTGAAAGCATCCTGAGCATTTTGACGTTGCGCAATTGTATTTTGCCTGAGTTGGACGCCGACAAAAATGAGCGATCCCACGACCGCCAATACCGCGATCGTTTGACCAATGTAATAGATGTTCTCGAGTGTCATTCCGCCCCCATGTTGGCGCACACTAGCGCGTCATAATGTGGGGGCCAGTCTTATTCCATTGTGTCCTTTGGCGCCCAAAGCGGACGCTGGCGTCGCGCCAGATCGAGATCATCATGCCGAAGGTGACCATTCCAAATCCGCCAGGCGTTGCAGCTGGGTGACGCCGGACTTTGCCATTTGCCGTTCCACCGCCTCGCTAAACTCAGGATCGAACCAAGCCTTGGCGCGCGGCCAAACGACTCTGCCACCTTTGCTTCGCAAAACCAAAGCAAGTCCTTCGACATATTCGTCGAGCATCATACCGGTAAAATCCTTCTGACGCCGGTCGATGTAGCCTTGTTCCGTCTGTGTGATCCAAGCGAAGAGCCAAAACGCCCACTTCATGCGCTCCGCTTCGGTTAGGCTGGCATAATCCTTTTGCCCGCGAATGTGCACGTCCAGGAGCGCATCGTTTTCAGATAACCTCAACAGAACATCATTGTTGTTGTTGATCATCTCGCGTGCATTTTCTCGGGACACTTCAAGCCGAGCCCGATTGATCTGAAAGGCGAGAAATCCCAGCGTCGCAATCACCGCGACCGAACCTGCGATCTCGGTGAA
>JBCAWZ010000057.1:0-19744 GCA_038534315.1 Pseudomonadota bacterium | reverse complement strand
CCTCGTTCGGCACGCGCCCTGCTGCCTGCGCAAAGTTCAGCGCAGCGCGCTCTGCATCTGAAAAAAGCGGACTTGTTTCAAACGACCAGATGGCTTCGATCTTCTCCAAATCAACGCCGCGATGTTCGGCGCCGTGGGCGGTATGGGCCTGGCAGTAGCGGCAGCCGGCCGCGGCGCTGGTGATGTGCGCCATCATCTGCCGCAGGCCCGGATCTAGCGTGTTGTCGGGACCCAATATGGCGCCAGATAAAGCGAGAAAGCCGTTCAGCATGGCAGGACTGCGCGCCATGATCTTAAGAGAGTTCGGCTCAAACCCCATTGCTGCGCGCGCCAGATCCAGGGCCGGTTTGACGGTTTCCAATTGCGCGTCTGTCGCATCGGGAATATGGGGCATGGGCGAAATCCTCCAACCAGTTTTCACCACACTATGTCCCCACCAGCAAAGCACCAAGAGCTGGCGCCGGCCTCTCCAATCTTTAAATAGCGAAGCCCGCCGACACCTGCTTATGGTGAATCTCCGGTTGCCTTAATGCGATGCATTGAACCTCAAGATTTGGGGCTTCTGAAATTGCGCCAATGTAAAGCTCAACCTAGCTGGTCGCGCGTCGACTCGTGGGGGACATATGATGCGGAATTCAACGGTTTGCCTGTCTGTCATTCTGGTTTCCGGATTGGCCGCGTGCTCAGGCGGTGGCGACACCGCAGCGACTCCGCCTGGTATCGGTGGCGCGCCACCGCTGTCTCCGCCCCCGCCGCCGCCAAGCACCAGTCCGTCTGTCGCCTTCTCGGGCGAAACACGGCTCTGGCATCCGCTCACGCTGTCGCTTTCAGGACCCGATGCAGACGAGGCTGGCACCGTGAATCCGTTCACAGATTATGCCTTCTCTGTGGAGTTTGTTCAGGGCGCGACACGTATGACCGTTCCGGGCTATTTCGCAGCCTGCGGCGAAGCTGCCGAAACTGGGTGCACCAGCGGCGACCAATGGCGGGTCCATTTCACACCGCATCTCGAAGGGTCTTGGACCTATGAAGTCGCCTTTCTGGAAGGCAGCGACGTTGCCTTAACTCTGTCCGGCAATGAGGTCGCCCCTTTTCATGGCGAAACGGGATCCTTCACCGTCGGACAAAGCGACAAATCCGGCGCCGACTTGCGCGCAGCAAACAATGGCCGGTTGCGCCAGGACAACTCCCACTACCTGCTTTATGAAGACGGACGCCCTTTCTTCAAATTGGGCGCCGATTCTCCAGAAAACACGCTCGCTTACGAAGATTTCGATGCGACACCCAATCGCGGTGATCGTCGCAAAGATTGGTGGCCGCACCTTGACGATTTTGGGTCTGCGACCACGGCGAATGCGTATCTTTGGCAGGGGACGAAAGGGCAGGAATTGCTCGGCGCCTGGACTTATCTGGCGGACCAAGGTGTCAACGCCGTTTCCTTTTTGACCTTCAGTCTCGGCGGTGATGATCAGAATATCTTCCCGCATTTGTTGAAGGTCGACACGGCAGATTACAACGCACTTGGACGTGCTGCGCAGTGGGACTCCGGCGTGCACCATGACCGGTTTGATGTTTCCAAACTCGATCAGTGGGACCGGGTCTTTTCCTATGCGGATGAGCTCGGCCTATTCTTGCACTTCAAGACGATGGAAACCGAAAACGACCAGTTCATGGACAATGGGGCCTTCGGTCGCGAGCGTCAGATCTATTATCGCGAATTGGTTGCGCGGTTCGGACACCATCTCGCATTGAACTGGAATCTCGGCGAAGAGTACACGCTGAGCACAGAGACCGCCCGAGATACGCTAGCCTATCTCGACTCAATTGACCCCTATGACCACCTTCGCGTCCTGCACACCTATCCTGGCGAGTTGGATCAGCGCTATGGGCCACTAGAAGGCAACCAGTCAGCACTGACCGGCGCATCGATCCAAACAGGAAACGCGAATTTCAATGAAGTGCGCAGCACGGTGACCGAATGGGTGTCACGCTCTCGTGATGCCAATGATCCATGGGTGGTCGCGCTCGATGAACCGGGCAGTGCGGGCCGCGGCATTGCCGCAGATGACAGCTATCCAACCGGGCAGCTGCCGCAAACGCGCAATCAGGCTGACAATCGTGACGCCGTCCGAGCCCGGGTGCTTTGGAACACATTTACCGCCGGCGGCGCCGGTGTGGAATATTATTATGGCTATCAAACTGGGTGTGATGATCTTTTGTGCGAAGACCACGAAACGCGCGAAAGCAAGTGGGAAGACGGCGCCATGGCTGTGTCCTTTTTCGACACGCACATCGGTGCCAAAGCGCTGAACATGCAGGAAGAAGACGGCTTGCTGACCACGGGAGCCGCCGGCAATAACAGCACCGCCATTGGGGTCTATACGATGCCGACGAGCAGCCCGCAGACACTCGCAATCGAAGCCGAGGATCTCGGCCCGAACCCACCGGGGGACTGGGTGTTCGAGAACGACAAGCCCGGCTTTACCGGCACGGGGTATTATCGGTGGTCCGGGCCAGACTATTTCAATATCAATGGCGCTGGCGAAGGCACGATGGCCTATGTCTTCGACATTCCTGCGGGTCAGGCGGATGACTACCGCTTTGCGTTCCGTGCGCGGCGGATTTCTCGCACCGACGGACGCACCGATCTCAATAATGATATTTGGCTGCGTATCATCCGCGAATCCGATGGCACACAAGTTCAGCCAAATGGCCAATCCGGCCAGGAATGGTGGAAGATGTTCTTTAGCGGCAGCCTGACCAATTGGACTTGGTCGAACAGTTTGGACCGCCAAGATGGCGTCAAACTGCCGGGGACCTATGCGCTTGATGCCGGCCGGTATCGGTTAGAAATCTCGGGCCGTTCAACCGAATTTCACCTTGACCGGATGACTTTGAACAAAGGCACAAACCGATCGACCAATGAAAGTCTAACCGCCTCTCCAGATGGCAATGTCAGCGGCACCAGTGTCAGCGGCCCCGGCACACAAGAGTCTGACAATTACCTGTTTGCAGAGCCGGGTGACATCTATGTCGCTTATGCGGCCGAAAACTCGGACGATCAGATCCTTGATCTGTCGGGGGAAAACGGAAGCTATCAGGTCAGATGGTACGATCCGCGCAATGGCGGTGGGCTCCAGACCGGGTCCGTGTCTTCTGTCGACGGCGGTGGCTTCGCCGCTCTGGGGTCGCCTCCGTCGAGCGCGAACGAAGATTGGGTGGTTTTGGTCACACGGCAATAAAGCCGCTCTTAGCCTAAGAATTTCACCCTAACCAGCGCATCGGCATCCGGTTCAAGTTTGAATTCACCAGCATCGCTCAACGCCTTTTGGAAGGCCGGGCGCGTTAGCAATCGATCCAAATAGTCTGCGAACAGCTTATCTTTGCAGAAGCCATAACCACGAGCCCAAAACACATTGTACCCGATGATCACATCGGCGGCAGAAAACAGCTCACCGAGAATGTAGTCGCCTTGCGCCAAGCGGTCTGCGATTTGCGGTTCGCACTCTGAACGGAATTTCTGCTCGTAGCGCGCCAACGCGACGGGGTCGGCCTTGTCGGGCGTCAGCAAGTGTTTCTGCGCGCGCACCTGCCACAAAACCATATCCATCCAATTGGCGCCGAAAATGAAATAGCGCAAATAGTCGGCGCGATCTGGCCCGGCGCCGGTTGGAGCGAGCGCTTTCTCCGGGAACCGCTCCGCCAGCCATTGCACAATCGCGGCGCTCTCCAGCATGTGTTGGACCGGTTGGCCTGCCCAGTGGATCTCCAGTACAGGCACATTGTGGTTCGGATTCACGGCGAGCTGCTCTGCGTTGAACTGGTCGCCTTTGTAAATGTCGACGCGCTTAACCTCGAATGCGTCGCCCACAGTTTCATGCAACATCCACTTCGCGCGCACGCTGCGCGAGGCGGGATAGTGGTGCAGCACCAGCCGTTCAATTTCCATATCGCCCACCCTCTTCTTTCTGTCTGATCACGTTGGTGAGTTACCTCATAGCTTGCAAAGCAGCACAAGCCTCGTCACACTTTTACAAAAATCAAGGGAGGTCAGCGTCATGGTCATACGCGGTCTATTGGCGATTGGTGCCACACTGTTGTTGCTGGTGAGCGTGGTGATCATACGCACGCTCAACTATGGCGGCGCGCCAGCTGAAATTCGTGAGATCGTTTTACCCGATGTCCCTGACTTCGACGCCAATCTGGCAGCAGAACACCTCGGCGAAGCGATCCGGTTCAAGACGATGACGGTTGCCCCCGGCGATCCCCGTCCGGGTCAAGAAGGGCCTTGGCTCGACCTGCAAGCCTGGATGGAGCAGACCTATCCGGCCTTTCACAGTGCTGCCACTCGGGAAACGATCCCCGGTGGCCACAGCCTGCTCTTCACTTGGCAAGGCAGCGAAACTCGCCTCGATCCGCTGCTGCTCATGGCGCATCAGGACGTCGTACCCGTCAATATCGGCACCGAAGGCGACTGGGATGCACCGCCCTTCTCTGGCGCGATCCAAGATGGCTATGTCTATGGCCGCGGCGCAATTGACGACAAAGGGTCTATGGTCGCCCTGCTAGAGGCCTTGGAGGCGCTCGCTCGGGATGGATTTGCGCCACGGCGGACCATTTTACTGATGCTCGGACACGACGAAGAAGTCTCTGGATCCGGTGCCGAGGCGGGGGTCGCGCTGCTGGCCTCGCGCAACATCTCACCCATCATGGCGCTCGATGAAGGCTTTATGGCGGTCGAAAACAATCCACTGACCGGCGGGACGCTGGCCTTTATTGGCGTTGCCGAGAAAGGCTATGTCACCTTCAACATCACCGCCGAAGCGCAAGGCGGTCACTCTTCAACGCCGCCACGCAACAGTTCAACGGTGCGTCTATCGCGCGCCTTGATCGCCCTAGATGAAAACCAGATGCCCGCGGATATGTCCTATCCCTTGGTCAAGAATCTGTTCCAATCCAGCGGCGCGGATATGCCGTTTATGCAAAGAATGGCATTTGCGAATCAATGGCTGCTTGGCGGCATGTTGAAAGAGACGCTCGGCAGTGTTCCGGCTGCGAACGCAATGATCCGGACGACGACGGCGCCCACGATGCTAACCGGTTCTGCCAAGGAAAACGTGCTCGCGCAGCGCGCCACAGCGGTTGTCAATTTCCGCATTCATCCTCAGGACACAGAAGAAGATATCCTCAATCACATCAAAGAGGTGACGAAAGATATTGAGGGCATCGAAGTCACAGTTGGGCGCACCGGCGTGCGCGGCACCGGTGCATCCGCCGTCAGCCCAATGGACAATCTCACCTATAGCGTTCTCTACGCTGTTGCCCAAGACTCCAGCGGCGCAACAGCGGCGCCAGGCCTGGTCTTGGGTGCCACCGATGCGCGCTATGCAAACGCCATCACCGACAATGTGTATCGCTTCATGCCGGCAATGATGTCGCTCGAAGACCTGGCGGGTTTTCACGGCACAAATGAGCGGCTCAAAGTCGAGAATATGGCGCGCATGTCGAAAGGCTACGCCCAGATCATTCTGGCGATGGATGTCAATGATGAGTAATCGGTGATCAGCTTGCAGTGTCGTGATACGGTCATCAAGCGCAGCTAGAGCCCGTCCCCACCATCATGCGGGAGAGGCCAATATGCGCAGTGCCAGTTTCAAGGCTTTGGCGATTGCAATCCTGAGTGTGTTCGCCCCAGGGGCGCTGGCACAGCCGGAACCTGTCATCGTGCCCGGATATGTTGCGCCGCCAATCGCACGCCACCAAGCCACGACGCTTCGTGTCTATGAAGCTCCAGAAGCCGACCAGGGCGCTGCCGTCGACGCGACCCACTTTTACGCCGTCGACAATTCCGTCATCGGCAAATACCAAAAATCCGATGGGCGCCTTATCGAACGCTGGATCAGCCCCAATGATGGTCCCATAGATCATTTGAACAGCTGTTTCGAAGCGACAGGCGAGCTGTGGTGCGCCAATTCCAACTATTCGGAAACGCCAATGGCGAGTTCCATCGAGGTGTTCTCGACCGCCCCCTTGCGCCATGTCCGTAGCCACAGCCTCGGCTTGATGGATGAGGGGTCGCTGACCTGGTTTGATCGCTATGAAGAGGGCTGGCTCGCCGCCTTTGCACATTATGACGGCACCGATGGCGGGCTCGCCTTCAAAAGCCACCGGTTCACCGGCATTGTCAGCTTTGACAGCCAATGGCGTCGCAAGGGTGGCTGGATGCTGCCGAACAGCGTTCTCGACGCCTTAGCGCCAGACGCCGCTTCTGGCGGTCAAATCGGTCCGGACGGCCTGCTTTACATCACCGGCCATGACAAGCCGGAGCTGTATGTTCTCGCCAAACCGAAAATGGGCCCCAAGCTGGTTCATCTCGCCACGATCGACGTCGAGCTCGAAGGGCAGGCTTTTAGCTGGGATATTGGAGCAGAGCGCGTGCTATACAGCATTGATCGGCGCAATGGACTTGTCCGCGCGATCGCCGTCCCTGAAATAAGCTTGGCACATGAAAACGCTCGCTTGTTTCGAGATGATTAGGGTCGGCGACAATGCCCGCGCAAACCAAAATCGAGATTAAACCAGCTGATCTAGAGGATCCGAGAGTCACACATCTGCTGAGGTCTCATGCAAAGCGGGCGATTGCTGAAACTGGGCGCGGCAGCGCCCATGCGCTTGACTTAGACGCTTTCCGCGATCCCGACATCGGATTGTGGACGGCATGGGAGGGTGAGACGCTGCTCGGCATTGGCGCCATGAAGCGGTTGAGCGCAACCGAGGGTGAACTCAAAAGCTTTCACACTGTGGAAGCGGCCAGAGGGCGCGGCATCGCCAGCAAGCTCGTTGATCATATCGTTGGTGTCGCACGCACGGAAGGGCTTGTTCGATTGAGCCTAGAGACCGGGTCTTGGCCTTATTTCGCTGCGGCGCGGGCCTTCTATGCCAGCAAAGGTTTCGTGGTGTGCGGTCCTTTTCACCACTATATCGAAGACGAAAACAGCGTCTTCATGACACGGGAGATCTAGGCCCGCGCAGGACATAGACAGAAAACCGCCTTGTATCGACGCTGCTCTGAGCGAGACGTTCAATCGATTGCAGCCGCCAGCCTTTTGTGCGGAACTGTATCAAGACGCGCGCCGTTTCGCGGCGGTATTTCTTGGCTTTCCACCAGCTTGAATTGCCGGTCACCAGTCGAAGGCGTTTCAATTCCGACTGACACATCAAACGAGGCGCATGGCGCGCGCCGAGGCAAGCTCGCGCTCGGACATCACGAGTTCGAGCTTAGACAGCTCTATCTGCGCCTGCTGATTGCCGAGCACTTTCGCGAGATCGAACCACGCATACCCAGTGATAAAATCCGGTTCGCTTGCATGACCGCCCACGGTCGCCACGCCGAGATTGTAGGCACAGCGCGAGTCGCCAAGGTCTGCACCCCGGCGCCAATGCGCCACCGCCTGGGCAGGGTCTTTGCTACCGCCCTCACCGATCATCGCCATGCGTCCGAGATGGGTCAGCGCGTCTGTATCGTCGCCCTCAGCGGCGAGCTCGAACAGGGACCGTGCCATCATGATATCCTGGTCGCCGCCATGGCCATGCAGCCACATAAATCCGAGATTGAAACAGCCCGCCGGTAAGCCAGCATCCGCAGCAAACTGGTAATAGGCGCGCGCTTTCGTCAGGTCCTCTGCCGTCCCACGGCCATATTGCAGGAGCGCGCCATAATTGTTCGCTGCGCCGGGATGGCCGAGATCGGCGGCGCGCTTCATTGCATCAGCGGCCGCGGCGAGATTTTCACCACCGTCAGAGGCATCCATCAAACGATGCGCCTCTTCGAATTGTTTCTGACCCACAGACATTGAACCGCAAGCTAGGCGATTTGCGGGCGAGGGAAAGATCGGTGGGACAAAAGATCTCCGCCGCGCTTCCTAAAGCTCGCCTTTGAGATCTTTCATCACGCCGGAAAAATCGAGCCCGCCAAATCCTCTGTCTGCGAGCGCCGCATAGATCGCTTCTGCATGCGCACCCAGCGGCGTCGGAGCGCCCGATGAGTCCGAGGCGGCAGCGGCGAGCCGCAAATCCTTGAGCATCATCGCAACGGCAAAACCCGGTTGGTACCCTCGATTGGAGGGCGCGGTCTCGACCGGGCCTGGCGCTGGGCAATAGGAGGTCATCGACCAGCATTGGCCTGAGGCTTTTGACGAAATGTCGAAAAAGGTCTGCGCATCAAGACCGAGGCGCTCCGCCAAATTGAACGCTTCGCACGTCCCGATCATAGAAATGCCGAGCAGCATATTATTGGCGATCTTGGCAACCTGGCCATTGCCATTTGCGCCAGCGTGAAAGACGTTCTTGCCCATCGCGTCGAGCAAAGGTTTTGCCCGTTCAAATGCTCTTGGCGTTCCACCGACCATGAAAGTGAGCGTCCCCGCCTCGGCGGCAGCGACTCCGCCCGAGACCGGCGCATCGACCATTTCAAATCCGCCCTTGCTTGCAAGGTCAGCGCAGACACGCGCATCATCGACCGCAATGGTTGAGCAGTCGACAAACAGAGTCCCAGGGCCGACATGCTCGGCAACGCCATCTTCGCCGAAATAGACGCTGCGGACATGCTCGCCGGCGGGCAACATTGTGACCACAGCGTCGGCGCCTTCTACTGCATGTTGAACTGAGTCTGCGGCGCGCGCTCCGATTGAAACAGCTTTCTCAATGGCCGGTTTTGAGACATCATAGGCCCGAACTTGATACCCGGCTCGCACGAGGTTGGTACACATTCCAGACCCCATATTTCCCAATCCAATCAGGGCGATATCCATCAGCTTATCCCCTATTGCATGGTCGGAATGATGAAGGCCTGGTCACCAATATCGCCGTCTGGCCAGCGCTCGGTGACGGTCTTGATCTTGGTCCAAAACCGCACGCCTTCGGGTCCGTGTTGATTGGTGTCGCCAAACGCGGATCGCTTCCAGCCGCCGAACGTGTGATAGCTCACCGGCACGGGAATGGGCACATTGACCCCGACCATGCCGACATTGACCTGGGCCGCAAATTCCCGTGCCGCGCGCCCATTTGACGTGAAGATGGCGACGCCATTTCCGTATTGATGCTGGCTCGGCAAAGCGACTGCTTCTTCAAGCGTTTCCGCCCGCATCACTTGTAGGACCGGGCCGAAGATTTCGTCTTGATACGAGCGCATATCTGGGGTCACTTTGTCAAACAGGCTCGGACCAATAAAGTATCCATTTTCCGCACCCTGAAGGCTGAGACCACGCCCATCCAGCTTCAGATCAGCGCCTTCATCGACGCCCATTTGTATATAGTTTTCAACGCGCTGCTTGTGTGCCGCACTGACCACAGGACCGTAATGCGCCTCAGGGTCCGTCGACACACCAACCTGCAAGCCTTGCGCCGCATCGATCATGCGTTCGACGAATTCGTCACCCGTTTTCTGGCCAACCGTGACCGCCACCGGAAGCGCCATACAGCGTTCTCCTGCAGAGCCATAGGCCGCGCCGACAATGTCTTTGACCGCTTGTTCCATGTTGCAATCGGGAAGGATGATGCCGTGGTTCTTGGCCCCACCCATCGCCTGCACGCGCTTACCATTGGCCGCACCGCGCTCATAAACATATTGGGCGATATCGGACGACCCGACAAAGCTGACGGCTTTGACCTCTGAATGGTTTAGGATCGCATCAACCGAGACTTTGTCGCCATTCACCACACTCAGTACGCCCTCAGGCAGTCCCGCCTCAAGCAACAACTCGCCCAGTCGCATCGGGACGCTTGGATCTTTCTCTGATGGCTTGAGAATAAACGTGTTCCCGCATGCGATGGCGACCGCCGCCATCCAGCAAGGGATCATGGCCGGAAAGTTGAACGGCGTGATGCCGGCCACCACGCCAAGCGGCTGTCGCATCGAGTAAACGTCGATGCCAGGACCGGCACCTTCGGTATACTCGCCCTTTTGCAAATGCGGGATGCCGCAAGCGAATTCCACCACATCGATGCCGCGCTGCACGTCACCTTTGGAGTCGGCGACAACTTTGCCATGCTCAGACGATAACAGCTCAGCGAGCTCATCAATATTGGCCTCGAGAAGGCGTTTGAACTCGAACATCACTCGCGCACGGCGCTGCGAATTTGTGGTGGCCCAGCCTGGAAATGCTGCGGCTGCCGCGTCAATCGCTATGGCCATTTCAGCCTCGCTGGCCAGCGCAACCCGTGCCTGAACCTCGCCCGTATTGGGGTCGTAAATGTCTGCGAGGCGGCCGGATTGGCCTTCGACGTGTTGACCATTGATGAAGTGGTTGACGGTACGCATTGAGGCGTCTCCTTGCTGAATTCGTCGCGAACGAAGCCTGGCGAAAAGGCTTAGGCGCCTGTTACTTCGCTCACGAATTGTCTGATACTGGCCGCCGTCTGGCGGCTTATCTCCGGGCAGGCAGAGGCGAAGATCTCGATACCATGGCTGGTTCCCATGACATTACGGCACTGGGCAGAAACCCCGGCCTGCAAGAGCAACCGGTAGAATTCAATGCCCTCGTCGCGCAACGGATCGCACTCATTCACACTGATCATGGTCGGGACGAGACCTTTAACATCTTCCACGCTCGCAAAGCCTGGCCAGGCCAGCGGATTTTTCGCCTCAAGCTGCTCAATACCATAAGCCATAGCGCCGCGATTGTGGTGCAGTTCCAACAGGATCCCGTTATTCTCATCGGATGATGGATATTGGTCCTGTGGCCAGTACCCAGCGATGTATGGGCACAAAGCATAGAGACCTTTAATCAGGTCCAGATCACCATCCTGCTTGAGCTTGAGCCCTGTCGCCAAAGTCAAATTGCCGCCGCCGCTTTCGCCGGCCACTATGATTTTGGTGTTGTCGATCCCAAGCGTTCCCGCAGTCTCAGACACCCATTTTAGACCTGACACGCAGTCATTGAGACCGGCTGGGAAGGGTTCGATTTCGGGCGCAGAAGAGGGTTGCAAGCAGTTGCGGAAATCGACCATAGCCACCGCTACACCGGTGTTTGCGATGATTTTACCCCAGGCGCGGTACAGCCCATCAAAACAGGACATGGTCATCATCCCGCCGCCGTGAATGTAATAGACACAGGGCGCGTTGGTCACATTTTTTGGCTTGAACAGCTGCACTTTGATCGTGTTGCCGTCTGGGGCGGAGGTAAACTCGTGCGAGCTCGTTTCGAGGTTGGCTGTCGGCGCGACCTCTTCCGTGTCGACCATATCAAGCATCGCGGTCATCATTTTGAGCCGTCCAAGAGCCTCTGGCGAATTCTCAGCCGCCACCAACTCATCTCGGTTTGGATATTCTACAGCGTCTCCAGCCGGAAACGCCGCCAGCATCATCTTAATTCGCGGGTCGAGCCGCGGGTCTTTTTGAATGTCAGCCATTCTCACCTCCCATTTTCGTCCTTCGCTAGACCGAGGACGCGGTGGGCGCAACCGATCGCGTTGCGCCGGTGGATTTGGAGCCAGCACATTGGGTTGGTCAGTGAAGAGTTTTTTTAATCTCGACGCGGCAACCCGAAGGTTTCTGGATCAAGCGGGTAAGCATCGTCGTTGGAAGTTTAACGAGGAAACAGTAAGCAATACAGGCTGAACCACCCGGATTCAGTGTTGCTATAAGGCAACGAAGACAACTGAATTGGCCAGTTGGGATCGCGAAAGTGACACGGAAATCTGGTTTGATCGCGGGCATCACCGCCGTGTCGCAGTAGCGAACAACAAAAAAGGTTTACGAAAATTTACCATAGACGTAGCGTGAGACTTAAGAGAGGGACATCGACAGTGCTATGAAGACTAAACCTGTATTCCCCGCGGGACGCGTATTGGCCGCAGCCTCATTGGCGATTGTCACATTTGCGTTTGGTACCGCTCACGCAGACATTCCATCCTACGCGACGAAATCAGCTGACCAGGGCTTTCGAGCCCTTTCTAGATCGTCCCATTGCGATGATAGAAACCGCGATGCGCCAGAAATGTCGGGCAGTAGCAGTTCCGGAGTCGCATCACTTGCGCAGAACTGTCTATCTGATGCCTCAGGTGGACGCATCGATCGCGCCGCCAATTCGGCATACAATGCCGCTCAGCTCTACTTCGCGCTTGGTACAGCGCAACCGACCGACTCGACAGCTGCGGTGCAGTATTTCGGCCAAGCGATCAGCGCGGCGGATAGGTCTACAAACCTTCTAACCGCTCAAGACTCCAGCATTCGGTCCAACAATGCGGAAAACACGCGCTTTAAATTCGAGCGCGACCGGATTATCGCCGCATCACATGCGCTTCTTGGGCTTAGCGATGCCGCTGGGGCCACCCGCGCTTGCGGCACACGCCTGGAATGCCTGACCAAAGCCATCGAATTTATCGATGACGGCCAACGTGGTGGGAACGCCCTTCAGATCGGTTTCCAGGCAGGCGAATACCGGATTGACGGAGAGAAGCTGCGGGTGCTCCGCGCAGCAGCGGCTGCAAAACAAGTCGAGCTTCAAGGCGGCGGGTCACTCAGCACAGTGATTTCGGATCTCGGTACAGCGGCCGCAGCACTCAGTGCACTTTCCGGCACGCCGGGTGCCTCTCAAGTCGCACGAGATGCCCGTAACATGCTGGTAGAGCTTGTGACGAGCGAAGCCGATGGCTTGTTAGATGGCGCAGATTCTCAAATTGATGTTCAGAATGCGATTAACACGCTGGAAAACGGTGTTGCTTCCGTCCGTCGCGCTGGCGGCACTGACGTCGTCGCGGCACAACTTTATGCGGAGCAAGGCGACGCTTATTTGAAACTGGCCGAGCTAGATGAGTCCGGACCCACCGTCACCGCCTATTGTTCTGCGGCAAACGCCTATCTGAACGCTGATCAATTGGGCGGCGTTGCGGCTTCAGCCTTGCGCGGCTTGGTCGGGCAAGGAACGTCGCTCGCTATGGCTCATGAGGCTGGTGCCGAAACATGCCCGGCAAATGTCATGCGCGGAGAATCGACGACGGCGCTCGCGGCAATCGATGCCTTTGAAGAAGCCCGTCGCACGTCTCAGCCAGCGGATTCGCTTGAAGCCGCGAGTTATGTTCAATTGGCGAAGCTGTATCTCGAACAGGATGACACCGACCAATCAGTCATCGATGATTTGCTCGCCCGCGCGACGAGCGGACCGGTGAGTGGACCAGAACTAGCTTCAGTCTATGTGGACATCGCTTCAGCGAAAATGCCCGCGATTAGCGCGTCTGCAGATCGTGTAAGCGCTTTCTGCGCCGAAGATGCTGGAAGCGTTCGGACAAGCCTCAACACGGCGCGCAATGCGGATCCAGATGCGCCTCAAATGTTGTTTGAGCTTGGTCGGCTTGAATATCTATGCGGTAGCAAAACGATCGCCGATAATCTGCTCGTGACAGCACTAGACGAAGCAAAGCCGGACAGCGAGTGGCGTGAATTGCGGGCCAAAGCCCAACACTTCAGAAGCTTGCGGGTCCTCGATCAAGCAATGGGCAAGTCGACGAACTCGCGGATCGGCGATGCCCGGCGTGCAGCTGATTTGTCAGAGGTTGCCTTGTCGTTTGATCCGTCGGAACCCGCTTTCCGGTTGCAAGCGTGCCGGGCCCGATTGGCTGGGCCTCAAAGGCTTGCTCGACTTGGAGCGGAGCGGAGTCAGTGCGCGATTGCATCGGAGACGAATGACGGAGCACTGCTCGATGTGCTCATGGCGCTCAGAACAGCGAAGACCCAATTCACACAGTCGAATGGACGCAACTATCCTGCCTTTGGAGATGCGCGCGACAGTATTCTGCAAGCCCGAGGACGGCTCGAAAACAATATTAGCACCAATGATGCGCCAGCTGAGTTCAGGTGGCCGGGCATGAGCCGGTCGGCCGAGTACCTTGATATTGTTGATTATGGCAGCGCCATTGCACGCGCCTGCAGCATCTCGACTGGTAATTTCGAATTTGTCGACATTCCGGACGACCCGGATGGAGTTTCGGAGGCATTCTTTAGATCGTATAATGTCTTCCTATGCATCTATCCGGACAAGGATGAGTAGGACGGCAAGCGTGGGTAAGAGTGTGTCCAAGAATAGGGCATCCAAATTGAGAGGTTGAATATCTGTTATGAATGACATCATTCCGGTAGGGCCAACGCCCGCGAATTTGTTGTTTGAACCAACGGACACGGTGAACTCCAGAACGATTTCACTGCAGCAAGAGGTCGATCGGCTGCGGCGCGGGCGCCGCGGTTTGTGGGTGTTCTGCATCATCCTGTTTTTGCTTTTGCTGACAGCAGTGGTTGCCGGCGTATCCTACGCGATATTCAACCAAAGTGCCGTGACGCAAAGCCAAGCAGCCTTGGAAGAGGCGATTGAGGAACGCGACCTTGCTGTCACTGACAAAGAGGAAGCTGAGCGGCAGGAAGAAGCACTTCGGAACCAGGCGCAGGAGCTTTATGAATACTCCCGGGTCGCGGAACTCCAGTTTGAGGTCAATGACGAGCGCCGCCGTCTGGAAGATTTAAAGCGGCAAATTGGCAGCCGGAATACGGGGTCACTAGACCGAGACCGAACAATAGATCTGGAAATTCAAGACGCTGGTTGGACTGTCGAAATGCAGGAACAATCTCTGAATGAGGAACTCGATCAAATCAAAGAGGCCATTGATCTAATTGGGGACTGGCTCGTTCGCAGCGCTGAGGATACGGTGACCATTCCAAGAAGGCGGTGTAACCCCTTCAAAAGAACCGATGCAGATTGCGAATAGTCCCAACTCAGTAAGTCAACATCACATATGGGCCCGAGCCAAAGTTTGAAAAGGAAAGCCGGATGAGTACGTTTATTGGCGCCATCTTTGAAGAAGTTAAAGAAGAAGACAAAAGCGACGGAATCAATTTTGACGAGTTCAAAAACAAGTCAGAATCCGATTGGACGATTCCGGAAGCTTATATGTGCCTGCTCCTGCGGTCGATTTACGCGGACGGCGTCGCGAAGCAAGTCGAGGCAGATTATGTGCGCGGCCTGGTTTCCCGCTGTCGGACGTTTCGCAATGAGAGCCAGGACAGCCTTGCTGCGCTGAACATTCGCGTAAAAAAACGCATGGAAGAAGCGATGGATCCGGTGGCGGAAGCATGCGAGGCGCTGCCGCCAGATATGCACCTTTGCCTGTTCGCGCACGCCGTCGACATTGTTCTGTCAGATGGTGAACTTGCAGATGCGGAACAGAAATATCTCGATGAGTTGATCGCGAAGATGAAAATCTCCGATGATCAAGCAAAGCAGATTATGCGTGTTATCTTCGCTAAAAACCGCTGGTAGCAATCCACAGCACTACATTTGATCGCCGGTCATTGCTGATGCAATCGACCGGCGATTTATTTCTAGCGACTAATATCAACGCACCATTCTGGCCGCTGGCTCGGCAACCCAAAGCGGGCGCGCTCCTCTGGCGACAAACATCTCGATATCGTTTGGCGAACAGCCCCCTCAAGCGTGTCGGGATCAAATGACCATTGTGTGATTTTGCCATGCGTTGAACCGGTCAACAATTTGTCGCCAGCCCAGGTCACAGATGCAATTTGATCCCCATTCAAGGTGAGGCGGCGTTCGCCGGTCTGGACATCCCAAACACTCGCCCGTGAGGATGCAACAGCAAGCCACCGTCCATCTCCGCTAAACGCAACATCATCGACGTTCGATGCAAACTCCAATACACGTAACAATTCGCCAGTATTCGGATCGCGGACTTCGACTCGGTCGTCGGCGCCGCCAATCGCTAAGAGCGCATCGTTCGGACTGTAGTCCACCGCATTGACGCCCGCGTCACGAGGGAAGGTGAACAATGAGCGTTGCGATGCGGTGTCCCAAAGTCGCGCTGTCGCATCATTCGAGCCCGTCAGCAAAAAGTCGCCTGACGCGCTGAGCGCGAGATCTCGAATTCCACCTGTATGGCCTTCAAATACAACGGCGGATGGCGGGCCACCACTGTTTTCCATGTCCCAGACACGTGCGACTTCATCATCGCCGCCAGTTGCTAAGTAGCGACCGGTTTGTGACCAACCAACACTACGCGGGATTTTCACACCGGCAATCAAGGTCCACATGTCATCGGGTGCCGGCCAAATCGCAAACCGTTCATCCTGAAAGGCGATCGCGATCCGTGTTCCACTTGGATCAAACGCGACCTGATAGGCTGCGGCTCCGAGCCCACTATTTGCGCTATCCAGTGCCAAACGGTTGGCATAATCCCACAGTTGAACGCGCCCGCTTTCCATCGCTGCGGCAAGCATTCCGCCGGTTTCAAACAGGCTGAGACTGCGCACACGGCTTTGATCATTTGGCAGCACAAATGCGCCGGTGGCTTGCGCAAACACGTTCAGCGCGCTGGCGCTCGACGCCAACTCGATTCCGGTCGGCAGTGTGCCTCGAGACAATGCTTCCAGTGCGATTAAGCCCTCAACTTCTTTTGAGTCTTCTTCGGTGCGTTCGATCTGAAAATTCAATAAGGCAATGCGGGCGGCAATTTGATCTTGTTCGGCCACGCCCAAGCTCCGCGCCAAATCGATGTACCGCCTCGCCTCATCCTTTCTGACCGTAGGGGATTGAGGCGTGATCTGAAGATTGCTGACCGCAACCTCCAATGCTTCGAAAATCTCCATTTCCTCATCCAAGTCTCGGAGACTTTGAATCAGTGGAGGCAGCTCTTCTGGCGCAGCGGTCGCAATCTCGGTGATCAGATTATCAATGCGATCTTGCTTGGAAAGGCACCAATCGGGCAGCCCTTCATCTGGCATCAGCTCAGCCCATTTCTCTTCGCTGATACAACGCGACTGATCCGCCAAAAGCCGTTGTTTCGCGTCCTCAAGCACGCTGGTCAGGGGTTGGCTGGTATCAATCGCGTCAAACGCAAACACCCGCAATACACCGAGATCCGTACCCGTGACGATGCGGTCTCCATCAGGCGTCCATGCAATTGAGTCGACATCATCCTTATGTCCCCGCAGCTCGGCGACCAACTGCCCACTTGGGATCGACCAGACGCGGGCCTCACCCGCATCTGAGCCAGTTGCAAGGAAGCGATTGTCTGGAGAAAACGCCAAGCCACGCGCGGCTTCGCGATTAGACATGCGCACGATCTCTTCGCCACTTTCTGTCCAGACAATGACCACGCCGTCATCAAGGCCGCTGGCGATATAGCGTCCATCCTCCGACCATTCGACCGAGAAGAACTCACCTTGCCCAACCCTGCGGACTGGCGGTTCGCTCGCGCCAATTGGGTGTATTTGAATACCGTCTTGGAGCGGTGCAATCGCCAGTTCGGAGGCGTCCGCATTGAACGCGACACCCATTGCCAGTTCACTTTCGCTGGCGAAGGCGACGGGCGCCGCATCCGGGTTCGTCCAATCCCAAATCCGTGCTGTGCCGCGGTCTGCACCCGCAGCGATCCAGCGTCCATCTGAAGACCAGTCCGCTCCCCAATTGCGCCCGGGCGCGCTGAGGCACTTGACCGGCTCCAGAGTCTCTACGTCCCAAACACAGGCTCGACCATCATAGCCAACCGACAAAAGCTCATTGCCTTGAGGATTGAAACGCACTTGGCCGACTTGGTCGCTATGCGCAGCTTTCATCCGGTCGCTTTGAACCAGCTCCGGGCCGCTCTCTGACTGCAAATCCCAAAGTCCAATTTCACCATTATCGGCGCCAGCGGCAATCCAGCGCCCGTCGGGACTGACGGCAACACCGTCCATCTCATCATCAGTAAATTTGAACTCAAACATCGGGGCTTGCGCCTCTAGCGCAATCCTGAAGTCTCGCTCCAACGTGCTGAAGTCGCGCTGCAGCTGGTTCGGAAGGTCCGCTTCTCGCTCGATGTCAAAAGAGGCATTGGCTAAGTAATATAGGCCAATCTGGGAGCGGACGTCGCTTGCGCCCTGTCCAATATCAGGATCGCGCAACGCATTCTGACGCAGCTCTGTCCAGTCTTGAACGAGATACCGGGTTTCGCTGGTCTGGAAGAGATCAAGGTTGGAATTTGCGGATAAATAAAATCTGTAGGCCGTGACGGAAAGCCCGAAGAAAACAACCAAGGCGCCGAGCGCACCATAGAGCATTTGACGCTCTCGCGCGCGCCGCTGGCGCCTCGCTGCCTCTTCCGCGTCAGCCGCTATGCGGCTGCGCGCCAGCAAGTCATGAACTTCATCCCAATGACCACCATACCGCGCGGCCCATGCCGCGCCGGGCAAGGTGGTCAAAAATTGCTCGCGTTCTTTCAAAACGCCGGAGCCAATCAATCCATCTTCTTCTTCCGCCCGCGCGCTAAGAGAACGCCAAAGTCGAGCATCGTCCCGCTCTCTTTGAAGCCACCCGATCGGCCGTCCATCAGCGCCAAATCGATCGACCGCGCTAAGCCGATCCCAACACCGGATCAAAGATTCGTGGGTAATATCGACGATCGGGTCGTCGTCCCGGCTGACCACGATGAACCCAATATCGGTGTCTGCAAAACGGCTAATGCAAAGATCCAGCGTGTCCGTCGCATCGTGGCAAATCTCATGCAGCGTGCTCAGCCGCATCGGCCGACGAGTGGCGCGCCCTTCGCCATCCAACTCGATGATCGCGCGAAACAAATGTTCGGCACAACGTTCCGAATCTGGGTGGTCGACCCGCAATTCAGTCAAGATTTCGTCGGCTCTTTGCGACAGGGTCTCTTTCAATCCGAGGAACGTGTCGAGCCCAATGGTTCGACCCGCTTTGTCTTCGGGACCACTGCTGCTCTCTTCCGCCTTGTTCCAGAGGTACATCAGACAATGTTGCACCAACGGGAGCGCATCGACTTCAGCGCGACTTTCTTCCACGAGTTTAACCGCCAACGGGACTTCAATCTCGCCGCCAACCAATTCTGCCGGGCGCCGGATCGAGTCCATAAGCTCGCGCTCTTCCAAACGCGGCAACAAATACTGGGTGCGATTGACGACTTCCGCAAAGCCGATGAACTGCGCGCAATCGCCAACAAAGTCGGACCGCATTGTGGCAATGACGTGAATACCGTTGGGTGGGGTCTCATCGAACGCCTGCAAAACCCGAATGAACATCTCGACTTCTGATCGTTCGATCTGCGTCGCGTAACGGAACAATTCCTCGAACTGGTCGATCAGTAAGCAAACATTGCCGTTCGATCCGAGCCCAAATTCTTCCTGGATGGCAGCAAACGCCCCCTCTCCTCTGTTGAGCCGTCGCCGAATTGGACGCACGATGTCGAGAGGAGGTTCTTCATCATCTCCCAAATCTGCAACCAGACGGGCGATGGCTTCTGCGAGGTTCCAGAGCGGTGAGCCGCCGGGACGCATTTGCGATGTGCGCCAATCCTTCCCCTCACCATAATGCGTGGCTTCGAGTCGTGGTAACAAACCCGCTTTCACCAGGGAGGATTTTCCGCAGCCAGACGTACCATGTAACAAGACGAATTGCGACGCCGCTAGCTTATGCAGAACAGCATCAATCATGCGCTCGCGCCCGAAAAAGATCGGCCACTCGGACTTTTGGAAAGGACGTATGCCTGGATACGGCCTCAGCTCAGGATCGGTCTCAAGCACAGCTACTGCCCTGAATAAACCGTCTGACGGAGCCAGTTTTGGAAAGAGGACTGCCAGTTGCTGTTGACCGCCTCTACCGTCTCAATGCCCAACTGCTTCGCCAAAGTGCTTGATCCGCCAATACGATCGATGAGTGCGCATGGCATGTTCTTCCCAAGCACACGC
>JBCAWZ010000056.1:0-19913 GCA_038534315.1 Pseudomonadota bacterium | reverse complement strand
AGCGAGCCGACCCGTGCTTCGCGGCCTTGGCGCCGAGCGCGTTCAAGTGCTGACCAATGGCATTGGCGTGATTGACGCGTCTACCGCGTCTCCAGATCACCAGGTCGCAGCAGACGGCATCGATGCCGTGCAAATCGAAATCCTGCGTGGCCCAGCGGCCCTCGCCTATGGCGGCCAAGCGATTGGCGGTGTGGTGAATGTGATTGATGGGCTCATTGTGCAGGACTTGCCGGAAGACGCTTATTCGGCAGATCTTTTCAGCGCCTATAACTCTGTGAATGAAGGCACTGAGCTCGCGGGTCGCGGACAGTTCGTGACCGGTCCTTTCGTCTTTACTCTGTCGGGATCGCAGCGCGATTTCGACAATTATGACATCCCTGACTTTGCCGAGTCTTCTCTTCTGCGCGCCCTCGAAGAAGCAGAAGAAGAAGACCATGGTGACGAAGATCATGATGAGGAGGAAGAAACCCGCGACACGCTGGAGAATTCCTTCGTTGAGACCCAAACGCTTGCAGCAGGTCTGAGCTATATCGGCGAAACGGGCTTTCTCGGCATTGCGGTGCGACATCAGACGGCAGACTACGGTCTTCCAGGTCATGGCCATGAGCACGAACATGAGGGCGAGGAAGGCGAAGAAGAAGGTGAAGAGGAGGAAGAAGAGAACCCCTTCATCGATCTTGAGCATACCCGGATTGACATTCGTGCTGGGATCGAAGTCGAAGGCGACTTCATTACGGACATTCTCGCAACGCTCGCGATTGCCGATTATGAGCACACCGAGTTTGAAGCCCCTGGCGAAGCGGGCACCCTCTACAAAAATGAAGGTGTTGAAGGCCGGATCGAGTTCGACCACACGATTGCCGGCCTGGAAGGCGCGTTCGGCCTGCAGTATTCAACAACAGACTTCTTTGCCGACGGCGAGGAAGCATTTGTGACACCGACCGATTCTGAGAGTTTCGGCTTGTTCGTATATGAGACGAAAGAGTTTTCGGAACTCTTCGGGATCGAAGGCGGTCTTCGCTATGACAGTGTGGAGCGCGACAATATCAATCTTGGACGGACTGAATTTGAACTTGTCAGCGGATCCTTCGGTGCACACTGGCACCTCACCGACAATCTTTGGTTTGGCTCCCAAGTATCCTACACAGAGCGCGCCCCGAATGAGACGGAGCTCTTTGCATTTGGTCCCCACTTGGCGACAGAGCAATTCGAGGTCGGGGACGAGACGCTTGAGAAAGAGCGAGGCGCAAATATCGATATGACGCTCCGCTGGAGCAATGAGAATATGCTCATCGGCGTCAACTACTTCGTCGCCAAGTTCGACGACTTCATCTACCTGTCTCCAGGTATGGCCGTGATCGATGGCGAGCTCACCGACGAAGGCGATGACCTACCTGTGTTCCTGTATCTCCAAGAGGGCGCCAACTTCATCGGCGGCGAGATCTACGGAGAGTACAGTATCGAGGACGGGCCACTCGGCGCCGAGTGGGACTTCGGCGCAAGCTTAGACTTTGTTGAAGCGGACCTCACAAATGGCGAGAATGTCCCCTTCATCCCCCCACTGACCTTCAATGCGGACGCAAGCGCTGAGTGGGGTGCGTTTGAGTTGGGCGCTGCAGTTACGGTTGCCGCTGAGCAAGACAATCCGGGCGCCGGTTCGCTTGAGACCGATGGCTACACCACTCTGGATTTGCGCGGCGAAGTGGACTTGTCCGACTTCGGATTTGGCGCAGACGGCACGGAGGCCTTCATTGAAGCTCGCAATGTAACCGACGAAGAGGTTCGATTTGCGACGTCTACGTTGAAAGATGTTGCGCCAGCACCGGGCCAAAACATTCGGGTTGGTTTGCGGGTTGCCTTCTAAGCTGAGACGGCGGAAGCGGTCGTTTAGGCCGCTTCCATCGCTCTTGCATTCAACTCCGCTTTAACGCGCTCTGCCAGCTGCTTCACGGTAAATGGCTTCGGCATGAAGGACACTTCGCGGTCATCATCAAGCTGCTGCGCAATATCCCGCTCCGCATACCCCGACATGAAGAGCACTTTCGCGGTGCCGAGAAGGTCTTTGGCTTCCCTGATCAAAGTTGGCCCATCCATACCTGGCATGACCACGTCTGACACGACCAAGTCGAAGCTGGCGGGCGCGTCTTCCAAGATTTCCATCGCTTCTTCGCCATCACAAGCCTCTTCGACCTCATAGCCGCGCGAACGCAGCTGAGAGGCAGCAATGGACCGCACGCCATCTTCGTCTTCGACGAGCAAGATGCGCCCGCGGCCGGAGACGTCGACAAGCGCCGCAACGGCAGGCGCAGGAGCTGGCGCATTGGCTTGCGCATCGGCGATTTCTTCAGCCCGCAGCGCCGGCAGATAGATTTGGAACTTGGTGCCTTTTCCGATCTTGGAGATTGGGCAGATATAGCCTTCAGACTGTTTGATGATGCCGTAGACGGTTGAAAGCCCAAGGCCGGTGCCGAGCCCTTTTGGCTTTGTTGTGAAGAACGGATTGAAGATATTTTGCAGGTTTTCGGGCGGGATGCCGTGACCGGTATCCTCCACTTCGATCAGCAAATAGTCGTTTTGCTCGACATAACGGAACCCCTCATTATGGGCGTCCTTCTCGGTTGCACGTGAGGTCCGAATGGTGAGTTTGCCACCCCGGCCGCCATCCATCAGCAGCGCATCGCGGGCATTGGTCGCAAGGTTGATAATGGCTGTTTCAAGCTGGTTCTTATCCGCCTTGATCATCGGCAAGTCGCGACCGTGTACAACTTTAAATTCGATCCGTTCATCCAAAAGCTGTCCCAGCAGAATGGCGAATTCTGACAAGAAGTCGCTCGGCTCGAACACCTCACGCCGGAAAGTTTGCTGCCGCGCATAGGCGAGCAACATCTGCACAAGATCCTTCGCCCGGACGGAGAACTCATGGATCTTTTTGAGATTCTCAAACGACGGATCGCCGACCGGATGCAACGTCATTAGGTGGTCGTTGTTGAGGATGATCCCGGTCAGTACATTGTTGAAGTCGTGCGCCACGCCGCCGGCAAGTTTGCCGATAGCTTGCATCTTCTCGCCCTGCGCCAAACGCATTTCCAACGCCTTCTGCTCGCTCATATCGATGACATAAGCGACCGCGGGCTGACCTCGCTGGTCGAGCGTGACAAACACGTTGACGTGGGTTTGATCATCATCGGCGAGCTTGAGGCCAACCGGCTTGTCGATCGCATCGAGCAACAGCTCGCGTAGCTTTTGTTCGCCATCATCCGCAATGAAAAGGTCGATAAAACGCGTGCCTGGCGCCGCTGCGCCGCTGGCCAAACTCATCAGCGCACGATTGGAGTCGGTGATGATCGCCCCCTCCAAAGACGGCCCTTCAAGTCGCGCCGCGCCAAACGGCGCGTCGTCAAACATTGGGTCGACATCTGGCCGCGGTGGACGGCTTGCAGACGCCGCGAGCATACGGCTCTCTCCGTCCATTTGCGCCTGCGCATTCGCCATGATGATCGTGCGGCCGCGCGCATCTGCGCCTTTGCCGTGCCAGGTGGTTATGGTTTGGACCGGCACCTCAACACCGTCACGAGACCGGATCATAATGTCCGCGCGACCGGGCAAACCGGACTTGCGATCTCGGCGGAGCATTTTCACAAATTCTGGACGCATAATGTCGTCGAGGCGAATATTGCGGACCGTTTCTGGCAAGCCCAACAGGTCGCGTAGCCAGGCATTGGCATAAGTGATTGTGCCATCCGCGCGTGACGAGAAGAAGCCAAGCGGCGCATCTTCAACATAAAGCGCGCGCATGTCTGCAGCGCCTGTGACTTGCTCTGTGCCAGCGATCCGACGCAAACGCCAAATCACACGACCACTCCGCAGCGGTGCAACACTCGCTTCATATTGCAGGGGCAGCAAATCTGTCCCGAGCGTCATAGGTGGCAGAGTTTCGCGCCGCACTTCTTCTGCTTTCGCCGCCTTAGACAAGCGGAAAACAGGCGCCGCCAAGCCGGGGATTGAACCGAAGATACGATCTACTGAAACTGGGTTTTGAGACTCATGCTGCCCAACCAAAGCGAGGCGCGTTAGCTCGTGGTAGCGTTCGTTCGCCACTAAAGGCGCGCCGCCAGAGTCGGCGATCAAGACCGCCTCATCGAGCGCTTCGATCCAAGAATAACGTGGGGTCGCCTGATCAATCGTCGAGGCCAACGCTCCGCGCTCCGGGAACAAGCCCATTCGGCGTCCTGCCCCCCGGACGATCCACAATAGAAACACCATTCCGCCGGCCGCCATCGCGATCAGCAGGATGATTCCCATCGGTCCGCCGGCGCCAGGCCAAGCGACCGTCGCGCTTGCTGCGGCCACGGCAACGATCAGACTCGCCCAAAACGCCATTTGGAGCCAATCAAGCTCTGCCATGATATCCTGGATGCTCGATTGTTCGTTCTGGTCGTGTGTTTCGGACATCATTGATTCCCTAGACGACACAGGATACCTGCGCCCCGATTCGTCGTCCAGTCTAGCAGCTTCGAAACGGCGCGCGCACCTCGCCGACATTAAAATTCACATTGTCTCTGCAATGGTTAACCAATCAAGAAAGTAATAACCATCCGAACCGATCATATGCATCAAACGCTTTGTGGATGAACCGTGCGAACAGGCCGCATCATCCACCCAGCCCAAAAGAGAGGCACACCCCATGCTAGCCGAGATTGTATCAGAGGTTTTTTCCGCGAGCGGCTTTTTTACCCTGCTCATGCTGTTGCTGCTTCAAGCGGTGCTTGGCTTCGACAATTTGCTCTACATTTCGATCGAATCGAAACGGGTCGGCGAAGCAAAAGCGCCAATGGTCCGACAGTGGGGGATCGCGATCGCTGTCCTGCTGCGGATCGTCTTACTGGTGATCATCGTCAATCTCTTCACCCTGCTCGCGGAGCCTTTGTTCGATGTCGCTTTGGCTGGGGTTTTCGAGGGCGAGTTCACACTGCAAGCTTTGGTCACATTGGCGGGCGGTGGGTTCATTATCTACACCGCTGTGAAAGAGATCCATCACCTCCTAGCCGTCGACCACATTGAGCATTCCGAAGGTTCGGCGGGGAAATCCGTCGTGCAGGCCATCCTCATGATTGTCGCCATGAATTTGGTATTCTCCTTCGATTCCATCCTATCTGCGATGGCGATTGCGAATGTTGAAGTCGCGAACATTGTCGATGCATCCGGCGGCGTGTTGGGCACGTTTAGCGGGACTGTCACACAGTGCAAAACCGATCTCATAGCGATGCCGGTTGCAGGTGCGGTGGGCTGTGAACCAGGTAAGGATTACCAAGTCTGGATCATGACGATCGCTATCCTTGCCTCTGGAATTGTGATGATCCTCCTCGCCGACTATGTCGCCGAGTTCCTAAAGCGCAATCGCATGTATGAAGTGCTCGGCCTGTTCATTCTGTTCCTCGTCGGCGTGCTTCTCGTTACCGAAGGCGCGCATCTGGCGCACATGAAGCTGTTTGGCTTCCCAATCGATGCGATGAGCAAATCCAGCTTCTATCTCGTGGTCGGTGTCTTGGTGATCACGGATATCATTTCCACAAGCTACCAGAAGCGCCTTTGGGCGCAGCGCGAAGCCGAGATCAAGAGCGGTGGTAGCGCCACCGCTTCAGCGGCTGCAGCGGATGAGTATTTGTTTGGGAAACGCTAAGGGAGGGTTTTCAGCGAATTTGCGTTGGAGGTCACTTTGATCGCGACCTTATTGCCCTTGCGGCCGATTTGACCTTCAAACGCAACCTGACCATCGCGACCGCCCGACAACATTTCTACCGGTTGGTCGGCTGGAACACCGAGCAAAAGGGTTGCACCCGGCCGAAGCGATGTTAGCCGGCTCAAGGGCACAGACAGACGGGCAACCCGCGCCGTGAGTACGGCAGTTACACTCGGTCCATCGCCGCGCATTGCCGCCGTCGTGGACAGGGCGTCTTCCATGGCCGGGTCAGATGTGATGACAGCAAGTTCGGAGCGGAGTTTCGATGTCTCGACGCCAAATTCAGATATCAACACGTCGCCAGCCGGCAAAACGCTGGTCACATAGCCAATATCAGTCTCGATGGATTGCAAACTCAGTCCAGGCCCAAGGGCACTTGCGATCGGTCCGATCAACTGTTCGAGCAAAGCACAGTCGATCGCGCTGAGCGTCCAGTTTTGCGTGTCGCGCCCAGTCGAATGGTCCGCTCCACATGCGCGCGCGATCAGCAGATCTGCCAATTTCGCCGGAAAACAGACCAGCGTATTGATGTGAAGTTCATCGAACCCGAAACACGCGATCGCTGCCGCTTTGCCGTCCAACAATCCTGACAGCGTTTCCGTTCTCGTCGCGGCGACTTCGTCCAGCGCAATCGCCGCCTTTACGCCCGTATTGCGGCCGAGCGCTAAGGCAAGACGCGCCGCCATTTGGCCGGCTTCGCTTCGCCGAATATCGTTACGACGGGTTTGTTCGGCATCTTCGAAACTCGGAGCGACCTTGGGCTCAATCCGCTCCGGCGGCGAGGCCCTTCCAATGTCGTCGGGTAGATTCGGACGCAGCAGGGCTTCGATCTCAGCCTGCGTGAGAACACCACCTCGGGGACCTGGCAAAGACTCTTCGCCAGGCGCCGCATTCGAATGCGGGCCAGGTGCCATTCCCGTGTTGGACGGCCGTCTGAGTGTCTGGTTGGTCATGTACCGACTACGACTTCCAATGTCCCCACAACGTTCAGCATTGCGCTGACACAGTTAATGAACCGTTAGGATTTCCGAGTCTGACCGCTATGGCAAGGGGCTTAGTCGTCGCGGACGATCCGCTCATTGCGCTCGTGGCGCTCTTGCGCTTCCAGGCTCAGCGTCGCCGTGGGGCGAGCTTCCAATCGGCGAATACCAATCGGCTCTCCCGTCTCGTCGCAATAGCCATAAGTGCCATTGTCGATCCGGCGCAGCGCGGCATCGATCTTGGAGATCAGTTTGCGCTGACGGTCCCTGGTTCGCAATTCCAGCGCTTTGTCGCTTTCTGCGGACGCTCGATCAACGAGATCAGGATGGTTGTCCGACTGCGATTGCAGATTCGAAATCGTGGTTTTCGTCCCACTCAGAATATCGTCTTTCCAGCCTTCCAGTTTGACCCGGAAATAGGCCTTCTGCTTTGGATTCATGAATTCTTCATCGGGCGAAGGCGTGTATCCTTCTAAGTCGATGTCAGTCATTGCACTCTAACCTCCACTTATGGGCGGGCGTATACTGCGGGTTTACGAGGATCGCAATCGCAATTTCTACGCCAGGGCATTCTCCTCTGCGAAAATTGAGGCATGAAGGGGGCGAATAGCTGCAATTTGCATCAGGGCAGACATCGCCTCTTGATCTTGTACAGCGGAGTGTGCGCTAAAGGTGGGGGGAGCAGGCGCATGAGTCGACGGGAGCCGTATGACATCCAGATGGAGACAGCGTGAGGCTTTTCGGGCGTCAACCTGGCGCCAATCGTTGCTGTTTAACAGCCTTCTCCTGATCCTTCCCATCTTTGCCGCCCACATCGTTGTTTCTGCCTACACATCCGACATTGCAACCGATCCCTTAGGGCTCGATGCGCGCACGGAAACGCGCGAACGAATCGAAGAGGAACTTGCCGCTTTGGCACCACTTCCCGATCGCGCGCGCGACGCCTGGGCACAGCGAATCGAAGTGACTCTCAACGAACGCGATTTTTCAGCGGCACGTGGTTACCTATTAGCCGCGCCACTCATGCTCGATCGTAAGGATGCGCAAGCAGTCGAAGCTGCGGCCGAGGCCGAACGGGCGGGAACCCGTGACCAGCGCCTGGCGCGGGCGGCGTTGCTGTTCCTGCCTGACAATGTCCGCGCCGCCTATCAACGCGCCATCGCTCCTCCTGTTCTGAACGATCCACCTGAAGTGATTGCTGAGGGAGACGTCGCGGCGGCTGCCGCGCAGCAAGTCGATCCGGTTGAGGCCACTGACGCGCTCGCATCTGAAGGTCAGCTTACCGGGGACACCGTGACGGAAGACGATCCGCAAATTCTGTACGACCCTTTGAAAACACGACGTGCGATTTCCCTAATCGGTGATCGCACAGATTTGACCCGTCGCAGCCAACGCTGGCTGCTCGGCGAATCACGCGACACGCTGACACTTCGCTTGGCGGCACTCGGTCTCATTCTTCGGGAAGACGGAACGGAGCGGAGCGAAGCGTTCGCGGAGGCAGCATCCATTTTGACAGCCGCACACCGTGCCGGACGATTGGAAGCTCGGTTTTCGCGTTACATCTTGTCACGCGTAGAAGACGCCCTGCCCGCTGCACCCCTTCGCGATCGGCTATCGGCCACGTTTGAAGGCGTTCGCACGACAGAGGCACGCGCCGAAGATGTCGTTGCCGCCTTTCGTGCGTCCGTGCAGGAGGAAGCATTGGAGAGGCTGACCCGCGACATGGCCATTATCGCTCGGCTCGCTCAGCTCACATCATCAACCGGCGCACTCACCTTGGTCGAGCAAGCAACCACGCCGGAAGATATGCGCCGGGCTTTACTGATTACCGAAGCCGGTGGAGAGCGCTCCGTTGCGCTAGCGCGTGAGCTTGGGCGAGATGTCCTGTCGCTCGCTCAAATCGGCGCGCAATGGACTTGGGCACTTGCACTGCAAGTCATGGCGTTGACCAGCCTCGCCGTCGCATTGATCTGGGTGACGGCATCGGCACTCGGCCAGGCTGATACGCTGCGTGTGCGGTCAAAATTCGGCTAAGCGAGCCCGAACGCGCCTTTGATCCCGTCAATGAGTAACTGCACCGATAAGGCCGCGAGAATTACACCGAAGATCCGCGTAATGGCACCGGCAATGCTCTCGCCCATCATACGTACCAAAGGTCCTGCAGCCAAAAAGACTGCCAGGCACAAGGCCATGTTCAAGGCAATTGAGGACAGAATCACACCGCGACTCAGCCAGTCTGTTTCATTTGACATAAACAGCATGGCTGTGGCGATGGAGCCGGGCCCTGCGAGCATCGGAATGCCAACAGGAAAGACCGATACATCTTCTGGCTCTTCTTTATCATCATGCTCAGAAAGATAAGATTCGGCGCGGTTTTCCCGGCGCTCTGTGCGCTTCTCAAACACCATGTCGAGCGCAATCAAGAACAGCAGAATACCACCTGCCGCGCGAAACGCATCGATTGAAATGTGAAGCCGCTCAAGCAGCCAAGCACCGCCGAGCGCAAATCCGAAAATGATCAATGTGCCGACAAAGACAGACCGCACCGCCATGCGACGCCGATAGGTCGCCGAACCGCCAGAGGTCAGGGTTGCAAACACGGGCGCCACGCCAAGCGCGTCGATCAGCACAAAGAACGTCACGAATGACGCGACAAACAAATTGATGAGTTCCGGAGACATGCCGGCGCTTTAGTCGGAACTCCTCAAAGCGTCGAGGATTATTGCCACATCCGGATGCATATCCGGGCTGAAAGGCCGCATAGGTGTGGCGGTCGCTCCGGCCGGCATTTTCGCGAAGGCCTTTAGCACTTTGTGGCTGCGCAAACGCTGTAACAATCCACCCAGGCCGAGCGCACCATCAGCTCGCGCGATCAGTCCATTGCCAAGATCAACTTGTACATTGTCAGGACAGGCACCGGCTTCAATGGCCGCGATCGCAGCATCCATGTCGAGAACGGCATCTAAATCATCAGAATCTTGGACGAGTTGGCTAGCCATCATCTGTCCAATCTTCTCGCAACAGTTTTCGCGACAGAGACAAAGCCTTGTAAGTCTCACCTGCGGCAAGCGCAGCGGACACGTCGATCAATTTGGCACGCCACGCATCTGAGTCGGTTTCGCTGATCGCTTCTGCAAGTGCGGCGGAGGCATGGTCCAAATACGGCCCTTCAATCTCTCCGGTCAGGTATAGCTGCATCACAGAGAAATAGATCCGCATCGCCGCGCTTTTCAGCTGTTCCGGAAACACCACATCCTTTTCACGCATGACGCGCGCCTTGTTCTGCAACAAGACCGATCCACGGCGATCACCATTGCGAATGACAGCGCCATTCACAATGACAGCCTCACCGGGACGAAGGGACAATTTTAGCGGCATTAAACCTTCCAGCAGAATCGTTTTCAAATTAGAGCGCTGAATGGTTAAAGATAACTTGCATCATTGTTAAACATGACACTTGCGCAACGATCTTGGCGCAGCGTAATGCTTGCTCTGAACACAGGTCGACGTATTGTCGGGCTCACAGTGGCAGCGAGGATGGTACACACATTATGCGGTTTGAAGGCACAGAGAATTACGTCGCCACAGAGGATTTGCGCGTCGCAGTGAATGCAGCAATCCAGCTGGAACGCCCCCTTTTGGTCAAAGGCGAGCCCGGCACCGGCAAAACAGTTTTGGCGATTGAAGTCGCGAAGGCGCTCGGCGTTCCGCTGATCGAATGGCACATCAAATCGACCACAAAGGCACAGCAAGGCCTGTACGAATATGATGCGGTATCACGCCTTCGTGATGGCCAGATGGGGGAAGAGCGCGCCAAGGATGTGCGCAACTACATTAAAAAAGGGAAGCTTTGGGAGGCATTCACAGCGGAAGAACGCCCGATTCTGCTGATCGATGAGATCGACAAAGCCGACATCGAATTTCCAAACGACTTGCTTCAAGAACTCGATCGGATGGAGTTCTATGTGTATGAGACAGACGAAACTGTTTCTGCGAAGCAGCGTCCGATCGTAATCATCACCTCAAACAATGAGAAAGAACTGCCGGACGCGTTTTTGCGTCGCTGTTTCTTCCACTTTATCAAATTCCCAGACGAGCAGACGATGCAGGAAATCGTCGATGTCCACTTCCCAAAAATCAAAAAGAAGCTGGTTTCAGACGCGCTCACCACTTTCTATTCCATGCGCGAAGTGCCCGGCATGAAGAAAAAGCCATCAACGTCGGAATTGCTCGATTGGTTGAAGCTTCTGATGAATGAAGATGTCGATCTCGAAACCTTGCGTGAACAGGATCCCGAGAAATTGACGCCACCATTGCATGGCGCGCTCCTCAAGAACGAGCAGGACGTTGCCTTGTTTGAACGTCTGGCCTTTCTCAATCGACGGCAAGACGGCCCTCGAAGAGGCCCCGCAGATTAGCGGGCCGCTGATCCGCTAGCTCATCGCACTCGCTGCGCTGCCGAAACTGACAGAGATGTCTGATCCCAGTGCAGACAAAACGATGAGCACGGCAAGAGAGATCAGGCCGGCAATCATGGCATATTCCATGGCCGTTGCACCGCGCGTGCATCTGTGGAGGGGTAAGGGTGTCCTACGCACCGCTGTCTCCATTTAAACTCTACCTGTCCAAATTGATCCTCAAGGGTTTCTAGCGTTTGAATCGAATCGGGCGGAACCGTGGTCATTTCGGTCCGGTTTTGGGTCGTGCGCCGGCTACGCTTGCATCGTCGACGGCGGGATATCCGATGGCGCTTTCGAGGACGCTTCGCCAGCGCTGCGCAAGGCGCCAATCATTGCGACAAGAATGAGCGCGACAATGACGCCATACTCAATGGCGGTGGCACCGCGATCACAGCGCAAGGTTCGCACAGCGTATTTTAGCATGATGGATCCCGTATTCGATTGAACGATGCGATCACAGTGCATCACAGGCGCTAAGGCGAATTTAGCCGAGCCCGAGCAATTGTCCGTATCGCAGTGACCCTAACGGGTGGGGAGCACAAAAAGCTCAACGTAATCAATCACCTTGTACGTAAACAAAGAGCGCGAGACCAATGCCTCGCGCTCTCCAATGTCGACGTTTGTGACCGTATCACCCATTCCGGCTCATGACAGCACTTCCCGAAACGGATGACCTCTTCCCGAGCTTAGGGCGTAGGGCCACCACCGCCACCACCGCCGCCACCGGCGGCACCACTCGCTGCAGTGCTGAGCTCGTCCGAAATTGTTACAAACGTACTGTCAATTTCGTCGCCCAATGATTCTACAGCGCCGATAATTGCTACGGCAATGAGTGCTGCAATCAGTGCATACTCGATCGCCGTAGCGCCCGACTCATCTGATTTGAATTTGCTAAATAGTTTCCGCATGGCCATCATCTCCTCTAAAAGACCACGGCCAGAAGTACTTTATTCATTTTAAAGTGACGTAGAAATCAAAATAAAAAAGATGTATATTTCTTACAGTACTGTATTTCTATTCAATACTATTGTATATTTATATTACCTTTATTGCACAGACGAAGCGCTCAGTATTCCCATCGCCGCCGTGTATCGGGCTGTCAATTCGCGCCTCAACCTGCCAACCTTGCGCCGTTAGCCAATCGCAAAACGCCGTTTCCGCGTTGGCAATCGCCGACGCGTTCCGAACAATGCCGCCCTTGCCGACCGCTGCGCGTCCAACCTGGAATTGCGGTTTGAACAGCGCGATCAATCGAGTGCCCTCCCGACCAAAGGAGAGCGGGACCTCGAGCAATTTTTCCAGGGATATAAAGCTGGCATCGCAGACGATAAGATCGACAGGCTCGGAGACGTGCTCCGCCGTTAGCTTTCTCGCATCCATCCCTTCGATACTGATCAAGCGTGCTTCTTCGGCGAGCTTAGGATGCAGCTGGCCGCGCCCGACATCTATGGCATAGACCCGCTTGGCGCCCCGCTGCAGCAGCGCATCGGAGAATCCCCCCGTCGAGGCCCCAACATCAATCGCGACGCACTCAGCCGGGTCGCATGCTGTCACCTCTAGAGCATGGGCCAGTTTCACACCGCCGCGCGACACGAAGGGATGGGCCGGTTCGGCGTCAATCTCCGCATCCGTTGGCACTTTTTCGGACGCTTTTGTAACCACGCGTCCTGCCACTTTCACACACCCGGCTTCGATCGCAGCTTGCGCCGAAGCGCGCGACTCAAAAAGCCCCCGCGTGACCAGCACTTTGTCGACCCGCTCTGTGCCCATGTTTTTTTCATCCTTTAAGGCTGACAGCGCCGCTCTACACACTAGTCTCCATCGCAACAGATCAAAGAGGTGACAAGATGATCCGCAAAGCTCTCATCGCACTTGCGCTACCACTCGCAGCCTGCGCCACCGGCAGTCTGGGGTCGGCCGATGCGCCAGAACCAGAGGCTCTTCCCATGGCGGAGGAAATGCCGGGGCCTGCGGACGGTGTATTCCCCAGCATGTTGGCCGTCGGTGGCGACGTTATCGGTTTGGAAGGCGACGCGATCGGCACGTTGACCGGCCAGTTCGGTCCACATGGCCTGTTGATCCAAGTAGAGATCATGGCAGGTGGCCTGACGCCAGGCTGGCATGGTTTGCATCTTCACCAAGTTGGCGACTGCAGCGATGTTGGTAGCTTTAAACTGTCCGGTGGGCACATGGGTATGATTGAAGGCGGTCATGGACTGCTCAATCCAAAGGGGCCAGAGATTGGCGACGTGCCAAACATTTGGGCCGCCGCAGACGGCTCTGCCGGCTATGAAGCCTTCACCAATCTCGTGACGCCAGCTGATCTATCCGATGAAGACGGCACGGCCCTTATCATTCACGCCAATCGTGATGACCACCTCACGCAACCAATTGGTGGCGCTGGGCCACGCGTCGCATGCGCCATTATCAATTGAGCCTTATTGTAGGCTCAGACCCCCATCTGCAATTATGGTTTGCCCGGTGACATAGGCCGCGAGCGGCGAGGCGAGAAACATCACAACGCCCGCCATATCGCTCGGTGTCCCAAGTCGTGACTGCGGGATGGTCCGCAATGCGCCTGCGAGGCGCTTTTCATTGTCGGTCGTCACCTTGGTCAGCTTTGTGTCGACGAGGCCGGGCGCCAACCCATTGACCCGAATGCCATCCTTCGCCCAGGCCGCACCCAATGTTTTCGTCAGGCCGACTGCGGCGTGTTTCGAAGCGGAATAGGCTGGATTGCCAATCGTCGCATTGAAGCCGGCTACGGAACTGACAATGATCACACTGCCCTTCGCTTTGGCCAAGGCGGGATGATAATGCCGCGCGACATCCATCACCGAATTGATGTTCACATCCATGACGATGTCCCACCCTTCGGGCGCAAACTCCTCACGATTGTATCGCACGGTCCCCTGACACAGAACCAAGACATCTAGCGTGGCCGGCACGGGTTGAGCTGCGATCGCCGCACGATCTGACGCGTCGACATGAACATAGGTCAGCCCCGAGAGATCGCTGCCGTCTTCATCCGCATAGTCTTGCGCCGAGCCGCGCGTTCCCCAGACCGTGACGTCGGCGCCTTGTGCTCGCAGCGCTTGCGCAACCCCGTTGCCAATTCCGCTCGATCCGCCGACGATCAACGCGCGCTTGCCTGAAAATCCAAGTTCCATACAACCTCCCAATCTTGGTTTTCTACCGGTTTGACGATCGCAGCGCTTGGGATCAATCCCCAGGCTCAATTTTGCCGCGCAACGCTTTGACATCGGCGCGTCGCTTTTTCGCAGCCAGTCGACGCCGGACCGATCCACCCGTGGGTTTTGTTGGAATCCGGCGTTTCGGTGGACTGGCCGTGGCTTTCACCATCTCTACCAAACGGGCCCGCGCCGCTTTGCGGTTCAGCGCCTGCGAGCGATGCGATCGGGCGTCGATAATCACGTCGCCATCTAGCGTGATCCGCGATGCGTAGCGCCGTTTGAACCGCGCCTTGACTGGCGCCGGCAGCGAGCTTGTTTCAACGTTCCAGCGCAATTGAACGGCCGTCGCCACCTTGTTGACGTTCTGGCCACCTGGACCCGACGCTTGGACAAAGCTTTCCTGTAGCTCCCACGCCGGAAGGCTCAGAGTATCAGTGATGAACAAATCGTCCGACATCAGATGAAGGCTCCATTCAGGACACATTCAGCCGCCCCGTATAGCTTATCTTACCCAAGTGCCAGCTTTGGCACAGGACCTGCGCAGGTCCAAAGCGAAAGGAGGCAGGTATGAGTATCCTGTCCAAACTTATGAGCGGCGCGGCAGCGCTTGCGCTGCTGTCATCTGCAGGTGTTCCCGCAGCCATGGCCAAACCGAAGCACGAGAATGGTCGACAGATCCAAGCTGACCGCGGCGGCGAACGCGGCAATCGTGGCCAGCGTGGCATTCGAGGAGAGCGTGGTGACCGTGGCCAGGTGCGGCAGAATCGTGATCGCGGACAGCGTCGAGACGTCGCTCAAGACCGCAATAGAGGCGATCGCAACCGATCAAACCTCGGCGTGCGCGGAAACGACAATCGTGGATATTCTGGCGTGCGCGGCAACAATAATCGCGGATACACAGGTGTCCGTAGCAATGATAATCTCGCTGGCGGCCCGAAAAACCGCGCCAATCGCGAGTATTACACCCGCGACCGCGATCGCAGCCGTGATCGCGACAGGAGCAGAGAGCAAAATCGTGATCGCGACCGGGCGAGAAGCGATCGCCAGGTCCAGAATGATCGCCGTGATCGGCGCGTGCACACTGATCGTGGAGATCGGAACATCCGTCACGATGACCGGCGCAGAGACTATGGCTCACGCCGCGGACACAACGACTATTCGCGCGGCCAGGTCAGACACAATGACCGCTACACAAGACGGCACGTTTACAATCAACGCGACCATACACGGCGATACGGCAATTATGGTGGTCATAACACCAGTCGCCACGTCTATCGCGATCGCCATGTCAGCCACCAACGCCGGCATCCGCATTATGGCCGGAGCTATGCGAAACGCGTCTACCACCATCCAAGAGGACATCGCTACTATCGCTACTCGCGGCCGGCCAATCTGTTCCGGGCGAGTATCTTCTATGGACCGTATTGGCGTCCTTACTATTCGCCACGCTACCATATCGGTGGGTACTATCACTATCATGGATCGACGGTGATCCTGCACGACTTCCATTACTATGGTCTATATGCGCCGCCACATGGGTATCATTGGATCTATGATGATGGGTATGGTGATGCCGTTTTGGCATCGGTTGCGACCGGCGCAATTATCGGATTGGTGATCGGTGCGCTAGCGCATTAGCATTTTTCTTAAAAACTTGATCTTGTTCACCTTTCATTAGGCGCAAATCATGCTTAGCTACCGTTGCCCGCAGCGCCGTTGGCCGGGGCTTTGTTCAATCAGCGAAAGGAGGTGATCCATGTCAAGTGAGAAACCAGGTGAGGCAATCGAGTTTGTGTGTCTTCGGGGTCTTGTGGAGCAGCCTCTACAGTCCCTCTAGGATACCGGGACAGCGGTTTGAACCCTGTCAGAATTCGAGAGCCGAACCGGCTCACGGAGGCCGCCCGAAAGGGCGGCCTTTTCGTTTATGTGCGCTGTGTCATAATGAGACGGGCAGATCACTTTGCGAAAGAGCAAGATCATGATTGTGGTTCACCATAATCCGGAATGCGGCACATCCCGCAACGTTTTGGAACTGATTAGAGCATCAGGCGAAACTCCGATCATTGTCGACTATTTAAAAACCGGTTGGACACGAGGCCAACTTTTGGGTCTGTTTGCAGCCGCTAAGCTAACACCGCGCCAAGCATTACGCGAAACCAAATCGCCGGCGAAAGCCCTCGGGCTGCTCGAGGACGGTGTCGACGAAGATCGCATTCTCGACGCCATGCTCGAACATCCGGTTCTGGTTAACCGCCCAATTGTCTGCTCAGCCAAAGGCGTAAAACTCTGCCGTCCATCTGAAGCGGTCATTGAGTTGTTGGACCGCCGGCCGTCGGGCCCATTCTATAAGGAAGACGGCAGCCTCCTGATCGATGCGAATGGCAATGTGGTCGGCTAGCCTTCGACCAATCGTCCGTCAGCATCTCGTTTTTCCGGACCATTCACGCGCGCACGGCCATCGCCAAATGGCGCATCTCTTTCTCGCAGCGCGGTCTTTAACCCAGCCTCTCTCACGCGTTTGACGAAAGTCACTGCCGAGTCCGCGCGATGGCCACGTGCATCCGTTTCAGCCGCCAATCTTTGCATCGTCCGCGCGCCCATCAGCTCCATACCCAAATTGACGGAGCGCTTATTGCCCGCCAACACATCCGGATCGACCAGTGCGAGGCGATCAGCCAGACCTTCTACTTCTGCTTCAAGATCCTCCGCCGGCACTGATTTCATCGCAAACCCAATCTGCGCGGCCTCTTTCCCAGTTATTGAGTCACCGGTTAGCAGCAGGCGCTTTGTCCATTGCGGTCCGACATTGTATAGCCACATCTGATTGGGCAGAACGCCAAGATTTCGGCCAGCCGGGAACGCCACAGTCGCGTCGTCCGCAATGATCACCATGTCACACAGAAGAGCGATATCTGTTCCGCCCGCCATACACGGCCCGTGGACTTGGGCGATCACTGGCTTGTGCATGTCAAACAGCGCCATGCGATAGCGCTGTGCCCGTTCGAGCTGCCAAACATCATCATCAATGCGAGAGAAGCCGCGCTGGTCTTCGCGGGGCGTCTCGATGCGAGAGACTGGGACGCTTTCACCACCCGCGAGATCATAGCCAGCTGAAAAGGCCCGCCCTGCTCCTTTCAGAACCACGCAATGGATCGTCCGGTCATTGTCCGCTTGCCAGAGCGCCTCATTTAACTCGGCCTGCAATCGCAAACTCAACGCGTTGAGTTTCTCCGGGCGATTGAGCGTAATCCGAGCGCGGCCCTTTTCCGTTTCATAGATGATGTCTTCGAACATGAGTGTGATCCTCCTAAAGTGCACTGTGGCTTAGGCGAGGGCACAAAAAAAGAGCGCCGCACAAAGGCGGCGCAATGAAGTCTCCTGGGAGGAGAAAGGATTAGGCTGGTTCCGTGACCTTGGCCTGTTCGAAGATGAGGGCGGAACCCTCATCAAACGCAGCTTCCGGCAGCGTGACACGCTCGTCGTAATAGCTTGTGGAGAAATCCCATGGCTCATGGGCGCCGCGCGACGGCATGACGCGCATGCCGCGCTTCAGATAGCCGGAATTGAAATCATCGTCATCGATCCAGTCCTTGCGCGGCATGTCGATTTCATCGGCGCGAAGCGTCGGGGTGACGACGACCGCGTCTCGACCATCCATCTCATTCAAGAGACGGCAGACATATCTGCTGACCAGTTCTGCGCGCATCGTCCAGCTGGTGCGGAAATATCCGAAGACGAAGGCCAGATTCGGAATGCCCGACAGCATGATGCCGCGATGGGTCAGACAATTGTGGAAGTCGATCTCATTGCCATCAACCTGGAACGGAATGCCACCAAGAAACTGCATATTGAACCCGGTTGCTGTGATGATCACATCCGCTTCGAGCGTTTCGCCCGATTTCAGAAGGATGCCCTCCTCGGTAAAGCGGTCGATATGATCGGTGACGATCGACGCCTGACCAGATTTCATTGCCTCGAACAAATCACCATCCGGGATGTAAGCCAATCGTTGCTGCCATGGCCGATAGCTCGGATTGAAATGCGTCTCGACATCGAAATCTTCGCCAAGATGCGCCTTTACGCCATCGAGCAATTCCTGCCGGACAAGATCCGGGAACTGCGCCGCGGCGTCCTGGATACGTTGGCCTTCCGCGAGATTATGGCGTCGGACAATTTCATGGGTCCACTCATCTGGGATTTCGAGCGCACGGAGCTGGTCGGCAAGCTCATTGCGATTTTCACCGGTGAAAAAGAAGGTCGGCGAGCGCTGCAACATGGTGACATGCGCGCAGTCACCGGCAATGCTTGGTATCAACGTAGCGGCTGTGGCGCCGGATCCAATCACGACGACTTTCTTGTCGGATAGATCATAGTTTTCGGGCCAAAGTTGGGGATGGACGATATCACCTTTGAAATCACCCATGCCGTCCCACTCAGGGGTGTATGGGTTTTTATGGTCGTAATAGCCCTGACACATCCAAAGGAAGCCCGCCGTATAAGTCAGTGTCTCGTCTGTATCCGTGCGATGGACGGTGACGGTCCAGACTTGGTCCTCGCTCGACCAAGAGGAGTTCACCACTTCGTGCTGATAATGGATTAAGTCACGAATGCCTTCTGCCTCGATCACTTCGTCCATGTAGTCGAGAATGGCGTCGGCCTTGGCGATGGGTTTGCCCATCCAGGGTCGAAAGCTATAGCCAAAAGTGTAGAGATCGCTGTCAGAGCGAATTCCCGGATAGGTGTGAGTGCGCCACGTTCCGCCATGGCTTGGCTGGTTTTCCAACAGCAAGAAGGACTTTTCCGGGCAGTTCTCTTGCAAGTAATGCGCTGCTCCAACGCCGCTGATGCCGGCACCTACGATCAAGACATCGACGTGTCGCGCGGTATTTGTGCTGACCTGTTCTTGCAAGCTCATCTGAAACATCCTCCATCTTCTTGTTGACCGAACAATAGCCGCGCGATCGCGACGATGACCATGAGAGCCAGGGTCAGAGACTTGATAAATTCGGCCAACTAGGTACTTTCCCGCAATGATCATTGACCAGCCGGAACTGCTTGCGAGTGGGAACCTCGCACTCTCCAGACGAACCGTTGTCGGCATCTTGACGCAAATGCAGCTGCTGGGACTTGAGGAAGCTGCGGCCAATGATGTCCTAACTGAGGTTGGATTGCCGCTTTCGGTCTATGACACACCGGACTTTCCGCTCGCCTTTGTTCAAGAGCTCGAGGTCACCGAGGCTATGCTCCAAGCGAGACAAAGCAACGCGACGCTGGTGACGGAGATGTTCAGCCTGACGGAGCCGATCAGTACGGTGAGTTTTGGAACACTCGGCTTGGCGATGATGCATGCGCCGAGCGTGTTGGCGGCCCTGAAGCTCCTACTTGACTTTCCGCAGCTGGCTTGGGGGCATTGCCGCCTGGTTTTGCATCGTAGCGAGAAACATTTTCGCTTGCGCTTTACCCTGCAAAGACCGCCTGGACTTGTCCGCGACGAAGCCGCGCGCGCCGAGCTGATTAGTTATTGCCGCTTGATCGATTT
>JBCAWZ010000055.1:0-20483 GCA_038534315.1 Pseudomonadota bacterium | reverse complement strand
GTCTTGCCATGATCCACGTGTCCAATCGTACCGATGTTCACGTGCGGCTTGTTACGCTCAAACTTCTCCTTGGCCATCGTGGCCTCCTCTAATCAGTCCGCTAGGTCAGGCGAACACATTCTATGCCGCTGACCATGAAAAAAAGTCTCAATAAAGCGCGCCACATACACAGTGACTGCGAGCGTATCAAGCGTCTATCGCTGCCCGGCCTATCTCAAGCTGGATTGAATTCCGGAGCCAGTCTTGCAACCTGTCCACCACAAGCTAAGCAGCACAGCATATATTTTAGAAGGAGCGGCCCAAATGCCGGACGCAAAACTCCCTGCCCTTGCAGCCGCCGCAGGCGATCTGAACCTGCCGGAATTGGCCCAGTCACGGGCGGATATAGCCCGAATCACGGCCGCGGACTGGACGCTCGATCTGTCGCGTCAGTATGTGTCGGCTGAGGCGGAACAGGCGCTGCGTGACGTCGCCAGAGAAAGGCAGCTCGACCGTGCGATTGAAAGACTGTTCTCCGGAGAGATTGTGAACCCCTCTGAAGGACGCCCAGCACTGCATTGGGCATTGCGGACGCCCTCCCCCGAATTTGGTCCGGCCAAAGAGGTCAGTGATTCGGTTCAAGCCGCCCTCCAACTCGCGCGCAAAATACGCGATGACGGCCGTATACGTTCGGTCGTGCATATTGGCATTGGTGGCTCTGATTTCGGACCGCGCCTCTTCGCGGACGCATTTGCAGACTCCCAGCACAAAGATATCGAATTGCGGTTTTGTGCGAATTTGGATCCCCTCGACCTCACGCTCGCTCTGGACGGCCTGACACCGTCGGAAACCTTGGTCATCGGCATATCGAAGTCTTTTGGTACCGAAGAGACGTTGTACAATTTGAGCCGCGCGCGGGATTGGTTGAAAGCCTCGCTCGGTGAGGCTTGGTCCCAGCATGTCGCATTGGTCACCGCCAACCCACCGCGCGCAAAGGCGTGGCTCGAAGGCGGCGAAGCAACCTTGCTGCACCTCCCAGAAAGCGTTGGCGGCCGGTTTTCAATTTGGTCTGCTGGCTCGCTTGCGTGCATGATTGGTTTGGGACCAGATGCGTTTGAAGCCTTCCTTGATGGCGCCGCGACTATGGACGCCCACGTCCAGACTGCGCCGATCGCAACGAATGCTGCAATCCGCCTGGCATTGCTCGATTATTGGAACGCCAGCCAAATGGGCTTTCAAGCGCGCGCTGTGCTCGCTTACTCCCGCCGCCTGCGCATGTTGCCGACCTATTTGCAGCAATTGGAGATGGAATCGAACGGCAAAGCCGTGCAACCGAATGGCGCGTCCGTCTCCCACGCGACGACACCTTTGCTCTGGGGCGGTGAAGGCACGATCGGTCAACATTCCTATCACCAGTGGCTGCATCAGGGGACACAATCCGTGCCGACGGAATTCATCCTTGCGCCGGGTAGCTTGGACGATGCAGACGGCGTTACGGGCTTGACTGCGCACGCGCTCGCCCAGGCGGAAGTGCTCGCGAACGGTCGAACGCTTGACGATGTGAAAGCACAGGAACCGGATTTGGCGCCCGAAATCGCAGCGCAAAAAGTCCATCCGGGCGGGAGACCGTCGAGCTTTCTCTACACGCCAATGCTCACACCCCGTGCGCTTGGCGCTTTGATCGCGCTGTATGAGCACCGGGCTTATCTTGCAGGCGTGCTTTGGGGCCTTAACAGTTTCGATCAATGGGGCGTTGAACGCGGCAAGACGATGGCGGGTCAGCTCAAACCCGCGCTGACCGACGGCAAAGCGGCGGCGGATCCAGTGACCGCCGCGTTGATTTCTTTGATTCAAGGGTAATCGCGGTCAACCCAAACCGGCCTTAAGCGATTTTGTCGACTTGCGTATAGTCGAGATCGACAGGCGTCGCGCGACCGAAAATAGTGACATTCACTTTCAAGCGACCGGTCTGTGCATCAAACTCGTCGACCGTCCCTTCGAAGCCTTGGAAGGCGCCTTCATTCACGCGCACTTCTTCGCCGACTTCAAACATGATGGTCGGTTTTGGACGATCCTCAATGGGCTCATCGGCGGTACCGAGAATACGATCGACTTCGCGTTGTGGCACTGGCAGTGGCTTCTTACCGCCTTCTGATCCAAGAAATCCGGTCACTTTCGGTGTGTCTTTGACCAAGTGGTAGACATCATCGGTAAGGTTAGCCTTCATCAGGACGTAACCTGGAAAATAGCGCTTCTCGATGGTGCGCTTCTTTCCGCGGACCACTTCAACAACTTCTTCGGTTGGCACTTCCAATTCTTCGATATTGGTTTCCAGCCCCTTCATGACGGCCTGGTCACGAATCGCTTGGGCGACCTTTTTCTCGAAATTCGAGTATGCGTGGACGATGTACCATTTGGCTCCGGCCATGGGCGAAGCGCTCCTATTATTTGGGCTCAGCCGAGACCCGTGATGAATTGTACCAGAACTCGAATGATCTGGTCGGCCAGGAACAGAAACAGAGCGACCAGGATCGACATAACAACGACCATGATCGTCGCCTGAATGGTCTCCTGCGTGGACGTCCAAGTGACCTTTCGGCCTTCCGCTTCAACCTGGCGCACAAAGGTGACCGGATCGACGTTATTCTTTTTGTCCTGTTCGGCCATTTCTTTCGCATCCTGGCTTTTGGGGAATAAAACGGTTTCACCGCTTAGATCGGTCTACATACGCATGTGCCGTGCAGTTGTGAAGATGCGCCCTGCAAGAAACTGTCGGACTTAGGCCGAATCCAGCCGATACGCCGCAACACCCCCTGGCGAGATCGCGCCGGCGCCCGTACAGGCCAGGCGTTGATCGGCCGAAGCGCCAATGGCGGCATCCGGATCGAGGTCCGCCAAACCATAATTAAACACAAAGCTCGTTTTGCCGCGTCGTCGCACGCGAACCTCCGCTGGTAGTCTTGGCAGTAAGGCCAAGTCAGCCGCGTCGGCCCGCTCTTCAATCAGCGCATCGAGTAGATCGTCATCTGGCCACGCCGCCACATAGGTCCATCGATCCTTGTGCCAAACCACGCCTTCGCCATAGCGCTCTGCCCGATAGCACTCCATTGAAGACTCCACAGCTTCGCGCCAGGTCTGGAGACTGAACTGGCCTGCGGGTTCAGTGTGATCGGGCGGAAAACTCTCAACATGCGTGACCCGGATCGGCAGTGCGGTTTGCAACGGGCCGGGTGCAAGCGTCTCTGGAATAGCAAAGTCTGCCGTCCTTGAACCCGTTCGCGGCCCGCATAGAATTTCCGCACCGGACGAGTCTAATCGCGCGACTGTCTCGGCATCGAGAATGGGTTGTGATGGCACCGCAATCAGTTTGTAGCCCGCCAAATCGTCACCGGGGAACACGATGTCGACATTCAGCCCGCGGCGACGGAGCGCGCCATAAAAGGCATAGCATAGGCTGAGATATCTGAATCGCCGGCCTTGCGGCTGAATGGCAAACATCCAGTCAGCCTCATAATCGAACATCAAAGCCACTTTCGCCGGGTCTGTATCGGTGTCGGCATCGACCTCTGCAAGCACCGCTTTCGCCCCCTCGACTTCTGCCCAGGCGGTTGCCGGCGCATTGTCTGAACGGTTTAGTCCGGCATGCATTTGTTCTTGAGCGAATGGCGCCTGTCGCCAGCGGAAATAGGAAACCAGCTCTGCGCCATGCGCATAGGCTTCCAACGTCCATAGCGCGACTATTCCGGGAAGCGGCGCCGGATTGTATGGCGCCCAATTTACCGGACCGGGCTGTTGTTCCATGACGCCGAACCGCCCACGGCCGAGGCGACGATAAAGATCGTGATGAAACCCCGCAAAGTCGGGATGACCGGTGCGCAAATGCTTTTGCTTCACCTGTTGGCTCCATTGGCCCATTTGCAAAAAGCCCAAAGGATAGGAATCCCAGGTCGCCATATCGAGCGGTTCGGCGACACCGAGATGATCGAACTGAGTGAACTCGCCCATATAATTGTGTGTGATCGGTGTGTTGCGATCATGTTTTCGGATCGTCGCCACTTGCAGGTCATTGTATCGCGCGACTTGGTCTGACGAAAAACGCCGCCACGCGAAGCGATGTGCCGGATGCGCCTCGGTCACCGTGGCAAGGGGTGGATCAATCTCGTCAAAGGTACGATAGGTTTGGCTCCAGAAAACGGTGCCCCAGGCTGCATTCAAAGCGTCAATGGTGCGATAGCGCGTTTTTAGCCAGGCGCGGAACGCCTGCTTCGCGTCGTCGTCATTGCTTTCAACCGTATCATGGCATCCATATTCATTGTCGGTCTGCCACATGATGATGGCTTCATTGTCGGCATAACGCGCAGCCAACGCATCGATGATGCGCTGGCTGGCAGCGCGATAGGTTTCCGAACTAAAGCTGTAATGACGACGAGAGCCAAACAAACGCGGGCGACCCTGCGCATCGCAGCACAATATGTCGGGGTGCTGGTCGATCAGCCATTTCGGCGGCGTCGCCGTAGGGGTCCCGAGAATGACGTTAAGGCCAGCGCTAGACAGGGTTTCAATAGCACGATCAAGCCAATCAAATTGGTACTGGCCGGGTTCGGGTTCGATCTCACTCCAAGCGAACTCGCCAATGCGCACCCATGAAATGCCGAGACCTGCCATGCGCGCCGCATCTTCGGCCCACATATCCTCTGGCCAATGTTCTGGATAATAGCAGACGCCAAGCTTCACACCTGGCCCCATTCGCGCACGGGCAGTCCTGGAACATCGACATCCAGGGCAAATAGGCAGCCGGCCATAGGTTGGCGATCGAGCGCTTTGTCACCCAATCCAATCCGCGCCGTTGTGATGAACAATGTTTTCAAATCCTTGCCGCCAAACGCCACGCTGGTCGGGCGTGACACCGGCAAGCCAATAATACGGTCGATCGCCCCCTCTGGTGTGTATCGCACGATGCGTGAGCCGGCCCACTGTGCATTCCAGAGACAGCCTTCGGCATCGATCGCAGACCCATCTGGATACGCACCAATCGCTGCTGTTGTGGCAAAGACGCGCCGGTCGCTGAGCGCTCCAGTAAGCGGATCGTAATCATAGCTCAGGATTTCCTGCTCGGCGCTGTCGCAGGTATAAAATGTGTGTCCATCCGGAGAGAAACAGAACGTGTTGGTTACGACGGCGTTCGAAAGCGGCAAAGACGCAGCGCGCCAGTCCGTTCCAAGAGCATAGTAATTGCCGGTCGCGTCTTGTTCCTGGTCGTCCATGGTGCCGAGCCAGAGCGTCCCATCGGGGGCGATGCCGGCATCATTGGTCCGGTTGTGCGCGGGTTCTTCGGAAAATTCAAACTTTCGCTCATAGCCTTCCGTCGCTGGATCATAGAGCCCCGCTTCGCGATCGCCGATCATTAAGAGCTGCCCTTGGTACAGCGCCAATGCGCTTGCGTGAATTGGCAGATCATAACGCCGCGTGTTCCCGGTCTTTGGATTGAATCGGTGCAGCTTAGCGCGTGGAATATCCACCCACCATAAAAAGCCGTCGCTCGGGCTCCATACGGGTCCCTCCCCCAAGCTGCAGCCCGTGGGCGCGACACAGTCGACTTTGTCCATGAGGTCTCCACAAGTTCGGCGACACGGTGTTTGCGTTTTCAAAGCACCGGTGGAATTGTCAAGCTTGCGCGATTCTCAGCGCGATGCAGCCAGAAAGGTGACAAGCATGTCCGACGGAGCGTCTACACGGCAGGACCGTTTTGAAGACCTTGTCGAAATCATGCGCGCCTTGCGCACACCCGACACGGGTTGTCCTTGGGATCTGGAGCAGGATTTCAACTCGATTGCGCCTTATACGATCGAAGAAGCATACGAAGTCTCTGACGCGATTGCACGCAATGATTTGGACGAGTTGCGCGAGGAGCTTGGCGATTTACTGTTGCAGGTCGTGTTTCACGCGCAAATGGCATCGGAAATAGAGGCGTTCGATGTGCGTGACGTCATTCGCGCCATCAATGATAAGATGATCCGTCGTCACCCGCATGTCTTTGGCGAGAACGAGAAAGAACGAAACGCGGATGATCAGAAGCAAGCGTGGGAAGCGATCAAAGCTGAAGAGCGGGCGAAGAAACAGGACACCGACAAGGTCAGCGCCTTGGATGGGGTGGCTCGCGCATTGCCGGCATTGATGCGTGCCGAGAAATTACAGAAGCGTGCGGCGAGAACCGGATTCGACTGGACAGAGCCAGAAGACATTTTCGCCAAGCTGGACGAAGAAACCAACGAGGTCCGAGAGGCGCTAACAAATAAGGATCAGGAGAATTTGGAGGAAGAGATCGGCGATTTGCTTTTTGTGACCGCCAATCTCGCGCGGCGTTTGTCGGTCGATCCTGAAGTTGCTCTCGATAAAGCCAATCGAAAATTCGAAACCCGGTTTCGCGCCATGGAAGCGCTTTCGGACCAAAATGGGCAAGACTTCGCCGCGCTCAGCCTAGAGCAGCAAGAAGCTCTATGGCAGGCGGTCAAACAACAATTGAAAGCGACATCAGCTGACGGTTGAGGGAAGCAGTTCCAGTTTTGCGCTGGGAAATTGGGCTTGCAAACGCCCGAGAACACGTGCGTCCAATCTAACATGCATTGCGCTTTGACCCTCATCAAACGGGACTTCGTCGATAATTTGCGCATTGGTGTGCAGCCACGCACGGAGCGCACCCTGCTCAGGCAACAGCGTCACCCGGTAATGAAAATGTCCATCGCTGAGGGTCTCTTCGATCAACTCGATAAGCGCTTCCATCCCGTATCCTGTGGTCGCAGAGACAGGAATTGCAGGAACATCAGCTTGAACGCGCGCAGCGCGGCTCAGGACGTCTCTTGTTTCCGGTTCCAACAAATCGATTTTGTTCCAGGCTTCGATCATGGGCGGGATTGCGGCACCGGTGGTCTGTGAAAGCTGTACGAGGACATCGAGGACATCTTGTTTCTGTTGGGCATCGGAATCGCTCGACCGATCGCGAATGTGGATCAGGAGATCGGCCTCCATCGTTTCCTCGAGTGTGGCTCGGAAACTGTCGATCAAATGCGTTGGCAGATCGGTGATGAAGCCAACAGTGTCAACGAGTGCCGCTTGGCCGAGATTTGGCAAATCGATACGCCGAATGGTCGGGTCCAGCGTTGCAAACGGCATGTCTTGCGCCAAGACATCGGCCCCACTCAACCGATTAAACAACGTCGATTTGCCGGCATTGGTGTAACCGACCAAAGCGATCACCGGATATTCATTGCGACGCCGTCCCGCGCGTTGAACTTGCCGCGTGCGCCGGACTTCGTTGAGGTCACGACGAAGCGTCGACAATTGTCGATCAATCATGCGCTTGTCGGCTTCCAGCTGCGTTTCGCCGGGCCCACCAAGAAACCCTCGCCCACCGCGCTGCCGTTCCAAATGGGTCCACGTCCGGACCAGGCGCGAGCGCTCATATAGCAATCGAGCCAATTCGACTTGTAATAGGCCCTCGCGGGTCAAAGCGCGCAGGCCAAAGATTTCCAAGATCAAACCGGTTCGGTCGATAACTTTCGCACCCAGCACATTTTCGAGATTGCGCTGCTGAATTGGGCTAAGTGCAGCATCGATGACAACCAGGTTGAGCTCCTGCGTATCGACATCATTCTGTAGCCGCTCAATCAGGCCACCCGAGAGCAAATGAGATGCGCTTGGCGATCGGACTTGTTCGGCGCGCAGAAAGCAAAGCTCACCGCCAAGGGCTTCGACCAAGCCCTGCGTTTCGGATATACGATCGGGGCTCGGGCGTTGGCGAAGATCCGTCCAAGGTAAGATTACACCGGTGCGTTCCGGTCGATCTGCTCTGCCTTCAACGCGGTCGTTCAATCGCCGTCCGCTGCCTCTTCATCGAACAGTTTCACGGGAGCCCCAGGTGCGATGGTGGAGATCGCATGCTTGTAAACAAGCTGAGGTGGGCGGCCATCGCCGCGCAGCAAAACACAGAAATTGTCGAACCAAGTGACAATGCCCTGCAGTTTTACGCCATTCACAAGAAAAATCGTGAGCGGAGTCTTCGATTTTCTAACAGCGTTTAGAAAAGTATCTTGGAGGTTTTGTTTTTTATCAGAAGACATTTTTGCCTGTCCGTTTCTTTGTTTTTTCTCGCGCTACTCGTTTAAGTGCGAATATGCAATAGGCCTAGCCCTTAGCGCTGCCAGAATGATGGCGAAAGTGCTGGAACCAGCGCGATCACTTCGATCCGCCCTAAAATCATGCCTAGAATCGCACCGATTTGCAAAGCTGGGTTTGTAAGCTCTCCCGCGCCCGCAAGAATGTGCCCCGCATTGGTCAAACTGCCAATCGCGGTTCGGATCGCATATGGAAACGGTTGTCCAATGAGGCTCAACAACAAGATGCCAACCACTGCCGCAATAATATAGCCAACCAGATAAACCCAAACGCCCATGACGGTCTCTTCGGATTGGCGACGCCCGCGAAATGTAAATGTCTGAACACTGCCGCGATAGCCGAGCTGGGTGAATTCGAGTGTCACCCGTTTAGAAAGCACAATCAGCCGGCCAAGCTTTACACCGCCGGCGGCCGACAGCGCGGATCCGCCGATCAGAACTGGAAACAGCGCCAAGACCAGTGGGATCCGTTCCAGCCGGAGCGGGTCTGCGAGCGCGATGCCGCTCGTCGATAAAGAAGACACGGCCCACCCAAAGGCGGAAAAGATCGGAACGCCAGCCAGAAACGCGAGAAAGGCGATACCGACCAGACTGCCGGACATCGCAACGACTTCCGGATCATTTGCGGCTTTGGTGTATTCCCGCTGGCTGAGATGATCGATAACGATCAAGCCGAGCATGCCAGATACAAGACCAATCGAAAGGATGACAATCGCAAACGCGTTTTCAGGTGGCACCGCATGCGAGTCCGGATCTACCAATCCTGTTGTGGCCGCGCTGACCGCGCCAAGAAAGGCATCATCCGGGTCGATCCCGGTCACAATAAGCAGCGCGGTCAAGATCAAGATTGTCAGCGCGATGATCGTAAAAGACAGACGGATAACGCGCGGTAGCGCATCAAAGAAGCTGCCTTCGGGGATGGTGAAAAATCGGCTGCGATGGATCCCTGGCCCGCCCAAATTTAATGCCGATAGAACGGTGGCGGCAATGGTCATCGCGCCCACCGCGCCGACAATATGCAGCGCCGCTCGCCACAGCATCAAGCTGCTTGAAAGGTCGCTGGTGAGGACGCTATGCCCCGTTGTGGTCAGACAAGAAACGGCTTCGTAATATGCGGTCATAAAGCCCCCCGTTTCGACTGCGGGCAGAAAGGGAATGGCGCCAAAAATCGGCACAAAGATCCAAAACAAGACGGCCAAAGCTAAACCATCGACGGCGCGGCTCTTTTGCCGTGGCTTTCCGGTCAGCAGCAATATTGTGGCGCCGAGCGGACCGGACGCTGCTGCAGCGCCGACAAAGACCCAGGCTTGATCTTGTTGACCCACTGCAAAGGCAACCAAGGCACAGGCCAGGATGACGCCGCTCAAATAAATGCCGATCAAAGAAAAGATCCGGACGAGTGCGAGATGGTTCACCGGCCGACCCCTTTATCCGAACTAGAAGAAATCTGCGCTAACACGGAAATATCTTTCGACTTGTCGGGTCATGGCCGCTTCGTAGAAGACCAGCAATCGGTCATCCGCCTGGATTTTGAGATTTGGATTGGCGAAAAAGATATCGCCATCTCGAACAATCGCAGCGGCCGTGATCCCTTCCGGCAAATCGTCATAGTCAACCGGCTTACCGATCAGCGGCGAAGAGCGCAGCGTGATACCTTCGGCCATTTCGGCCGCGCCATCCTCAATCGATTGCACCGCTAGGATCCGTCCGCGCCGCAGCTTGGTCAGAATGCGCGACACGCTGAGCGCCCGCGGATCAAGTACGGCATCAATGTCGAGATCAGCGGAAATCGCCACCAGCTCATAGGAGTTTACCAGAGCATGCGTGCGCATCGCGCCCATCTGTTTGGCGAGTTTGCCGATCAGCATATTCGTCTTGTCGTCATTGGTGACGGCAATGACGATATCTGCGGACGGCGTACCTGCTTCCTCCAATATATCGCGAGATAGCCCATCACCATTAATCACGATTGTCTTGTTCAAGCGCGTCACAGCGATGTCAGCTTGATGCTCACTTGCCTCAACCAGGCGCACGCGGACGTCCTTATCCTCTTCGAGCCGTCGGGCGACATAGATGCCAATATTGCCACCCCCGACAATCACGACCCGGCGGAGCTCATTTGATGGCCGGTTAAAGAGCTTGTTGAGCCGACGGATATTGTCGCGACGAACCAGTACGAAGGCGACATCATCGGCTTGCAATTGGTCATTGCCTCGAGGCGCAAAAACCGCGCTTCCTCGTTTGATACCAACCACACGAGCGCTCAGATCTGGAAACAGATCCGCAATTTGATCGAGCGCAGTATCGACCAGCGGGCTGTCGTTTTGGACCAGCATGCCCAGCAGTTGCAGCTCGCCCTCTTCAAAGCTCAAACTGGATGTCGCACCCGGCGTTCGGAATCGGCGCAGGATGGCTTCTCCGACTTCGATTTCAGGCGAAATGACCAAGTCGATTGGGAAGCCACTCCTGGAAAACAACTTTGATTGTCCTTTGCCGAGATAAGCGCCTGCGCGAATACGCGCGATCTTGGTCGGCACTGAAAACATGGTGTCAGCAACCTGACAGATGACCATATTGATTTCATCAAAATGCGTGACCGCGATCAGCATGTCGGTCGCTTCCGCGCCGGCATTGCGCAAAATATCTGGATACGCGGCATGCCCGACCACGCCTTTGACATCAAAGTCGGTTTGCACCTGATCGATGAGATCTGCATCCTCATCAATCATGGTGATGTCGTGATTTTCATGCGCTAGATGGCGGGCAATTCCCTGCCCGACACGACCAGCGCCGCAAATGATGACACGCATCTATCTCGAGTCCGGGCGACTATCAGATGTGTTTACACCAAGGGCCTTTAATTTTCGGTGTAGCGCGCTGCGTTCCATACCAATGAACTCTGCGGTGCGCGAAATATTGCCATCAAAGCGGGTGATTTGAAGCTTCAAATACTCGCGCTCAAACTGTTCCCGAGCATCCCGTAAGGACAGGCCGACCAGATCTGCAGAGACACTAACCGAATCATCATCACCATCGCTTGGACGATCAAGCGGTAGCTCTTCGACCCGAACCGGACCCGTGGCGGATCCGCGCGATAAAATCAAAACGCGTTCAACCAAATTGCGCAACTGGCGGACATTACCCTGCCACACCATGGACTGCATCACGGCCAGCGCTTCAGTGCTGAAATCGCGAGGGACTAGGCCGCTGCTGTCGGCGATGCGGCCTGCGAAATAGCTGACGAGAGCGGGAATATCGTCGCGGCGTTCAGCCAGCGCCGGAACGTTTAACGGCACGACATTCAGGCGATAAAACAGGTCTTTCCGGAACCGGCCGGCATCGATCTCAGTCATTAGATCACGCGTCGATGACGACATCACGCGCACATCAACTTCAACATCTGACCGCCCATTGACCCTTTGAAACCGTTGTTCGGTCAGGACGCGCAAGATCTTCGATTGGGTTCCAACCGGCATGTCGCCGACCTCATCCAACAAAAGTGTGCCGCCATGCGCCTGTTCAAACACGCCAAGCTTGACCGGAATGCCTGCACTATCTTCTTCTCCGAACAGTTCACGTTCCATCTGCTCTGAAGAAATATTGGCCGCATTCACAACCACGAATGGACCTTGCGCACGTTTTGAATGGGCGTGAATCAGCTTCGAGCAAAGCTCTTTGCCGACACCTGCATCGCCCGTGACCATGACCCGCGAATTGGTGGGGGCGACTTTTTCGATGGATTGACGCAATTGCGCGGCGGCGCCACTCGCGCCGATCCACTCATCAATGTCCAGGCTCTTGGTCTTCAGTGTTTGGTTTTCGCGTTTTAGCGCCGCGGACTCTATGGCGCGCTCAATCAGGTGGATAAGGCGATTAGCCTGAAAGGGTTTCTCGATGAAATCATATGCACCGCGGCGGATTGCGGCGACCGCGGTTTCAATATTGCCATGCCCGCTAATCACAATCACCGGCAGGAGCGGGTCGATATTCTTCAAGACCTTCAGAACCGACAATCCATCCATTTCGCTGCCTTGCAGCCAAACGTCCAATACAACCAAGCTTGGTGTTCTTGAACGGACCGCGCTAAGTGCGATCTCGGACGTCGCAGCCGTACGCACCGCATAGCCTTCATCTTCGAGAACACCGGCGATCAATTCCCGAATGTCTGGCTCGTCATCGACGATCAGTATGTCACCGCTCATTGCGCAAACTCCACCTGCTTCACAACTTCAGACTCTGCCCCCAAATTGACGGGCAAGGTGATTTTCACCTCGGCGCCATTTTTATGCGGCTTGGCATCGGCCAATTGTACGCTGCCGCCATGATCCATGATGACGCGATTGACGATCGCCAAACCGAGCCCCGTGCCACCTTCTCGACCCGTCACATAAGGCTCGAGAAGCTGTTCTCTGACATCAGCAGGGAAGCCGGGGCCGTTGTCCCTGATCGTTATTTCCACGCGATCTGCTTCAATGCCCGAGACGATGATGTCGATGACACCTTTGGTGTCTTCGGTCTCTGGACGTCCCTCCAGAGCTTCTGCCGCGTTTTTGATGATGTTTGTGAACGCTTGGCCGAGCAAACGTTCATCCCCGCCCATATGGATCGGTCGAGCATCTGCTTTGACACTTATCAAAATATCGGGGCTCACAACACGACGGGCGAAGCTAATATCTTCAAGCAGCGCGACCAGTTCGAACCGCGCGATTAGCGGTTTGGGCATCCGCGCAAAGTCCGAAAAGGTTTGGACCATTCGGCCAATATCCGACACTTGCCGCGTGATCGTGTCGAGGCAGCGCTGAAACACGCCATCATCCTCACCAATCTTATCGGAGTAGCGACGCCGCAAGCGTTCCGTCGACAGTTGAATGGGCGTCAGAGGGTTACGAATTTCGTGAGCGATCCGCCGCGCTACGTCGCGCCAAGCGAGTTGTCTCTGCGCATTGATCAGTCGGGTCGCGTCATCCAGGGTGAGCACAACCCCATCTTCGGTATCTTGGGTGACTTTTAAGCGCACGTGGCGTTTCAGCTTCTGGCGTTCCAGGTCGAGCGAGACGTCAACAGATTGGCCAGTATCGGCAGTCTGCCGGACGATCGGAGCGAGCTCTGGAGCAACGTCTGCAAGAGTTTCATCGGTTAGACCTCGGCGTCCGAGTAATTCTTCCGCCGATCGATTGGCCAGAGTAATCACGCCGCTTTTGTCGATCCGGATAACGCCAGCACTGAGTTCGGCAAGCAACGTCTCAACAAATTGCCGGCGGCGTTCTGACATTTCGCGGGCGGCGACCAAATCACTACGGCGTTCGTCGAGCTGTTTGGTCATCACATTGAATGAATTTGAAAGCGCTCGCACTTCATCATCGCTGCGAGGTAGCGGCACGGCAACACCTCGCACCCCTTCACTAACCTCGCTTGCGGCTTGCGCCAGTCGGCTGATCGGCACGGTGATGCGTGTTGCAATTTCCTGAGCGAGCCGGATGGACAATAAGACGACAAGCGCCACCACTTGAAAGTAAGCAACAACGAACAGCAATTGCAGCCGGTCGCTCCGCTGTTCGGCCAGTCGATAGTCCGACAGGGCCCCTTCCGCGCGCCGCAGGCGCGAAATCGCCACCATGTCGAGCGGCTTCGCCAAATAGAGATAGGCATCGTCAATGTCATCGAGCGCAATCAAGGCCGATGCAAAGCCGGCATCTTCCTGCAGCGACACAACCACTTCCCCATCGCGGACTGAGGCGAAGGTTTCCAAAGCTGGCCGTCTAAAATATCCTGGCTCCGCCATATTTTCCGCCATTGCGGTTTGTTCGCCCGATCCGTCCAAGATGAACGCGGCTGAGATGTTCCGCAGATACGCCTGAATACCGAGATAAGATTCGAACCGGTCACGGTCCGTCAGATAGCCTTCCGCTGCGTTGTTGACGTCGACAGCCACAAGCTTGGCTTCTTCTTCAAGGACTTCGCTAAACTCTGACACATTCTCTCGCGCCACAGATGCCGTTTCTTCCACAAGGGTCACGACGCGTTGTCCGAACCAAGTATCAATCCCGTTTGAGATCGTTGCCCAAAGAAAGAGCGATACGATGACGGCGGGGACAATGGCGGCGAGACCGAACAAGAACATCAAGCGGCGGGCCAGTCGGCCGCCCCCTTCTCGTCCCTCATCACCTCGTAGCGCCAAATATCGAGAGACGACGAACCAGCCGAGTATGACCAGCAATCCGGTATTCGCGATCAGAAGAAACTGTACCTCTCGCGGCACCGCATCTGTCGGGCTCGACCATGATATGGCTAAAAACGTGGCGGAGGCGGATAGAACTGTTGCAATCAAGAAGAGCGCTTGAAACCAGCGACTCCCGGACCGTTTCAGCTTCTCCGCAAGCGGTTGTGTCACGCGACTACCTCTACTCGCAGCTGTCTCTCTGCTGCAACAGTGAGGATTTAGAACAACACTTTACGTCGAGGTCAATCAGTCATCTGACAAACCCAGCGCGTTGATCCGCGCGCGGAGTGTGTTTCGGTTGACCCCGAGCAGCGCCGCGGTCCGAAGTTTGTTGCCAGATGTCACCGACAAAGCGAGGCGGATCAGCGGCCGTTCCACCTGTTCCAGCACGTTTTGATGGATTTTGTCGCCTTCGTCGCCGCCTTTGAGGAGATCAGCCATGACATGCCGATGGAGCAGAGTTTCGATTTCCGCTTCGAATGATGAATTTTCAGTCAGATCCTTCAAAGACTCTGCGCGGAGCTCACGTTCGATATCACGTTGAGATATTGTTGGGTCCGGACTGAGGGCCGCCAAGCGGAAAATCAAGTTCTCCAATTCGCGCACATTACCAGGCCAATCATAAGCCATCATCAAATCCATCGCAGCGGATTCGATCTCTTTTTCCGGCAGACCCCGCCGTTCGGCGCGAATCAAAAATGTCCGGACGAGCTCTGGTATATCTTCCTTGCGGCTGCGCAGCGGCGGCATATCAATCCGCACGACATTGATCCGATAATATAAGTCTTCTCGGAAGGTGCCATTGTCGACGAGCGACGACAGGGGTTGCCGGGTCGACGCAATAATCCGCGCACTGCCCTCTTCGCGCATGAGCTTCACCAGCTGTGTTTGGGCTTCTGGTGAGAGATCGCCGATTTCGTCGAGATATATGGTGGCATCAGATTGGTTGGCGAGACCATCATGGCCGTCCTTGCCAAACAGCTCTTTGCTCACTTGATCTGTCGGCATCGCTGCCAAATCGAGCGAATAGAACCGACCTGTCTTATCCTGTCCAAGTTCGTGAATCGCACGCGCCGCCAATTCCTTGCCGGTGCCAGACTCGCCTTCGATCAGGACGGTCAAATCCGTATTCATGACGCGTGAAATGATCCGATACACTTCTTGCATCGGCTCAGAGCGTCCGACCAATGGCAGCGCTGCCGAATCATCAATTGTCGCCTTACTGGCGCGATCCCGAGACGATTGCGGGCCTTTGAGCGCCCGATCGACGAGATCGGTCAGCTGATCGATATCAAACGGTTTTGGCAAGTAATCGAACACGCCATGTTGCGCCGCAGATGTCGCCGTCAGAATGGTGTTCTGGCCACTCATAACAATGATTGGCAATTCAGGTCGGACAAGTCGAAAAGAGGGCAAGAGCTCAAAAATAGCGGTGTCAGTGAGATAGACGTCGGTCACCACCACATCGCCTTCGCCATTGCGCACCCAGCGCTCAAGCGCCTCCGGCGAACTGGTGGCGCGGACGCTGTAGCCCGCGCTGACAAGGGTTTGGTTCACAATCAGCCTGATACTGGCATCGTCTTCTGCTAAGAGAACCGTCTTCTGGCTCATTATCCATTCTTTCTTCTGATCGGCAAAAACACAGAGAACCGCGTTTTGCCTGGAACACTATCGACCTTGATCCGACCCAAATGAGCGGCAATGATTTCGCTGACAACGTTGAGCCCAAGGCCACGGCTTCCCGATTTGGTCGACGTAAACAGATCGAATAATTTATCGCGCCGCTCGGGTGGAATGCCGGGGCCATTGTCTTCGATGGAGATACGAAGCGCGCGACCAACCCGCCCGTCACTGTTCAATCCGGCAAAAGCAAAGCCTGTCTCAAAGGCGGTCTCAATCTTGACATTCGGCTGTTCAGATCCAGACGCTGCTGCCTCAGATGCGTTGCGCAGCAAGTTCTGAAACGCTTCATGAAGATGATCTTCATCGCCTTCAATTTCAGGCAAAGACGGATCGAACAAGCGCTCCATCTGAATTCGATTGCCATGCGCGACGGTCTCAGCGGAAATGACGCGGTCCAACAATTGGTGCACGTTGAAGGGCGACATGGCAGGCGATGAAAACAGTTCAAATGCCGACAGCCGAGAAATCAGCCGCTCAATTCGGCGGGTTTCGTTCTGGATAATGTCGATCATCTCATTCTGATCATCGCGCGCCTCACGGCTGAGCAATTGCGCCGCGCCAGAAATCCCTGCCAACGGATTCTTCACTTCGTGACCCAGGATCCGACCAAACGCCGCGACGCTTGCTGGACTGTCGACCAAGGCTTCATCCGAAGCCGGAATAAGCGCCAAGACTGCGCCTCCGCCGCCATCTGGTCGCAGTTTGACATCGACAAGGGTTGGACGCCCAAAGCCTGGGCCCATCAAGGATATGTTCCGCGCGGTGACATCTGAATGCGTTTCAATCGCACGATCGATGAGATCGAAGATCGGCGAATCGTAAAACACAATCTCGCTCAGGGGGCGGCGCAACATCGCCCGCTCTGAATAGCCCAATACTGATTGCGCCTCTGGATTGGCTCCGACCACGCGGCGGCGCTCATCCACTTGCACCAAGCCAAAAGGGGCCAGGCCGGGGAGATCAACAAGAGTCTTCATGCGGCACGCTCTAATGTTGTTTCGGTCTCAAAGTATACCCGCTCTAGGGCTTGTCGAATGCGATCTATCGCAGTCAGCTGGCAGATCGAACCCCTGAGCTGTCGCTTCTCGTCATTGGTCATGGCCAAATCGAGGTGGTCGATCGCCGCTGCAATGTGCTTTCGGACGATCTTTAACCCCAACTCCGAGCCGTACAATTGAGCGCTATCTTCGATCTGTTCGATCAGACAATGAAGCTGTTCGTCGCGCGTAGGCGGAACAAAGACGCGCCCTGACACATGCGCGGAGATCTGACCCAGCAACCAAGGACGCCCCAGTGCGGCCCGCCCAATCATAACGCCATGGGCGCCGGATGATGACAAAGCGCGATCGGCCGCGCGGGGGCCGTCAATATCGCCATTGGCGATGACCGGAAGATCAATCGCCGATACGGTATCCGCAATCGCAGCCCAATCGGCCTTGCCCTTGTAGAATTGGCATCGGGTGCGCCCGTGTACCGTCACCATGACAAGACCGAGCGCCTGTGCGGTCCGCGCAAGGGTCGGCGCGTTCAGATCGTCGTGATCCCAACCGAGACGCATCTTCACGCTGACGGGTGTGTTGCCTGCCCCTTTAAGAGCAGCCTCCATGATTCGCGTTGCCAGCTCAGGTTCGCGCATCAAAGCAGAGCCCGATCGCCCCCCGGTCACTTGCCGTGCAGGACAGCCCATATTGATGTCGATCTGATCGACGCCAGCATCCGTGAGTAATTCTGCTGCCGCTTGCATGTCTTCGGGGCGACGAGCAGCAAGCTGCACAATCCAGCGCCCCTGCCCCTCATGCCGACAAATCCGACGCACAACATCGGGACGCGTATGCCGAAGCGCCTCACCCGCAACCATTTCAGAAACCACGGCTTCTGCCCCAAATTTGACCGCTTGACGGCGAAAGGCAGCGTCCGTTGATCCGGACATCGGCGCTAACCAAACACGCTCTGCCTTATGTGTGGGCATACTCAACATAGTTACGTATCTGACACATTATTGCGCTGCACAATAGTGAGGCAGTGCGGCGCGTTTTCGCTTCCATTCGAGATTGTGGCCTTTTTGCACCAATGAGGCTAAGCACCCTTTTATGTCAATCGGAGCTATCATTGTCGCCGCTGGCATGGGGCGTAGAGCGGGCGGCGACGTCCCGAAACAACTGCAATCCTTGCTTGGAAAACCGGTTTATCGCTGGTCAGTCGACGCCTTACTGGCTGAACCCGCTATTTCTGAGATCGTTTTGGTCGTGCCGATCGGGCGGACCTCTGAATTCGATACGGATCTGCCGGATCGCGTGATTCGCGTCGAAGGCGGAGAAACGCGGACACAATCGGTTTTGTCGGGCCTTGCGGCTTTGTCCTTAGAGGCTGAGGACATCGTCCTCATTCACGACGCCGCGCGTCCGGGTCTTTCGCCGCCTCTCATCGCCTCTCTGATTGGCGCGCTCGATGAAGCTGACGCCGCAGCCCCTGCCCTGCCCGTTACCGATGCGCTCAAACGGGAGGACGGTAAGAAACTGCAAACTGTGTCTCGGGATGGTGTTTGGCGCGTACAAACGCCGCAAGCCTTTCGGTACGGACAAATCACGTCCGCATTGCAAACAGGCGGCGACAATCTCGTCGATGATCTCGTGGCCGTCGAGGCTCAAGGCGCTCAAATCGCGTTGGTCGAGGGCTATGAAGCGCTTGCCAAAATTACGCTTCCAGGTGATTTGGAGCGGATGTCGCGCCTGCTCGCCCCGACCCCGCCAGTCCCGCGCGTTGGACAAGGCTTTGATGTGCACGCTTTCGAACCCGGAGATGGTGTCATGCTTTGTGGTGTCCTCATTCCGCACACGGCAAAGCTGGCAGGCCACTCAGACGCTGATGTCGGTTGGCACGCTCTGACAGATGCCATCCTCGGCGCGATTGGCGAAGGGGATATTGGCGACCATTTCCCCCCCAGTGATCCAACCTGGCGCGGCGCTGATTCACGACTTTTCCTCGCAGCTGCCGTCGACATCGCAAAGGCGCGCGGTTTCCAGTTGACCAGTTGCGACATCACACTGATTTGTGAGGCTCCTAAGATCAAACCCCATCGCACGGCCATGCGCGAACGCACCGCGGAGGTCACAGGGCTGAATGTGGCCGCGACCAGCGTGAAGGCTACAACCACAGAGGGCTTAGGCTTCGCCGGACGCAAGGAAGGAATTGCCGCACAAGCCGTTGCTGTCTTGTCTCCCCTTCCAATTTCGTCATAGTTTCCAAATGTTTCCAGAACGCATTCGAAATCTTGGCCTGTTGGTGATGGACGAAGCCGCCGAACGGCGCGTCCGCATCTGCACTGCCGAAAGCTGCACCGGCGGGCTCCTAGCCGCCTTGTTCACAGAGTTTGCAGGATCTTCAAAAGTCCTCGAACGTGGCTTTGTGGTCTATTCCAATCAGGCGAAGGCAGAAGTCCTCAACGTGTCCGGCGATGTGTTGGCCGATTATGGCGCCGTTTCCGAACCGGTCGCGCGCTTGATGGCGGAAGGGGCGATGGAAGCAAGCCGCGCCAATCTTGCGATCGCGATTACGGGCATTGCGGGGCCAGGTGGTGGCACACCGATGAAGCCCGTCGGCACGGTTCACCTCGCTTGCGCGCGTGAAAACAAGGCGATGACGCACGAAATGTTGTCGCTAGGAGATATTGGCCGTTACGATGTCCGAATGGAGACGCTCGAGGCCGCTCTCAATATGATCCGCGCGCAGATATAGGCAGAACGCTAAACCTTGTCGCCGGCAAAGCGCCGATCCGCCTCGGTTCGAAACGCTGAGATGATACGATCAACCGCCAACTGTGTGTTGGTTCGCGCCAACAGCGTTAGCAGCGGGTTGTTAAACTCATAATCAATAAAGAAATGTACGCGGGTGCGGTCGGCTTCGAGTGGCTGAAAACGCCAACGATTGATGAGGTGGCGAAACGGTCCCCGCTCCAAACGGACATTGATTTCTCGATCGTCCGGATTTGCCTCCACATGAGTCGAAAACCGCTCATCAAACCCCTTAAACCCGACGCGGGCTTGGCCAACACAGCGATACACCCCGTCACGGGTCTCTTCATTGCGTACCGTCATATCGCTGATCCATTTGATGAATTCAGGATAGCGGCGCACATCGCGCACGAGCTCATAGAGATTCTCGGCGCTGTGAAGAATAAGAACTTGCTCGCTTAGCTTAGGCACTCTGCACGTTTGCCGCGCTGCGCGCCGCCTTGAGTTGGGCGAAATCTTCGCCAGCATGATAGCTGGACCGAGTCAAAGGCGAAGCGGACACCATCAAGAAGCCTTTCGATCGGGCAATCTCTTCATAGGCTTCAAATTCATCCGGCGTAACATAGCGATCGACCGCTGCGTGTTTCCGGGTGGGTTGGAGGTATTGGCCAATGGTCAGGAAATCGATGCCGGCGGAGC
>JBCAWZ010000054.1:0-21039 GCA_038534315.1 Pseudomonadota bacterium | reverse complement strand
AAATATTATGATAGGACCCGATAACCCAGACTGCTCCGTTGGGTTTGAGCACCCTTCGGCATTCGCTCAACCAGTCATGCGTGAACAGGTCATAGGCATCAAAACTGTCAAACTGATCCCAAGCATCAGTGACCCCATCGACGACTGACTGGTCTGGCCGCGTCAACTCGCCATTCAACTGCAAATTATACGGTGGATCGGCAAACACCAGATCCACTGAGTCAGCTGGCATCCGCGCCAGCACATCGATGCATTCGCCCTCGATGATTGTGTTACGTGTGAACTCCATTGGCGCTTCCGCACTCCGAATCAGTTGGTTCTCAGAAGCTCCTCAAATCAAACTGTTTGGCTTAAGAGACCGTTACTGAAAGATGGCGTTTGCCCGGTTTCTCAGACCGCAGATCGACAGCGCGGACGGCGGCGGTCGGTCAGACCGCATGGAAGCCGCGACGTCAATTTGCCGAATAGCGATAAAGAGACTTGCCAATTCGGTCAGAGTTTTCACTGTAGTCGTATGAGCACGCCGCAACGTCCGCTGAGCCTACCTCGCGTCTTAGCCTTTGCTAGCGTTGGCATTCCGCTCGCTGCGGTTGGCCTGCCAATGTCAGTGTTTGTTGCCCCAATGTATGCTGAACAGCTTGGGCTCGGCACCGCAATGGTTGGCTCGATCTTGATGCTGCTTCGGTTCTGGGATCTCGCAACGGATCCGATCATGGGCTGGCTCGTCGACGCGAAACCAACGCGTCATGGGCGCATCAAACATTGGATTCTCGGAAGCATACCGGTTTTGATGCTGGGCGGCTTTTTTGTTTTCATCCCACTGACAGAAACGGTCAGCCCGCTTTATCTCGGCTTCTGGCTTGCCGTGCTTTGGCTTGGCTTCACCATGCTGCAAACGCCCTATGCTGCCTGGGTACCGATGATCGCTGCTGATTATGATGACCGATCCAGGCTCTTTCTTTGGCGTGAAATCCTCAACACTGGCACGCTGATCGCCTTGCTGATTATCCCTACAGCCTTGGCCCTGGCAGCGGATTTTGGGCGCCGCGACCAAGTCTTTGTGATGGGCGTCATCTTGCTCATCAGCCTGCCTCTTACAGTGTTTCTTGCCAGTTGGGCGGTCCCGGATGTCCCGCCAAATCCGGAAGATGAGCCGGTCACTTTTTCCTGGCCGGCCGTCAAATCTGCCCTAACCGATCCCGCCGTTGTGCGGCTACTATCTGTCGAAGTATTGATCGGGATCGCCATTGCGGCGACGGGTTCGACCTTCTTGTTCGCAGCCCGCGATGGGTTTGGGGTTGATGCTCTGGCGCCGCTCATATTGCTGATCTACTTTATCGCCGGATTTGCCTGTATGCCGCTTTGGACTTGGCTCTCCCGCAAAACAGACAAGCACATTGCCGTCATCGCGGTGGGACTTTGGAATTCGATCACGTTTTTCATCTATTTGCCGCTCAGCCTGAATGGGGGTGGACTTGTTCTACTGTCAATCGGCGCCTTGGTGACGGGTCTGGCCTACGGTTCCGCGCCAATCTTGATGCGCTCTATGCTGGCTGACATTATTGAACGCGAACGTGTTGCAACAGGCGAAAGCCGCGCCGGCCTCTACTACTCGCTCAATTCCGCCGCGTATAAAATCGGTGCGAGTTTCGGCATCGGCATCCCCTACATTCTACTTGAATGGCTGGCCGGTTACCGACCTGGCGCCGAGAATGGACCATCTGAAATCGCTGGCCTGATGTGGGTCTTTGTTGGCGTACCCGTGGTTGCCTACGGTCTGACAGCCTTCATTCTGCGGGCCTATCCTGTCACCCGGGAAACAGAGGCCGCGATCCAAGCACACTTGGTCAATCCGACCAGTGATCACGCTACGACATCGCCGAGCATAGACAAGGACTAAACCCGCACGTCGCTTACTCAAAGCCCAAGGCCATATTGACGGTCATCCGGGTCGCGCGGGGGTCGGAACAGGTCGGTTCGCAATATAGGCCTTGGTCCATCCAGACCGTGTCGCCGGACAGCGCGTTGAAACCGCACGGCGATCAATTTGGCCCGCGGCCCCTGCCCGCGCCCGCGTTTGAACCACTCGGAGTCATAATCCACTCCCCCACGCATTTCGCGGAGCAAGTTGATCACCCGCGTGGCCCGATCAGGATAATGCTGCAAAAGCCATTCATGCACGACATCTTTCAACTCATGCGGCAGACGCAACAGTACATAGCCGGCCCAACGCGCACCATGCGCCGCAGCTTCACCCACCAAAGTCTCAATCTCACTTTCATTCAAAGTCGGAATGATTGGCGCCATCATCACTGTTACTGGAATCCCGGCTTCGCTCAGCGCAGCCACGGTTTGCATCCGCAATCGCGGCGCAGCGGCACGCGGTTCCATCCGACGCGCCAGCTTTGGATCAAGCGTGGTGATCGAGACACCAACCCGGCACAAGCCCTGCTCAGCCAATGGTGCAATAAGGTCGATATCGCGCTGTACCAGAGCGGATTTGGTGAGCAATGTGACGGGGTGACGATGCTCAGCCAAGATCTCCAAAAAGGTCCGGGTCAGGCGCAACCGCTTTTCAATTGGCTGATAGGCGTCCGTGTTGATGCCCAAAGCGATCGGCCTCGGCCGATAAGAAGGTCGCGCCAATTCGCGTCTCAGCAATGCAGGTCCATCTGGCTTGAAGAAAAGCTTGCTCTCAAAATCCAAACCCGCGGACAGGCCATGAAAGGCATGCGTTGGCCGCGCAAAACAATACACGCAACCATGCTCGCAGCCGCGATAGGGATTGATCGAGCGATCGAAAGGAATGTCCGGCGAACGATTGAAATTGATGATCGTTTTTGGCGTTTCTTTCGTCAGCGTCGTTTCGATCGCCGGCGGCGCATCCTCAATCGTGTCCCAGCCATCATCAAAGGCTTCCCTTTTGTCAGGCTCGAACCGCCCTGTCGGATTTGAGATCGCGCCACGTCCGCGATGCTCAAACCGTTCGCCGATTTGTTCGACATCCTCACGCGTTACGCGGCCAGATGGCTGAAGTTTTTGTCCCGCTTTCATGACGACAAGACACACCACAATACATAGAACATTTCAAGAACATTTGAATTTCTTCCACAATGGGTGCGTGTTTTGATTGAATGCGCGCTATTAAGCGCCACTTGCGACAGGTGAGTGATTTTATTGCCCCACTTCTGATCGTTGGCGCGACTTTGGCCGCCGCCTCAACCGGTTCAACATTCCGGCCCGGCAGCTGGTATGCTGCGCTCGACAAGCCAAGCTGGACGCCGCCGAATTGGGCGTTCCCCTTGGTTTGGAGCATATTGTATGCCGCCATGGCGTTTGCGACGTGGTTGGTCTGGCAAGAATCGGGGCTGGCCGCTTGGCCCGTTTTCGCTTTGTATGGCGCACACCTGATTGCAAATGGTGTTTGGTCTTATCTCTTCTTTGGTCGCCGCCGATTGGACTGGGCGATGGCGGAAGTGGTTCTGCTATGGCTGATGATCGCCGCACTGGCATTGACGTACTTTCAGCACAGTCAACTCGCCGGCATATTGTTCGCGCCTTACCTGATCTGGGTCAGCATTGCGGCAATGCTAAACTTGAAGCTGCTTCAGCTAAATGGCCCAAACGGCGAGACGACTAAGCTCGCTTAGCGCCTGAAACTGCGAGCTTCAACGCCTTTGCAAACACGCTCGGCAAGCTATCAGCGGCCTCTGAAATTGGCGTCAGCTGCGCGCCAGCTGGCGACACCGCACGCCAGACTTTGAGCATGAGCGCAAAATGCGTGAAGACATGGCGAACCTCACCCACCTCCTGCCAGTCAGCTTGCTCCGGATAGTCGGTCACCGGCACATCGCCGGTCCAATCGGAGGTCGGCAGTCCGAGCATTCCACCGAGCAAACCGCGGTCTGGGCGCCGCTCCGTCATCACTGTACGGCCAGGCCCGACCAAGACATAGACATGGCCGTGCCGTGTCGGCTTTGGCGCCTTCTTCGGTTTGATCGGATAGGTTTCTGCATTGCCTTCCGCGCGCGCCGCGCACATCTCTCGCAGTGGGCAAATCAAACAGTCTGGCCGCTTCGGCGTACATAGTGTCGCCCCCAAATCCATCAAAGCCTCGGCAAATTCAGCCGGGCGATCGACCGGGACGAGTCCCGAAACCAGGTCGCGTATGCGCGCCTTTTCTTCCGTCCAATCCCCTCTCGCAGCGAGCAATCGCGAGAAGACCCGTTCTACATTGCCGTCGACAGCAGCGCCCCGTTGATCGAAGGCGAGCGCCGCAATCGCGCCCGCCGTGTAAGGGCCGATTCCAGGCAGTTTTTGCAGCTCAGGAGCGGTCTTCGGCCAGGCGCCGCGGCTGGCGATTTCGCGCGCACATTTCAGCAAATTGCGAGCCCGCGCATAATATCCAAGTCCGGCCCAAGCCGCCATCACCGCCTCATCTTGGGCCACAGCGAGATCCTCGACGCGCGGCCAGGTCTTCACAAAATGATGCCAGTAGCGCGTGCCATGCGGGATCGTCGTTTGCTGCAACATGATTTCCGCAAGCCAAACGTGATATGGGTCTGGTCGGATCCCACGTGCACGATCTTTTGGACCGATCCGCCACGGCAATTCTCGGGCAGCGTCTTCATACCAAACGAGCAAATCCTCAGCGAGGGTCGCGAAAACCGCTTGTGAAGAGGCAGCATCAGGCATCGAAACCGTGTCTGTCTCACACGCCGCAACAAGGCAAGCGAGACATCTTGTCAGAGACGGGCTGGGGATGCGTTTAGACAAGATAATTGTATTGTCGTAGCTCCATTGATTGGCGGAAACGGCAGGAGCGAGAGTATGGCGCTGGACGATGCGATCGCGAGGCTTGCAGGTCTCTCTCAACCAAAAGTCTGGTTGAGCACAAAATCGCTTGCTCGAACCATGGGCTTAACCCCCACAGAAGCGTTTGAAATTTTGTATACTGAATCACAGCGGCCCGATCGGCGGATCCGCTACTCAATGTATCCGAGCCGACGGGATCTGGACGTCCTCTGGGGCCATGTCACCGTCGTCGGTGACAGACAACTCCACCCCTTGGAACGCCAAGCGCTACCGGAAGAATTTACAAGCGGGGAGCGAGCGCCGATGGACGTCGATGAGCGAGCGGGACTCTTCCTCTCGCATTCCATGCAGGACTTTTCGATGGTCTATGATTTGAGAGCGCGGCTCGAAGCGACGGATCAGCGGGTATGGATTTTTGAGGACGATCTAAATCCCGGTGACATTGTCCACCATGCGATCCGAGACGCCCTGAACAGTAGCGAGGCGTTTGGGGCCTATTTGTCAGACCACTATCTTCAGTCCCTGTATAGCGACAAAGAAGTCGAACAATTGAAACACAACGCCAAGCCGATCCACTTTTTCTTCAATGATGAGAGCCGACCCATTCTAGAGCTTGCAACGAGGTGCTTCGAGGCGACGTGGGAGTTTAAAGAAGCTCAAATCGGCGTGTTCTTAGACGCAAGGGATCTCGACACCGCCGTGAAGCGCAATTTGCTGGAAACCTTTCTAGATCTGATCGCTGCGCCTGAAACCGAACTACACATCCACGCCGCCGCCAGTCCCGTCTGGCTTCGGCACGGCGATCCAACTCCCAACCCCTTTTTCAAACTCAATCTGATTTGAGCTCAGGCCTCTTTCTGATTGCCGCCTAGCTTTTGAATATCTTCGCGCGCCTGATTGAGGATTGCGATTATGTCTTCATGCTTAGAGGTGTCGGGCCAATCTTTTGTCACTGATTTGAACACGGCATAGCGCAAGCTTTTCGTCGCCGCGCGGACGTCCGTCGGATCACCCGCCGGCCCATCGCTTCCAAGCGCTTCAAGACGCCGTTCTATTTTTTCGAGCGTTTCGGCGTGCGCTTCGAGTTCAGCCTCGCCTTCTGGCGAAATGTAGAAGACGCGTTTGCCGTCTTCCTTTTTTGCTTTTGCTAAGCCGAGATCCTGGATCATAGACAGCGCCGGATACATCACACCTGCACTGGGTTTGTAAGCGCCGCCGGTGCGCGCTTCTATTTCAGTGATGAGATCATAGCCATGACGTGGTTGTTCCGCGATCAAGGAGAGGATCAACAAACGAAGATCACCGTGATCGAGTGGCCGTCTGCGACGGCTACCGCCGCTCGATCCCGAACGCATTTTCATATATGCGGCGGCCGCTTTTCGCATGCGATTTCTGTGATACATAAGTTCACTCCTTTTAGATATATCTAATCTAATTTCGATATATCGAATTGCAAGCCCACTTCTGTTACATCCGAGCAATCTTGTCCCCCTCGTGTCGCCGGTCGAAGCCTGCTATGCGAAGACTCAGCGAGTGTTCCGACGAGCGATGAGGCTCATAAGATCGAACAAATCAAAGTCGATTCATTGGAGGACAGTTGAGATGAGTTACACGCCGCCGGAAAAGGACATCGCATTTGCGCTCCAGCGCATTGCGCAGATGGGGCGGCTTGAAGCCACCCATGGATTCCCGTCTTACGATTCAGGTCTGCTGGCGCCGATCCTCGATGAGGCCGGCAAGCTCGCAGCGGATGTGCTCGCGCCGCTGAATCAGGCGGGCGATAAACAAGGCGCGCAACTGACAGAGACTGGCGTGGTCGCCGCAGACGGCTTCAAGCAAGCCTATGCTGCCTATAGAGACGCTGGCTGGATGGGGCTCGCTTTTCCCGAAGCTTATGGTGGACAAGGCCTACCGAAATCCCTCGCACTTGGGGTTATGGAAATGTTTCACGCCGCAAATATGGCGTTTGCGCTTTGTCCTATGTTGAGTTTTGGCGCGATAGAAGCGCTGCTCGCGCATGGCTCAGACGCGCAAAAAGAAACATATCTACCGCGCCTCATTTCCGGAGACTGGACCGGCACGATGAATCTGACTGAGCCGCAAGCGGGCTCAGACGTTGGCGCGTTGAAATCGAAAGCTGTTCCGCAAGAGGATGGATCTTTCGCGATCTCGGGTCAAAAGATCTTCATCACTTGGGGTGACCATGACCTGGCCGAGAACATCGTTCATCTCGTCCTTGCGCGCTTGCCGGACGCACCAGAGGGGTCGCGCGGTGTGTCGCTCTTCCTCTGCCCCAAAGTGCTCGTGAACGAAGATGGATCACTCGGCGAACGCAATGGCGTGCGGTGCATCGGTTTAGAAAAGAAGCTCGGCATCCATGCCAGCCCGACCTGCGTCATGGAATTCTCAGATGCCAAGGCTTGGCTGATTGGCGCCGCCAATAAAGGCCTTGCGGCAATGTTCACAATGATGAACTCAGCGCGCTTGAATGTTGGTCTGGAAGGCGTGGCCGTTGGTGAAGCTGCGTATCAAGCCGCACAAGGCTACGCGAATGAGCGTAAGCAGGGCAAAGCTGACGGCGTCGATGGACCAGCGCCGATCATACACCACTCTGATGTCCGCCGCATGCTCACAACCATGCGGGCCAAAGTCATGGCGGCGCGATCGATTTGTTTCGCCTGCGGTGTCGCCGCTGACCTTGCCGAACATGCTGAGGACGACAGCGCGCGCGACGCCGCGAAGCAGCGTGAAGATTTGCTCACCCCCATCGCAAAAGCCTGGTCGACGGATATCGGTGTCGAGGTCGCAAGCGAAGGTGTCCAGGTTCATGGCGGCATGGGATTCATGAATGAGACGCTTGCCGCCCAGCTCTATCGAGACGCCCGGATCGCGCCGATCTATGAAGGCACAAATGGTATTCAGGCGATCGATTTGGCCGGTCGAAAATTGGCGGTCAATGGCGGCCAGGCGATGACCGACATGCTCACCGACATTGACCAGACATCGCGAGACGCCCGATCGACCAATCATCCTCAATTGGTTCAAATGGCGAGCCGACTCGAAGAGGCGAGCAAGGCTCTGGCAGACGCGACAGATTGGATGCGGACCACGATGGCCGAAGAGCGTGAACGTGGCCTGGCTGGCGCCACGGCTTACCTGAAACTTGCCGGTGATGTCATTGGCGGCCATTTCCTCATTCGCGGCGCGACACACAATCCGAAAGGCAGCGGTGAAAGCGATGCAAACATGATCGCGCTCGCTGGCTTCTACGCTGAGACCGCTTTGGCCAATGCCCCTGGCGCCCTACCCTCGATCACCTCAGCGGGCTTGTTTTTAGAACCGATCGCAAACTGATGTGCGCAAAAATGGAGAGAGATTTCATATGCTCAAATTTGCACTTATAAGCGGTCTCGCATGCGGTCTCGGTGGATGCGTGATTATCGCCGATACCGACGGTGAGTTACGCCATAATCATGCCGATGATCATCTTCACCACAAACCTGCACCCGGCTCGAATGAGATGCTGCGCGCGCCAATCACAGGCGTCGAAGGCATTGAAGTGCTGATTTCCGACGTTGTGATCCCGGCAGGCGCAACGGTGCCGAGCCATTATCATCCCGGCGAAGAGTTTGTGTACGTCATTGAAGGCTCCGCGATCCATGTCGAGGAGGGCAAAGAAGACCAGCTGATCGAGGCTGGAGAAGCCTTTGTGATCCCACCGGAAGCGATACATTCACCACGCGGTGGGCCGGACGGCGGGCGCGCGATCGTATTTCGCGTGCACAAAGAGGGTCAACCAGAGCGGATCCTAACCGACGACTAGATCCCGCCAAGGCGCTCGAGCACAAAAACCGTTGACCCGCTGTTTTGATCATTGGCGGTGAGATGAGGACCATGCGCTTCGCTTAGGAGCTTGGCGCGACCGTCTTCCAAGCTCGCCCGAACCCGCCCGATATAATCTGGCAGCGTCATGCTCTGATCATTCATTGAGAACGCAAACAGCCCGCCAGGCGCGAGGCAGTCCAGCAACGCATCAAATGCAGATCCTGGGGCCGCGCCGATGCTGATAACCCCAACCGCTGTTATCGCCGCATAGTCTCCGGGATGCACCGGAATCGGGGTGTCAGGGTCGGTTTGCCATATTCTCCGATACACCTTCTTTGTTGCCGCAATGCGCAACATTTCCGCCGACAGGTCAGTACCATCTACCTTGCCAAAGCCTGCTTCATGTAACGCCGTTCCCGAAAGCCCGGTACCGCAGCCAAAATCGAGGATGGGCACAGCGCGATCTGCCAGTGTGTCGGCGAGCGCGGCAGCCAGCCGGGTCGGCGTTACATAGCCGATCGATGTCAGCTCCTCATCGTACACTTCAGCCCATTCATCATAGAGCGCGACCACCGCTTCCTGGCCGGAGACGTGATAGACCTTGTCAAGAAAGCGCTCCGTCATGATCGGCCTCTCTTATGCATTCAAGGCATGGCGCTTCGGCTCAGCCCTTATGATAAATCGGATCACCGATATGGCGGTTGGCAAACTCCCGCCAGGGCATCGGGATGGGTGGACCCTCAATCGGAAAGGGCACAAATCTCGGTCGGCCCTGCACTTCCTCAGCACGGAGGGCTTCTGTCACTTCTTGGCGAACCGCATCTGAGTTTTGAGCATTGCGCGACCAGATCAAAATGAACGCGTCGGCGCTTCGCAGCATATCGATCAATCGGTCTTGATACCGTTCCCCGGGCTGAAGCGAAGAGACGTCGCGATACACGGTCAGCCCGAGCGTGTTGTAAACCCGAGCCACTCGGTCCACTTCGTCTTTGTCTTCCCTGGCATAGGACAGGAAGACCGACTCGTACTTTTCCGGTTCTGGTTCCGCAAGATCAAGACCATCCGGCGATAGCTGATCTGGCGATTGAACAATTTCGAGCGTGAAGTTGAGCTCACCAACCGGCACACCCTCGACGGATACCAAACACTTAAGCAAGTGGTCGCCAAGCTTCGCGGTGTCGCGCACGCGGCAGAAGAACGACACCGAATTTGGCACGCCATTCCAGGTCGCCTGCTCCGGCGCCAGCGTATCGAGCTGGAAACTTTCCTTCGTGCTTGTCTCGTCCGTGGTCAAAGAGAGATGAAGTTGAGCGCCGCGTTGAAGCGCCAGTGCCAGCGCTTTTCGGCTCCGTAAAGATGAGAGTGCGTCAATCTTCTCAGCCGTCAGCTCAGCTGCCTGCCTTTGGTCCTCCGCCATCGTGTGCAGAAAGACTTGGATCTGGACGAGCTTGGTCTGCGCGACCGCTCGTGGCGCGAAGATCGAACACTCAACTTTGTCGGGGGACTCTGTCAAAATAGCACCGGCAGATGCGGCCGGTGGTGTTTCTGGCTCACGCACAGGAGCGGTTTGTATCAAAGCCATTTCCTCAAGCGTCAAATGCGCGTCGGACGCATCGGATGCGGAAGCGCTTGGCGAGGCCGCGACTGGCGATTGGGTTTGTGCTGCGCCCGCCGGTTCCTCCGAGACGCGCTCTGGAGAAGAGACACTGCGCTTGGCTCCCCTACTGGACAGACCATACGACTGAGCAGCACGGCGGCGCAGAAATTCGGGTATTTCATCCACGCCTTCAGACACGTCTTCGGGCGTCTTTCCTAGAACCGGCGCATCGACCACATCGTCACCCGGCGATGCAGAAGCAGGCTCGGGCTCTGGCAGGATCTCCTCCGCGACGCTGCCGACATCACCAAAGTCCTCAATCTCTTCGAAGTCGAGTGAAGACTCATCGACATCAGGATAAGGCTCGGCGGCTTCCGCTTCCAACGCTTTTGAACCCAAATCGGCAAAAACGCCCGACACATTTGGCAATTCGTGCTCGTCAGACTCGTCCGGTTCCTGCTCAATTTGCACGCTGGGCGCCTTGGTTGGTTCCGGCCGGTCTATATCTTCGTCTGGCTGGACATCGATTGACAGTTCTGAATCTTCACCCTCGATGAAGTCGTCGGCGTCGCCAGCTGCCTCAGTCAAATCAACGGATTCGGGCGGGGCTTCGTCGGCGTCCAATTCGTGGAGCATGTCTTGCACCACTGGCTCAACATTGCGCGCCTGGCGCATCGCGAACGCAAGCAACGCCTTAAGCAAATCGGCAAACGTCTCGAATTCCCCGCCAGGCATGGCTTCCAATTGAGCCGCATTGACCATTTCCAAGTCTTTGCCAGCTTTCGATCTGATAACAAATCCGAGCGGTTCCATCGCGATTTCAATCACATAATCAGCGACCAATAGCTGGACACCGCCACCCTCAGTCTCGTGCCAGTCGAGCTCTCCAGCTGCGGTCATCGCTCCGAGACGTTGGATCAAACGGGCTGTGGACGGGTGGATGGCTTGCAACGACACGTCAAAGTCCTCCAAAGAGAAAAGCTGCGGCGATAAATAGTCTGCTGCTTTCGCGCATCAGACGCAATCATTTGCCGCGCAATGGCTGCGATCCACAGTGTATCTGGCAAGGTTTGCACAAATGCGACACGGATCAGCGCAATCTCAGTATTGTCTGGGCAATTCCTATACGCTCATGGATTGAAGCTGTCGTCGTCCCGTTCGCGTTTGCATATTCCCCCTCAGACGAGTCACTCTAGCGAGAATACGAGTCGCAGACACCAACGGAGTCGGGACATGGCAGACAATCCATCGCAGGAAGACACGCATCCAAAAAATGCCTTCGCGCGGTTTCTCGATGGCGTGGAGTGGCTCGGCAATCTGCTGCCCCATCCTGTAACTTTGTTCGCCGTCCTCGCAGCGGGTATTGTTGTGCTGTCTGGCCTGTTCGGTTGGATGGGAGTCGCAGTGGTCGATCCTCGCCCAGCTGGTGCAGCGGGCGTTGCAGAAGATGGCATGATCCGAGCGGTCAGCCTATTGAATGGTGATGGGTTGAGGCGGATTTTTACTAGCCTCGTCGACAATTTCACGGGCTTTGCCCCACTCGGCGTTGTGCTGGTCGCAATGATCGGTGTCGGCGTTGCGGAGAAATCGGGTTTGCTCTCTGCCGCTGTTCGCAGCATGGTTTTGGGCGCACCCAAGAATTTGGTCACCGTGGCGATCGTGTTTTCGGGTATTGTGTCGAACACAGCCTCTGAAGTTGGATATGTCGTTTTGATCCCGCTCGCCGGCGCAATCTTTTATGCGCTGGATCGACACCCATTGGCGGGCATGGCCGCCGCTTTTGCGGGCGTCTCTGGTGGTTATAGCGCCAATCTCCTGATTGGCACGCTCGACCCCCTGCTTGCCGGCATCACCGAGGAAGCCGCACAGCTAATCGATCCAAACTATCAGGTCCTCGCGACGGCGAATTGGTATTTCATGGTTGCGTCGACTTTCCTGATCACCGCGATCGGTTCGTTGGTCACCATTTTCATCGTCGAACCACAGCTTGGCCAATATGATGATGCGCGCGCCGACAAAACCATCTTGGACAAATCGATGATGGAGACGCTCTCCGAAAAGGAACGAAAAGGGCTTCGTTGGGCCGGAATTGCCTTGTTTGGGGTGCTGGCAACAATGGCGCTCACCTTGGTGCCCGAATGGGGCGTGCTTCGAAATCCCGACACGGGCGACGTGATGCGCTCGCCCTTCTTTGACGGATTCGTGGTCTGGATCCTGATCTTCTTCATGGTGACCGGTTACACCTATGGGCGCGTCGTCGGCACAATGAAGGGCGACCGCGATGTCATCGACGCCATGGCAGACGGCATGTCATCGCTCGGACTGTACATCATTCTCGCCTTTTTTGCCGCGCAATTCGTAGCCTTTTTCGGATGGACCAATCTCGGAGCCATCACTGCGGTTTCCGGTGCTGAATTCCTCAAAGAAAGCAACTTGTCCGGCCCAGTTGTGTTCGTCCTGTTCATTTTCATGTGCGGCTTGATCAATCTGTCGCTGGGTTCCGCGTCCGCACAATGGGCCGTCACCGCACCGATCTTCGTGCCGATGTTGATGCTGATTGGCTATTCGCCAGAAGTCATTCAAGCCGCCTATCGGATAGGCGACTCCACAACGAATATCATCACACCGATGATGAGTTATTTCGGGCTGATCCTCGCCTGGGCGAGCCGATATGACAAAGATCTCGGTGTTGGGACGCTCATCGCCATGATGCTGCCCTACACTATTTTCTTCATCACGCTGTGGTCTGCCTTCTTCGTGCTCTGGACGTTCGGCTTCGGCTTGCCCGTCGGGCCCGGCTCGCCCACCCTTTACGGAGCCTAGCGCCTAGTCCGCCGCATTTGCCGCCGCGGCGTCGAGCACACGCAGAAAGTTGCCACCCCAAATCTTACCAATGTCTTCGGCGCTGTAGCCGCGGTCGACCAGCTCTGCTGTTACGTTCCCGGCCGCATCCGCTTCGACAAAGCCGACAATACCGCCGCCATGGTTGAAGTCGGTGCCAATACCGACATGATCGACGCCGATCCGGTTCACAACATAATCTATGTGCTCAACCATTTGGCTGACATCTTCTTGGCCGACGAGAGCGCGCATATTGGTCAGAAAAGTTACACGCTCGGTCTCATCTTCGAGCTCCCAATAGAGCTCATAGGGGTAGGAATAAGTCTCCGGCAAACCGGCCGCCAGGCGCACATCGCGAACATTGTCACGCATTTCGGGATCAGAAAGGTCAACGAGGTAGGCGCTAAATGCAGCGATATGGATGACGCCACCTGTCTCACCAATGCGATCAATCTCCTCATCGGACAGGTTTCGCGTGACGTCAGAGATGGCTTTGATATTTGAGTGGCTGGCGATCACGGGTGTGTCAGCCAGTTCAATGGCCTGCAGCGTTGCATTCTTTGACATTTGCGAGACATCGATAATACCGCCAAGCGCATCGATCCGCTCGACAGCCTCTCGGCCAATCGCAGATAAGCCACCATGTTCCTCTTCGACTTCATAGGTTCCTGTCTCGCCATCAAACATGGGCCGTGAAGAATCAGAGAAATCATTGTGACCCATATGCGTCAGGCCGAAGACGCGTACACCTGAGGCGTAAAAATCATCGATCCGCGAAACGTCACCTTCGAGCGATTGCACATTTTGCAGACCGAGAATGATTGCGACCTCTCCGGCCTCGCTGATCGCGCGAACCTCATCCGCCGTCGTCGCGAAGGCCAAACCATTGCCGGCTTCCGCAACCCGAGCTTCAATCGCTTCAAGCTTGGTATTGGCTTCGGCATATGCGCTCGCACGTCCCGCATCGGTGCGCGGTTTGGGCCCCGCCGCGAGCGACATGACAACCGCATCAACACCGCCAACTCGAAGCTTTTGGGGCGCGACTTTCGACGTGCCGTCCGCGCCAAGATAGAGCGGTGACGTCTCAGGCAACGCAATGTCAGCATGGCCATCGATCACAATTGCCGCCTGGTGAATCTCCTGAACCGAAGGCAGCGCGTCAGGTGTGACGGTTTCGGGAGCCTCAGCCATTGGTGCAGGCGCATCCGCACCGCCGCACGCGGCCAGCCCAAGAATGAACAAGCCTCCAATCACAGGGTGACGTAATTTCCTCAAACCGTTCATCGCCGGCTTCCTCCTTTTTTTCGCAGTCTTCACCGGAAGCCCGTGCGCGGGCAAGCCAAATCAAGTCCGAACACTGATCTAAGCACTGCCATATCGCTTCCTATGGCGATGGGTTTCGCCAAAATAGCGTGTCGGCGTGTCGGTATGATTCGCACTGGGCGAATTTGGACAAAGCGGTTTGACGGTTTAGAAACGCCTGCTGAGCTATCGTGGCGCCATCAGTGGGGTGGCATGGAAACGTCTCAGCAAAACATTGATTGGGCGCAGATCGGCGCACGGCTCAGCTTTCCGGAAGCAGAGCGATTTGTCGAACAGGAAATCGTTCCTCTGATCGAGGACATTCCGGTTGAGACCAAATCCGAAAACGGCAAGCCTAAACACAATTTGGAGCTGCCCTTCACGATTGGGATGATCGGTTTTGCGATCAGTTTTTTTACGCTGTTCAGCCTGCTTCCTGACAATATTATTGGCGGAATACTTGTATTTGTACTGTTTCTTCCGCTCTTTTTCGGCTGGATTATTGCGGTCATTTATCTGTTTCGCGACCGGTTCTGGGCCGTCTTTCTTGATGGCAAAGCGCGTTTCCTTGCCCGGTCAAAGGCCTTATCCGCCCTCGCGGCTGAATTGGATCTGAGCTACGTCCCATCGCCTGGCGGCGCGCCCGCAATGCTCAAAAAAGTCGCTCAGCATCGATTCGCGCCGGACGCCTTGAGAGAGGCGGTCTCGGTGATCGATGATCATGGCGGCTTGGATGAACCGCTTCAGGTTGCCCGCTCCTCCGGCACAATGATGATTGGTCCAGTCCTTGGCTCAAAAGAGCAGAGAGAGAAGTATCATCTGCAAACGGCTGAAAATGTCCGAGTCGAAGATGGCTTTCAGGGCGCTTGTGACGGCGTCCCGTTTAGCGCCTTTGAATGGGTCGAGAGCAATGACGAGTCACCAGACACACATCATCTGGTCCTGGTATTCGACGTGCCATATCGCCTTCACGGCGTAACTCAGATGCGGACCCGCCACATCGGCTGGCCGGGCGGACACTTCGATGCGGTGTTTGCAGACGTCGACATCGTTGCGAGCGCTTTTCGCGACCGGTTTCGTATGCGCAGCACAGATCAGACTGAGGCGCGCGCGATTTTCGATCCGGCGGTGGTCGAGCGCGTATCTGGCATTGCGCATGGTGAAAAGGTCCGCGCCGTCGCGTTCGACAAACATCTTGTGATCGATGTTGAAGGCGAAGATCGGTTTGCAATGGTCAATCTTGGCACGGGTGACTGGAGCCGCGAGACGATTGCAAATTCCATGATCCACATCGCAGATATGCTGGATTTGGCGAAAGCCGTCGCAACGGCATTTCGCTTGCGTCGGTGAGGGGGGTTGCTCAGATCTGATCAGTCTCCAGCGACCCGCGTGAAATCACATAGCCCTGACTTGACACAAGCAGCGCCAGACCGTGTCGTTAAAAACTGAATTATTTCAATCGGGGACAACATATGGACACTTCGCAAACCACGACGGCGGATGCCCCTTCCCGATCTGGACTGCCCGCCCTCACTGAAAGTCGTTTCGCCAGGTTTGCGTGCATCATTCTGCTCTATTTCATGCAAGGCCTGCCAGTCGGTTTGTCGACGGTCGCGATTCCGGCTTGGCTCGCTGCCGACGGCGCAACGCCTGTTGCGATTGGCGCATTTGTCGGTGTTGCGCTCCTGCCTTGGTCGCTCAAGCTCTTCAATGGGCTGATCATGGATCGACTGACCTTCCGGCCGATGGGCCGACGAAGGGTCTGGATCTTGGTCGCGCAGGGCTTGATGGTGCTGATCCTGTTTGGGCTCGCGGCCGCCAGTCCGACCGCACAACAGGTTGGATTGCTGACCGCCTTCATGTTTGCGCTGAATTTGTGTGCTGTTTTCAACGATGTCGCCACAGATGGCATGACGGTCGATCTTGTCCCAGATTCAGAGCGGACCTTGATCAATGGCATTATGTTCGCCTCCCAAACGCTCGGCATCTCTGCAACTGCCTTTGTTGCAGGGCAATTGCTCGCCTCGGGTCAAATGGCCTTGTTGGCTGTGTCCGTCGCCTTCGTCGCCGCGGTTGCTTCAACCTTTATCAGCGTCTTCCGGGAACGGCCGGGAGAACGCTTACTGCCTTGGAGTAACGGGCGAGCATCGCCGGAATGTGAAGCCCGACAACATTCTGCCCGGTTACCGATATTGAAGGGTGTGTTCGGCGCCCTGATCAACCGGCTGACTTTGTTCTTTTTGCTCGGCTTAGCCCTCACTCAAGCAACGTATGGATTTTTGGATTCGGCCGCGCCAAGCTTGGCCGTTCAGCAGCTTGGCTGGGGCAGCGACGACTATAGTAGCTATGTTAGCGTGATTGGTCTGGTGGCCGCAGGCTTCGGCGCAATCTTGATACCGCTTTGCGTCAGATTTATTGGTCTGCGTGGCACGGTCATCGCGATTTCGGTGAGTTTGGCCGGGCTTTCAGCCACTGCGGGGCTCACCTATTCGAGCTGGCAAGGTTCAGATCTTTTTGCCATTTTGCTCGCGCTGCAAACGATCGTTGCGCTTGGTTCAACCATTGTCGCGGTCGTGTGGGCGATGCGGATTTGTGACCCCGCTGTTGGCGCGAGCCTGTTTGCCCTATTCATGGCCGTGCCGAATTTTGCCCGCTCTTTCCTAAAAGGCTGGTTCGGCTGGGTGATTGAGTCAGTTGGCTATGGCGGCGCGTACTTGGTCGTGTCCGCACTGAGCGTGCTTGGTCTTGTATGCTACCTAGTCGGCCGAATCGGCGATGATACCGTTGCGCCACCAACGGATTAGGCCTTGGCAGAGCAGGCTCCGCTTCTCATTGTCTATCATTCGCGCACAGGCGGTACGCGTCAAATGGCCGAGGCTGCTGCGACCGCCGCCATGCCCGAAATCGAGACACGCCTGCTAAAGGCAGAACAGGCTGAACCCGAAGATCTGCTTGTGGCCGGCGGCTACATCTTTGCGGCCCCGGAAAACCTTGCCGCGCTGTCGGGTGCGATGAAGGAGTTCTTTGATCGTTGCTATTATCCCGTGCTGGGGAAGATTGAGGGGCGGCCTTATGGGCTGATGATCTGCGCTGGCTCAGATGGTGAGAATGCAGTGCGTCAAGCCGCTCGCATCGCGACAGGCTGGCGGCTCAATCAAGTCCAAGCCCCTCTGATCATTGGCACTCACGCACAGACGGAGGCCCAGATCCTGGCGGAAAAAACCATACCAGAGACTGACCTCGACGCCTGCCGCCAGTTAGGTCAAGCGCTCGGAGCTGGGTTGGCGATGGGCATTTTTTGAGTCAACCATTACTATCGGGAACTTAGATGCGCAGGTGATACTGGCGCCATACGAAAAACCGACTTACGGGTGGCCAAATCATGGATCTGCATATTTTCATCGATGGCGACGCCTGCCCGGTCAAAGATGAGACCTATAAAGTAGCGGCACGGCATGGTGTGCCCGTGACAGTGGTCGCGAACAGCTTTTTACGGGTTCCGCCGTCGCCAGCGATCCATCTGATAGTCGTCGAGGCCGGGCCTGATGTTGCCGATGATTATATCGCGGAGCATTCGGATGCTGCGACGATTGTCATCACGGCAGATATCCTACTTGCGGAACGGTGCCTGAACGCCGACGCAACAGTTCTGGCACCGAATGGCAAACCCTTCACCGCGGCATCCATCGGATCTGCCGTCGCAACCCGGGCGTTAATGGACCAATTGCGTGGCAGCGGCGAAATAACTGGGGGTGCGCCACCTTTCAGTCAGAAAGACCGATCGGCCTTTCTGCAGTCTTTGCATGAGGCGCTTGTGCGGCTCGGCCGCTAAATAGCTGCGCTAAAGGCGCAGTGTGCAAAGGGCGCGAAACGTCAACCGTTCCACGCCCCAAGCATCGTCAAGCTTTAAGCAAGCTCGATGGTGTCAACGGCAACTTTGCCTTTGCGCTGATCCATAGCCGTGGTGAAATTCACCTTCTGGCCATCGGACAAAGACCGCATACCGCAGCGCTCGAGTGCGCTGATATGCACAAACACGTCTGTGCTGCCATCTTCTGGTGCGATGAAACCAAAACCTTTTTGGTCGTTGAAAAATTTAACTGTGCCTGAGGTCATAAAGAACTCCTATAGCGTTGCCGCACGCAGGATTGCGCACGAGGGTCGAGTCTTTTTTAGGAGTCGTCTAAGTCGCGCCTGCGGCACCCCTTCGGGCAAACACAGTCAAAGCCTAATCGTCCGGCTAAAGGTCGAAACCGCTCTATCTTCGGTTTTCATGGCAAAATCAAGGCACAATGTCTGATGATCGAGAGCGACGCTGTTAACACAAAATCGATTGACCGATGGCTTAAAGCCCTGCAAGGGGACCATGTCAAAGCGCTATAATGAGCGCATGGGGCTGGCAGCGTGGATCGCGACGGTGAGATGTCTGACCGTTCAAGGCCTCCCCCTTAAGACACCGAAATCAATAGGCGCCCCCCTTTCACGCGGGCCCTCCCGAAACGAAAAAGCTCGTCGCGCTGCAAGTTGTTGCAGTTTGGTGGCGCGCTTGAATTTTTGAAACAAAGATAAACTATGACCAGTTTTAATGACTTCGACCTTCACGAGCAGCTTCTGAAATCGCTCGAAGACCTCAATTACGAAACGCCAACCCCGATCCAGGATCAGGTGATACGACACCTCACAGGTGGACATGACGTGCTTGGCATTGCCCAAACCGGGACAGGCAAAACCGCCGCGTTTGCGCTGCCGACGCTTGACCGCTTGCTGCGCGCTCCGAAACGGCGGATCTCAAAACAACCTCGTGCGCTGATACTCGCACCAACCCGTGAACTCGCGCTGCAAATCGCTGATAGTTTTCGCAGCTATGGGCAACACGCGCCGATCCGCACAGAAACGGTCTTCGGCGGCGTTAAGATCACGCGGCAAATCCGCGCCCTCGAAAAAGGCACCGATGTGCTGGTCGCCACACCTGGGCGCCTGCTCGATCTGATGAACCAGAAAGCCGTATCGTTTGAACAGCTCGAAGTGCTGGTGCTTGATGAAGCAGACCAGATGCTCGACCTCGGTTTCATTCGCGATCTAACAAAGATTGTCGCTGCCCTGCCTAAGGACCGGCAGACCATGCTGTTCTCGGCAACGATGCCGAAGCAAATCGAAGATTTGACTCAGCGCTATCTGCGCGATCCCAAGCGAGTCAGCGTCACACCTGCGGCGACCACAGCAGAACGTGTCCGGCAAAGCGTCATACATGTCACCAAGCCAGAAAAGCTGCGCCTACTTGAAGCCGTGCTGCGCGACCCAAATTTGGATCGCGCCCTGGTCTTTGTCCGCACCAAACATGGCGCCAATGCCGTGGTTCGAAAACTGCTAGCCAAAGGCCTCAAAGTGGAAGCGATCCATGGCAACAAATCGCAAAGCCAGAGGGTCCGCACACTGAACGCGTTTCGAGATGGCAGCTGCCCAATCCTGGTTGCAACTGACATTGCAGCGCGCGGCATCGATGTTGATGGTGTCAGCCATGTGATCAATTTTGAGATGCCAGATGTGGCCGATCAATATGTGCACCGGATCGGGCGAACCGCCCGCGCCGGCCGCGAGGGTCTGGCAATTTCCTTGGTTGCCGAAGACGAGCTCTGGCATTTGCGCCAGGTCGAGAAACTCGCCAAGATTACGCTCGCCCCAATGCCCGCACCTGAAGGATGCGCGGATTTTGTTCTGCCAACGCCGGACCCCAATCTGCGCGTTTTCAAGCCAAAAGGACGATCCGGCAATCAAAGCGGCGGGCGCCGTAAGAGCGGCGGAAACCACTCGCAGCGCAAGTCGAAGCCAAATTCGAATGCATCTACGGCTCCTCGCCCGTCACGGCAGAAGCGTCGCCGGCGGGAACTCGCCTAAGCCAATCAAGCCTACCAACAGCAACAGAGCTATGACCTCGTAAGGATTTTCACCGCATGCCCCTCCTCTCCAAGCTATGCGGTATTTTTGCTGCGGGACTTGTCTTCGCCACCGGCTCCGTTGCGGCGCAAACCCCGCCAGCGGACATTCCGGCCAATGCCTCGCCGAAACCTTTCGGGTCTGGATGGAGCTGCGATGCTGGCTTTATTGAGTCCGGCACACTTTGTGTCGCCGTCGCTTTGCCGGAGAATGCCTATCTAACGGGCGGTTCTTTCAATGGTGGGTGGAGCTGCAGTCACGGCTTTCTTCGCAGCGGCGCAAGCTGCGATGCTGTCGAGATCCCCGCGAATGCGTTCCTTCGAACGGATGGCGTCAGTTGGGATTGCGATCGGGGATTTCGTGAGCGCGGCAATCGGTGCGCCGAGATCCAAATCCCAGAGAATGGTTTTCTGACTGATGAAGCTGGCGATGGTTGGGATTGCGAACGGGGCTTCGAAAAAGACGGCCAGAGCTGTGAAGAGATTTTCCTCCCAGCAAATTCATACCTATCCGGTAGCACCTTTGGCGACGCCTGGCGTTGCGAGCGCGGCTTCACGAAGCGCTCCGACACATGCGAAACTGTCGTGTTGCCAAAGGTGCTACCGGATAGGTATGAATTTGCTGGGAGGAAAATCTCTTCACAGCTCTGCCAGAGCTGTGAAGAGATTTTCCTCCCAGCAAATTCATACCTATCCGGTAGCACCTTTGGCGACGCCTGGCGTTGC
>JBCAWZ010000053.1:0-21165 GCA_038534315.1 Pseudomonadota bacterium | reverse complement strand
TCGCGAAGTCCCTCATCGATACGGCATTTGATCTTCAAAAAATGCCGGTCATTGCGCAGCTCGACGATTGACCCGTCTTCGATTTTTCTCTGTTTTGCGTCTGCCGGGTGGATCCTGACAATTGGTTCTGGCTCATGCCGTTTCACCGAGTCCATATTCGCAAAGGTGGAGTGGATCCGGTAACGGCTGTGCGAAGAGAGGAGCATTAAGGGATACTTCTGGAAAAGCGGGTTCTTGCGGGTCGCTTCGATCGGCTCCTTGAACACAGGCAGCTCGGAAGCGTATTCGACTTGGTCTTCTTTATAGATCTCAATACGCCCAGAAGGGGTCGGAAAGTTGTGATCGGCGAGACCAACGAATGGCTCATCGGACGGCCAGGGATAGATCACTTTCTCTTTTTGAAGACGCTTGAAATCAATGCCATCGAGGAGCGGTGACGGGGCATCCAGCATATCGTCAATGTACGCCTCTTCGGTCTTCTCGAAATACGCCCCAATGCCGTAAGCGCGCGCAAAGGCCTGGAAAATCTCGAAATCAGATTTGGTCTCACCAAGCGGTTCCACAATGCGCTGCTGGAGCTGAATGAACTTATCGACGACGATGTCGGTACGCTCGAAAACGGTGCAAGCCGGGAGGACGAGATCGGCCTGTTTGGCGGTGTCCGTCATGAAGTGATCGATGACCGCAATAAACTCCAAGCCGCCAATATAGTCTTTGAGCACTTTGTTTCGGTTGGGCTTCACTTGGTTGTAGGGATTTCCGAGCGATACGCACTCCATCTTGATGGGATAGGGGGTTCCCTCGCGCACCGCTTCATCGGCCTCCATCGCGTTCAAGAAATTCGGCAGCTTGCCATCCGCCATATAGAAGTGGCTGCCTTTCACTGGCACGCTTTTGCCACCATCCACCAAACTTACACCGCCGCCGGGAAGGCCAATATAGCCGCAAAGGGTTGCGAGCATCGCGATGGCGCGGCCGGTCAGGTCGGCATGATACCAACGATCGACACCATAGCCGATCCGGATCGAAGCGCGGCCGGCTTTGGCATAACGCTCAGCAAGGTCGGATATGGTCGTAGCCGGGACGCCGGTGCGCTCGGCCGCTTCAGCTGGCGGATATTGAGCGACGAGCTCTTCGGTCAAAGAGAATACGGATTTGGCTTCAACCTCTTCGCCGGTCGCCAGCTTCACGTTCGCAGACGCTTGCAATTGCGGGCTGTGTGCTTTCGTCAGCGGAACGGGCGCGTTGCATTCCGAACACCAAACCAGTGGCTCTGACTTGTCTCCGCCAGTGAGGTCCTTGCCTCGCAGCAATGCGCCGGTCCCAATATTGACCAGGAATGGCATGTTGGAGTGCCGCAAGAGAAAGGCTTCATCGAACAGCTCATGCTCGATAATGTCGTGCGCCATTGCGAGGGCCAGTGCGCCATCCGTGCCAGGTTCCAGCGAAATCCATTCGTCGCACAATTTAGCGGTCTCGCTATTTACTGGATCAAGGCAGATCAGTTTTGTTCCGGATTTGCGCGCATCCTTCAGCGCGCTGTGATCGACGCTACGCGTCACCGCAGGATTACAGCCCCAGATGATCGTCAAATCGGAATTTTTGGCGTCTGTGAAGGAATGACCGCCCGGTCCGAAAAAGCTCGCTGCGCTGATCCCGAAGGCGTATTCGAGCCCTTTGGCGACACCGTAATCCACACCGCTCGGGCGGATCGAGGTTGCGTTTGTCAGCCCTGAATAGCGGAGTGCTGAGCCTCGGGTTAAAAGCCCAAAAGCGCCGGACGATTGCGAGAACAAAACAGCTTGTGACCCATACTTGGCGGTAATCTCTTTTTGTTTCTCAACGAACAGCGATACCGCTTCGTCCCAGGAAATTTCTTCCCACTTGCCCTTACCGCGGGCGCCGATCCGCTTTAAAGGCCTGGTCAACCGGTCGGGATGGTATTGATATTCGAGCCGCGAACGCCCCATAAGGCAGATCCGGTTTTCGTAACCAGGGATCGGATAGTCGGCTGCACCCACAGATGTGATTTTGCCGTCTTCTACCGTGACCGCCAAACCGCATTTCGGATTGGCATGGCAATTCGGGTCGCATACCGAGCGGTCCTTATAGGTCATTTATCGTTTCCATTCTTCCGCAATGGTTGTCCAATCGCGTAGCAATACGCCTCGTTCAATCAAGATGTAGCATATTGTGATCACGTTATAAACCGATATGAAGGTAGGCTTTTCTAAAAGCTAAGCTTGCCAGCGTACAGATAATCATCAGCGCTGATCCAATAAGAATTGCTCTGCAAGTTTGAGATCGTCTCTTGTGTTGACGTTCAGTGAAAGTTGGTCGTCGGGCAGTTGGGCCGTTGCGCCGCCAATATCTTCGATCAAGCGATGCAGGGGCGGATGCGTCCCAGTTGCAAGAATTGGAAATAATGTGGCGGCAATATCAGCGCGCCGGCGAGTGGTGTGTGCGCTTTTCGCCCTCCAATGCGAACACCTTTTCCGCCGGCAAGTATCGAGAATGCTGTTTTTGTCATACTTATTTTCGGTGGCCCCAGCCATAGAGGAGTATGGTGCGCTGAAACGTTTGATGGCAAGCTTGTCTAGATTTCTTCTTGCGGTATCGGGCTGAAGGAAGTATCAGCTAAATGTGATCACAAAAACACCTACCTTGGTGCTCAGAATGGATGCTACGCAAAATCGGAACGTCCATCAGTTGAAACGGATTAAGAGCGATGCAAAACGCCTTTCTCTTCACCGAAGCCCTCATTGACGGGCGTTGGGCGCCCGCAATTGGCGGTGAGACATTTCCGGTTTCTAATCCAGCAAATGGAGAACACATCGGGGCTGTCGCGGACTGCGGTGCGGCGGAAGCGACAGCGGCGGTCGAGGCGGCAGATCGCGCGTTTCCAGGCTGGGCGGCCACCTCTGCACAGGAGCGCTCGAAACTATTGCGCAAATGGCAAGAGCTGTTGGTTGCCAATGCCGATGAACTCGCAGCGCTTCTAACTGCGGAGATGGGCAAACCCCTTGCCGAAGCCAAAGGCGAAATCCTCTATGGAGCAGCCTATCTCGAATGGTTCGCGGAAGAAGCAAAACGCGTTTATGGCGACGTGATCCCATCACCGGCAAATGATCGCCGGATCGTTGTGATCAAACAGCCGGTTGGCGTGTGCGCCGCGATCACGCCCTGGAACTTTCCGAATGCGATGTTGGCCCGCAAAGTTGCCGCGGCGCTCGCGGCGGGCTGCACCATGGTGGCAAAGCCGGCAGAAGACACACCGCTCTCGGCGCTCGCTTTGGCGAAGCTCGCATTGGATGCAGGCATCCCCGCTGGCGTTTTCAGCGTTGTGCCAACCTCAAAGCCGGCGGAAGTCGGCGGTGTCCTGACGGGACATGAATTGGTCAAAAAAATCAGCTTCACCGGCTCAACTCAAACCGGCAAAATCCTGCTCCAACAGGCCGCTGGCACAGTCAAAAAAGTCTCAATGGAGCTCGGCGGAAACGCGCCTTTCATCGTTTGCGAGGATGCGGACCTCGATGCCGCGGCGACGGGTTTGATGGCGTCTAAGTATCGCAACGCCGGCCAAACTTGTGTCTGCTCCAACCGGGTCTTTGTGCACGAAGACCGGATGGAGGCCTTCTCTAAGCTGATCCAACCGAAGATCGCAGACCTCAAAGTGGCCGCAGGTGATCAAGCCGGCTCTGAGATTGGGCCGCTCATCAATGAAGCCGCTGTTTCCAAAGTTGAACGGCTGGTGTCTGAGTCGGTGGCTGCTGGCGCGACGCTGACACAAGGTGGGGAGCGACACGAAGCCGGCGCATTGTTCTTTGAGCCGACCATTCTGTCAGGCGTGACCCCCGACATGCCGGTGGCCCGTGAAGAGATTTTCGGCCCTGTCACCGCGCTGATCCCATTCTCGTCTGAAGAAGACGTGATCACCATGGCGAATGACACACCCTATGGTCTTGCTGCCTATCTTTACACGCGAGACATCGGCCGTGCCTGGCGCATGGGCGAGGCGCTCGACTATGGCATGGTCGGCATCAATGAAGGCGCCATTTCCAATGCCGCGGCGCCATTCGGTGGAATCAAACAATCCGGCATGGGCCGGGAAGGCTCGCACTATGGGCTCGAGGACTATCTCGAAATCAAATACATGCTGATGGGTGGCCTCAGCGCCTGAGAGAAGGAAGACTGCTATGCAAAACAGTGATCTTTGGAGCCGCCGTGAGGCCGCTATCCCGCGAGGGGTCGGCAATATGCACCAAGTCTTTGCCCAGCGTGCCGAGAATGCTGAGATCTGGGACGAAGAGGGAAACCACTTTATCGACTTTGCATCTGGTATTGCGGTCAACAATACCGGCCACAACCACCCCCGCATCCAAAAGGCTGTTCAGGAACAGCTCGAAGCCTTCTCGCATGTCTGTTTCCAAGTTTCGCCTTATAAGTCTTATATCGAGCTTGCGGAGCGCCTGAACGAGGCTGCGCCTGGCGACACGCCAAAGAAAACCATCTTTCTGACGACCGGTGCCGAAGCGGTGGAAAATGCGGTGAAAATTGCGCGCTCTGCGACCGGTCGCCAAGCCGTCATCTCCTTTACGGGCGGCTTCCATGGCCGCACGATGATGAGTATGGCGCTGACCGGAAAAGTTGCGCCCTACAAGGCGGGGTTCGGCCCGCTGCCATCAGACGTCTATCATCTCCCATTCCCGGCGACATATCTTGGTGTCCCCGAATTCTGCGCGTTCGAAGCCCTTGAAGCTTTGTTCAAATCTACTTTGGAGCCCGCACGCGTGGCAGCAATCATAATCGAGCCGATTCAAGGCGAAGGTGGCTTCTACGTTGCGTCTCCCGAGTTCATGCAAAAGCTCCGCGCTGTTTGCGATGAGCATGGCATCTTGCTGATTTGCGACGAGATCCAGTCTGGCTTCGCGCGAACAGGAAAAATGTTTGCGACCGAATATGCGGGCATTGAGCCTGATCTGATGACAGTCGCTAAAGCCATGGCGGGAGGCTTCCCGATCTCGGGCGTCATTGGCAAAGCAGACATAATGGATGCTCCTGCAGCTGGCGGTCTCGGCGGCACTTATGGTGGCTCACCACTCGGATGCGCGGCAGGTCTCGCTGTGCTCGACATCATCGAGGAAGAGAAGCTGTGCGAACGCGCGCTAGAGATTGGCGACAAAATCAAACGGGTCGGCGAGGCCTTACGCCAGTCGGATCTCGGCATTGGTGATGTCCGCGGGCATGGCGCGATGACGGCGATCGAGTTCGTCAAAAACGGTGACGCTGGCCAACCGGATCCAGATCGGACGAAAGCAATCGTTGCCGAAGCGCGCGATCGCGGCTTGGTCCTGCTATCCTGCGGTGTGCGCGGCAACGTCATTCGTTTCCTCCCTGCCCTGACCATACCGATGGATGTGCTCGATCAAGGCTTGGAACGCTTCAGCGATGCCGTTCGCGCAACGGCGGCTTAGGGCGGCAGATTAGGACGGCATGCGATGAGCCAATCTGTTGATGTCTTTTGGCACCCGGACTGTTTCAAACACGATACGGGTCGCGGGTGCTATGATCTACCAGGCTCACCCTTGATTGAGGTTCTAGAGCCGCACCCGGAAACCGCTGAGCGGCTGATCAATATCAAATCAATTCTCGAAAAGGGACCGCTGAAGTCTCGCGTGAATTGGCATGAAGGCGATCATGCCGACCGTTCCGATTTGGTCGCGTTTGCGGACCCAATCTATCTCGAAGAAGTCTATAAAATTGCGGCGCAGGTTGAGAGCTCTGGTCAGCCGGTTCGTATTGATGGTGTGAGCACGGTGATCAATACTGGCACGCTAGACGCCGTTCACGCTGCCGCTGGCTGCGCGATCAACGCCGTCGAGACTATTCTATCTGGCCCCGACCAAATAGCATATGCGCTCATTCGTCCTCCCGGGCACCACGCGTCGAGGTCATTGCCCGATGGCTATTGCATCATCAACAATATCGGCGTTGCGGTGGAGCGGGCACTGAAACTGGGTGTCAAAAAGGTCGCTATTTTGGATTGGGACGTTCATCACGGGAACGGAACGCAGGCGAGTTTCTACGAGCACGATAACGTGCTTACGATTTCAATGCACATGCCGCTGGGGTCCTGGGGCGACAATCATCCTGAGTTGGGAACACCCGAAGAGGTCGGTGTGGGCGCTGGCAAAGGCTACAACCTGAATATCCCACTTCCATATGGCGCGGGCGACCAAGCCTATGAGCGCACCATGGAGCGGCTGGTGAAGCCGGCGCTGGACGCATTTCAGCCCGAGCTTTTGATTATCGCCAACGGACAAGATGCCAATCAGTTTGACTTAAACGGACGCAACCTCCTCAGCATGCGCGGTTATAGAATGCTCGGACGTATGGCGAAAAGCATCGCGGATACCCATTGCAATGGCGGATTGTTGCTCATGCAGGAAGGCGGATACGCGCTGACCTATACAGCATTTTGCGCTTATGCGGTCCTTGAGGGTGTCCTCGGTATTGAGGATGTGTTGGCAGATCCGGTGGCCTATCCGCCGAGCATCGAACAGGTCGGAGACTTGGATCGGCATTTGGACCAGGTTCAACAACAATGGGAAGCGACGGCGGGAAGGGCTTTGTACTAACCTGACATCCGACTTGTTTGGTTCCTAAAAAGCAACATAGAAAGGTATAGACATGACAATCGACACATTCAAAATTCTTCCGGACGCTGCGGGTGAGAAGAAGCCATCGAACTTGATCCCTAAGGCGTGCTTTACCACCGACGCAACCGATGAAACGACCATGTCGTTTTACCAATCTGACAGCGGGGCTGTTGGTGCAGGCGTCTGGGAGTGTCCTCCCTGCAAGATCGAGATAGATGCGTATCCCATTGAAGAAATGATGGTGATTATCTCTGGAATGCTCAAAATCACAAATGCAGACGGCGTAGAGGAATCGTTTGGGCCTGGGGAAGTGGTGTATGCTGCAAAGGGGTCAAAAATGACTTGGCACATCACTGAGCGGCTTCGCAAATATTACATGACGTCGGCCTAGAGCGCTAAGCTGAGCCGATTGCGTTGGTTACCGCGGCGATTGCGGCCGCCCTTTCTTTTCGGCCATAGCCAATGTTCACGCACCAAAGCCCGCCAATTCCGTCGAGATAGTCTTTGCCATCTGCGCCCGGGACATGCACCCTATTCGCAGATTCGAAAAACCGAGATCCAGTTTCAAGAAAATCAGGGAAGGAAGCGTAAGGATGCAAGAGATGGCGTCGATCTTTCTTGAACTGGGAATTGGATCGGATATCGTCCATCGTGCCTTCATTCTTAATCTAGCCTATTGGGTCTACTGTCACCGTCGGATCCGAGAAGCCTAGTGCGCGGTACATTTCGAAGCCTGCGATTTTTCGAACCTCTGGCGTAAGACGCTCGAGCTGCTCGGTTGGAATGTCGAGATACTGATTTTCTTCCTGCCGGACCCAGCCCGCTGAATAGGTCAAGATCACGCCATACCTCCAATCGTCCGAGGTGTTGGCGCCTGCGCCATGGAGCAAACCGCCTAACCAGAAGAATACCGAACCGGCAGGCATTTCTGCGGGCAGGATTTCGTGGTCTTCAGCAACGCGGTCTTCAGTCCACATGTGGCTTCCCGGAACAACTAAGGTCGCACCGTTATCCGATCGGAAGTCGGAAATTGCCCACATGCTGGCGACGATAAGGTTGGGACGCGGTAGCGGGAAGAAAGTGAACGTGTCTTCTTCGCGGTGAAGCACTTGCCCGCGCGCGCCTGGCCCAATCTCCAGCGCAGCTGTCACATGCAGCTGATAGCCAAACTCACTGTTCGGTAGCAGGAACCGCTCGCAGGCATCCATTGATACGGGATGCGTCAGCAACGTATTGGCGACGGTTGGGGATCTGGCGACCAAAGCTGTCACTCTTCGCGTTAGACCGGGATAGAAGTCGTCCGCCGTTTTTTCGCGAGCGGTGCTCGCGCGAGCCATATGGGGCGCGAGTTCCGTCTGAACATTTGCGATTTCTTCTTGGCTAATACAGCCTGTGACGACTGCGCATCCAGCTTCCTCTAACCCTTCGGCAATGAGGTCAGTTGGAGTTTTTGCAGTGAATTGTGGGATCGCCATCCTGATCTCCTTGAAAAAGATCGTCGCCCAATTTCTGCTAGATGTGAAGCGATACTTCCGCGCTCAAAACGCAACCAGGCGAGTGTCTTTCAGAATTCCATGATCTCTGCGTGACAAATGTCATTTTTTTGTATATGCGAAACTTATGGAACGGCAAGCCGGAACAGAAAAAGTCTCAAAATCGAAGGGTGAGCGAAGTCGTGAGCAATTGCTCGAAGCCGCCCTGCGCATCATTGCCGACAGAGGGGTAGGGGCCGTCACCCACCGAAGCATTGCTGATGAAGCGGGACTCACACGCGGCGCTGTAACATATCACTTTGCTTCAAGGGACGAGATCTTACTTGCTGCGTTTCGCCATTACATTGAAACCGTGCACAGCCTCATTGATGAGGTGTCGCAGGACAAGACTGACAAGTCTCTTGATGAGCTGATCGAAACAATGGTGCAGTTCCATCAACAGGAGTTCTTCGACCCTGATCGCGTCCTTGCTGAGTATGAGTTGATTGTGTTTGCCGCCCGGCATCAGGATATTCGGCAAGAGTTCCGGACCTGGGAAAACAGGCTCATCACGCAAATTGAAGCGCAGCTGGATCAAATAGAGTTTGAGGATGGGCGACTAACAGCAACCGTCATGCTGTCCGTTGCCCGGGCATTTGAATTGGAACACTTGACCCATCCGGAATCAGATCCGGATGAGCTTCGAAGACGCCTTCGAGCTGTATTGAGCGGCGCCAAGCGAACAGACGAAGCCAGATTGAAACAGGGAGAGACCGCATGACCGCAGTGCTGGAAGAGATCACCCATCCGCTCGAACCGGCGAATGCTAAAGAGCTCGCGCAGGCGGTCGACATTGTGCAAAGCGAGGCGGGCCTCAGCAAACGAAGCTTCTTCTCCTTTGGTGTGCGCGTCGAGCCAGACAAGCAGGATATCCTTGCCCACACGTCGGACAAACCAATCTCCCGGAACATTCAGATCGTTGGACATGACCGTGATAAGGGCCAAAGCTTTGAGGCGATCGTTTCGCTTGATGACAAGCAACTGGCCGAGTTTCGCTGGATCGACAATGGACAAGCACCATTGAACGGCGAAGATGTGCGAGAAGTCTTTATCGCGTTGAGCGAACATCCAGATTGGCTTGCCGCTCTTGCAAAGCGCGGCATCACGGATATGTCGACCGTGCACATCGAACCGTGGCTTGCTGGTGTGCGGCCTCCCGAGATGCCAGAAGGGCGCGTGATGCGTGCCCTCGCTTTTTTGCACACACATCCAGATGACAATCATTATGCGCGTCCTGTTGCAGGTCTGGTTGCCCTGATCGATGCCGATAGCGGCAAGGTCATTGTGCAAGATCACGGCGTCTTGCCGATTCCAGATGCACCTGCAGACTATGCTGCGCAATTCATTGAAACGATGCGCGAGGATTTAAAACCACTCGATATTACTCAACCTGACGGGCCGAGTTTTGAGGTCGAAGGTCATGTGATCAAATGGCAGAAATGGCATATCCGTATTTCAGTGCACCCAATCGAGGGACTGATCCTGCATGATGTCCGCTACAATGATGACGGCAAGGACAGATCCATTCTTTATCGTGCATCGCTGTCAGAAATGGTCGTGCCTTACGGTGATGCCGATCCTATCCAATTTTGGAAGCATGCGTTTGATGCGGGCGAAACCGCCTTGGGTCAGCAAGCAAATTCCCTAAAACTTGGCTGCGATTGCCTCGGTGAGATCTACTATTTTGATGCTTCGATGCTCGGACCAGACGGGACGCCTTACACAGTCGAGAACGCTGTCTGCTTGCATGAGGAAGACTTCGGTATTTTGTGGAAACACACCAATGTGTTTCGACCAGACCTTCCGCCGGAAGTGCGACGGTCACGCCGACTTGTCGTGTCAATGATCCATACGATTGGAAACTATGAGTACGGCTTTTTCTGGTACTTCTATCAGGACGGTAACATCCAACTTGAAGTCAAGCTGACAGGCATCATAGGTGTGTCCGTTCCGGAAGATGGCGAGGGGTCCACGACCTCTCCTCTGGTGGCGCCCGGTATCACTTCGCCCATTCACCAGCACTTGTTCTGTTTCAGGCTGGATTTCAATCTGGATGGGCCTGAAAACACTGTGGTTGAATCCAATGTCCAGCCCATAGCGAATGACCCGCATCCTTATGGAGCTGGTTTTGAGGCCACACGGACTGTCTTGGCCACGGAGTCGGAGGCGCAGCGGAAGATCGATCCGATGCGCAGTCGGAATTGGCGGATCGAAAACCCGAACGTGAAGAATGGCCTTGGCAAGCCTGTCGCTTACAAACTGCTCCCGCAGTCTTCGCCCACAATGCTGCCGGGCGCCGACACTGTATCGGGTAAACGCGGAGGATTTGCGCGGAACAATCTTTGGGTCACGCCGTATCAGAAATCCGAACACTATGCCGGTGCTGGCCCGTTCACCAATTTGCATTCCGGCGGCGTGGGCCTCTCTGAGTACGCATCTCAGAACCGCTCAGTTGAAAATAAAGATGTTGTCGTTTGGCACACTTTCGGGGTGACCCATGTGCCGCGTCCCGAGGATTGGCCGATCATGCCAGTCGAGTATGCTGGCTTTATGCTTATGCCGTATGGATTCTTCGATCGCAATCCGTCGCTGGATGTGCCGCCCTCGTCAAAGTGCGGAAAATAGGTGGAGCCTGCGTAATGAGGTCCTTTTCGCGTGATAACTGGCTAACCCCACCATACAACCGCGAAAGCTTTCAGCAGGTCCAATCGCTCTTTCCGACGGCACGTCTGCGAAAGGGGGCAGCAGAGCCGACAGCATGGGGCGTTGATCCGCACCCGATTGATCACATTTCATTCCGTGGCACGGATCGCGAGCAGTATACGCTGCCGGAATTCATCGCCGCAACGCAAACCGATGCGCTGCTCATCATGCGCGAAGGCAAGCTTATCTTCGAGCAATATGGCAATGGTATGCAGGCTGATAGTCTTCATCTGATCAATTCCATTTCGAAGACTTTTACCGGAATGCTTACTGGGATTCTTGTTGGTGATGGTCTACTTGATCCGGCGGCACCCCTGACCGACTACGTTCCGGATTTTGTCGGTACGGCTATGCAGGGTACGACTCTGGATCAGGCGCTAAACATGACTGGCGCGGTAACCTTTAGCGAAGACTATGCCTCGCCCCGAGATGACTTCTGGATCGAAACAGCGGTGCTCGGTTGGCGCCCTGATCTTGCGTCCAAAGCTGGGACAACATCGCTGAAAAGGTATGCGTACAGCCGAACCGAAACCGACCAACCAAATGGTGGGCATCTTCATTATCGCACTTTATTGACCAATGTGGTCGCAATGGCGATTGAAGGGGCAACCGGGACACCCGTCCAAGGGCTCATGGAGCAGCGCCTATGGCAGAAGCTCAAGCCCGAATACGAAGCAAACATTGTCTTAGATGCGGAAGGCTTTCCGTATTGCGGCGCGGGCATTAGCGCCACCGCCAGGGACTTGATGCGGTTCGGACAAATGCTCCTGGAAGACGGTATGGTAGACGGAGAGCAAGTCGTTTCCGCCAATTGGGTTCAAGCGACACGGAACGGCAACGAGCGCTTGAGGCAGTTGTTCGCTGAAACCGACTACGCGCCAATGTTCGACAATGGCCACTACAGCAATCAAACATGGGCAAGCGCGTCTGAGGGCCTCCTTGTTTGTATCGGTATCTATGGTCAGACGATTTACGTCCATCAGCCTTCTGGCATGGTCATCGTGAAACTTTCTACCCACCCCGCGCCAGCCGATGACCACGCCTATGCTAATACGTTTCAAGCGATGCGGGCGTTGGTTTCTGGTCTCACAAACTAAAGCATGGGTGCTGTCTGTCTAATGCGAGCCCGTCTCCAGCATCGAACGACGCAGCGGTTCTTTCCCAGCCAGAAGCCCGCGCCATTCGAAGAGCGCGGCGTTTCTCATCGATTTGAATGTAGAGCTGTGTTTGATGTGGCGGTCTATGTTGAAGTGATTGTGGAACGAGGCATGGGTCGAAACGAATTTCTGAAGGTTCGACATCCTTCGAAGTCTCGCCATCGGGCGCTCGCTTCGTCGGAAGGGTAGGTCGTTGTTCTCTGCCCTGTTGCTGAGACGTGAAATGGGGATTTGGTCAAGAACCGAACCTAAATGATGTACCTCAAAGCTCACTTTCCGCTGACAATTCCTGCGTGAGACTTTTAACGATCAAAACTCAACTCAGGTGCGATCGCAAAATTTGTTTAGAGCGAGCAGTTCGTGTTCTTCACCAAGCAAAAGCACTGTATTGATTGATATGTCTTTCTTGCAACATCGATCGACAGCCTATTTATCGCAGCCGATTCACCAAAAAAATTGTGATCACAAACTTGAACAGTTGCAGATAGCTGCTAGCGTGTCAGTCAGGCTTTGAACGGAGTTTTCCATGTTGTTCGATGCATCTCATTTGTACAACGATTGAATAAAGAGGGCTTAATGGCGCACAACATCACTCGACGAGATTATTTAAATGGCTCCGCATTGATCTTGGCCAGCGCGGCTCTGCCGGCGTGTTCGCAAGTCTCGCCTACGGCGCCTGAAGCCGTGAGCATCCCAGGTCTTCCGAGCGACTATTACCCGCCCTTGTTAAATGGTTTGCGTGGTAGTCATGAGGGATCATATGAGGTCGCGCATGCTTTGGCTTGGGCGGGGGAGAAGCCAACGGAATACACGGACCTGGACGACGAATATGATCTCGTCGTGGTTGGAGCTGGGATAAGCGGTTTGGCCGCCGCATACCTTTACCGCAAAGAAGTCGGTGAAGATGCGCGTATTCTTCTGCTCGACAATCACGGCGAATTTGGTGGACACGCAACCCGCAACGAATTTGAATCTCAGGGGCGAATGATCCTCGGGCCCGGTGGCAGTGCCAATTTCGAGAACGCGAATGCCTACTCCCCAGAGACCACAGATCTGATAACCGAGCTTGGCTTTGATCTGGACCGGGTCCGCGCTGGGGGTGGCGCAAGCTCCTTTGGGGGTGACATCGGCATGTTTGTTGAGGCGCCGCTGACGCGTGAAAGTGCCATGGTTCATGGTGACTGGAACTATGCCTGGCACGGTGCGGGCAACTACCGCGAATTGGTCGAGGCACTGCCGTTTTCGGAAGACGAACAATCGAAACTGATCGGCTTCATCGAGGGCAGCCGACCATTGGAAACCCCATTGCCGGAAGGCGATTTGTCGACCGTGCTGAGAGAACTCAGCTATCGAAACTTTATTACCGAACATGTTGGTCTGGCCTCGGAAACCTGTACGCTACTCGAACCCGTTATGAGGCTGACTTATCTGGTTGGCGTTGACTGCCTATCGGTTCGAGAAGGGATCTTGTCGGGTCTTCCGGGGCTGAACGTGTTGGGCGAAGCAGCCGTCGTGGCGCTGGACCTCCCTGACCAGGACGAAGGATATGACATTGTCTGGATGCCAGATGGCAATGCCTCGCTTGCGCGCCAAATGGTGCGGCGTTTGATCCCACAGGTTGCGAGCGGTTCAACAATTGATGATCTGCTGACTGCACGGTTCGACTATAGCCAGTTGGATCAGCCCGACCGGCCGGTGCAGTTGCGATTGAACTCTACTGTCGTGAACGTGCAAGGGGCCGGCGATCAAACGGTCTCGGTCGCCTATGTTCAGCAAGGTGAGGCGTTTCGGGTTAAAACGAAGCGCTGTATTTTAGCCTGCTACAACGCGTTGATCCCGTATCTTTGCCCGGATCTGCCAGAGGCACAGAAAGAGAATCTCGCCTATTGCGTGAAGGGGCCCATGGTAATCGCCAATGTCCTGCTCAAAAACGGACGGGCCTTCTATTCAGGCGACACTGAGATGTATTACTGTCCGGCGAGCCCGTTTGACGTTGTGACGAAAGTGCCGCCAACAAGTCTCGGCGACTATGAGACCTCAGACAATCCGGAAGATCCAATGGTCGTCTATATGCTGGCCGCGCCGGCGCCGACACTGAGCGATGGTTTCCAGTCCGCGCGCGAACTCTATCGCCAGGGGCGACATGCACTCTACACCAAGCCTTTTGAGGCGTTCGAAGAAGAGATCAAAGGGCAGCTCACGCGTATGTTCGGCGCCAACGGTTTCGATGCAGGTAGCGACATTGAGGCGATCACGGTTAACCGCTGGTCTCATGGCTATGCCTATAGCGGGTTTGAGCTTTTTGATCCCGAATGGCCCGAAGGCGGTGCACCGCATGAGCTAGGCAGAAAGGCTTTTGGTCGGATCAGTATCGCGAATTCCGATTCGGAAGCTGTGCCCACGCTCGAGGCTGCCATCAATGCTGCGCATCGCGCAGTTCAAGAACAGCTCGCCTAAGCCACACCAACAAAGAAGGAATTAGACATGCCTGCTGATCCAACGAAACTTCCCATGAGTATCGCTCAAAGCTATCTGGAGGGTGAGGGGCTAACCGTCATCGACCCTTCAACGGCTCAAGCGGATGAGGGCATCACGACCGAGGCCCCAATCAATTACAGCACGCACTTGTTCCATCAGGGCAAGATTTCCGCCTATGTGTTCGAAACAGATCCAGGAACCGTGCAAATCGATGGGCTTCCCTATGATGAGTATGTTCACGTGCTTGAAGGCCGTTTGATCCTCACGCCGAAGGGCGGCGAACCGCAGGAGTTCAAGGCGGGTGATCACTTGCTGATTCCGGAGGGTTATGTCGGGACCTGGCACATGCCGGAGAAGTATCGAGAATTTGTTGTCATCAACACGCTTCAAGGCGCCGAGGCTTAATCTGCCTCTGCGAACCTATAGCGAGAGGAAGCACAATGACCGATGCTGGGATTGATAAGGCCCGGCCGGTGCAGGAGCTGCTTGCAGATCCGGTTAAGGTGAGGTCGTCGATGCGCCAAAGGGGCGACGAAATAACGTGGCACATCACTGAGCGTCTCAAAAGTACTAGCTGTCCCCAGCTTGATATGAGGCGCCGAAGCGTGCCCGTTTTCGGCGAGTTGCTGCGACGTCGGCAAGGCAAATTCGTGTGCCATTTACGAGGAGATCCGGTGTGGCCGAGTCCATGTTTGGCGGGGCTGTAAACCGCCGCAATTTCTTGGCATACGCAGCTGGCTTCAGCGGATCCCTGGCGCTGACTGGCTGTGCAACGAGTGGTTCAACAGTTATGCAATCAGACATTACTGATCTTACAGCGATCGAGTTATCCGAGGCCATTCGAACAAGGCAAGTGCGGTGCATCGATGTTATGGAGGCGTACTTGAACCGCATCCATCGCTACAATCCTCGATACAATGCGATTGTTGGCCTGCGCGATGATGACGTGCTGTTTGAAGAAGCCGCCGCCGCGGACCTCGCTTTGCAGAACGGTGAGTATTGGGGCTGGATGCATGGCATGCCCCACGCGGTGAAGGATTTGGCGGATGCAAAGGGATTGGTCACTACATATGGTTCGCCACTTTTTGCTGAGAATAAAGCCCAACAAGACAGCCTGCCAGTCGCTCGAATGCGGGCGCAGGGCGCTATTTTCATCGGCAAGACCAATGTTCCGGAATTCGGCTTGGGTTCGAACACTTACAATGCCGTTTATGGTGTGACCGGAAACGCTTACGATCCCAGCCTCAGCGCAGGCGGCAGCTCTGGCGGCGCGGCGACGGCGATCGCGCTGCACTTAACACCATGTGCCGACGGCAGCGATATGATGGGATCTCTCCGCAATCCGGCTGCATTTAACAATGTTGTCGGGTTTCGGCCCAGCCAAGGCCGCGTGCCTAGTCCCAGCGCGGAAACGGAGGTTTTCTATAACCAGCTCCCAACGGATGGGCCTATGGGGCGGAACGTGGCCGACACGATCCAATTGCTGACAACCATGGCTGGCTACGATGCTCGCTCACCGCTCGCCCTGCGCGATGACCTTCCCGAGGCGGGTGCTTTTCGATTGCGCCCGCTCGAAGGTTTGAAAATCGGCTGGATGGCAGACTATCGCGGCTATCTATCGATGGAAGATGGCATTTTGGATGTCTGTCAGGCCGCGCTTGGTATCCTGTCCCAGCAAGGCGCGAACGTGGAAGACTGTGTGCCGAATTTCGACATGGCGCGCTTGTGGGAGGTGTGGCTGACACTTCGCCAATGGTCAATGAGCGACCTGAAGCCCCTCTACGACAACGAAATGGCAAGACCCCTGGTGAAGCCGGAAGCGATTTGGGAAATTGAGAGCGGACTCGGAATGACGGCGGCTGAAGTCTCTCATGCTGGCAAAGGGCGGTCAGCCTGGTTCCGGGCATTGCTAGAATTGTTCGAGACATACGATGTGCTCGCGCTTCCCTCTGCGCAAGTGTTCCCATTCGCGGCTGAAACCTCCTGGCCAAAGTCAGTGAATGGGATAGCGATGGACACGTATCACCGGTGGATGGAAGTGGTTATTGGCGGAACGCTTGCTGGCCTACCGGTCATTAGTCTTCCAGCGGGTTTTGGGCCGAAGGACCGTCCCATGGGCATTCAATTTATGGGTCCGCCTGGAGCAGACCAAAAAGTGCTCGAATTCGCGCTCGCCTACGAAGCCGCTACGTCCCTCCTCGACCGACGCCCTGTTTTGCAAGAGGCGTAATCGGTTTGGATCAGTCTTTCACTGTCTGCAGAACGCTCGCGAGAAAGGCATACTCATCGACAGGCGGCGCATAAATTGGCTCTGGCCACGCACTCAATACGACGATGACAACGTTTTCGTTCGGATTCACATATATTTTTTGCCCAAATATCCCCTGGGCCTCATATGCTCCCGCGTGCGCATAGCCCGGTATGTTGGGATGAGGCCAGATCATAAAACCATAAGGATATGCAGCATCCTCGACGGCGACGGGAGTGGTGGCTTCCCGCATCCAACCCGGAGGAAGCACATTTTCTCCTTCCACTTTGCCGCTATTCAATAAGAACTGACCGAAACGCCCATAGTCTCTCATTCGAGCGGCTAAACCGCTGCCACCGACTTCCACACCGCCAGGCGCATCAAGCCACCAGGTTGCGTCAGACTCCATACCGAACGGCGACCAGATTTTTTCGGAGAGATAATCTGAAAGCGACGTTCCTGTTGCCGACTGAACAAGTTCGGCAACAACTTGTGTTTCTCCAGTACTATAGTTCCACACGGAACCCGGCTCCGCCACACGAGGCAAACTCGCCATCACTTCGAGCATCGCGCCGGGCTCTTGTTTGAGCTGCGCTTCTAACAATCGACGACGATCTGATTCTGCGTTGGTGTAGGTCTCATCCCACTTCACGCCTGAGGTCATATTCAGAAGGTTTCGAACCGAAACTTCATCATAGGAAGTGCCTTGAAGTGTTTCGACGTATTTTGTGACGGGGTCTTCCAGGCTTTCAATAAAGCCATCTTTAACGGCCGCCCCGACCAGCATTGCGGTGATTGTTTTCGCCACCGACATCGACATCCATCGGGTCTCTTCAGTATTGCCAAGATGATAGGACTCGTGAACGATTTGTCCGTCGCCGATCACCAGCAATCCGCCAACACGATTAAGCGTGATATAGTCCTGGAAGCTGTAGGTTTGATCATTCGATTCAAATCGAATGTCACTCACCGTATCAACGGTATAAGGCATCTCGCTGACACTCGATCCACGCTCGACTTTTCGAGTTGCGAATAAACGGTGCGTGTTCCTGAATGTGTTGACTTGAATCTCTGGGGCTAAGCTCGCGCTGTAAACATCCCTGACCGATCCGATCTCTTCGGATTCATGCGGGTAAGGCATTTCTGAACTGATCGAGCATGAGCCGATCATTGAAATCGCCAGAACAAGAATAGCATATCTCATTATCCCAAAACCTTTGATCGCGATAATGAAGAAGTTCTCATGTCAAAGACGACTAAGCCCTAAGCGAAGCGGTCAGTCGTCCGACGCTCTTCATTTTCAGAATGTTTTTCGCGCTTGAATCATCCAGCTTGCGGGGCGTCCGAGGATATCGAGATAGCTTCCCCCGTCATCACCAGTGGCGCGCAACGCATAAGTTTCGTCCGTGACGTTTTCGCCGGCGATGGCGACTTCCCAGCCGTGATCCACGAATTCAAGCGATGCCCGGAGATTGAGGAGGCCGTAGGCGTCTTGTCTGAAAAGGCCATAGTCCAAAATGGAGAGCCGTGAGTCGACAGGGCGTTGTTCTTCACGCCAGCTATAATTGGCGCTAAATGTCCCCAATATACCGTTCGACAGCTCCGCTTCCTGTTGTGCATTAATGGCGTAGCTGAAGTCGGGTGCAAAATCGCGGGTCAGGCCCTCAAAAGAAACAACCTGAGAATCCTGCGTAAATCCTGCCAAATCTGAACTCACGATCTCGGCATCCAGCCAACTCGCTGAAATCCCCAAGCTAAACCCTGGAATCTGTGAGGGCACCCAATTTGCGTCGAGCTCTAATCCAATATGCTCGGCATCCCCCAAATTTGTCAGTTGTTGCGTAATCGCACCAGTTGCTCCAGGCGTTCCACCCAAACCCTGAACGTCCTGGTAGTCATAATAATAGGCTGCAAGATTGACCTGCAATTCGTCTGTTGGATTTGATTTCAGACCAATTTCGAACGCGTCATTTGTTTCTTGCTCGTAGGGACTAACATCGTCGCCATTGTCTGTCGCAGCCCCGAAAAAGCCGCCAGATTTGATCGCTCGTGAATATTTCGCATATAGCAGCGCGTTTTCAAACACGTTCCAGTCTAAACCAATATGACCCGACCAATTGCTGTCGAGTTCGGTTTCAAATTGGACGGGCGCTATTAGGGGAAACTCACCAAAGCCCGTGGTCTCTGCAAACGACACATAGTCAATCGATTTGTCTTCATCTGTGTACCGAAGAGACGCGTTTAAATTCAGCGTGTCGGACAAATCATAACCGAATTGACCGTATACAGCCCAAGATTCTGTCTTCTGATCAAAGTCGCCGGTAATTCTATTGATCCCAGCCACAGGCTCCAAGTCTGCCAAACCGAAGTTCTGAATCGTGCTGATGTCATCTTCCGCGTAAACACCGCCAACCAGCCATGTCAAAGGCCCCTCGCTCGCAGAAATTAGGCGAAACTCCTGAGACCATTGTTCAAATGTCGTATCTGAATCGGGGACGCCGTCGCGACTGGAGACTAGCTCGAGTGGGGTCGCATCATAGTCAAAAAATTGGATGTAATCGAACTCAATATACGAGCTGATGGAGACAAAGCTCGCAAAGCCCAGATCCTTATCGACGCTGAAGTTTAAACCCAACCATTCGTTCTGGAGTTCATTGATAGGGTTTGAAAGAACCGTTTCTCCGTTGTCGGACTGATCCGACGGCAAGAGCGGGCTGCCAAATAGATTATGCAATCCGATGCAATTCGCATCGTCTCGCTGTCCCGCGCGAAGAGCCGAACAAAAATCCCCTGTGAGTGGATCATATACACCTGTTGAACGGCCAAGGGTTGTCTCAGAATTGTCTTCGCCAAAGTCGACTTTGAACAGGACTTCTAAATCGTCGCTTGGGGAAAACAGGGTTTGGCCGCGAATAGCAAAATAGTCACGGTCGCCATGTTCGTCGTCTTCGGGCGTCGCAAGAGAGTCCTGCCAACCGCCACCTTGATCCGTTACAGCCGAGAGTCGTACCGCGAGTTTATCTTCAATAATTGGCGCGCTGAAAGCACCTTCCAAACCCCACCGATCCCACTGACCATAGGACGCTTGCGCATAACCATTGGTTTCTTCCAAATCTGGCTTGTTCGACACGATTCTGACGGCGCCGCCGGACGTGTTCCGACCATAAAGACCGCCTTGCGGACCCTTGAGGACTTCGATCCGTTCGATATCGAACAGGCCAACACCGCTCATCGCGCTCGAAACCAAGTAGGCTTCGTCGTAATAAATCGCCGCTGTCGGCGTGTTATTTGAGTTGAAATCAGATAGTCCGACACCGCGGATCACCCAAGTAGGCTGACCCGAGCCCCTAGCGTCATCCAAGTGCGCTCCAGGAACGAAAGCCGCTAACTCTTCAAGAGACGTTGCGCCAAGCTCGACCAGGTCATCTGAATCGAATGTTGAGATCGCAATCGGAACATCCTGAAGATTCTGGGCGCGTTTTTGAGCGGTTACGAATACAGTTCCGAGTGCACGTTCTGTATCGGCCTCGGGCTCATCCTGGCCCCAAGCTGGTTGCGACATCAAGCAAGCGGCAAGCGCTGCGGTGATTGCGTATTTGAGATTTTCACGGATGGTCATGGGCAAGAACTTCTTCTTTGGGGGTTAGCAATTTGCGAACCGGCCTTTCTCAAAACACGGAGACCGGCATTCGATCTTGAACGGCCTCTGGCGGTTGGCAGGTCTCTGTTTCACGACCGTGCTGCACTAACTCGATTAAATTTGACAAATATGTGATCACATAAATTTCCTTATTAGTCGACCCCTAATGAGGCAAGTGTTCGCGCAAATTTTTCTCATGCGTGGGTTAGATTTTGGGCAATTCGGGCGAGCTAGAGGCAGAAGAATTGCAGATAAATGTATAAGTGGGTGTTCATCTGGGCGGCCGCCCTGTGTCTGTCGCGTACGCGCTGATCACTGATTGAGTGGCTTTATTGGCGAAAGGACGTGATCACGATATTTGCGGTATTGTGCAGAGGTTAAGGGCTTCAGTTCGGATGCTATCCGTCTAATGCGAACCCGTCTCCAGCATCGTAGGGGGGTAGGGGTTTCACAGATTTTTGTCTGACCCCCTATTCGACGGCGACCCTTCCACAACCACTATTGCATCTGGTTGGTATGGTTGCGAGCGCGGCATCAGGTGCTGTCAGTCTAATGCGAACCCGTCTCCAGCATCCAACGGAGCAGGGGTTCTTATCCAGCCAGAAGGCCTCGCCGTTCGGAGAATGGGGGTGTTTCTCTTCGATTTGAGTGTTTGGCGGAGGTTGACGTGTCGATCGAGGTTGAAGCGATTGTGGACTGAGGCCAATGTCAAACTTAAAGAAATTCGTTTCGACCCAGACCTCAGTCC
>JBCAWZ010000052.1:0-21857 GCA_038534315.1 Pseudomonadota bacterium | reverse complement strand
GATGAGGCCGGCTATATAGCCGAGTGCGTACCAGCGTAACGGAAAGCTTCCCAGGCCAAGAAAACCGAGATCGATTTCGATGAGCGCAGGGCTCCATTCCGGAAAACTCATGGCCGTGGCGGCGAGAATTTGCATGCGACGCCTTAATCCCTGTGTGTTGAATGCGTGATCTGCTAGGGTCAGTGACCTATATGAGAGACGATGCGCGAAGGAGTAGCGTCATGGCGACGAAGAATCCACTGTTTGATGATCTTGCTGGCATAATGACGGGCGCGATGGGCGTCGCGCAAAGCGCTGGCGAAGAGGTTCGCACTGCCACGCGGGCGCGCCTGCAAAGCATGATAGCGGATATGGATCTGGCCGGACGAGACGAGGTCGAAACGCTTCGCGAGATTGCCGTTGCCGCACTTGATCGGCTCGAAGCGCTCGAGCAGCGTGTGGAAGCGTTAGAGAAATCAAAGGGGTAAACGCCCGTCCACAAGCTAGCCGCTGCAATTGGGGGGTGTCACTTGCGCCGAGAGGCGGCCATGATAGCCTTGCTGGCGCGGCATAAGAGCCGCCGCGATTCGGAGGGTAGAATGAGCCTCACCACGGATGACTCCCCATCGATCAATTTGGACCCGATGGAACTTGTTGAAAGCTGTCTGGCAATTGCTGGATGGGATTTTCAGCGCGACGAAGAAGACGATACACTCCAGTGCATCGCAAATTCGCGTTGGGGAGAGATGGGCTCGATGTTCGCCGCCCGTCGTGAACCACCGGCGCTGCACTTTTCGATCACGCTAGATGTCAAGCCAACGCAGTCGCGCAAGGCGCAAATTGCGGAATTGATCATGCTCGCAAATGAGCGGCTCTGGCTTGGGCATTTCGACTATTGGGTGGATGAAGGCGTTATTCTGTATCGCCATGCATTACCGCTTCTCGACCGGGTTGAACCCGAAGCCGGGGAGATCCGCGCGATGTTGGCCGCTGGGCTGGATGCGGTGAACATGTTTGTTCCCGCCTTTAACTTCGTGATCTGGGCCGGCAAGACGCCTCAAGAAGCGCTGCAAGGCGCGTTGTTTGAGACAACCGGCGAAGCTTAGTCGACGCCGAACATCGAACTGGGCGTCCCCCATGCTCCGGTCCATGGCTTGATTGCAACACGAATGCGCCCATCTCACACAGATGACTAATAAAGACGAAACGATCGCCCGTGGTGTCGAAACAGCGCTCAGATGCGCTGAAACCAAACGGTGGGTTGACTTGTCGCTGGCGGAGATTGCCGAAGCGGCAGGTCTTTCGTTGAAGGATTTCCATCAAATTGCCGATAAGGCGGATTTGGCAGCTGCGGTGGACCCATTCTTTGATGCGGCGATGAGTGAAGCATCGCTGGATGAGGATGAAACGGCACGAACGCGACTGTTCGATGTGCTGATGATGCGGTTCGAGGAGATGGAAGCCCGTCGCGATGGAACGCTTTCTTTCCTGCGTTGGCGTGACCGAACGGTGCCGGGCCTCGCCTTGCGCGCCAAAGCGCGGTTGCAAACGGCACGATGGGCTTTGACGTGCGCAGGGCTTGATGGCGGCGGTGGCAATCTACCCCGGCAGGCGCAGCTCTTGGGCCTCGCTTGGGCGATCTCGCGGGCGGAAAAGGCTTGGAAGTCGGAAACAAGTGCGGACCTGTCGAGCACGATGGCGGCGCTTGATGCAGAGTTGCTCAAAGCGGAGAGCCGAATCGATTTGCTCAAACAGCGCGGACGCTGGCGTAAAAACGCGAAAGCGGAAACGGGCGAACAAAACGCTGAACCGGTCTAGTAGGGCAGCCTGAGCCTCACCCGTAAACCACCGAGCGGGCTGTCTTCAAGCCGGATGTCGCCACCATGCGCATGCGCGAAATCTCTCACCAAAGTCAGGCCAAGACCGGTTCCTGGCGTGTTTTGTGACCGGGCATCATCGAGCCGGTGAAAAGGTCGAAATGCGTCGTCACGCTGGTCCTCGGGAATGCCCGGTCCATCATCATCAATCAGAAATTCTGCCCATCTTGGGCCTTCGACGAGCGTGACTTCACAATGCCCGCCATATTGCAGGGCGTTGCCAATGAGATTGGACAGAGCCCGATTGAGAGACATTGGGCGCACGGGAACGGTGACGACGGGCGGCGGATTTAACACAGCGCCTTCAAATCGGTTGATGAGCTGGGTCGCAACCTTGTCGAGCCGGGTTTTTTCAGGGGCTTCACCTTCTTCGCCGCTGGCAAAAGCGAGATATTCATTCAGCATTTGAGACATCTGATCGAGATCTGCGCGTGCCAGTTCGACGTCATTTGACGGTGGCAACATAGCAAGCTGAAGCTTCAACCGGGTCAATGGCGTGCGTAAATCATGGCTGACGCCGGCCAGCATGGACGTTCTTTGATCGGCAAAGGCTGTGAGGCGGGCCCGCATCTCCATCATCGCGCGCGCGGCATCGCGGATTTCGGTGGCACCAGAGGGGCGATAGTCTGGCAGGTCGCGGCCTCGACCAAAAGCTTTGGCGGCTTCTGTTAGTTGCAAAATGGAGCGGACCTGATTGCGAAGAAACGCAAAGGCGAGCGTCAGCATGAAAAGGGCGCCCAACAATACCCAAACAATTGTGAAATGCGTGTTTGCGGCGAGGGCGCGCTTGCGATCAATCATCACGCGAACCGTGCCGTTATCGACGGGTGCCCGAAAATCCAAGACCGACGCACGGTCAATCGTGCGGACCTCAATTTGGCGATCTGTGACACTCGCCATCTGGTCTCGCAAAATGCTCGCATAACCAAACCGCGTCCGGGCATCATCGGACCAGGTCTTGCCGCCTGCATATTCGCATTCGATCAACAGACCGAGCTGGCGTTCAAGTTGCCGTTGGCGACCGGCATCAAAAACCGGATCCTCACAGAGATCTGCAATCAAAGCGACTTCGCGGGCGATCGATTGGGAAAGCTTATCATTCACACGCGCAATGTGTTCTTGATAATAATAGAGCGTCGTAATCGCGAAGATGGCCAGTACGGGCACGGCGACAAGATTGGCCAATCGGGCGTATAGGCCACGCGGAGCGTAATCGCGCAGACGAAAGCGGGACATCTCCTAGGCCCTTTGAAGCATCACATTGGCTTTGTCTCGTTGAGCCACGCTATAACCGTTTTTAATCAGCATCGCCTCGCAGTCTGTCTCCCACTGGGAGGCGTGGCAATACTCCATCACAATCGCCTTCGGCCAAAGCGACTCTGGTGAGGTCTCGAAAAACGGGATGAGGACGGCGTCTTCAAAGCCTTCAACATCGATCTTGAGCAGGTCGACATGATCCACACCCGCGTCAATTATGGCGTCTAGAAGCGGGATCATCGGAACCGTCAATGTCGGCATGCCCTCCACCGGTCGGCCAGAAGCTTGCCCTGCCGAGTCCGGGATCGACAATGTCAGTTCACTTGGCGCGCTGCCACCAATCGCCGTTTGCTGAAGGTGAATGCGCAGGCGGGCTTGTACTTCGGGATTGAGATCGAAATTCGCGGTCAAACGCTGATACATGTCGGGTTGCGGTTCGGCGGAGATCAGCGTGCCAGACCGCATTACAGACGCGACGAACAGGCTGAACACGCCCGCATTGCCACCGATATCGAAGAAAACGCCGCCTTCTGCCGGCATCGTTCTACGACAGAAGGCAAATTCATTGCGGGAATAGTGGCTTGGTTTGAGCAAGGCTTTGGTCTCGCTCAGATTGCCGGTTTGATAGAGCCGGGCATGCAGGCCGTAAAGGCTGACATCGAGAGGTGCTTCGCCTGTCATCGATGCGATGGCGCGTCCGAGAAGCTTCCTGGCGCCGCCGCGACCAAGCGGTGTGTTCCGGCTCAGCGCCAAAAGCGCTGCCGTCAGAGGCGGCGGCGCATATGTCCCTAAAGCAGGTGTTTGCGACACCGCTTGTTTCACCAAAACCTGAATCCTCACTTGTCGATGCGTCGACCGCGTCACTATGGACGAACTGCCACTGCTCGCTGCGCAAGGCAAGTTGGTGATCGGAAGATACAATGTGTTGGGTGTGACGTGTGTTTGCCGAACTCAGTCTGGCATTAGGCGGTAGCCAACCCCACGCACCGTTTGCAGATGAATGGGGTTGCGCGGATCTGGCTCGATCTTTCGACGTAAACGGGTGACCTGGACGTCAATGCTGCGCTCTGTTCCAGACGTGGCGCCAGAGGCCAGTGCTTCTCGGCTGACGGGCTCGCCGACGCGTGCCGCCAGCAAGCCCAGCAATTGTTGTTCGCTTTCGGTAAGGCGCACCGGCCCATCAAGTCCAAGCAGGACCCCATTGACGGGATTGAAGGTCAGTCCGGACATCTCAATTTCGCTCGGGGGCTCTGGTGAGTGGCTGCGACGCAGGATCGCTTTTGCGCGAAGCGACAATTCTTCGGGTTCGAACGGCTTCGGCAAATAATCGTCTGCGCCGAGCTTTAACCCAGCGATCCGGTCGCTCGCCTGTCCGCGCGCAGTCAACAGGAGCACCGGTGTGTCATCGCCGGTATCGCGCATCGATTTGAGCAAGCTCAACCCGTCTTCGCCTGGCATCATCACATCGAGAATGGCCAGATCGAAACTGAGCGTTTTGAACAAACGTCTGGCAATCGCGGCATCGGCTGCCGTGGTGACGGCGTGTCCTTCCCGCACAAGGAACTGGTTGAGAAGGTCGCGGATGCGATCATCATCATCGATGACAAGAATATGGGTTTGGTCATCAGAACGGGTCATTGCGAAAGAGCCTGCAAAACGGTGCGTGCTCCAGAGACTGCGGTCGCACCAGCGCGGCGATATGCATTTCGAAGCAGATCGCGCATGGCTATGGTTGCTTGATCGGTCAACCGCTTACCTTCCACAGTCAGATAAACGCGTTTCGCGCGTCCATCGGCATGATTCGCACGGCGCTCAATATAGCCTCTCTGATCAAGCTCACCCAAAACGCGCGCCAATGTTGGCACGGTTGCGCCGAGTTGTGTGCGCAAAGCCGAGACGGTTTGTCCAGGCTGAAACCGCGCTGTGAGCAAAATGCGGATCGCCAGCGGAGGCAGTCCTTCCGGCGCACAATGGTCCAAAGCCTCCGTCAACAAACGACGTTCGCCGCTCAAGATGAGGCCAATTCCATAGTCCAATTCCTCGTCCCGCAAAAATAAGCGTGGGTCGAATCCGGGATCTTCTACGCGGGTCTTATTGACATCTGCCATGTTGATTTGAGAATGACCCTCTCTCGGTAGACTTTGCAAGATAGGATATTGCACATGGCAGACCGCCCCTTTGATGATCGCGATGGCTACATCTGGATGGATGGAGACTTCGTGGCATGGCGTGACACCAAGGTGCACGTGCTGACCCATGCGATGCATTATGCCTCCTGCGTGTTTGAGGGCGAGCGCGCCTATGGCGGAAAAATCTTTGAATCGCTTCGCCATTCGCAACGTTTGGCGAACTCCGCCGAGATTATGGGTTTTGATCTGCCCGTCTCAGTCGCTGAGCTCGAAGACATCAAAGCCGAAACGCTGGCCAAGTCTGGTCTTGAGTCTGCTTATATTCGTGCTTTTGCTTGGCGCGGCAGCGAAATGATGGGTGTCTCTGCGCAAACCAATACGATCCACCTGGCGGTCGCTGTGTGGGCTTGGGGCGATTATTTCGCGGATAAGATGAAAGGCATACGGATGACCCATGCGCAATGGCGTCGCCCGGCGCCGGACACGGCGCCGTGTCATGCCAAAGCTGCGGGCCTGTATATGATCTGCACTCTGTCCAAGCACACCGCCGAGCAGGCTGGTTATGCAGATGCACTTATGTTGGATTATCGCGGCCAAGTGGCAGAAGCGACGGGCGCCAACGTATTTTTCCTACGTGATGGGGCGCTACACACGCCCACGCCGGACTGCTTTCTCAATGGAATCACGCGCCAAACCGCAATCAAGCTCGCCAAATCGCGGCAGATTGAAATCATTGAACGGGCGATCTTGCCGGAAGAACTGCCAACCTTTTCCGAATGCTTCATCACTGGCTCAGCCGCAGAAATCACGCCGGTCTCTGAGATCGGCGATGTGACCTATACGCCTGGCGCTGTGTCCGAAGCCCTGGTTTCAGACTATTCTGATCTGGTCCATGGCCGCATAACAGTAAACGCTTAGCCCTATCTGTTAGGCTGCGGCGTTATCCTAAGATAGGGGCGCAGCGCCTTGTATCCTTTCGGAAAGAGTTTCGCGATTTCATCTGGATCGGTGAGGCTGGGGACGATGATGACATCATCGCCGTCTTGCCAATTCACCGGTGTCGCTACTTTATAAGTGTCGGTCAGCTGTAGGCTGTCGATCAGTCGCAAAATCTCATCGAAGTTCCGGCCCGCCGATGGTGGATAGACAATCGATGCTCGGATTTTCTTGTTTGGATCGATCACATACACCGCGCGCACGGTCACTTTCGCATCGGCGTTTGGATGGATCATATTGTACAGAGTCGCGACCGACCGCTGTGGATCCGCGATCAACGGAAACTCCACCGATGCGTTCTGCGTATCTTCAATATCTTCGATCCACTTATTGTGGGTGTCGACATCATCCACCGAGATCACAATTGCTTTCGCACCGCGTTTGGCAAGATCGTCTTTCAGATTGGCGGTGTAGCCGAGCTCCGTCGTACAAACAGGTGTGAAGTCTGCCGGATGTGAAAAGAACACGACCCAATCCTCTCCGATCCAGTCATGAAAGCGAATCCGACCTTGTGTCGTGTCGGCTTCAAAGTCAGGTGCGGTGTCTCCCAACAACAATGTCATCGCCTTCTCCGTGTTCAGACTTGATTTCAGGTGTGAAAGTGAGGCGTATGGGGGCGAGCCTCAAGCGGAAGAGGCTGACACGCGTGTTTAGTTTTCCTGCACCGCAAAGGCTGGAGCCCGAATGAAGCAATTAATCCTCATGCGGCACGCAAAGACGGAACCCTGGGTCGAGGGAATCGATGATCATGCGCGCGCCCTGACAACGACAGGTCGTGATGCCGCCGTTGCGATGTCGGTGGCGCTGGATGAAATTGGCTGGAAGCCAGATCTTGTTCTGGTGTCGACGTCACGACGGACGCGTGAAACCTGGTCGCTCCTCAGCCCGGTCTTTCAGACCGCTGATGTCAGATATGAAGATGATCTCTACCTAGCTGGCGATCGCAATATTCGTGATATTGTCACGGAAGCCGACAGCCATTCGTGTGTGATGATCGTTGGGCACAATCCCGGCATGCATGATCTTGCCGTTCGGCTGGTGCGAGAAGGCGGGACGAACGATTTCCTCGCCGCTGAGGCGGTGAGCAACAAGATGCCGACGGGCGCTGTGGCCTTGTTCGAAGCCGAAGAAGATGGGGCTTTTCAGCCGTTTTCCTTCAAACTTCAGCGGTTTATTCGCCCGAAGGATCTGGTTGCGTAAGACCGGTCCTAACCATGGCGGCCAGCCCGGCGAGCGGCACGCTTGCGTCTGCGAGCCAAAAGGCCCGTCGATTGAGAGTCCTGTGCGGGGGCTTCGACCGTTGAGCGAACGATCAAGGGTGGGTTGTAGCCGCCAGGTTCTTCGTCAGTCTCTGAGATCAGCGGCTGCGAAGGAGCAATCGAGGTGCGCGGTGTTTGTGTGCGAGGCGTGTGCATTGTCTAGTCCTTTTCATATTGGGCGGTGAGCCCGCTGCGTCAGCAAATGCGCTGACCCAATCCACCTAAGAAGGCACATATTGTTTTTCAATAAGGATGCATCGAAAAACAATGCAAATTTTTTGTGAAACGGTAATTTTTGCGCTTGTTTCCTCACACATCGGCGCCGGATACATTCGATTGATACCGGTCTGCTAGAGCTTTGCAGCTCTGCGGCACCGTTCAGAGCAGAATTTTACGTTCTCCCAATCGCGCGCCCATTTCCTTCGCCAAACAAAGGGCCGTTGGCAGGTCACGCAGGTCTTTTCGGGCAAGGACGCTTTGGATTTATGCCGTGCCACCGTTGCCTCCGACCAGATTCAAAGACAGTTGTGGGGTCGGCGCGGGTGCTGGCTTTCTTTGTCTCCCGCGAAACGGGATACCCGATCGCCGGCTGCCCAGTTGCGTTTGCAACCGATCCGACTGATCTTTATATCCGGACCCGCGCCGTACCGTGTAAATGTGTTCACGAGCAAATCGCGCGGCTTCGACATAATCTACGATTGGCTGTGGATAGTTTGTGCCGAGCGTCACCCCGGCCCGTTCAAGGACGTCTCCAGGCGCGTCCCAAGGAGTATGAATCCAAGCTTTGGGAAGGTGCTTCAACTCTGGCAGCCAAGTCCGAATAAACAGGCCGTCTGGATCATGCTCAAGAGACTGTTTGACCGGATTGTAAATCCTCGCCGTATTGATTCCCGTCGTTCCGGATTGCATTTGCACCTGCGCATAGTGAATGCCGGGCTCAAAGTCGGTGAATCGTTGTGCCAAGATGAGGGCTGGCCGTTTCCAGTGCATCCAAAGATGATAGCTCGCAAACGACATCAGCAAAGCGCGCATGCGAAAGGTTAGCCAGCCGGTCGCGATCAATGACCGCATACAGGCATCGATCAAGGGATAGCCGGTTTGCCCATCGCACCAGGCCGCAAATTTGGCGTCGTGTTCGTCTGGGTCCGCGCGCAACCCATCATATGCGCTGTGCAGATTGGTGTGTTCCAACCGACATTCAGTTTCGAGCTTCTGCATAAAATGACAATGCCAATGCAGACGAGAGATGAAACTGTCGATGGATTTCTCGAAGCGGCTGCGGCCTGCGATCGCGTGCTTTTGCTTCGCCTTTCGCGCGGCCTGCCAAGCCTCGCGAACGGAGAGCGTGCCAAAGGCAAGATGTGGCGACAATCTTGAGCAGGCGTCTGCAGACGCGGTCGGCTTTGACATCGCGCGTCGATAGGGTTCGCCGCGCGTGGTCAAAAAGCTATCCAAACAGCGCACCGCCGCCTCGCGACCCCCAGATTGGCGCCCCGGGCACGCATCCTCCGCAAGTCCGAGCTCCACCGCGTCGGGGAACCGGTCCGACGGCATATTTGGCGGATCAATCGCATCCGGGGCAACGCAACGTGCCTTCGCCATGAAACTCTGCCAGCCACGCGCCCAGCCCGCCCGATCGCGCAATCCACGCTGCACGCCGGTTTGGCGGTGTTCTATAAAGGGAATGCCGGCGCGTCGACACAACGCATGGACCGCGCGATCGCGATCATAGGTCCACAACAATCCGGTTTCTTCGTGCGCATGCAGGCTCGCAATGCCATGCATGCGGTGCAGGTCGGCCAGCACATGTGAAATTTCGCCTGCTCGAATGACCAGTCCGCTGCCACGACTTTGCAGTGCTTTGTCGAGCGAGGTCAGGCAGTCTTCCAAAAAAGCGTAGTGGCGCCCGGATGATTCGGGTTGGGCCCAAAGCCCGGGCTCTATCACATACAGAGGCAGGACACGTCCGCTTACTTTCGCAGCGGCGTGCGCAGCGTTCAGCGCGGCATGGTCATGCACGCGCAAGTCTCGCTTGAACCAAACAACGTGTAAATTCGACATGGAACAAAACTAGAACAATTTGCCGAGCCTGTCGATTGGAAAACATGTTTCCACCTCGCATAAGCTGTCTATACTTAAGGATGAACATAGCGACTCGGTCGATTGGACATCATGACATACGCAATTATCGGAGCAGGGCTGGCTGGTCTTTCAGCGGCAAACGCATTGTCCGAACGGGGCGGTGCGGTGGTTGTTTTTGACAAAGGGCGGGGTCCGGGTGGCCGGATGTCTTCGCGGCGTGCGGAAACGCCCTTTGGTCAAATGCGGTTTGATCATGGCGTTTCATACTTCACCGCGGAAGATCGGCGCTTTCGGTCTTGGTTAGAAGACATGGGACATGAGGGCGTTGTGGCGCCTTGGACGGGTCGTTTTGTTTCGATCAATGATACTGGCACCCAAGCACCACTTGCAGGCGAAACGCATTGGGTAGGGGTGCCGCGAATGAATGCCCTGATCCGTCGCATGGCTGAAGACCATCATGTTCACTGGTCTACGCAAATCACCGGGTTGCAGTCTACTGATGAGGGTTGGCATCTATCGTCCACGGAAGGCCAGACTTACGGACCGTTCAAGCGTGTCATTGTTGCGGTACCCGCGGAGCAGGCCGCATTGCTTCTGGCGACAGTTCATGAAGACTTGGCGAAGCTAGCGGCGCGGGCGAGATCGCGCCCCTGTTGGAGTGTTATGCTGGCCTTTGGAGAACCGGTAAGCGCGGATTGGGACGGTGCGTTGATTGAAACGGGTCCGCTGCATTGGTGTAGCCGAGAGCGATCAAAACCCGATCGCGAGCGCGCTGAGGCTTGGGTGCTGCATGCTTCGCGAGATTGGTCGATCGAAAATCTTGAGCGTACACCAGAAGAGGTTGGCGATCTGCTTGTGAAGTGTTTTCGAGACCTCACTGGCGCACCGGAACCGGGATTCGTATCCGCGCATCGCTGGCGCTATGCGCAGCCAGAAGTGTCGAGCCCAGCGCCATACATTTGGGATGACGACTACACCTTAGGTTTGTGTGGTGATTGGTGTGGCGGCGGCATGATCGAGGCTGCCTGGCTAAGCGGATTGTCGATTGTGCAAGCACTCGGCGAATAGTTCTGGCGCACACATTCTAGTTGGTGGTCAATGGCAACGGGACAGAATAACTATCTAAGGTTACTTTAATTTGATTGCCGTTCTGAGTGTGGGCTGCGCGGCGGGATGAAGCGCCTTGCCCGACACAGATGCTGGACCCGCGTCCGCACCCCACACATCTCTTCCGCTTTCTCTCAGCTGTCGTTCTCGTCCCGAACGGGGCGGGGGTAGGCGACGATTTGGCCTCGCTGTTTCGCTCCTTTTGGGTGTTTTGGTGGTATCGTTTCCCTCGGTTGCCGCGTCGGCTTTTGCCAGTTTTCTGATTGCGTTCTTTGCAGCCGTTTTGGTCTTTCGCATGTTGGCCGTCTTGTTGGGGTGGGGCGCTGCGATTTCGCGATGGCGCCGTCGCGAAGGACAAAAAACGCTGGGCGGCGAACTGCCCATCTATTCGGTCTTGGTTCCGCTTTACCGAGAAGCTGCAATGGTGCGGCAAATCTCAGAAGCGGTCCTCCAATTGGACTGGCCGCGCGAGAAGCTCGATGTCCAGCTGCTTATCGAGGCCGATGATCGGGCGACATTGGAGGCGGCGGATAAGCTCGCAACGGACTTGCCGATCCGGGTGACTCGGATCTCGGGCGCGGGACCACGCACCAAACCAAACGCGCTAAACATTGGACTTCAATATGCGCGCGGTGCGTTCGTCACGATCTTCGATGCGGAAGATCATCCGCATCCGCGTCAATTGCGCGCCGCTTATGAGCGGTTCCAAAATGAGCCGGACAAGCTTGCAGCCCTGCAAGCGCCACTGATTGGCACGTCCCTGTCTGGCAATTGGATCAGCGCTCAATGGAGCCTCGATTATGCCGTGAATTTCGGGCTCCTATTGCCGGCCTACTCAATGCTCGGCGTGCCAATCGCGTTGGGCGGCACAAGCAATCACTTCCGGGTGAGCGCGCTTCAAAACGTTGGGGGTTGGGACGCGTGGAATGTTACCGAGGATGCGGATCTCGGCATCAGGCTGGCCCGCTTCGGGTACACAATCGGTATGATTTGGACCCCGACCTATGAAGCCGCGCCCAATCAGTATCCCATATGGCTTTTACAGCGCGTGCGTTGGATCAAAGGGTTTCTGATGACGTGGTTGGTCTTGATGCGCCGTCCTGGCCAGCTCTCTGGCGAGATCGGTCTCTGGCGTTTACTGACATTGCAACTGACTTTCGGGGCGGCCACTTTCAGCCCGTTTATCTATGCGCCAGCAACTCTGCTGGTGACCTATGCTTTATGGAGTGAGCAATATCAGCTTGGCAGCGCCGGTTGGTCTGTGCTCTTGGCGGGCTTGTTCACAAGCTTTGCCGCGGACTGTCTGGCGCCTGGGCGGTGGTCGTTTGCACGCGTGATCGCTGCCTTGACCCGGCCGCTATATTGGCCGCTTTTATCGGTTGCCGCTTATGGTGCGTTGATTGGACTTGTCAGACGCCCCACTTATTGGGCAAAGACGCCGCATCAACCGAGCTAAGACGAGTTCTCGACACCTCTATGATTGACTGGATTGTGAGCCTCGCTCTGCTCGTGCTTGCCGGTATTGGCGGCTTTCTCGCGCATCGCAAAATAGGAACCGTCAGGTCAGATGGACGGGCGCATCAAGTGCCGTGGCATTTGGTGCTGATTGGATGTGGCTTTGTTGCCTTTTTGATCATTGTGCACTTGCTGAATTTGATCGGGGTGCAAACCGGGCCCGAGAACAGCCTCTTCGGGCGGTTCTGAGATTTGCGGCACCATGTGACAGTCTGTCCAGCATCTCACCCGGCGTCACGCTTTGCCAGTCTGGTCATTGCGCAGTAGTCTGTCGACAATTGACCAAAAGGTCGACGCGATCACGCAAGGGAGGCTTTTATGCCATTTGATGCACCTGAAGAATTGGACGGTTTCCGTGAGCAAGTCCGCGGATGGTTGGAGGAAAATTGTCCTGCTTCCATGCGGACGCCGATGAGTGATGACGAAGTCGTCTGGGGTGGAACGCGCGAAACGTTCAAAAACCCGGACTCCAAAATCTGGCTCGAGCGGATGGGTGAGAAGGGGTGGACCGCACCTGAATGGCCCGCCGAATATGGCGGTGGCGGACTGACCAAGGCGCAATCGCAAGTGCTGTCGCAAGAAATGCGGCGCATCAAAGCGCGTCCGCCACTCTTTTCTTTCGGCTTGTGGATGTTTGGACCTGCCTTGCTAGAGTTCGGCAATCATGAACAGAAGGCGCGCTACATTCCGGACATCGTGATGGGCAAGACGCGCTGGTGTCAGGGCTATTCAGAACCTGGCGCGGGTTCTGATTTGGCAGGTCTGCAGACCAAATGCGAAGACAAGGGCGATCACTGGTTGATCAATGGCCAGAAGGTGTGGACGTCGTATGCCGATCAGGCCGACTGGATTTTCTGCCTCGTGCGGACCGACACCAATGTCAAACATGACGGTATCAGCTTCTTGGTCTTCGACATGCAGTCAGAGGGCGTTGAAGCGCGGCCGATTAAGCTGATTTCAGGTTCATCGCCTTTCTGCGAGACCTTCTTCACAGATGTCCAGGTCCCGAAAGACCAACTGGTTGGTGAGCTCAACAAAGGTTGGACGATCGCCAAGCGTTTGCTCCAATTCGAGCGTTCCTCAATTTCTGCGGGTGGCTTTGGCGGGACCGGCGGATCCGGCATCTTGCCGCCGCAGGAGTATGCCAAACAGCATGTCGGGTTGGATGAATCCGGTCGTGTCCAGGATGGCGATATGCGCGCACGCATCTCTGATCACCTAATGTACAGCAAGGCGTTTGGGCTCACTGTGCAGCGCATGACGGCAGAAGCAAAAGCGGGCCAAGAAGTCGGTCACACAGCGTCTATCCTCAAATATGCAGCGGCCAAGATGAACCAGGAAAAGTGTGAGCTTCTGGTCGAGGCGCTTGGCACCGATGGGCTTGGCTGGGACGGCGACGGGTTCGCCGAGGACGCCAAAAAGGCAACGCGTGGCTGGCTGCGATCGAAGGGCAATTCGATTGAAGGCGGCACTAGCGAAGTCAATCTCAATGTCATCGCCAAGCGCGTGCTTGGACTGAAGGAGCATCAATAATGGCGTTTGTTCTTTCTGAAGACCAACAAATGATCCGCGACACGGCGATGAGTTTCGCCCGTGACGAGTTGCCGGTTTCGCATCTGCGCGACTTGCGAGATGGCGGGGCGAATGGTGTCGATCCGGCGAGCCGTGCGAAATTGGCTGAGCTCGGCTTCTTCGGCGTTCTCATCGACGAAGCTTATGGCGGCGTTGGCATGGGCATGGTGGCGATGGGCCAAATCATGGAAGCTCAAGGCCGCACACTGGCCGCGACACCCCTGTTGCAAACGGCGGTTCTCGGGGCGAGCCTTCTCAGCCTTGGCGGCTCCGAAGCATTGAAAACGGAATGGTTGCCGAAAATCGCTGCCGGCGAGGTCACACTTGCTCTGGCGCTGGACGAGGGCACGCACCACGCTCCGCTCAATGTCTCGACAGAGGCCGAGCGCAATGGACAAGGCTACACGCTGAATGGAGCGAAGCGCTTTGTACCGGACGGCCATCATGCGGACGTGTTCATCATTGTCGCGCGAAGCTTTGGCGACGCTGGGCAAGCGCATGGCTTGTCACTGTTCTTGGTTCCGAATGATGCAGAGGGACTGACCGTTCAAGCGCTGAACACGGTCGATTCACATGGCGCGGCGCATTTGTCGCTCGACGGCGTTGCGGTTTCGGAAGCGCAATTGATTGGTGCGCCAGATGCGGGGTGGGAAGTCTTAGAACCTGCCTTGGATCGCGGACGGATTGCATTGGCAGCGGAAGCATTAGGCTCGTCTCAAGCTGCGTTTGAAATGACGCTGGAATATCTGCAGACGCGGAAGCAATTTGGCCAATTGATCGGATCCTTCCAATCCCTGCAGCACCGTGCAGCACAGATGTTCACAAGCCTAGAAATGACGCGGTCCTGCGTCGCGGCGGCTTTGGCGGCGGCAGATGATGGCTCGAACTCTTTGGCTGAGTTGGCGAGCCTGACCAAGGCGAAAGCCACGGAGCTCGTCCATCTGGTCAGCAATGAGACTGTACAAATGCATGGTGGCATTGGCATGACCGACGCGCACGATTCTGGCCTCTATATGAAGCGCGCCCGCGTTCAAGAGGCGCTGCTCGGTGGCGCCAGTTTTCACCGCGACCGGTATGCCAAGCTCAATGGCTTTTGATCGTCGAGCTTAGCGATCGTTAGAGTTCGTGTGGACTGATACGTCCGGCATCTTCCTGCCGGCGTATCGCCGCCGACACGATGAAGGCGCCAATCATTTTGCCAATGATAAAGACGATCCAATTGGCAACATGCAGCGTGTTGCCCGGCTCGGCGCCCATGTAGATTTGTTGCGCAAGATCGGCCCCATAAAGAAAGACTGTGGTGTCGATCGGTGCAGCCACCGCACTTGAAATCAATATTCGTGTGGAAAGCCGGTACTTGGTGAAGGTAAAGACCAGCCAATCAAACATTTCCGAGATCGCAAATGCCAAGCCTGACGCCAGCGCAATGACGGGCCAGGCATAGAAAAACGACCAGCCAATTGCCAATGCCATGGCGACCAAGACGCGCTGCTTCATCTCTCGCTGCACAAAATCTCGGACAACAAAGACCAGTCCAGTGACCATGGTCATTGGATGTAGCGAGATGCCTTTCTCAAAGGTCTCGTTTGGATCGATGAGTGGGAATTCTGAGATGACGCCAAACGACCAGTTGAGAAATGGAATGAGTGCGACATAGACCAGCGCCCAGGCACGCCCGCCAAGCCTCCAGATGATGTAAACCGAACTGGCCAGCAAAGCGACCACGACGACAAGCAACACATACTTTGAGATCAGTCCCTGCAAATACTCGGGATGACCATTGATGATGATGTTGATCAGCGCCTCAAAAAATGCGGTCATGATGTCGGCGGTCCCTTGTGATGCACATTTTCTTGTCCTGACCTAGGCCGCTTACCGTGCCAAAGCGAATCCGCATAGTGGCAGGGCTGGTTTGCAGGAGCGCCTCATGTCCGGATCCGTTCGCATCGCTTTGATCGTTGCGCGAGCACGCAATGGCGTGATCGGGCGTGACGGAACACTGCCATGGCAATTGTCGGATGATTTGGCGACCTTCAAAAAGCTCACCCGTGGAAAACCACTGATTATGGGCCGCCGGACATGGCAGAGCCTTCCACGCAGACCACTGCCAGGACGTCCCAATCTCGTGCTGACACGCGACTGGCAATTCAATGCGCCAGGTGCGCATGTGTTTTCAGAGTTCGCCGCGGCACTGGCGGCCTCGAAAAGCATGGCAGTGGCGCAGCCGGTCGATGAGGTCATGGTGATTGGCGGAGAAGCGCTGTACCGTGACGCGCTTGGCATTGCCGACCGTCTCTATGTCACAGACGTCGATGCAGCACCTGAAGGGGACGCCTATTTCCCCGAATTTGAAGAGGCGGATTTCGACCTAACCGAAATCGGATCCTGGCCGGTGAATGATCGCAATGATCACGCCTTCACAATCACTCAATATGATCGGAAACGCTAAGACGCGATTTTCGATCTGGACGGAATGGCGGTTGGTGCGCCGGCCTGTGCGGACGGGAACACAACGACCTTATTGCGTCCATTCGATTTCGCTTTGCGCATGCACCGGTCGGCACGATCTACTCCGTCTTCAAGAGACTCTCGGGTCAAGCATTCGATGACCCCAATGCTCGCTGTTGTCTGCAGATCATTTGGACCAAATACGATTTTGAGTTCTTCAATTTTCGAGCGTACGACACGGCCCATACGCGTCGCTTTCTTCAAGCCAGTCTTTGGGGCAATGATCGCAAATTCTTGCCCGCCCCAACGCGCGACATAAGCGTCACCATCTTGTAGAATGTGGTCCAACAGGTCTGCGACGCCGCAAATTAGAGCGTCGCCGCCCATATGTCCGTAACGATGATTGATCGCTTTCAAGCCGTCCAGATCGACCAGAATCAGGGATGTCTTGATGTTTGACACAGCGGCCGCTTCGATATCTTCCAGATATTTGTTTTCCAAAGCGCGACGATTCAGCAGTCCAGTCAGCGGGTCGGTTGTTGCGAGGGAGTGCAGCTTTTCCTGAATTCGGATGAGCTTGAAGGAATAAAGTCCGAGGACGAAGGACGCCGGCGGCGCGAGACAGCCTGTAACGATCGCTGCCAAGAGAACCGGAAACGAAGTCTGCTCTGGGTACAATATCGGCGCCAGCATATTTGCCATTTGCACGGCGCCGCAAATCGTCACGATCGAGAACAGAACCGAATACATCGCCGTATGGAAACGGGAGGCGGGTTCAAGCAGCGGGATCTTGCTTGGCAATTTCATCAGGGTTGAACCAGGTTGAGTCTTCATGGATTGATCTCCATGCCGGAATTTACGCTTTGAACTCTTAAAAAAGTGATGATTGAACATGAAAAACTGTATGTTTCATTTTGAAACAAGCGGTTTGATTTCAACTGAGTGAAGCAATCAATCTTCGAATACAATCTCTGGCAGCGGTTTGGTCTTGAGCGCGTCTATCATGAGCGCGACATCCCGTGCCAAATCATGGAAGGTTTCTGCGCTTGTTTCGTCGGTCAGTGCAGCTGGTTCACCTGCATCACCGCCTTCTCGAATGGCCGACAGCATCGGGATTTGTGCAATCAGAGGTAAGCCGATCGAATCCGCGACCCGTTTGCCGCCACCTTCGCCCATCAGAAAATGCCGGTTTCCGGCCGGATCATCGAACCAACTCATCGTCTCCACCACACCGAGAACCGGAACGTGGGTCTTCAGAAACATGGCTGCTCCGCGTTTGACATCCGCCAAAGCGACGTCTTGTGGCGTCGTCACCAGCAAAGCGGCATCGACCGGAACCTTTTGCGCCAATGCAAGTTGCGCTTCGCCTGTTCCAGGCGGCGTGTCGATGATCAGAAGGTCGATTGGATTGTCGGGCGTTCCCCATTGCGCATCGTTCAGCATCTGCATGATCGCTGACTGCACAATCGGGCCGCGCCAGATCATTGGGGAATCGGGATCTGTGAGATATCCGATCGACAGGCTCTCTATGCCGTGCGCCAGAACCGGTCGCAATTTCCCGTCATCACCCGTCGTTGGGCTTTCCGCAGCTGTGCCGAGCATGGTGGGCAGTGACGGGCCATAAATGTCGGCATCGAGGAGACCGACGCGCAGCCCTTGTTTCGCAAAAGCTGCGGCCAAATTGACCGAGACAGTCGATTTTCCGACCCCACCTTTCGCGCTGGCGACGGCAATAATTCGCGAGATACCGGGTATGCCACTATTCTGTGGCGGTCCCGATGGCGTGCCTTGGGCAATCGCTGCGTCAGAGAGCCGCGCCCCTTTTTTGATCCGGACTTGTCCGGGTTTTGGCGGCTCCGGCGGCGCAGGTCTAGGGGCTTCGCGTTCCGCCGTCAGAACGATACGCGCGTCTTTTACACCTGGGATATTGAGCAGTCGCCCTTCCGTTTCGACCCGTCGCGTCTCACTTAGTTCAAGATTTTCGGGGTCGGCTTCAACAATTGCTGTGACCACGCCGCCGTCTGCAATCTTAAGCCCTACAAGCCAATCCGGAGATCCGAGCGCGGACTTTATTTGCGCTTCAGAGAGGGCGGGGCGTGGTTTCTTGTCCCAAAACATGGTTTTGATCCTTGATGATTGAGTGACAAGACCGCAAATACCCATCACTTCCCAATGTTAGAGATTTGGTGAGATCTTAAAGGAGGGGCAATGCCCTGGAATGACAATAGCTCTAATGACCGTCCCGGCACCGAGCATCAATCGAATGATGGCGGCCCATGGGGTAGTGGCTCTGGCGGCGGTGGAAATGGCGGATCTCCGTGGAACCGACCTGGCGGGTCTGGTGGCGGCGGCGGTGGTGGCGGCGGAAGCCGTGGCCCCGATCTAGAAGAACAGATGCGCCGAATGCAAGAACGCTTTTCCCGACGTGGTCGAGGCGGCGGCGGTGGCCGTGGCGGTCGCCCGAGTATCGGACCCGGCGGATTTTTGATCATCGGTTTGGTTGCGCTTTTATCTTGGCTTGCAACTGGCGTTGTAGTGGTCGACGAAGGCGAACGCGCTGCGGTGTTCCGGTTTGGCGAGTATCAAAAGAACTTCACCCCAGGTTTTCACGTGCACCTACCGGCACCCATCGAGACCCACGAAGTTCTGCCGTCGGAAACCCAACAGGAAACCATTATCGGCCTGAACTCCGATGAAAGCTTGATGCTCACAGGGGACGAAAACATTGTCGACCTGCAGCTGCGGGTCTTCTGGTTCTATGATGGCGTCAATCCTGAGAACTTTATCCTGAACATTGATAATGGTGAGCCGCTGGTGAAAGCCGCCGCAGAAAGCGTCATGCGCGAAGTTGTCGGCAAGTCAGCACTTAACGGCGTACTGACCGATGGCCGTGCGGAGATCCAGCAAACCGTACGCGGTGAATTGCAGACCCTCTTGAACGATTACCGTGCGGGTGTGCAGGTTGAGAACGTGGAGATCCAGGATGCGCGAGCACCTGTGCCCGTGCGAGATGCGTTTATTGACGTGATCAATGCCGGTCAGGATGCCGAACGAGCTGTTCAGGAGGCCATCCGTTTCCGGAATGATATTGTTCCCCGTGCACGCGGTGAAGCCGAACGTATTTTGCAGGATGCACAAGCCTATCGGGATCGTGTGATCGCCGACGCGACGGGTCAGGCAGATCGATTCGTACAGATTTTGACCGAGTATCGCAAAGCGCCACAAGTGACACGGGAACGGATGTATTTGGAGTCGATGGAACGGGTGCTCGAAAAGAGTGACAAACTCATCCTCGACAACAATTCCGGCGCCGTGCCGTACCTGCCGATCGAACGCACGAGAACAGGGAATTAGACCATGAAACAGTTAGGTATCATTGGTATTGTTGCCGTCATCGCCGGTTTGATCGCGATGCTCAACTCCGTCTTCATTGTCGATCAGCGCCAGCAGTCATTGGTGCTGCAAGTTGGTCGAGCTGTGCAGGCTTATAATGAACCAGGCCAAGATGAGGCCGGGTTGAAGTTCAAACTCCCATTCGTCCAATCGGTGGTGACCTTTGATCGCCGCAATCTGGGTTTGGATGTTCCTGACATTGAAGTGTTTGCCTCGAACCAAGAGCAGCTCATCGTCGACGCATTTGTCCGTTGGCAGATTGATCAGCCGCTGGAATTTTATCAGCGCTTGGGCAATCAGCGTGAAGCGGAGCGGCAACTGCTTCGATTTACCGACACAGCGATCCGGAACGCACTCGGTACAAAACTGCCGGAAGAAATCATTTCGGGCCAACGGTCTGAGCTGATGGATCAGATCCGCGACAGTTTGGGAGGCGCCATTGCGGGCCGGGGAATCGACATCATCGATGTTCGTATCAAACGCGTCGACTTGCCGGACGAAGTGTCTCAGCGTGTATTTGATCGCATGGCGGCAACACGGAACCAGGAAGCCGAGCAAATCCGTGCTGAAGGTGACGAACGGGCCCAGCTCATTCGCGCGGAAGCAGAACGGGAAAGAACGGTTCTTTTGGCCGAAGCGCGTCGCGACTCTGAAAAGATTCGTGGTGAAGGCGACGCCCGTCGTAACGACATCTATGCGCAAGCCTATGGACAGGATACGGAGTTCTTCCGATTCCAGCGTGCTTTGATTGCGTGTGAGCAGTCGCTTGCCGAGGGCACGCAGATTGTTGTTGCACCGGACGGTCTTGGGCTTTGTGACGAATTTATCGATCGCGCGCGCACGAGCGGCCAGGTTAACCGCTAGAGTCGGCGGGTTCGATGTGGATGATTATCCTCGCAGGTTTGGGACTTTGGTTCCTGCTTGAGGGCGTCATGTACGCTGCCGCACCCGACGCAATGAAACGGTTTGGGCAATTCCTGTCCGAGCTTCCTGAACAGGCGATCCGCCAAGCCGGCATCCTGTCGATGCTGTTTGGCGGATTGCTGCTTTATGCGGTTGTTCGTTTCGGTGCATTGGGGTGATTGCCGTTTGCCCGGGAAACGCCTTATTTCTATGGCTATCACAGATAGAGGAGTAAATAGGGACAAGAATGCGAGCTTTGCGTTACATCTTGATTTCAGCCATGCTGGCCGCTGGCGCGCATGCACAAGTTTCCCTGTCTGATCAGGTCGACGACGCGGCCGTCGCGCCGCGCCCTGACAGTTTCACATCTCTTTCGAAACGATTGATGCCGGCGGTGGTAAACATCACAACGTCGCAGACGATCGCACCGGAAGGTTTGCCCGAATTTCCAGACGGCTCGCCACTGGAGCGGTTTAATGAGTTCTTCGGTCGAGATCCTGAAGGGTTTCGGCGTGAAGGATCTTTAGGTTCCGGCTTTGTCATCTCTCCAGAGGGTCTGATTGTCACAAATAATCACGTGATTGAAGGCGCGGACGAGATTGATGCCGTTTTCCAAAATGGCGACGTGCTTCGGGCCGAACTGATCGGAACAGATGCCGCAACGGATCTTGCTGTCCTGCGGGTCACGCAAGCTGAACCGTTTGAATTCGTGGACTGGGCAGATAGCGATTCCGCGGAAGTCGGCGACTGGGTGATGGCCATCGGCAATCCGTTTGGTTTTGGCGGATCGGTCTCCGTCGGTATCGTTTCGGCGCGCAATCGCGACATACAATCCGGCAATTACGACGATTACATTCAAACGGACGCGGCGATCAATCGCGGCAATTCCGGAGGGCCATTGTTTAATTTGGACGGTGAAGTGCTGGGTGTGAATACGGCCATCATCTCTCCGACCGGTGGATCGATTGGTCTTGGTTTTTCGATCCCGGCCAATTTGGCAGAGCGCGTTTCTGAGCAGCTGGTTGAGTTCGGGCGAGCCCGCCGCGGATGGTTTGGCGTCAATATTCAAGATGCAGATGCCGATTTGGCCGCGGCCTATGGCGACGCGTCGGCCGATGGTGTGATCATCACTCAAATCGATGAAGACGGGCCCGCAGCATCATCGGACTTTGAGATTGGCGACTTCATCCTTCGCTTTGACGACAAAGCGGTGGAGAATGTTCGGGCGTTGAGCCGGATCGTTGCCGAGACCGACATTGGCAAAACGGTGAATGTCGATTTGATCCGCGATGGTCGCGCCCGCACGGTCAGCTTCACGCTTGGAGAATTGGATCCGGAAG